>DAOUJA010000021.1:0-26892 GCA_034423175.1 Dehalococcoidia bacterium
GTATCGCGGTAGCGGGAAACGAGGCTGAACTGACGTACACGATACCGATGCCGAC
The DNA here is from genome assembly GCA_034423175.1 of Dehalococcoidia bacterium. Classification (GTDB taxonomy): domain Bacteria; phylum Chloroflexota; class Dehalococcoidia; order Lucifugimonadales; family Australimonadaceae; genus Bin16. The sequence continues at coordinate 56 of DAOUJA010000021.1, forward strand.
GGACGGGGTGAGGAGGGAAGGTGCCTCTGTTCTCGATTTCGTCCAGCCAAGGGTACCAGGACATCCACACCTACAGGTAGACAGGCGCGTTCAAGTGCAATCGTTGCGTCACCTGTCCCTCGACTCAGCAGGAGGAAGACTGATGCTCGGACTCTCGCACGGCGGCACGACCATCTATTCGTCAGACCTCCCGAGCGGCGAGGTGCTCGTGGGGACCATGGACGGCGTGGTGAAACTGCGCCGCGACGGCGACCGCTGGCCGGTCGTCAGCCATACGCTCGCAGGTAAGCACATCCACGCGCTGCTGTTCGTGGACGGCGCGGTCTTTGCGGGTGCCTGGTGGGACGGCGTATACGCCAGCCAGGACGGCGGGGAGACGTGGCAGGCGCGCGACTCGGGCATCGACGTCCGTAGCCTGTTCAGCCTCGCCGCTGTTGAGGTGGAGGGCGGGAAGCGCCTGTTCGCCGGAACAGAGCCTGCCCACCTCTACTACAGCGATGACATGGGCATGACGTGGACCGAACTGCCGGAAGTCCGGTCTGTCGCGTCGGTCCCCCGTTGGCGCTTTGCCGCCGACCCGTTCGAGGCGCACCTGAAGCACATCAACTTCCACCCGAACGACCCCGCGCACATGTACCTGAGCATCGAGGTCGGCGGGCTGCTGGAGAGCACCGACGGCGGCCGCACGTGGGCGGATATCGACGTGCCGAACCCGGACGTGCACCGCACCGTCATCGACCCCCGCAACCCCTCCATGGTCAGGACCACGGGCGGCGCCGGGCTGCTGCTGAGCGAGGACGGAGGGAGGTCGTGGCAGGAGCTGTTCGGCAAGGAGAACGACATCGGCGGCTATCCCGACCAGCTGGTGCATCTGCCGAGCAACCCGGACACCATGTACGTGTCCGCCTCGCGGACGGGACCGCGCTCCTGGGTGCAGGACGGTTCGATCGAGGGGTTCGCCGGCGGCCGGATCGGCAGGAGCGTCGACGGAGGACGCTCCTGGACGGTGCTGACGGGCGGGCTGCCCGACCGGCTGCACGGTAACGTCGAGGCGATGTGCCTCGAAGAGGCGGGCGGGAACGTGCAGCTGTTCGCCGGCATGACCGACGGCGAGATCTGGTGGACCGGCGACGGCGGGGAGAACTGGAGCATGGTGGCCCGGCTTGCCCCGGTGTCGAAGTCGGTGCACACCGAGATGCTCACGGGCGAGCGCACCCATGCCCTGAAGTTCGCGGACGGCCAGCGCGTCGAGACGAGCGCCTAGGCGTCTGGGCTGCGCCGCTAGCGGACCTCGAGCACCTCTTGCGGCGCGCCTTCCTCCTCGCGGACCCAGTCTGCGGCCTCCACGATGGGGAAGTCCCCGACGGAGAACAGCACCGCGTCGGTGTCGGCTTCGAGGTTGGCGTGCTCGTGCCAGGAGCCCGGCGGTACGCAGAAGACGTCGTGGGTGTTCCACTCCATCTTCACGCCGTCGACGATGCTGAACCCGTGGCCGCGATGGACGTTGTAGACGGTCCCATGGTTGTGCCGGTGATTGCGCGTGTGCTCGCCGGGCCTCAGTCGCTGCAGCGCGCACTGGATCGTCGGCAGGGCGTGGCCGTTGTTGAGCGGGTTGATGTACTCCATGATCACACCGTCGAACGGACTCTCAACCGTCGACTCCAGCAACGCCCTGTAGGCGTCGGCCATCTTGTAGGAGAGCGGCAGGGTCCTCGGCAGTTCCTGGTCGCCCAGGCTGCGCATCAGGCCGCCGCCCACGACCGAGGCGCTGTAGCCGGCCGGCTTCGTTATCGGCTGGACGTCCTCGGGGTAGTCGTCGCCCGGCAGTACTTCGAGGAACGTGCTCAGCGGCGACTCCAGTACGTCCATCCAGATCATGTCGTCGTTGGTCATGCCGGCGTGTGCGTGGTCGTGGTACATCATCGTGGGCGTGAGGACGAGGTCTCCTTCCTCCATGTACGCCTTCTCGCCGTCGACGATCGTGTAGGCGTCGCTGCCCACCATGATGAACCGCAGCGCCGCCGCCGGATGCCGGTGGGCCGTGGCGACCTCGCCGGGTTTGATGAGCTGGATGGCCGCCGATGTCGTGCTGATGGTCCCGTGCTGTAGGCCGTTGAACCCGGGGTTGACCATGGAGAGCGCCCTGCGGTGACCGATCTCGTCCAGCCCGTCGTCCTCGGCAGCGGCCCTGATCATGCTCTCCATGAGCTCCCAGCGCCAGATGTGAGGCACCGCCTTGCGGCGTGGGGGGCCGCCCTCCCTGCTCCATACGGGCTTCAGGCTCGATTCCGCGACCTTTCGGTAGTACGCGTCGTCAACCGCCATCCTGGGGCTCCTTCCTTGTCGCGTCCGCTGTCGACAGCCGCATGATAGTTGCACTCCGGCGGGTTGCTACCAGTCCCGCGAGACAAGCCCGGCGTAGTAGTCGTAGGCGCCGTTGCTCCCGCTGATCACGCCGCTCCGCCGGCCCTGGAAGTGAGGCAGCGAGCCGAGCGGCGGCTTCCCGGCCTCACGGGCGATCTGCTCTTCGGGGATCCGGGGATAGTTGGGGCCGCTTACGGAGTAGGCCAGCCAGTTCATGCGGGCCTGCTCCTCCAGCTGGAGCATCGTCATCACCGACTCCGACGGCGACGCTCCGACGCTGACCGCGCCGTGGCCGCGCAGCATCGCAACCCGGCCGCCGCCAAGTGTCTCCGCGACCGCCGTTCCCTCTTCGTCGGTCGTGATGAGCGCGACGTCGGGGTAGACCGGTACCGGCCCCCGCACCAACGGCATTCCCTCGCGGCAAACGGGCGCCATCTCCAGCCCCAGCACGCTCAGCAGGACGGCGTATCTGGGGTGAACGTGCACAACGGAAGAGACGTCCGGCCTGGCCTTGTAGATGCAGGAGTGGATCTTGACCTCGGTGCACTGTGACGACCCCGGTGGACCGTCGAGGAAGTTGCCGTCGAGGTCGCAGAGGACCATGTCCTCTGGCCGCATCAACGCCAGCGCGTCCACCTCGTAGCCGCGGCCCTTGACGAGAAACGTGTCCGGTGCGTCCGGCACGCGGATGCTCACGTGTCCCAGCGACATCGTCACGCCTGTGGCCAGCCCGAGCTCCGCGAGCAACCGGTTGCCGATCGCGGCCTCCCGCCGGGCAACGCTCAGGTCTGTTGCCATGTTTTCCCCCTTCCGTGGTCAGTGTTGTCGAGGCGGGGCATCGGCTGGATGGGGCCGTGGTTACGGTCTCAGTATTGCCTGGACTTCAGCGTCCCCGCCGTTGAGCGTCGTTTCGTTCGCGGTGCCGGAAGCCGAATCGGGAAACACCGACTTCTCCTGGGGCAGCTCCACGTACCTCGCCTCGTCGGCATTGCGGAACACGCAGATCGGGTCTCCGCCGTCCTCGACGACCTTGATCTGTTCGTCCAACAGCCGCCGGAACATGATGACGCCGACGTCGGACAACGCAAGATGCTCGAGCGTCCTGTCGGCGATCGTTCCCTGGCCCATCCAGGCGAGTATGTCCTGGGCGGGCACCGAGTCGCCCAGGATGCGTCCGTCCGCATCGAATACCTCTATCTTCTGGTGAGGAGCGACTTCCTGCGGTTCGGCGGTTTTCCCGGGCTCCGGCACCGTGACCTGGTAGCGGACGTGCAGGGTATGCTCGTTGTCGATGGGGGTCCTGATCAGGTAGGTGTGCTGATAGGCGCCGCCCACCCGCAGCATCGTCGGGAACACGATGGGGTGTCCTACGCGCCAGTTCTCGTCCTGCTCGTCGGCGATGGTGATGCGTCGCTTGACGATGCCGTACCTGAACCGGTCGAACCCGATCTTCCGGTGTTCCGACCCGCGCGCCTTCACGAGCTCCGGTGTGGTTGAGCCCGACATCTGTGTCCAGTCCGCGCTCCCGGTGCGTTGCGCGAGCGACCATGATCCGTAGTGGTTGTGCAGGTGCTCCACGTGCACGGGGTCCAGTGCGTTGTCCACGGTCTGCAGCCAGTTGCAGGGGAGGACGCACGTTCCGACGCTCCGCGTTACCCCTTCCCAGACGAACAGGTCCCACCTGGGGAGGTAGGGGATGGGCTCGGGGCCGAGATATGCCCACACGAGACCGCCCATCTCCTCTGCCTGGTACGCCTTGATCTGTACTTTCTCCTTGAACCGGCTGTCGGGGGGCTCGGCGGGCTGCTCGATGCACTGGCCCTCGAAGTCGTACAGCCACCCGTGGTAGGCGCAGCGCAGGCCCTCGTTCTCCGGGATCCCGTACGACATGTCCATGGCCCGGTGGGGGCACCGTTCGCCGGTCAGGCCGAACCGTCCCTGTGGAGTGCGGTACAGCGTCAGGTTCTCCCCCAGCACGCGCACTGCCTTGGTGGGATGGCTGCTCAGTTCGGCCGTTGCCGCGATCGGCCACCAGTAGCGGCGCATGAGGTCCCCTCCGGGTGTGCCCGGCGCAACCGTCGTCAGACGTTCGTTCTCGGCTTGGCTCAGCATGTGAGGCCCTCCTTCCCCTGTATCATCCCTCCCGGACCGTCACTCCGCTACGCGGACCCGTGGCGATGCCTACAGATCATACCCGGCCGGCATCGCCACCTGGTGCCGCAGCTTGATCTCGCGGCGCTTCTCGGCCGACTGAAGGATGGCCATCTGCGCCTCCATCGTCGCCAGGCCCCAGCGTCCATCGTGATACAGCGGCCGGTCATTGACGACCGCGTCGTAGAACTCCTCGATCTCCACCACGCCGACGCGCCGGAGCATGTCCTCCACGGGCTCCTCGCGGTTCCCGTCGTCGTCGTACACGTAGAGGCCGTAGGCTGACTGACGGATGTCCCCCCGCTCGCAGGTCGCAACAGTGATCCCCAGGTGGAGAGGCATCCATGGCTGGCGTTCGTTGGAACGCTGTTGGGCCATGAAATTACCCCCTGTGCTTCCGACTCGTACCGACTCCTTGCGTTCGAGCTCGTTCCCCAGCCCGCTGCCGTCGACGAGACCCCGGCGCACGGCCGCCCGACTCTCCGGCGTGGAACTCAGCAGCCCCCGGGTGTTGCCCCAGGGGACCAACTCCGAGGTCATGAAGTACCCGTAGCCGTTGTAGGCCATGGTTGCGACGGTCCCGTCCTCGAAGTCCAGAAAGGCCGAGAAGTAACCCTCGGAAGGTCGAACGCTCGACCACTGGCCGACGGTGCCCCGCACGCTCCGTACCATGCCGCCGCCCAGGAAGCGAAGTGTCTCCACCTGATGCGGCGCCTGGCGGTGGAACAGGCCGCCGCCCCTCGCAGGGTCTACCTCCTCGGGCATGCGGGGGGCAAGCATCCAGTCCGTGTACGCGATGGAGTGGATGGCGCGGACCGCTCCCATCTTCCCTGAGGCGATCATGCGGCGCATGGCGCGGAACGGGCCGTAGAACGAGTGCAGCCCGCCGATCATCAGCTTGACCCCGTGCTTGTCGGCGGCCTCGACCATCGAGACCGCCTCGCGCAGAGTCGTCCCCATCGGCTTGTAGCAGATGATGTTCAACCCCGCCGATGCGGCCATGATGGTGTGCGACTTGTGCAGGTCGTTCGGGGTCGCGATCCAGACGGAGTCGACCTCAGGGTCGCCGCATAGCTCCTTCACGGTGCCGTACGTGCGGACATCGGGATGCTCGGCCTGCACTGCCTCCAGACGGACCGGGTTGATGTCGGTGGCTGCGACGAGCTCGACCTGAGGCGCCTGCTCGAACATGGGGAGCAACTCGGAGCCTCCATGGCCTATGCCGATCAATCCCATCTTCAACGGCCTTCCGATAGGTCCGGTCATTCTGGCCTCCTTGGCACTGCCGCCCCATTGGGCCTCAGCGTCTTCGCTGGTGGGTCAGCGCGCTGGGTCGTACTCGTCGCTCATCGTTACCTGATGCGTCAGCCGCACCTCTCTCTGCTCCTGTGACGATTGCATCATAGCCAGGCTGATCTCCAGAGTGGCCATACCCCACCGGCCGTCGTGGAACACCCGGCCGTCATTGACCGCGGCCTCATAGAGCTCGGCGAGGTCCTCGCGGCCCGGGAGGTACGGCTCCTCCACCGCGATGTCCTCTCGACCGGCGTCCGAGTAGACGGTGATGCCGTAGCGCGAGTACCGCATGTCCCCCTTTTCGCAGGAAACGAGCACGAGGCCCGTGTTGCCGGGGACCCACTGCTGTCCCCTCGCCCCTGCTCCCACTCGCGCGGCGCGACCGGCCTGTTGGTTGGCGCCCCCGATACGGCCCTGGTCCTTTAGCTCATCCTCGGACCGGCTGCCTTCCCTCAGCGCCTGCCGTATCGCGCCCCTCTCTTCCGGCGTTCCGTTGGCGGACCGGTCCGAGCTCCACTCCACCAGTTCCTGCGTGAGAAAGTACCCGTAGCCGTTGTAGGTCATCTGGGAGACCGCGCCGTTATCGAACCGCATGAGCGCGGTGTAGAAGCCCGGTGTCCTGGAGCGCCAGTCGGCCCATTGCCCGACTGTCGCCTGGATGCTGGTGATCCTGCCGTCGCCCAGGAGGCGGATCGTGTCCGCCTGGTGGGGGACCTGCCGGAAGATGAGGCCTCCACCCGCTGAGAGGTCTGCCTCGTCGCCCGCCCGCGGCGAGACCATCCAGTCGGTATACGCCAGCGAGTTGACGGACTTCACCTTCCCGAGCCGCCCGGACTTGACCACGCGCCGCATGGCCCGCACCTGGGGCATGAAGCCCTGCGTGTGCCCGCACAGGAGACTCACGCCGTTGTCTTCCGCGGCCCTGATCATGCGCTCGGCGTCAGCGAGGGTCAGCGCCATCGGCTTCTCGACGACGACGTGCTTGCCGTTCTGGGCAGCGAGGACCGTCTGTTCCGTGTGGAGGCGGTTCGGGGTAGCGATCCACACCGCCTCGATATCGGGATCGGCAAGGAGGCCTTCGGCGGTATCGTAGACCCTGGCGGCCGGATACCGCGCCTGGAATGCGCTCCGCACGCGCGGGTTGATGTCGGCGCCGCCGGCAACCTCGATGAGGTCCGCCATCGCGTCGGCCTGGGGAAGGATGGCGGTCGCTCCGATCCCGATACCAACGAATCCCAGCCTGAGCCTGCGTTGAGGTCGTGAGGTCACGTCGATCACCGTACTGGCGGCGGGTTGTGGCTCGAGCCGCAACGGCCCCATTGGAGCGTCGGTGGGCCTTGGTGTCAAGCCTGGAAGTCGCGGCCCTCAGTCCCGGCCGACCTCCGGGGAATCATGAGCAGGCGCCCCGCGATGGCTCAGTCGTCGTCGCCGTAGTCCCACGCGAAGTCCCGGTCGACGTAGGCCTGCTCGGGCATGAGGCTCTCGATGCCCCGCTTCGCGAGCTCGGACTCGAACGTCTGCCTGATCCAGGGGTCTTCGTCCGTGTACTCGATCTGGTTCGCCGGGTCCTGCGAGTCTGCGGTCATCCAGCCGATGGAGCGCGGAGCGTGCATCGCGAGGTACCGTCCGGGCTCGGCCCCGACGTTGAAGTGCTGGTGGTACCAGCGGCTCGGCGGCACGAACACGCTAGCTTCGTGCCACGGGATGAATATCTTGTCTTCGCCCTCGGGCCACATGATGGAGAACCCCTCGCCCGCCGGGATCACGATGACGACCCCGGGCCCGTGGCGGTGCGCCTTCTTGTAGGTCCTGGCCGGGAACACGGACATGTGGCTCCAGATGGGCGACTCGGGGAACTGAATGGTGACCGAGTGCCCGCCTGCCCCCCGTTCCTGGAGCGACTGGAGCTTGTCCCAGGCGCGCATGTCGGGAAAGAAGTTGCCGAACCAGGCGTTCTGGGTACCCCGCCGGGTAGTGATCTGGGTGGCCCTGGCTTCCTCGTACAGGTCTGCGACCGCGTCCTGCGGCCGCTCCGGTTCGTACGGGCTGTTGAAGAAGAAGTCGGGCTCGGGCGCCAGCTCCATGGAGAGCGGCAGGTAGTTGTAGTGCAGCAGCAGCGCGCGCTCGGTGCCGCTGGCGTTGCTGATCTGGTGCGTGCTGTTCCTCGGGAGCATGAACATGCTGTGCGCCTGCCACTCGAACGTCCTTGGCGCGTCTCCCCTGTACCGGGTGACGGTCGTCAGGCCGCGGCCTTCGACGACGTACACCGTCTCGTCGAGTGCGAACTTCAGAGGGGGCAGCGTCGCTCCCGGCGGGACCTCCGTCACCCTTGCCTCGCTCACCCCCTCCTGCCCGGACAGCTGCAGGAAGGCCGCCTTGCATTCCCGCTCAGCCCACTCGCCAAGCTCTACCTTCCGGAGGTCTTCGATGTAGTAGCCGCGATGGACCGGGAGGTCCAGCGATTGCAGCCAGAGGTGGTATCCCGTTATACCGGTCTGGGCAGGAGGGAGTTTCGTCTTGATGACTGCCGGTCCCGATTGTCCTGTCGTCATGGTGACCCTCCTGCGCTGGATGGTAGTGCGGTGCCGATGCCTCGTTCGATGCGAGTATAGACAAAGTGACGGCATCCCGGCTGGACAACAGGATGATGCCCATTAACATTGTGAAATCGCGAACAAAGCGTTGACTCGCGACTCGCCGGTTTGTTACATTGGTTCTAATAACCACAACACGCAGGGGGGTCGTGCGATGGTGCTACCAGCAGTCCGTGTTAAGGAACTCCGAAGGACCTACGGATTCGAAGAAGTCGCCATCGTCCCCGGCGACGTCACCACCAACCCCGAGCTCTCCGTTACCCAGCTCGCCATCGGACCATACCGCTTCTCCATCCCCATCCTCGCCTCCGCCATGGACGCCATCGTCAACCCCGCCTTTGCGGGGTTGATGGCTAAAGCGGGCGGTCTCGGCGTCATGAACCTGGAAGGCCTCTACTGCCGCTACGACGACCCCTCCGACGCCCTGAACGCCATCTCCTCCGCAGCGAAGGAAGAAGCGACCGACGTCATGCAGCGCGTCTACACCGCCGAGTTCCGGGAGGACCTCGTCGGGCGGCGCGTCCGCGAGATCAAGGACACCGGCGCGGTCGCCGCGGTGTCGGTGACCCCGGCGCGCACCAAGCGCCTCGCCCCCCTCGCAGTCGAGGCCGGCGCTGACATCATCTTCGTGCAGTCCACCGTCACCACCGCCCGCCACATCTCCAACAGCTTCACCGGCCTCCGCCTGAACGACCTCGTCCGCGACATCGGCGTCCCCGTCGTCGTCGGCAACACGGTCACCGCGAGCGCCTCGCTCGAGCTCATGGAGCAGGGCATCGACGGCATCCTCGTCGGCGTGGGGCCGGGCGCGGCCTGCACGACGCGCGACGTTACCGGCGTCGGCGTGCCGCAGGTGTCGGCGACACTGGAGGTCGCCGCGGCGCGGGACGAGTTCTACGCTCGCACCGGCAGGTACGTCAGCGTCATCACGGACGGCGGCATCCGCATCGGCGGCGACCTCTGCAAGGCGGTCGCGGCGGGCGCGGACGGCGTCATGATCGGCACCCCGTTCGCCCAGACCTTCGAGGCGCCCGGCCAGGGCTTCAACTGGGGCATGGCGAGCCCGCACCCCGCGCTCCCGCGCGGCACGCGCGTCAACGTCGGCATGCACGCCAGCCTGGAGCAGGTGCTCTTCGGTCCCAGCCACCGCATGGACGGCACCCACAACCTGGTGGGCGCCCTGCAGATGTGCATGAGCATGGTCGGCGCGCAGACCATCCCCGAATTCCACGAGCGCGCCGAGCTCGTCGTCGCCCCCACCATCGCTACCGAGGGCAAGATCTTCCAGCGCTCCGGCCAGATCTAGGCCATCAGCCACAAGAGCATCACGAGGCACGGCTCCCGCAGCCGTGCCTCGTTCTATGTGTTCAACCCGTCATTCCCGCACCAGGCGGGGACCCAGAGTGCGCGGGCAGCGTACGCGGTGGGCGTGGTTGTGTCTGGTGTAGGGGCGCCCCTCGTGGGCGCCCTCCGCCTCCCACTCTCCCCGCTACGCATCCGGACCGCCCTCCCGTACGTAATACCAGGTAGACACGCATCTTCCACGGAAGGAGGTGATGCCCGCCAGGGTCATACAGCCATCGTCAGTCACTCCACTGAGCCGCCCATCCCGCAAAGGAGAACGAACCATGAACACTCGAAGACTGACCACCCGGTTCACCATGCTGGCAGCCGTTGCTGCCCTGGGTGTCGTGGCGTTGTACGGCGCGCTCGCGCCGAAACCTACTCAGGCATCACACCCCCCGACCGACTGCATCGTGGGTGACTACGTCGCTACGTGGTACCACCTGCAACTCGTGGAGGGCAGCACACGTGCCGACGCCGACGAGATCGCTGCCACGAACGGCGGCGCCGTGGTGTACCCGCTCACCACGCATCCGCTCCGGCCAGGCTTTGTCGTGCAGTTTCCGTGCCCTCACGAGGACCCTGAACTGCGCCCGGAAGCGATGCAGGCGCTGATCACCGCAGTCGAGTCCGACCCCCGCGTCGACCACTTCATCCCCAGCTCGCTCTCGCATCACGAGCACAGGCATCACGAGCCGGATGTCGTGTGGGGGAGGTAGCCGTCACCGGTCGCCCCGTCCACTTCGTGGCAGATTCGGTTACGCACAACGTGTTGAAGGGTTGAGCATATTGCGGGGGCCGGTGGTGGAAGTGGGTGACGAGGTGGCCGGGATACGGTCTCCGGTCTGAGAGGAGGGATAGGACGAGGGGACTGCTGGCCGGTGAGTGAGGTGTGGATGAGGTTGCGGCAGTCTCCTCCCCTATCCCTCCCCCTCTCCCATGCTCGCGGGTGGCGGCTTGGCCGCCCCCGCGAGCACTGCTGCCAGGATGTTGCCAACGACGAACACGGTGAATATCGCGCGGTAGCTGTCCGTCAGGTCGAACGCCAGCGCTGCCGCGAGCGGGCCAGCCGCCTGCGTGATGTTCGTGAACGCTCGCGCGACGCCCTCGATCGAACCGAGGTGGCGACGCCCGTAGTAGTCCGCGAACGCCAGCCGCTGCAGCGTCACGGACGCTCCCTGCGCCAGTCCATAGGACACGGCCCACACCATCGCCAGCAGCGGCGTGTCCACCGCCAGCAGCAGCACGAACGCAAGCGCGTTCAGCACGAAGTCGATCGCGATGAGATAGCGCACGCTGAACCTGTCGCGCAGGAGCCCGCCGACGAACGACCCCAGCGCGCCTATCGCCGAGTGGACCGCCAGCGCCGTCACCGCGACCGCGTCGGAGAGGCCGGTGTCCGTCATGTACGGCACGGCGTGCAGCATCACGCCCGTGCGCCCGAACCACCACAGCGAGACCGCGATGATGAGCAGGTAGAGCGCGGGGTGCCGCGCGGCCTGCCCCAGCCGCAGCGAGCGGTCGGCGACGCGCAGGTCGCGAGCGGGAGCGTTGGATGGCGCAGCGGGCGGCTCGCCGTCCGGCTTCAGCCCCATGTCCTCCGGCCTGCGCCGCAGCAGCAGTGCAGTGGGAACGGCGGAGACCGCGAGGATCATGATCCCCGCGCCGAGCGACGCCTCCCGCCAGCTGTACACGCTGACGATGAAGGCGATGTACAGGGGTATGAGCGACGCCCCGGCGGGGAAGCCGAGCTGGGCGACCGCGGTCGCCCGACCGCGCTTGGCTATGAACCAGTTCGGCACGATGACGGCGGAAGCGACGGACAGCACGCCCGTGTTCATGCTCCGCGCGAATATCTGCAGCGCGTACAGGTGCCACAGCTCCGACATGAAGTACATCAGCACGAACGTCACGCCGATGAGCGCGTACGCGAACGTGAGCGCCCACCGCGGCCCGAACCGGTCCACTATCGGCCCCGTCGCCAGCGCCGCCGCGCTCCCGATGATTCCACCCAGGCTGATCGCGCCCGTGAACTCCGTCCGGCTCCAGCCGAAGTCCTCCGTGATCGGCTTCAGGAAGATGCTCAGGACGGGGAAGGTCTCCGTGCTCGCGCTGAACCCGCCCAGCGCCGCGACGCCAACGACGACCCATCCGTAGAAGAAACGGGGCTTGCGGGGAGGTTTACCGGTGGGTCTCAAATCATGCTGCCAGCGAACGATGCCCGCATCATAGCCCCTCCCGCACTACCCCGGCTGGCCGGCCGACCCCGCGACGCTCACCGTCACGATGTCCTCGCCGTGGTACTTCTGGTGACGCACGGATGAGGCGTAGTGCCGCAGCAGGCGGAACGATATCTCCCGGCCGTCCGCGATATCCGGCATCTCGCCCATGTACGCAAGGCGGTCCTCGATGTTCTCCCCCTCGGAGCCCGTCACGAACTCCAACTCTGCCCTGCCGTGGTCGCCCCGCGCGGTGACCACCAGCCGCCGCGCTCCGGCGCCTTCCGGCCTGTCGCCGTCCTCGGCCAGCAGGCTCGACAGCGTCTCCTCGCCTACAAGGACAAGCCGTTCCGTCGAAGCGTCGTTCCATCCGGCTCTCGCCGCGATGCGGCGCAGGAACTCGTCCAGCTGCGGCAGGCTCTCCGTATCCAGCGCCACCTGCAGACGCCTGCGCCGGGCGGACGTCAGCTCCATGAACAGCATCATGATGATGGCCACGAGGGCGCCGGACGTCATGCCGTTGCCGAGCAGTACGCTCAGGAACCCGTCCCCCAAACGGTCTGCGAATATCCACTGGTTCTGGAAGCCCGTGCCTACCCAGAACGCAACACCCGCGACCGCCGCCTTCCGGTGGTCCACGCCGTCCTGGATGACGATGCGCATCCCCTGCACGAAGAGCAGGCCCAGCAGAACGGTGATGTACGCCGCGGCCACCGGGCTCGGGATGGCGATCAGCACCGCCGCGACCTTCGGCAGGAACGCGAGCACGACGATGGTGACGCCGATCACGACGCCCACGCGCCGGGCGCCGATGCCGGTGACCTCGGCAAGCGAGATGCTGGACGAGTACGTGGTGTTGGGCAGGGTCCCCGCGATGCCGGAGAGCAGGTTGCCCATCCCGTCCGCGTTCAATGCCCCCTGGACCACCCGGAAGTCCGTCGCCCGCGGCCTGCGGCGGGAGACCCGCTGGATGGCAACGCCGTCGCCGATGGTCTCGATGGCGCCCACCAGCGTGACGATGATGAACGCCGGCAGCAGCCCCCAGAACTCCGTGCCCGGGCTCAGGTCGAACCCCGGCCACGCGCCCAGGGGCACGCCGACCCAGTCTGCGTCCAGTATCCCCTGCGCGTCGTACAGCCCGAGCGGCGCGGCGACCGCACACCCCACCGCGATGCCGATGATCGGCGACCACAGCCGCCACTTCGGCGGCGCGCGCAGCACGAGCACCAGCACGGTGACGAGCGTCGCGGCGGCCGTGAGGGGCGCCGCAGCCGACGAGGCGTCCTCGGGCACGTCGGTCAGCATGCCGAACACGATGGGGAACACCGTCGCTGCTATCAGCATGATGACGGTGCCTGACACCACCGGGGTGAAGACCCGCCTCAGGAGGGAGAGCCGCGCCGCCATGGCGAACTGGAACAGCGACGACACCACGATGAGGCTCGCCATCGTGGCCGGGCCCGCGGTGGTGAGCGCGGCCACGCACACCGCGATGAAGGCCCCGGACGTGCCCATCATGAGCACGTGCCCGGAGCCGATCCGTCCGAACCGGGCGGCTTGCAGGATCGTCGTTGCTCCGCTCACGAGCAGCGCCGCGAACACTCCCCATGCAAGGTAGCTGTCAGACTCCTCCGCGATCCGCACCACGATGACGACGGTCAGCGCCACCGGTGCGAGGATGACCAGCGCGGCCTGCAGCCCTGCGCCAAGGGCTATGGCCGGCGGAGGGTTCTCGTCGGGTTCGTAGCGGACGTTCTCGTTCACCGTTGCCAGGGCTGACCACCCCCTAGAACATCCGGCCTGACGGCTCGAACCCCAGGTAGTACTGGCCCGCGCTGTCGTAGTGCTCCAGCCGCCCCTGTATCTGCTGCGTGATCGCATGGGAGTCCTGGAACTTCCGCTGGATGGCGCTCGACTCGAAGATGGCGGTCGACCCGAAGACCGAGTACGCCATGTCGGTCACCTGCGCGCCCTGCCGGATGGCGTGCGAGCTCGCCAGCCGCAGTTCCATGCGGTGCTCCAGCGGCAGCTCGTGGTCGGCAAGCGCCTTCTCCCACAGCTTGGCGGCCTTCTCCCGCAGGAAGGCGTTTGCGGCGCCCCAGGTAGCCTCGGCCTGCCCGATGATGCGCTGGATGGCCGGCTGGTCCCGCAGCAGCGTCTGCTCCTGCGGCTTCTTCCGCGTCGCGATCTCTATCGCGGCGTCCAGCGCGGAGCGCGCCACGCCCAGCGCCACCATCCCGAACCCGGAGCCGAAGAAGAGGCTGCGCGGGAGGAGGTAGAGCGGGCCGTCCTCGTGGGGCGCCTGCGGCTCCACGTACACCCGGCTGGCAGGCACGAATACGTCCTTCGCCTCGAAGCTGAAGCTGCCCGTGCCGCGCAGGCCGTTAACCTGCCACGTGTCGATGAAGGTGAACTCGCCCTTGGGGATGATGCAGTTCAGCGCGGTCGGGTCGGCGACCCGCTCCAGCCCCACGGCCCAGGTCGCGTGCCGCGACCCGCTGCTGAAATTCCACCGGCCGCTGACGGAGTAGCCGCCGTCCACCTGGGTGAATGTGGAGTGCGCGGGCGGCCCGTTGCACAGGATCGCCCGGCTGTCGCTCCATATCTCCTGCGCCAGCTCCTTCGGCATCAGCGACGCCATCGTCCCCAGGATGTTGTTCTGGTTGAAGCACCACGCCGTGCTGCCGTCCGCCGTCGCGATCGCCTGCGTGATGGCAAGGTAGTCGAGGTAGTCGATCTCGAGTCCGCCCACGGAGCGCGGGACGAGCAGCCGGAAGAGTCCCTGGTCCACCATCGCGTCGATGACGTCCTGCGGTATCTGCCGCTCCTGCTCGATGCTGGGGCCGGCCTCGGCGATGCGCGCGAGGACCGCCTGGAACTCGGCGCTCTGCGCCGTTGGGCTGCTCTCTGTGATAGTCATCGTCTGCACCCTCTTCTTGGCTAGAGGTCGAGGCCGAACACGCGGATGGCGTTCTCCGAGTAGATCGCCTCGCGCTGCGCGTCGGTGAGACGCGGCACGGCCTGCACGCTCACGGGAGGCGTGTAGTCGCCCATGCCGAACGGGTAGTCGCTGCCAAGCATCAGCCGCTCGGCCCCCACCGTCTCGACGAGGTAGTTGAGCACGGGCGTGCTGTGCGTGAGCGTGTCGAAGTACAGCTTCTGGAAGTACTCGGACGGCGGGCGGGGGATGGCCGTCTCCACGATCAGGTGCTGCCGCCACGCGTGCTCCCATCGGCCCCGCAGCAGCGGGCACGTCCCGCCTCCGTGCGCGAGCACGAACCGCAGGCCCGGCATCTCCTCCAGCACGCCGCCGAAGATGAGGCAGCCCGCGGCGACGGCGGTGTCGCTGGGGTTGCCGATGATGTTGTTCATGAAGAATTCGCTGAGCCGGTCCTGACCGAGCACGTTCTGCGGGTGCACGAACGCCGCGACGTCCAGCTCCTGCATCTTGCGGTAGAGCGGGGCGAACCGCGCCGAGTGCAGGTTTTCGCCCTGCACGTTCGTCAGTATCTCCAGTCCCCGGAACCCCAACTCCTTCACGCAGCGTTCCAGCTCGGCGGCCGCAGCCTCCGGCTCCTGCATCGGCAGCGTCGCCAGCCCGATGAACCGCTCGGAGCCCGCGATCGCCTCGGCCGTCTTGTCGTTCATCTGTCGGCAGAGGTCGAGCGCCGAGTTCTGCACGTACGGCGGCGCCGAGACGAGTTCGACGTCGATGCCGCGCTCGTCCATATCGGCGAGGCGCTGGTCGAGGTCGGACATGCTGTCGCGCATGTTGGCCGCGGGACCGAACCCCCCGCGCCGGTTCGCCAGCTCCGGAAGCGTCGCCGGTATGTAGTGTGCGTGTACGTCTATTCTCATGGCGGGGCGTATCCTACCCCAATCCATCGGCCTGTGCGCACCCCTCTGCTGCCTCGTCGTTCCTGCGCAGGCAGGGACCTAGCAGCCGGCCGTTCCAGCCTCCACCCGCCATGCCCGCGCCCTTCTGCCGTCTTCCCGCGAAAGCGGGGACCCAGAGATGCGCGCCGGCGCACGTGGCCACGCGGTTCGGTGGAGCGGGCAGGGTAGTCCGACGTAGGGGCGCCCCTCGTGGGCGCCCTGCATGGTACCCCTCTCCCCAGGGAGAGGGGGCCGCCTCGGTACCGGCGGTGGGTGAGGGCCCCGGGGCCGGGGCAGCGGTCTTCCCCCTATCCCGGCCCGGCGCTCGGTCCCATGAAGTGGTCCGCCATCCGGTCCTGCGCCGCCGCTGAGACCGTCTCAGCGATGCGACCGGCCCGCGTCTCCGGCTTCTTCGCCGTCTTGATCCACCAGAGGACGGCCTTCTTCGACGACTCCGGGAAGCGCTCGAAGTACCCCTGCGCCGCCTTATCCTTCGCCAGCGCGGCGGCGAGATCGGGAGGCACGACCATCTCCTCGACCTCGTCGGCGACCGTCCACGAACCGTTCGCCTTCGCTGCCTGGACCGCCCGCATGCCCGCCGGGGTCATCAGCCCCTGCTTCGACAGTCGCGCGACCTTCTCCTTGTTGAGCCGTGACCACGGACCCTTCGGCCTGCGCGGCGTGAACAGCTGCATCGCCCGCTCATCGTCCAGTCTGTTCCGTCGCGAGTCGATCCAGCCGAAGCAGAGCGCCTCGTCGACCGTCTCCGGGTATGGGATGAACGGTCTGCCCGTCGCCTTCTTCCACGAAACGAGCCACACGCCCTTCGAGTCGTGGTTCTGCTCCAGCCACGCCCGCCACTCCGCCCGCGTCTCCACGAGCACCATGGGCCGCCCGTCGCTGGGGTGCATTCCGATCACGTCCGGCATGCCCTGAGCATATCGTGACTCATTCCCGCTCGTGGTGAGCCTGTCGAACCACGGCTCTGCGAGCCCAGGCCTACTCCCCCCTCTCCCGCGCCGCGCGCCGCGTCATCGCGAGGCACGCCTCCAGGTCTGCGACGTACTCCGCGAAGCCGCGCCGCCCCTCCGGCGTGGCCTCCACCCACGTGCGCGGCTTCGCGTCCTGGAACTCCTTCGTCATCGCGACGTATCCCGCGTCTTCCAGCTTCCGCAGGTGCGTGGTCATGTTCCCGCCCGTCAGACTGAGCGTCTGCTGGATGAACGTGTACGCGAGCCGGTCCGTCCCGGGCTCCGCGGTCAGCAGCGTCATGATCCGCAGCCGCGTCGGCTGGTGGAACGTCTCGTTGAGGACGATAGGCTCGTCCGTCATAGCGTGCCGCTCTTGTGCGCCCACAGTGCGCCAAGCAAGGCCACGGCCAGCATGGATGCCGCCGACACCGCCAGCGCCGCCTCGCCCGCGAAGTGCTGCGGCAGGTAGAACGCAGCCGCGGTCCCCACGCCCACCACCGCCAGCAGCGGCAGGTGCATGATGCCGAACAGGACGTAGCCCAGCGCTACGATGCCGATGACCACGCCCGCTATCTGGTCGCCCGATTCCTCGTTCCACATGCCTGCCGCCGCCGGGACCAGGAACGCCGCCGCGAGCACCGCGGCCCAGAAGAAGAACACCCTGATGCCGGCGCTGCGGGCTGCGGCGCCGGCTGCTACCTCCTTGCTCGCACGGCTTCCGACGATCGCGCTGCCCGCCATTCCCACGCCGACCAGGATGCCCCACACCGGCGCGGGGAACCATGGACGCTCGTCCGCGAACCCGGTCGCGAACGTCTCGATCGCGTACTGCGAAAGGAACCCCAGCGCCACGATGCCCCCCCACAGCAGCAGGATCGCCGTCGTCCCCGCGAGATACATCGAGCTCCGGCCTTGTTCCATCGTCTCGTAGATGGCCTCCCAGCCCTCGCCGGGCGTCAACGCCTGTCCTTCCCCGTTCGCTGCTGCCATCGCGCACCTCCTCCGGCCACCTTCCGCATGAGCGTGGCCATTTGGTTTGTACTGCAAACTATCATACTGCAAACAGGTTTGCAATACAAACTATAGGGTATTCGCGCGAAAGCAAGCAGAGGGGTACTGAGCTCACGCGCCGCCTCCACCCCCCCCGTTTGACGCCCGCGCCCCGCGCTTCGTATCCTCAACCTCGCCGCCGACCCGGCACGCGGGCGGCGAGCCTCATCCCACCGGAGGGCCCGGAGCGCCGACCGGATCGGAACCGACCGGCACGGCAACACGGACAAGGGCTTCCCGCCATGAACGGCACGCTCACCGACGTGCCCGGCCTGCTTGCCGGGCACTACACCGACGCTGAGAACGGCACGGGCTGCACCGTCGTCCTCACGCCCCAGGGCACGACGGGCGGCGTCGACGTGCGGGGCGCCGCTCCGGGCACCCGCGAGACGGACCTCCTCCGCTCCGAGAACACGGTCGCGGGTGTGAACGGTCTCGTGCTGAGCGGCGGCAGCGCCTACGGCATCGGTTCCGCGGACGGCGTGATGCGATTCCTCGAAGAGTGCGGCGTCGGCCATCGCGTGGGCGACCACATCGTGCCGATCGTTCCCGCCGCCATCATCTTCGACCTCGGAGTAGGGAACGGCGCGGTGCGCCCGACGGCGGAGGACGGCTACGCGGCGGCCCGGGCGGCGAGCGGCGCCCCCGTGCCGCAGGGAAGCGTCGGCGCGGGCACCGGAGCGACGGTCGGCAAGGCGCTCGGGCGCGAGCGCGCCATGAAGGGCGGCGTCGGGAGTGCGTCGATGGACCTGGGAGACGGAGTCGTCCTCGCGGCACTGGCGGTCGTCAACGCCGTCGGCGGCGTGCACGACCCGGACACCGGCGCGTTGCTCGCGGGCTCGCGCGGCGTGGACGGATCTCCGATCGAGAGCACGGCGCTCTACGCCAGCCACGACTACGGCAGGACCCCGGCGCGGGGTCCGAGCGCCCTCGGCAATACGACCATAGGCGTCGTCGCGACCAACGTGCGGCTCACCAAGACGCAGGCGAACCGCCTCGCGACGCTCGCCCACGACGGCCTCGCGCTCGCCATCAGGCCCGCGCACACGCCGCACGACGGCGACACGATGTTCGCGCTCGCCACTCCCGGGGTCGACGCGCCCGAGGAGTTCATGCGCCTCTGCGCACTGACCCCAACGGTCGTCGCCCGTGCGGTCGTTTCGGCTGTCGAGCACGCGGAGGAACTGCACGGCTACCCGGCATATCGGAGCATGGACCATGGATGAGCGTCCGAGCATCGCGTTCATCGGCGCAGGACGGGTCGCCGGCGTGCTTGCCCCCGCATTTGCGGAGATCGGCTACCCGGTCGTCGCAGCCGCGAGCCGCTCACCGGAGTCGGCGGGACGTATCGCGTCGCTCGTGCCGGGCTGCCGGGCCGTCTCCGTACAGGACGCCGCCGGCGCTGCGGAGGTCGTCTTCATCACGACGTCCGACGGCGCGGTGGCCGACGTGGCCGCCTCGGTCGCGTGGCGGGCAGGGCAGGGCGTCGTCCACTGCAGCGGCGCGCTGACGTGCGGACCGCTGGCGCCAGCGCGCGACGCCGGAGCGTTCGTTGGCTCTTGGCATCCGTTCCAGACGTTCGGCGGCGAGACGGCCCTTGCGGGCGTGACGTTCGGCATCGAGGCCGATGGAGAACTGCTTGCGTTCCTGGAGCGGCTCGCGTCGGAGGTCGGTGGCCATCCGCTGCGCGTTCCGGCGGAGGCACGCGCGCTCTACCACGCCGCCTCCGTGTTGAGCTGCGGCTACCTGACGACGCTCCTCGGCCAGGCGCGGACGCTCTGGACGCGCGCAGGCCTGCCCCCGGAGCAGGCGTTCCAGGCCATAGCGCACATTGCGCGCACGACCGTCGCCAACATCGAGCGCGTCGGCCCCGAGACTGCGCTCACCGGCCCGACCTCCCGCGGCGATACGGGTACGGTCCGCCTGCACCTGGACTCCGTGCGAAGGGTCGCGCCGGAACTGCTGCCGCTCTACCGGGAGATCTGCCTGCGCTCGGTCGAACTGGCACGGGATGCCGGCCGCCCCGGCGCGGACCTGGACTGGACTGCGCTGTTCACTGAATACGAGGATGAGGACACGGAACGATGAGGGTGCGCACCTCGAAACTGATGGAGATGAAGCAGGCGGGGGAACCCATCGTCTGCGTGACCGCCTACGACTACTCGATGGCCCGGCTCGTCGGCGAGGCCGGCATCCCCGTCGTCCTCGTCGGCGACAGTCTGGGCAACGTCATGCTCGGCTACGACTCCACGATCCCGGTGACGCTGGACGACGTGCTCCATCACACGCGGGCGGTGGTGCGCGGCGCGAAGGACGCGCTCATCGTGGCCGACATGCCCTTCATGACCTACAGCGTCAGCTTGGAGGACGCGCTCCGGAACGCGGGACGGCTGCTGCAGGAGGGCGGTGCGCAGGCGGTGAAACTGGAAGGGGGCGCGTTCGTCGCGGAGACGGTGCGCTGCCTGACGGAGAGCGGCATCCCGGTGATGGGGCACCTGGGCCTGACCCCGCAGTCCGTCCACCAGCTCGGCGGCTACCGCGTGCAGGGACGCACCGCCGACCAGGCGAAGCGCCTGCTGGACGACGCGCTCGCCATCGAGAACGCCGGAGCGTTCGCCATCGTCCTGGAAACCGTGCCCGGCAACGTCGCGCAGGCCGTGACGGGCAGGCTCACCGTGCCGACCATCGGCATCGGCGCAGGACCGGGGTGCGACGGCCAGATACAGGTGCTGCACGACATCCTGGGGCTGGGCACGCGCCAGCCGCGCCATGCGAAGCGGTTCGCGGAGCTGAACGACGCCACCCTCAGCGCGCTCCGCGCCTACAAGGACGAGGTCTCGGCGCGCAGCTTCCCCGGCCCTGAGCATACGACCGAGGCCGACGCCGCAGTCGTGGCGGAGCTGCCCGGCGCGGACCACTGACCCATGCAGCAGGTCGGGACCGTCGCGGCGCTGCGCTCGGCCCTGCGGGACGCGCCGCGCCCCCTGGGGCTCGTGCCGACGATGGGCGCGCTGCACGACGGGCACCTCGCGCTGGTGCGCGCCGCGCGTGAAGACTGCGCGACCGTTGCAGCAACCATCTTCGTGAACCCCACGCAGTTCGGCCCCGGCGAGGACCTCGAACGCTATCCCCGCTCGTTGCCCCACGATCTCGCGCTGTTGGAGCGGGAGGGAGTCGATTGCGTCTTCACCCCCTCGGTGGAGGAGATGTATCCGGCCGGCTTCGTCACCACCGTCCATCTGGAAGGCCCCGCGCTGCCCCTGGAAGGCGCCGCGCGCCCCGGACACTTCGACGGCGTGGCGACGGTTGTCGCGAAGCTGCTGCTGCAATCGCTCCCGGAGCGAGCCTACTTCGGACGGAAGGACGGCCAGCAGACGGCGGTCGTTCGCCGCCTCGCGCGCGACCTCGACATCCCCACGGAGGTGGTCGTCGTCCCCACCGTCCGGGAAGCGGACGGTTTGGCGATGAGCAGCCGGAACGCCTACCTCACGACGGAGGAGCGCGCCGTGGCGCCGGTGGTGTTCCGCGCACTCTCCGCTGCGCGCGACCGCTTCCGCGCGGGACAGCAGGACGTCGCCGCGCTGGAGGAGGCGGCCCGCCGCATGATCGAGGCGTCGCCACTGGCGTCGACTGAATACGTCGCCGGGGTCGACCCGGACACGATGGAGCCGTGGGCCGGCCACGGGCCGTGCATGCTCGCCGCCGCCGTCCGCATCGGACGGGTGCGGCTGATCGACAACGTCATCTTGGACTGATTGCATTGCGTGTCAAACGCTACGTATCATGTCGCCAACGTACAGGAGCATGCTGTGATGGAAGAGATCAGATATCCGAGCGGCCTGAACGTCCGGCATGTCACGGTTGAGGAAGGCATAGCCGAAACTCGCGTCGTGATTGCGGAGTACGAGCGCCGCTACGTGTGCAGTTCACACGTTATGGCCGAGAAGGTCGCGAGCGGCAAGGTCTACGACACGAGGGATATAGCGACTTGGCTCTCTCACTACCGCTACCTGATGAGGCTGGAGGAGCTGTCTGGCCTCACGACTGGCATCCCTACCAGGACTACGTAGACGTTCACCATAGCCATCTTCGCAGGCTGGAGGACGAAGGTATCGTCCTCCGGGATGGTCTGTCTTTCGTCCCTTCCCATGAACGGCGCACAGGACGCCTGACCACTGTCCGCATATCGGGCCGGTTGAGTTGTCACGTCGACGTCTCTGTCCAGGTGGACAAGACGCTGATCGTCCGCTACGTGCGCGATGTTCCCCACGTGCGTGGCGTCGATTACAACTACCACGCCTGGCTGAACTCCACGGAGCAGGACATCCTCCGGTACGACATGGCGCATGGTGAAGGGATGCACTGCCACGTCTTCGACCTCGCGACGGGCGAATCGGCGCTGCTTCCCGTGCCGCTCGACATGCTGCCGACGCTGGATGGGTTCGTGCGCATGGCGTGCAGGCGCGCGGCGGATGCCGGGCAGGCGCAAGCGCGGGGAGGGTGAGGTCGGCGCGGCCTAGATCTCCCGCGTGAGGGTCGCGAGGAACTCCTGGTTGCTCTTGGTGCGGCTCATGCGCTCGATGACGCGCTCCGCGGCCTCGGTGGGGTTCATCGCGTCCGTCGAGATGAGCGAGCTCATGCGGCGCAGCAGGTACACCTGCCGGAGCGTCAGCTCGTCCAGCAGCAGCTCCTCGCGGCGCGTGCCGGAGCGCTGGATATCGATCGACGGGAACGTGCGGCGCTCGGCCAGGCGGCGGTCCAGGTGCAGCTCCATGTTGCCGGTGCCCTTGAACTCCTCGTAGATGACGTCGTCCATGCGGCTGCCGGTCTCCACGAGGCACGCGGCCAGGATGGTGAGGCTCCCGGCCTCCTCCGTGTTGCGCGCTGCGCCGAAGAAGCGCTTCGGAGGGTACAGCGCGACGGGGTCGATGCCGCCGGAGAGCGTCCGCCCGCTCGTCGGCACCGCGACGTTGTACGCGCGCGTGAGCCGCGTGATCGAGTCGAGCAGGATCACGACGTCCCGCCCGTCCTCCACGAGCCGTCGGGCGCGCTCCAGGCACAGCTCCGCGACGCGGCAGTGGTCCTCCACCGGCTCGTCGAACGTGGCGCTGTACACCTCGCCGTCCACCGAACGCTTGATGTCGGTCACTTCCTCGGGGCGCTCGCCGATGAGCGCGACCAGGATGTTGATGTCGCTGTAGTTCGCGGTGACGCCCGCGGCTATCTGCTTGAGCAGCGTCGTCTTGCCTGCCTTGGGCGGCGCGACGATCAGCCCCCGCTGGCCGCGCCCGACCGGCGAGAGGATGTCGATCATGCGCGTGGCGACCTCGTGTCCGGTCGTCTCGAGCTTGATCTGCGTGTCCGGGAAGATGGGCGTGAGGCGCTCGAAGCTCTTCCGCCGTCGCGCAACGACCGGGTCCAGCCCGTTGATCGCCTCGACCCGGGTGAGGCCGTGGTAGCGCTCCGACTCCTTCGGCGTGCGCACCTGCCCCAGCACGAGGTCCCCGGTGCGGAGGCCGTAGCGCCGCACGTGGGTCTGGGAGACGTAGGTGTCGGTCTGGCTTCGCGCGCGGCCGTTGTGGCGGAGGAAGCCGTAGCCGTCCGGCAGCACTTCCAGCACGCCGCTGGCGAGCTGATGCCCCTGGCTCTCCGCGAAGCACGTGAGGACCTCGTACAGGAGGCCGTCGCGGCTCTTCGGGGCCGGCCCTTCCCGCTCAGGCCCCAGCTCGTTCAGGAGCGACAGGAGCTGCTCGGGGGTCTTGGTCTGAAGGTCCGCGATGTTCATGGATGGGGTCTCCGGCTTGGCGCGCGCGTGCGGCGCGCCGTCCCCGGCTTCATCCGTTGCCGGGACTTCGGTAGGTATGGGGTCGAGGATGGTCTCCTCGTCGAAAGGCGACACGGCGGGTACTTTCCGTCGCGGGATTCCCGATACTGCTGTGTGGGGTGTGTAACTGCCTGGCGGTTCCGTGGGGCTGGCGCAAAGCAGAGTGCATCCGAACGATGCGTCGACTCTGCAAGTGTACTCCCTGTCCCCGCACCAGTTCAACCCCTGCGGATGACCGTTTTGAGACCTCTCATGACACGCCGCTGCCCCGTCGCTATAGCCCCTTCCCCGTCATTCCAGCGCAGGCTGGAATCCAGCCCCTTCCCTGTCATTCCAGCGCAGGCTGGAATCCAGCCCCTTCCCCGTCATTCCAGCGCAGGCTGGAATCCAGTGGCGGGGAGGCAGGGGGCGTGGCCCCTGCGGACGGGTTGCGCAAGATCCCCCTAGGGGATCGGCAGCTCCGGCTGCGCGCCTTCCCGCAGCACGTGCGTCGCTGCCGCGGCGAACTCGCGGAACAGCGGGTGCGGCTGCTCCGGGCGCGAGCGGAACTCCGGGTGGAACTGCACCCCGACCATGAACGGGTGACGCTCAGCCTCCACGATCTCCACCAGCGTCCCGTCCGGCGACAGTCCGGACGCCAGCAGTCCTGCCTCGTACAGCGGCTCGCGGTACGCGTTGTTGAACTCGAAGCGGTGCCGGTGACGCTCGTTCACCTCCGGCGCCCCGTAGGCGCGGCCCGCCCTCGTGCCGTGCACGAGCGCGCACGGATAGTTGCCCAGCCGCATCGTCCCGCCCATGTCGTTCACGGAGCGCTGGTCCAGCATCAGGTCTATCACCGGGTGGAGCGTCTCCGGGTCGAACTCCGTCGAGTTCGCCCCCGCGAGCCCCAGCACGTTCCGCGCGTGTTCGATGACCATCACCTGCATCCCCAGGCAGAGGCCCAGGTACGGCAATTGACGCTCGCGCGCGTAGCGCACCGCCTCGATCATCCCCTCGATGCCCCGGCTGCCGAACCCGCCCGGCACCACGATGCCCAGCGTGTGCCCCAGCCACGCGTCCGCCCCGTCCCGCTCGATGTCCTCGGAGCGCACCCAGTCGATCTGCACGTCGCGGTCGTGGTACAGCGACGCGTGACGCAGCGCCTCACGCACCGACAGGTACGCGTCCGGAAGGTCCGCGTACTTGCCGACGACCGCGACCGAGAGCGGGTTGTGCGGGTACGCCGCCATGCGCGACGTCATCGCCTCCCAGCGCGACAGGCCGGGGCCGTTCGGTGCGCTCAGCCCGAGCTCCCGCACCAGGATGTCGCCGACGCCCTCCTGCTCCAGCACCAGCGGCGCCTCGTAGATGTTGGACAGCGTCACCATCGGGATGACCGCGTCCGGGGCCACGTCGCAGAACAGCGCTATCTTTTCCTTGATCGAATGGGGGATCGGGTGGTCGGAGCGGCAGATGATCGCGTCCGGCTGAATGCCTATCGCGCGAAGCTCTTTAACGGAGTGCTGTGTCGGCTTCGTCTTCAGCTCCCCCGTCGCACCGATGTACGGCAGCAGCGTCACGTGGACGTAGAACGTGTTCTCCCGGCCCACCGCGGTGCGCATCTGGCGTATCGCCTCCAGGAACGGCTGCCCCTCGATGTCGCCCACCGTCCCCCCAACCTCCACCAGCACCACGTCCGGCGGCTCCTCGCCCGTGGTTCTCCCGTCATGTCCATCCTGTCCATCGATGTTCCTTCTCCCCCGCGCCCGCAGCATGAACTCCTTGATCACGTTCGTCACGTGCGGCACCGTCTGGATCGTCCCGCCCAGGTGGTCGCCGCGGCGCTCTTCGCCGAGCAGCTGCGTGTACACCTGCCCCGCCGTGATGTTGGAGTTGTGCGTCAGCTCTATGTCTATGAACCGCTCGTAGTGGCCCAGGTCCAGGTCCGTCTCGCACCCGTCGCGCGTCACGAACACTTCCCCGTGCTGGTACGGCGACATCGTCCCCGGGTCCACGTTCAGGTACGGGTCCAGCTTCTGCACTGACACCGTCAGCCCCCGGCTCTTCAGGATGCGCCCGATAGCCGCCGCGCAGATCCCCTTGCCGATGGAGCTCACCACGCCCCCCGTCACGAAGATGTACTTCGTCGTCATGCCGCCGCCCCCGTCATCATGCGCCGCCCCCGTCTTTCCAGCGCAGGCTGGAATCCAGACGTGCACGACGGTGCACGCAAGAGGCAGGCTGATGCGCCGCCCCCGTCTTTCCAGCGCAGGCTGGAATCCAGTGTGGCCGGCAGGGCGGGGGGGTGGTCCCGTCTTTCCAGCGGAGGCTGGAATCCAGAAGGCGTATCCCCACGCCGACGTCGGCACATGGCGGACGCACCCCGCGCCTCGCCGCCCCGCCGCGTGGCCTGTCGGCCACCTGGATTCCAGCCTGCGCTGGAAAGACGGGGCAGGGGCCCGGGCGAGGTTCCTGTCTGCACAGGAACGACGGGACGCGCCCCCGCGCGACAGCACACACCGCGGGGGTAGACCACTCGTAGAACGGGGAACGAAAGAGGGGACACTACGCCGCGGGTGTCGTATCACATCGGAGCGCGGCGTCGTCGCTTGCACGCAGCGATTCTAGGCAGCAGCGCCGCGGAGTGTCAATCGGCGGGTGGCCGCCCCCGTCTTTCCAGCGCAGGCTGGAATCCAGTGTGGCCGGCAGGGCGGGTGGCCGCCCCCGTCTTTCCAGCGCAGGCTGGAATCCAGAAGACGTATCCCCACGCCAACGTCGGCCGACGGGGAACGCACCCCGCGCCTCGCCGCCCCGCCGCGTGGCCGTGTGCGCTTTCGCGCCCCTCTGGATTCCAGCCTCCGCTGGAAAGACGGCGCAGGAACCTCGTGTGAGAGCGCACCGTCGTGCGAAGGGGTGCGTCTACGGCTCATGCTGTCGCCCGACCGGGAGCCCGGTCTCTGGGGCTACGCTGGGGATGCGAGGTTCCTGCCTCCGCAGGGACATCGTCTTTCCAGCGGAGGCAGGAATCCAGTGTGGCCGGCAGGGTGGGGGTGGTCCCGTCTTTCCAGCGGAGGCTGGAATCCAGAAGGCGTATCCCCACGCCGACGTCGGCAGACGGGGAACGCACCCCGCGCCTCGCCGCCCCGCCGCGTGGCCGTGTGCGCTTTCG
>DAOUJA010000022.1:0-8230 GCA_034423175.1 Dehalococcoidia bacterium
TTTCGTGCATCCCGCAGGCGGACCTCGTCCGGGACCAGTGCAAGTATTGCGCCGGGCAGCGGCCCGGTTCGCAGCCGCCGCAGCCGTTTGGCGAAGCTCGTCCTGCCTGTGGACGGTCCCTGCCTGACGACGGCGATGCTTCTTCCGTCCGGGAGCCGGATTCCGGTGTCCAGTGGAGTGGCCCGGTACCACGTCAATCGTATCGGTGATGCGACGGTTGAGATCGCCGAGGCCAGGCGATAGATGATGGCCACGGCGTCGAGCCTTTTGAGCAGGATGTTCATCCACTGTGCCGACACCGGACTCGACCGGAGCAGTTCCTCGATCGTCACCTTACGGTGTCCGGCCAGCACGCGCAGGCCCGCCGTGGTCAGATGAAACCTCCGCGCCGGAGAGATGAACTCCGACCCGTGGGGGATCGACGAAACCAGCCCCCTGTCCTCCAGCCTGCGGGTGCTCTCATAGACCAATCCGGTGGACCTTCGGGAGACTGCCGCCATATCCTGGCGATCCAGAAAGGGCATCGCAGCCAGGAGGCTCATCAACTCGCCCCCGCATCCTTCGAGTCTCATTGGTCGCGCTCCTCATCCTTCACATCGGCCCCGGAAGACTTCCCTGCGGGTCCATCCCACTTGCTCCTCCGCCTCCTGCTTTTGGGCGGCTTCGGAGCATCGTCCGTCGTCGAGTCCTCCTCATCCAGGGCTTCGAGACCCTCTCGGTATTCCTTCACCTGTTGCCGTACCCTGGCCTCTCTCTTGGCGATGTCCGCGGCCGAGAGCGTGTAGTCCGTGGTCTCCCTCAGAATGCGCGCAGCGGTCCGGAACTCTCCTCGCTCAGGCTTCCTGACCATCATCGAGAATGCCGGCATGCGCTCCGTTCCGACGGTGGCACGCACGTAGCACTCGTGGACTGGGAGCGACACGATGTCCTCCTCCGAAACGCGGTCCCGCCCCAGTTCCCAGACAAGCTGGCGGGCGTCGGACCCGGCGATCTGGAAGACTGCGAGGCAGCCGACGTTCGCAAGCAGCGTGTCCCGCATCGTCCGGGAGAGGTCGTCCAGCTTTGCGAGGCTCTGCGTGGCGAGGACGAACGAGGCGCCGAACTTTCCGAGCTCGCTGAGCATCGACTCGTAGTCCACGCCCGGCATCGACTGCATCTCGTCCACCACGACGAGGGCGCCCCTGCGCTTCGACGGCGCGAGGTTTCCCTGCTCCCTTATCACCGCGTCCACCAGGTTGAGGAGGGACGCTCCCACGAGGGCGGCCACGTCTCTTCCGACGACGCCCTGGGCTGTGTTGACCAGGAGGATGTCCCCGTCGAGGATCGTCCTCCGCAGGTCCAGCGTGGACCGGGACTGTCCGAGGATTGCGCGGGCCCGCTTCGACGAGGCGTAGTAGGACAGCCTGGTCTGCACCGGGGCCAGGGCGTCGGCGCGGGTCTCGCGGCGCCAGCCGCCGAAGTCCCTGCCCCACCATTCGAGCAGGTAGGGATCGCTCACATTCCTCAGAACGCCGCCGCGAAACTCCTTGTTGGCCAGCAGTGGCAGGGCATCGAGGATCGAGTACTGCTCATCATCGTCCATCCGTTCATTGGCCTCGTGCAGCGTCTTGACGGACTGTTCGAGGATCGACTGCATCCTCGGCCCCCACTGGTCCCACAGGCCCCTGGCGACGCGCACCACCGAGTCGGCCGTCCGGTCGCGATCCGAAAATACGCGCGAGTCGAGAATATTGATGCCGGGCGACCGGATTTCGTCTGAGAGGTCCACCAGCCGCACCCGGTCGACCAGCGATTCCGGGACCTGTTCAAGCAGCCCGTCGACGAGGTCGGCGTGGGGATCGACCACGACGATGGCGTCGCCGTCCCTGCCCTCCGCCTTTTCCCTCATCCTGTGAGAGATGATGTGGCCCATCAGGGTCGACTTGCCCATGCGCGTGCGGGCCACGTAGAGGTGATGGCGGCGGAGCAGGTCCGGAGGAAAGTGGATCTTCCCTGGCGATTCGGAGGACGTGTCTCCGACGTACGCCCCGCTCCTGACGCTCCTCGCGGTGGGCAGCAGAATCCTGGACCCCGACCGCTGTACGAGCGGCGTCTCGTCCTTCTCCCCCGGCGGGTGCCACATGGCCGCAAGCTCGCGGACGCCGAGGATGCTCCGCCTACCGAAGAGGCCGGGAGCCGCCGGATGGAGGACCGACGGGTCGGGCGCGACCGGCCGGACCCTGCCGGCGTTGAAACGCAGGCCGGCCGGATTGTCGTAGTGGCGGTAGGCCGTCGCGACCCGGTCCAGCAGTTCCCCGGCGCGCTGGACCCGGGCGCTCTCCGGCAGAATGGCGACGGCCTGGACCTCGGCGTCGAATGCGACGCGGGAGATCTTCTCCCGCACCAGCACCGGGTCGCAGACGCGCGAGCGTCCTCTGTTCCACCTCTGCCATGCCCATCCGGCGATGCCGAGGCCGAGGACGACACCGATCCCGAGAAGGACCGCCTTCCAGGTCTCGCCCGCCCGCACCCAGGTGTAGCCCCTGAGAAGTGCCAGGGCGCCCACCCCCAGCACGGCCAGCGTGGCGCCCCCCACCGGACTCCCCCCGGCCTGGGGGGCGTCTCTGCGCTGGACGTCGGGCACCTTCATCGCCGATTCCATGTGGACTTCCGACCAGTCGGGACCGAGGGAACGGAGCAGCAGGCGCGCCACGACGCGTTCTCCTTCGTTCAGGTCGGACATCGCGCCCAGCAGGGCCAGGATGGGGTCTGAGCCGGGGTCGAGCAGGTCGTCGTCCCGGAAGACCCTCAGTGGGGCGTACTCGGGACCCTCCGGCGCGAGGTTCATGGACCAGGCCTGCTCATCCTCCCCGACCCGCAGCGGGTCCTCTTCCGCAGCGATCCTACGGATGCGGGCCTGCGGGTGGTGGGATGAGATCTGCTGCCTGACGACCCGGTCGTCGAGACAGCGCGCCATCAGGGTCACACCGTCCGCGTCCCCGGCGAGTTCCAGCGAGAAGGGCTCGGGGACGGCGATTGACTGGAGCAGGTTCTCGGCTCCCAGCAGCGTGCGTTCCCCGGTCCTGGGCGGCGTCAGCGCCAGCAGGACCGGAGGGTCCTGTTTCCCTTCGTTTCCGGGCAGCAAGTTCTTAAAGTTCAGCTTCATTTTTTGTTATTCCTTTTTCGATTCAAGGGGCGGCGCGGCCTGTACCAGGCGACCTCCATCCGGTGATATCCAAACGCCCGGCGACGACCACCATCTAGTGACGTCCGGGCCTCCACTCGATGACCTCCGTCTCCTCCGGCGTGGCCTCGATCCGCACGGGGAACCGCCCTCCCCTGGCCAGAAGCAGGCCGTCGCCTCGCGGGCAGGACAGCAGCCACCGCTGCAGTTCCTCAGGGAGGTCGAAGGCGTCGCCGACCGTGGATATGGCGGCGGCGTCCTGCTGTAGCAGCAGCTTGAAGGCGGCGTTCTGGAGAAGCGCCCTGCCGGAGTGGCCGGTGATGGCCCTCGACGTGTCCTCGGACAGCAGGTCCTGCACGTCCTGGGTTATGAACTGGAGGCCCAGGCGGTGCTTTCTCGCCCGCTTGGCCATCGAGACCATGAATGCCGCGCCCTCGGGGTGCTGCATGATCGACCAAACCTCGTCCACCACCAGCAGCCTCGGTTTGGGGTCCCGCGCGGCTGCGGCCCACACGGTCTCGGTGCACACCATCGCCGCGGCGGGACGCAACTCCGGTTCGAGGAGCCGCAGGTCGAAGACGGTCACCAGCGCCTCATTGGAGAGGAGGTCGTCCCCCTCGTCGGATAGCAGGTGCCGCAGGCTGCCGGTGGCAAAGGGCCTCAGCAGCCGGGCCAGGTCGGGGTCTCCGGCCTCGTCCTCCCTGAGGTGCTTGTAGAAATCGCTGAAACCCGTCCGCTCCCTGGGCTGCGCGTAGTACCCGGCGAGCGAGTGATCGAGGGCCGCCCTTCGCTCCGCGCTGAGCCGCTCTCCGACCATCACCTCAATGAGACGGCGCAGGCTGCCTATGCGCTGGAGAAGCTCCTCACCGTCGCGACCGTCGATGACGAAGGGGTTCATCCCCTGGCCGGGCACGCCGGGCGAGAGGACCCTGCCCCCGGCCGAGCGCGCCATGTCGGCGTACTCGCCCTCTGGGTCGATCACGTATGCGGCGACGCCCCGGGTGAGGCCGCGCAGGATCCCGAGTTTCGTCGAGAATGACTTACCGCTGCCGGAACGGGCCAGCACGGCGGTGTTGGCGTTGAGATGGGTTCCGTCGAATGGGTCGTAGACAACGGGCGAACATGCGCGCAGGTCTATGCCGTACAGCGTGCCGCTCCTGGTGTCGAGATCCGGCGGCGAGAACGGAAAGAGCCTCGCCATGCTGGACGTGTCGAGCGTCCGCCACGTGGCGATGGAGTTGAGGGCCAGCGGCAGACCGGAGAGAAGCCCCTCCCTCTGGCGAAACGAGAGGGTGTCGAGTTTCCCGAGCGTCGCCGCGAAGTGGGCCCTGGCCCGCTGGGTCGCCACCTTGAGTGAGGCCTCGTCCCTTGCGTGGAGGGTCACCGACAGCGACGCGTGAAAGAGCCTCTCCCTGCCCCGCTGCACCTCGTCGCGAAGCCTCGTCACGTCTTCCAGCGCGATCTCCGCCTCGGAGGACATCGTGCGGCCCTTCCTGAGAGAAAGGCTCTGCGCCGACTCGAACCTGACCTTCTGCCACTCCAGCGTGCGGGCCGCCTGCTCCGCCGGTATGGCGCCGAGATGTATGGATACGTCCATCGACGCGCCCGAGGCCATCAGGCCCTGCAGGAATCCCGGTGAGAGCGACCGCGGCCATTTGCCGAGGTGGAGGGACCGCACGAGGTTGTCGCCGATGCGCATGTCGCGGCGGTTGACCTCGACCGATACGGGAGCGTCGCCTTCAAACCCGGCGGGAGACCCGCCGAGGAACGCCGACACGATGAACAGTCGCAGGGCGCGGCCGCTCAGGGGATGGACCGAAAGCCCCGCACGGGCCAGGAGCCCGCGCAGGTCGCCGGCCCGTTCAATTTCGCAGATGGCGTAGAAGCGCCTGTCGAGAATGCCGTCCCGCGTCTCAAGACCGGTCAGCAGCCGTTGCAGGGACTCCGCTGCGTCACGCGTCCGTCGCGGCAGGCCCTCCGGCCGCGCCTCCGCCAGTGCGGACCTCAGCCGTTCGAGACGCGGCGGGTGCTGCCTGACGAGGAGCTGGGCCGGGAATTCGAGGGCGTTCAGAGCGCCCGCGAACGCGCCCAGCTTCGACTCGTCCAGTTCCAGTCCCAGGACCTCGGAAACTCCGAGCTTCACGCCGTCGATACGGACAGGGCCGTCCTCCTCCAGGTGCGAAAGCAGGAAGCAGTGGGGCAGCGCGGGAGGCGGCTTGGGTTCGGGCGCCGGTTTCTGGCGGCGCCCGGATCTTCTGGATACGCGCACGAGTGCGCGTCTCGCAAAACGAAATAGCTTTTTCATATCTGGGTTCTCCTGGATGAGACGGCCTGGGAAACCGGTCTCCGTCCCTACGGGATTGGGACAATCCCGCTGCGAAGGGCCAGTGCGACGCCCTTGGCCGACAGGACAAGCACCAGTCCCAGCACCGCGGCGGCCACCGCCCTCCTGGCGCGCCCCGCGCCCTGCTGGTCGCCGCCCTCCGCCATCAGTACGAAGCCCGCCCACACAATCGAGAAGAGGCACAGCCCGGTCGCCGCGTAGGCCATCGCGGTGAGCGCGGCATCGAATGCACGGAGCATCTCCTGCTCCGCCGGGTCCGGGGCCGCACCGGGGATCACGATTGCGGCGCAGACGGCAATGGCGAGCCGGAACAGCCGCCTCATCCGGGCCTCTCCCACCACTCCAGGCCGGACAGAAGACTCTCGGCCTCCTCCTCGGTCAGCGCGGTCTGATCGGCCGTGACGGGCTTCTCGGGCTGGGGCAGATTGAGGGTCCTGAACTCCGCGTCTGCCCAGAGGCTGAGCGACAGGTTCGCCGTCTCCTCCCTGGTCCGCTCGACGGGAGGACGGTCCACGATCTCGGCCTCAATTCGCTCCTCGTGCAGGTAGTCGTAGGTGAATGGCGCCCGGACGGTACTGCTTGGTACCGAGAGGTGGGCCGAGACCTCGTGTTCGGTGGTCGTTCCATCGTCATGGGTCACCTGGACCATCTGGCTGACCCACCTGCTCACACCCGGACGGTCCACGGAGACCCACCCCGAGAGCTCTTCGGTCTCCTCGGGATGGTGCGTGAGTTGCACCAGGACCGGGACCTCCGCCTCGACCGTCGCCTCGAACACGGCCGCAATGGTCAGTTCGTGGACCGCCTGGCCCCTCGCGACGGCCAGCGAAAACGCGGTCTCGCCGTCCGCGACAAGCGGGGCGACGGCGCGCCCGCCTCCCGTCTCGACCTCCAGCATTCCCGCTATGGCGGTGACCGTGCCTTCGATGACCGCCGTCACGGTCTGGTCGTGATGCCCCGATGCGACCTCAACATCCAATCTCTCCTCCACCGTCGACTCACACCGGGTGGAGACTGCGCCGCTGATCCTCCCCGGCGTCCACTCGACGGAGACCACGCTCAGATCGCACAGCTCGCCCTCGAAGCTCGGAAGCGGATAGGGAAGCCGTTCACCCTCCAGGCCGAAGGCGCCGGCCTGGCCCAGCGAGTCCTCCCACGAGTAATCGAGGGAGGGCGATTCGCCGGACAGCGGGAGGCTGTAGTCGTTGCTCACACCCTGACCCAGGGTGGCGGGCCACCACATGCGCAGCGGCCTGCCATGCTCTCCGCCGAAGGCCAGGGCCAGGACCTCGAGATCGGTGGCCGCCCTGAGCGTGACCCCGGCGCGGTGCTCCGATACCTCAAGCCGCTCCATGTAGAGCCTTCGCCCGGGCACCGGCTCGGGGATCTCGAACTCGATCTCCTCGATGTTCCATTCGTCTTTGGATGGGCCCTCGTCGGCCAGCGCCGCCTGGTGGACGGCCAGGAACAGCGAGGCCAGCAGGGCGCCGGCCATGACGCCGAACCAGCGTTTTCTGCGCCTGGTCTCCCGCGCTCCCCTCTTCCTGACGGCGTCCTTCAGTCTCTTCTTCCAACCGGTCCACCCGCCGGTGCGGCCGGGCAGCGGAAAACGCCTGCGCCCGTTGCGCCGCTCCCGGCCCCTGCGCAGCCTCCGGATGCGCCGCCTGGCTCGCCGGGCCAGCAGGGTCAGGGGACCGGGCGTTGCCGCCGGGGGCGGGGGCGGCTCGCTCCGCAATAGCTGGTCCGGGACGCCGGCGTAGAGCCTCGGCCTCAGCCAGAACCTGAGCAGGTCGGCGGCCACGAGCGGCAGCCGCCTGCCCCCGATCTTCCCGACCACGGCAGCGATCCCGGCGAGGCCCAGGACGACCGCGAGGCCCATCCTGACGCCGGACGGGCCGACCGGCGCGTAGCGGTATGCGCCGTATGCGAGGGCGCACACCGCGGTCATGGCCACTATCTGAGGGAACGAGAACCAGAGCAGCACCTTGTCCTCGGCCTGCACATGGGTCGGAACTTCGTGTTCTCTCATCGTCTTCTTCCTTCCGCACGCGTCTAGCCGCCGGTCTTTGTGGCTTCAGGAGTGGGGTCGGGCAGTACGGGGGTGACCGTCGGGTCAACGACGGCGTTCATCACGAGTTCCACCACGCCGTACGCCACCATCGCCAGGACGATGCCCGCAAGGGCGGTCATCATTGCGCTCTTGCCGCGTTCCATCTGGTGGGGCGCGCCGCTGGCCGTGAGGTACAGGTAGGCCCCGAAGATGAAGAAGGCGACTCCCACGGCCCCCACGAGTCCCATCAGGATCCCGACGAGGTTCGATATCGTCTGCGTCAACTGTTCCATTTGTTATTTCCTCTTTCTGCCGCCGGGCGGCATCGCCGTCCGGCCATCAATTTCCCGGTGCTGGTTCTGCCTGTTGATTCGTTAGCTGCACATCTGTTTCGCTCCCTCGCTCCGCGCTATTCCGCATCGCTCCTCGGGACCGGTCCGGCCGGGCCTCCGCCCGATGGGGTGGCGGCGGCGGCGGCGGACTTCGCCGCGCCGGTGAGCAGGCCCGCGCCGGCCGTGGCAATGCCCGCGGCCGCGGTGACGGCTGCCCCGGCTGCAACCGGGGCAGCCGCCCCGGCCACCCCACCGCCGGCGCCCATTCCCCAAAGGCGGCCCACGGTCCCGGCGGCGCGGTACATCGATCCGGGCAGCGACATGCCGAAATAGAGGGTGCT
>DAOUJA010000023.1:0-42062 GCA_034423175.1 Dehalococcoidia bacterium
AGGACCGGGAAGGACGTACCTCTGGTGTTCCGGTTGTCCCGCCAGGGGCACTGCCGGGTAGCTATGTACGGAACGGATAAGCGCTGAAAGCATCTAAGTGCGAAGCCGGCCCCAAGATGAGACTTCCCACCCCGAGAGGGGGTAAGGCCGCAGAGAGACTATCTGCTCGATAGGCCGCAGGTGTAAGCGCAGTAATGCGTTCAGCCGAGCGGTACTAATCGGCCGAGGACTTGACCAAACACTCCTGCTCCTCTGCTCGTTCGATTTCCCTTGCTAGCGCGCAAAGGCGCCGCCTTCCCTTCCGTTCAGGCGTCTTCGGTGCGGGGTGGAGCAGTGGCAGCTCGTCGGGCTCATAACCCGAAGGTCCCAGGTTCGAGTCCTGGCCCCGCTACCAATCCTTTCCTCGACTGACGCCCCGCACAGGGGCGTTTCCTGCTTAAATCCCGCACGATATCAGGAGACATCCCCGTTCTGCCCTGTGCTACGCTCGAATCGACCCGTTCGGTCAAGGAGCCGCACCATGGAATACGGAAGCCGCCTCCACCGTTTCGTCGCATTTGTGATTGACTTCGTCATCCTCATCGTCATCTGGGGCATCCTCTCCGGTATCGGCATCATCTCTATCAACGTTTCCGGCGATACGGAGGAGGCGAACACCGCAAGCAGCGTCATTCAGGCCGCCGTCGCCTTCAGCTACTTCTTCCTGTTCACCGCCTTCCTCGGCGCAACGCTGGGCAAGATGGCGATGGGCCTGAAGGTGGTCGACGCCGAGGGCAACCAGGCCGGGATGGGCTCCGTGGCGGTCCGCGAACTCATAGTGCGGTCGGCGCCATCGTCGGCATCCTCATCGTCGGGCGAGCGCTAGGCGCCATCATCACCGTCATCCTTGGTGCGGGCATCGGACCTGATGATCCTGTTCGACGAAAGGCGGCAGGGACTGCACGACAAGGTGGCGAAGACCTTCGTGGTCCGGGCGCGGTAGTCCCGCGAAGCCCGCAAAGCCGAACGACAACTCTCAGGCGGAGGGAGCCGCGCCATGGAGTACGCGGGCCGCTTGCACCGATTCCTCGCCGCTCTGGTCGATGTGATCGTCCTCTCGGTGATTGTCGTGGTCCTGGGTGCGATTGGTGTCATCGACCTCGGCGACCCCAGCACCGCAGACCAGGTACTGGAAGCCGTCATCAGCTTCGGCTACTACATCCTGCTTACCGCCGCGTTCGGGGCTACGCTGGGCAAGATGGCGCTCGGCATTAGGGTGGTTGACGAAAGGGGCCAGAAGGCCGGGTTCTTCAAGGTGCTCATCAGGGAGACTATCGGAAAACTGGTCTCGGGCATCGTCCTCCTGCTGGGTTTTATCTGGATCCTGTTCGACGGCAAGCGACAGGGCTGGCACGACAAGATTGCCGCGACGTTCGTGGTGCGCACCTAACGCTGAACGGCAGCCTCTGCTTACAAGAACCCTGCGTCCGTCCCAACGGATAGAATCCGGGCAACTCCAGCACCCACGGGGAGGCCCACTATGCCTGATTTCTTCGATGTCGTCCGCAGCCAGCGGGGCACCGCCTATTACAAGCCCGACCCCATTCCGGACGATGTGCTCGACCAGATACTGCAGGCAGCGACACGCGCTCCGAGCGGCAGCAACCGCCAACCTTGGCGGTTCATCGTGCTGCGCGACCGCAACGTGAAGCGCCGGATGGGGGAGCTGTACCTGGAGGCGCAGCGGCGCATGACGGGCGGGACGTCGGCCAGTGCGCCCGGAGAGACGCCCGCGCACTTCAGCGGCGCCATGGAGGACGTGCCGGTGCTGGTGATGGTGTGCGTGGAACGGTGGCAACTCCGGGGCAGCGAGACGTACCGCGGCGCGTCGATCTACCCTGCGGTACAGAACCTCATGCTTGCTGCGGCGGCGCACGGCATCGGCACCCGCCTCACCACGGTCTGGCAACACTGCTACGATGACGTGGCGTCATTCCTCGGCGTGCCGGACGACTGGTGGATGATGGCGATGATGCCCATGGGCTACCCGGCTCCGCCGGACCACCTGGGCGGCAGCCGCCGCAAGCCGGTCTCCGAGGTGACGTTCTACGACAGGTGGGGGAACGCGGGGGCTTAGGCCGTCTACGCGCCGGGCTACTCAGCCATCGTGGCAGCGACGGTCTCGACCTCTTCCAGCAGAGCGCTGAGCATATCCGCTTCCTCGACGATGCGCGCCTTCTGGCCCTTGCGGAAGATGATGGCGCGACCGTTGCCGGCGGCGATCCCGACGTCCGCGTCCTTCGCCTCGCCGGGGCCGTTCACCTCGCACCCCATCACGGCGACCTTCACCGAGGTCTCCATGCCCTTCAACATCTGGTCCACGGTGTTGGCGAGCTTGCGGATGTCCACGTCGGCGCGCCCGCAGGAGGGGCAGGCCACCATCTGCACTCCCTTCTTGCGGAGGTCCAGCGCCTTCAGTATCTCGTAGCCGACCTCGACCTCCTCCCGCGAGTCATCGCTGAGCGAGACGCGGATGGTGTCGCCGATGCCGTCGTAGAGGAGCGTACCCAGTCCGATGGCGGTGCGTATGGAGCCGGAGCGCGCGGTGCCCGCCTCCGTGATGCCCAGGTGGAAGGGGTACGGCACCATCTTCGCGAGCTTGCGGTACGCCTCGACGGTCGTGTCGATGTCGTAGGCCTTGAGCGAGATCTTGATGAGGTCGAAGTCCAGGTCCTCGAGCAGCTGAATCTCCCAGAGGCCGGTCGCGACCATGTGGTCGACAACGGAGACCTCCTCCCCCTCACCGGACGCCGACGAGCCTTTGACGAGCCGGTTGACGCCGTCTGCATGGCGGTGCTGGCCGCGCGTGACGCCTATCGCGCCAACGGGCGGGAGGCTGCCGAAGTTCACGCCGATGCGGATGGGGGTCTGGCGCGCCTTCGCCTCGCGGACGACAGTGCGCACCTTCTCCGCGTCCCGGATGTTGCCTGGGTTCAGCCGCAGGCAGTCGACGCCCTGGTTGAGGGCTTCCAGCGCGAGCTGATAGTGGAAATGGATGTCCGCGACGATGGGGATGGAGACCTGGCGCTTGATGGCGCCGAGCGCCTGCGCCGCCTCCATGTCCGGCACGGCGCAGCGGATAATCTCGCAGCCCACCTCTTCGAGGCCGTGGATCTGCCTGACCGTGGCTTCGACGTCGCGGGTGTCGGTCTTGGTCATGGACTGGACGCTTACCGGAGCGTCTCCGCCCACTTTAACGTCACCCACCCACACAGGCTTGGTTACGCGGCGTGCCATAATTCGGCTCCCCCAGGTTGCTGGCAACCATGATACACCCGCTCGGCGACGCCCGAGTGCGATGCCTGACCCGACAGGTCCACTCCTCGTTCTCCACACCACGGCCTCGCTCGGTGTGTGACATCCGCCACTTACGCGGACGCATGCCCGTACGGTACGCTGCTGTCTGGCCGGGCGTGGACCGCAAGGTCCTCTTGGAGAAAGCGACACAATTCGACACTCTTCCTAAAAACGATTGCCGTCCTACTCCTGACAGAGTGCTGCTTGGGAGTGAGAGGACTGTCGCGTTGCTGTCGGATAGCCGTCGGATACTGTCGTAATTGTGTTGGAGAGTGTCGGATGCGTGTCGGGTTGCTGTCGCAGCATGTTGGCCGCTCTGCGGGCTACCCGATCCTTCCAGGGGGAGAGGGTCACGCGCTCCCAAAGAGGCGCTGCAGGTCGTTTACGGAGATTGCGAGTATCGCCCCGATGAGCAGTACGAACCCGGCAGCGTGCACGAGGCGCTCCTTCTCCGGTGCGAGGCGGCGGCCTCCCCGGGCGATCTCCACCAGCACGAACGCGATGCGCCCGCCGTCCAGCGCCGGAAAGGGGATGAGATTGATGATGGCGAGGTTGATGGAGAGCAGCGCCGTCCAGAGGATGAGCGGGCTGATGCCGGATTCGGCGACGTCGCCCGTGATCTGAGCGATGCCGATGGGGCCCGAAACCTGGAAGGACGCCGAACCCGCCATCCAGCGGGAGATCTCGTTACGGAAGAGCAGGAGTATCTCGCCGATCTGGACGAAGCTCTGACGGAACGCGGTAAGCGGCGACATCGAGCGCGTTTCCTCGGCGTACGCCGTAAGTGTCAGGCCGTCGAGTGCCCCTTCGTCCGGGGGGAGCTCGAGCGACACGACATCGCCGCTCCGGAGCACGCTTACGGACACCGTTTCAGCGGGGGAGGCCTCGATCGTGGCGGCGAGCGCAGACTGCGGGCTGCCCTCGCTCAGTACGCGCTGTTCACCGACCAGCAGGAGGAGGTCGCCGGGCAGGAGGCCGCTCTGCTCGGCTGTCGAGCCGGACTCGACCGACGCAACGGTGAGGCGGGCGTCGGTGAGGAATATGCCAACGGCGCCCTGCCCTTCCGGTGGGTCGACGCGCACCTCCGGGATACGCAGCGCGACGCGACGCCCGCCACGCTCAACCGTCCACGCCGTATCCGCGCCAATGCGGAGGTTGATGGCCATCAGGAGGTCGGACGAATTGTCGATGCGCCGGTCGTCGGCGGTGCGGATGAGGTCGCCGGCCTCGACGCCAGCCTGCTCGGCCGGTGAGCCGGGTGAGACCCTGAGCACGGTCACGTCGGTCACCGCCACGGGCTGCGGGAGGATGAAGACAGCGGTGAGCAGGACGACGGGGAGCAGGGCGTTCATCGCGGAACCCGCGCCGAGGATGAAGAGCCGCTGCCAGGCGCTCTTGCCCGCGAAGCTTCCGGGCGCGGACGGGTCCTCCTCGCCGAGCATGCGCACGAACCCGCCCAAGGGAAGGAAGTTGAGCGAATAGGTGGTGCCGCCGCGGGTAATGCCAAGTGCACGCGGCGGCATGCCAACGCCGAACTCCAGCACCTGCACGCGGGCGAGCCTCGCAGCGAAGAAGTGCCCCAGCTCGTGGACGATGATGAGCGACCCGAGGACGAGGAGGAAGAGGAGGACGGTCATGGCGTGCCGGCGCGACGGACGCTAGGCCACGCTCGCTGCTGCCGCAGCCTCGCGGCGCGCCCAGGCGTCGGCCTCGAGCACGGCCTCCGGCGTCGAGGCGTTGAACGGTTCGTGCCGGTCGAGGACACTCTCGACGATGCGGTGGATGTCGCTGAAGCCGATCCGCCCGTCCAGGAAGTAGTGCACGGCCTCCTCGTCGGCGGCGCTGAGCACGGCGGGATAGGTCTGCTCCCTGCGCCCCGCTTGCACCGCGGTTGCGAAGCACGGATAGCGCGCGGCGTCCAGCGCCTCGAACGTCAGGGACGGCCAGGAGAGAGGGTCGTAGCGCGGTAGGCTGCCGTTGTCGAGGCGCGCCGGCCAGGCGAGCGCCGCCTGGATGGGCAGCCGCATGTCCGGGGGGCCCATCTGCGCTTTCACCGAACCGTCCGCGCACTCGATCATGGAGTGAATGACGCTCTGCGGATGGACGACCACCTCTATGCGGTCGAACGGGATGTCGAAGAGCCAGCGGCTCTCGATGACCTCGAAGCCCTTGTTCATCAGCGTGGAGGAGTCGATGGTGATCTTGCGCCCCATGACCCAGGTGGGATGCGCGAGCGCCTCGGAGGGCGTCACGCGGGGTATCTCGTCCAGGGGGCGCGTACGGAACGGACCGCCTGACGCCGTGATGATGAGCCTGCGCACCGGCTCGCCCTCCCCTCTGAGGCACTGCCATATTGCGGAGGGTTCGCTGTCGACGGGAAGCAGCGGTGCGCCGTGTTCGGCAGCCACCCGGGTGACGAGCTCTCCCGCCATGACGACGACTTCCTTGTTGGAGAGAGCGACCGCCTTGCGCGCGCGAAGCGCGTTCAGCGTCGGGACGAGGCCCGCGCGGCCCGTCGTCGCGACCATCACGAGGTCGACGTCCGGTTCGGTCACCATCTCCTCGGGCGGCACGAGCAGCACGCCGCCGCCACCTAGGCTGTCGCGCCCTTCCTCCGACCAGACCATGCGCGGCTGGAACTCGGCGACCTGCTCGGCGAGGAGGCCAAGGTTGCGTCCGGCCGACAGTCCCGTCACACGGAAGTCGTCCGGCAGCGCACGCACCACGTCCAGCGTCTGCGTGCCGATGGAACCGGTCGAGCCGAGTACGACGATGTTCTTCATGGCATGAGAGTCTATGGTCCTCAGAAGATGCTGCTCCAGCTCCTCACCAGGCCCGCGAG
Organism: Dehalococcoidia bacterium; assembly: GCA_034423175.1. Taxonomy (GTDB): domain Bacteria; phylum Chloroflexota; class Dehalococcoidia; order Lucifugimonadales; family Australimonadaceae; genus Bin16. The sequence continues at coordinate 6,179 of DAOUJA010000023.1, forward strand.
GCATAGTAGACGAGGGGAAACACCGGAACAAGGCTGTCCAGACGGTCAAACAGACCGCCGTGGCCGGGGATGAGGCGACCGGAGTCCTTCGCGTCCGCCATCCGCTTGACCTTCGATTCGAGCAGGTCGCCCGCCTGCGCCAGGATACCTATGGTCAGCCCCAGCACAACCGCCGGAAGCACGCGGTCCTCGATACCGTCCAGAAGCGCCACGAGTGCGACAGCAGCGGCAGCGGCTCCAAACAGTCCTCCGACAGCACCTTCCCACGTCTTTCCGGGCGAGATGGACGGCGCGAGCTTGCGCCGTCCCACCGCCCTGCCGACGGCATAGGCGCTCGTGTCGGTCGCGAACGTCACGAGGAACGCCAGCACTGTCCACTGCAGGCCAGCGTCGTCAAGGCGCAGACGGATGAGGGCAGCGAATGGCAGGACGACGTAGGCGACACCCGCGACGATGAGCACCCCATACCACAGCGCGGGACCACCGCGCATGGCGTGGGCGCGGCTCAGCAGAGCAAGCAGCTCGCGGAGGGCGAACAGAGCTGCGACAACCGCCACAGCTGCGAATACGGGGCCTCCAAGCCAGAGTACGAGGAAGAGGAGTGGAAGACCTACAGCCGCGCTGGTGACGCGGAGGCGCAGTTCGCTCCGCGGACGAGCGCTCATCACTCCTCGGGCAGGGCGCCGAACCGGCGGCGACGGCGCTTGTACTCGTTGAGGGCCCGGTCGACTTCCATGTCGTCGAAGTCGGGCCAATAGACGGGAGTCTGGTAGTACTCGCTATAGGCAGCCTGCCAGATGAGGAAGTTGCTGAGGCGCTGTTCTCCGGCAGTGCGGATGATGAGGTCTGGGTCCGGTACGTCCGGGAGATAAAGGTTCTCTCTGATGAGTTCATCGGTGACCTCATGCGGAGCAACGCTCGCGGCGACAATACGGCGCACGGCGCGTACCACCTCAGACCGGCCTCCGTAGTCGAAGGCGACGCACAAGTTGAGTCCAGTGTTGCAGGCGGTGCGTTCCACCGCTCCGCGGGTAGCCGATGCGAGGTCGGGGGGTATGTTATCGAGCTCTCCGAGGTGACGGATACGGATGTTGCGCTGATGGAGCTCTTCCACGCACTCGCCTATGACCGTCTGCATCAGCTCGAGCAAACCGCTGACCTCGGATGTGGGCCTGTTCCAGTTCTCGGTGGAGAAGGCGTAGAGCGTGACGAAGCGGACACCGGAGGAGTCGAGCGTGCGCAGCACGCGCTGGAGATTGTCCGCGCCGGCCCTGTGACCGGCCAGCCGAGGCAGTCCCCGCTCCTTCGCCCAGCGACCATTGCCGTCCATGATGATGGCGATGTGCCGGGGGGCGCCGGGGTCAGTGCGAAGCGATGCGCTCCTCTCGGGTACGGCGCGCGTCATGAGCGGCCTAGACCTCCATCAACTCGGCTTCCTTCTTGTCGTTCACCTGGTCAGCCCGGGCGATGTGCTCGTCCGTGACTTTCTGGAGTTGTTCCTGCTCGCGGCGAAGCTCGTCCTGGGATATCTCCTTGCTCTTCTCGAGACCGCGCAGGTGGTCGAGCGCATCCCGACGGACGTTCCGAATAGCCACGTGCGCGTCCTCCCGGAGACGGTGCAGGCGCTTTACCATCTCCTGTCGCCGCTCCTGGGTCATCATGGGAATCGGCAGGCGGATCACCGTGCCGTCGTTACTGGGGGTCAGGCCAAGGTCGGCGCGCAGTAGCTCTTTCTCGATAGTGCCCAAGGTCGAACGGTCGAACGGCTGCACGACGAGGAGTCGCGCGTCGGGCGCGTTGATGGTGGCCACCTGGTTGAGCGGCATCGCCGTGCCGTAGAGCTCGACCCGGACAGAGTCGAGCATGGCAACGTTGGCGCGTCCCGTGCGGATGGTGTCTGCCTCGTGGCGGAGCACCTCCACGGACTTGTCCATCCTCTCCGCCGCGTCCATCAGAATAAGTTCAGCTTCTTCGTTGGTATCTGCCATGGTACGAGCCTCTTCCGCTAGTCCTGCCGGATCAGACGGTCACCGGTTGAGCGCTTACCAGCGTGCCCACGTGCTCTCCGGCAAGGATGCGCTGGATGGAGCCCTGATTGAACACGTCGAACACACGTATAGGCAAGCCGTTCTCCATGCAGAGCGAGAGAGCCGTGTAGTCCATCACTTCCAGCTGGCGGTTCAGCAGTTCCAAGTAGTTCACGTGCTCGAACTTTCGCGCATTCGGTTGGATGCTGGGGTCCGCGTCATAGACTCCGTCCACGTTGTTTTTGGCCATCAGGAGCATGTCGGCGTTCATTTCGACGGCCCGCAGTGCTGCTGTGGTGTCGGTGGTCATGTACGGGCTGCCGGTGCCCGCCGCGAAGATAACCACTCGTCCCTTCTCCAGGTGCCGGAGGGCGCGCCGGTAGATGTACGGCTCCGCGACGGCACGTATCTCCAGCGCAGACTGCGTCCGCGTGATGACGCCTGCGCGTTCCAGTGCGTCCTGCATGGCTAGCGCATTGATGAGTGTTGCCAGCATGCCTGCGTAGTCGGCGGTCGCACGGTCCATGCCGTGTCGCTCCGCAGACACACCGCGCCAGATGTTCCCTCCGCCGATGACGACTGAAAGCTCCACACCGAGGTCGACGGCCTGCTTCACCTCGCCAGCAAGGTACCCCAGGACGGACCAGTCGATGCCGTCAGACGAACGTCCGCGTAGCGACTCGCCGCTCAGCTTGAGCACCACTCGCCGGTATGTGGCACGTCCGGCCATGGACGGCTCCCTCCGTTACTGCCCTAGCCCGAACCGCGTGAAACGACCGACCCGGATGTTCTCTCCCACTTTGGCTCGCACGTCCATTATCAGGTCGTCGATGGTCTTGCCCGGGTCCTTGATGAAGGACTGATTGAGGAGGCAGACCTCCTCAGGTTTGCCCTGCTCGTCTTCCGGGAGATCGTTCTCGTCCAGATAGAGGGGTGCCATAGCAGCGACCTGCATGGCGATGTTGTGGGCGAGTTCGCGGAACTCCGGTGTCCTGCCCACGAAATCGGTCTCGCAGTTGAGTTCAACCATCGCGCCGATGCGGCTCCCCGCATGGATATAGGCATCTATGATTCCCTCGGCAGTCGTTCGGTCAGACTTGGAGGCCGCCTTGGCAAGGCCCTTCTCCCGCAGGGCCTGCTCCGCTTGGTCTATGTTGCCGTCGGCCGTTTCCAGCGCGCGTTTGGTGTCCATGATGCCAGCCCCTGTGCGCTCGCGGAGCTCGCGGATCATCTCGGTCGAAACCTGCACGTGTTACCTCGCTTCTGGACGGGATGGGTTACGCTTCCGTTCCCTCTGTCGTGACGTCTGCTGCCGGGACCTCATCCTCAGCAAGGCCGACATCGTCCGTGTCGACAGTTTCGGCATCCCCTTCTTCAAGAGCAGGGTCTGCTTCCACCGGTTCATCCACCACCTGGCTGTAGCCACCGCGGGATGCGAGCCACTCGTTGTGGCCTGCCTGCGCAGAGCGGGCGATGTGGCCGGAGACGAGCCGGATGGAACGTATCGCGTCGTCGTTGCCAGGGATGGGCCAGTCGATGCTGGTGGGGTCGCAGTCGGTGTCAACGAGGGCGATGATGGGGATGCCTGCGCGGCGGGCCTCGGCAACGGCGATATTCTCACGACCAACGTCCACGATGAAGAGCGCACCGGGCAGGGAGGTCATGTCCTTGATCCCGCCCAGGTAGCGGTTCAACTTCTCGATCCTGGCGTCCAGCTTAAGGGCTTCCTTCTTGAGGAGCCGGTTGAACTCGCCGCGGGCCTTGCGCTCTTCCAGGTCCACCAAGTGATCGATGCGCGTCTGGATGGTGGTGAAGTTGGTGATGGTGCCGCCGAGCCAGCGCTGGTTGATGTAGTACTGTCCGGCGCGGGCTGCCTCTTCCTTGACGGACTCCTGTGCCTGCTTCTTGGTGCCCACCATGAGGATGCGTTTGCCGGAGGCGGCAACCTCCGTCGCGAAGGCGCACGCTTGCTCCAGCAGTTCCATCGTCTGCTGAAGATCCACGATGTGGATACCGTTGCGCTGGGCAAAAATAAAGCGCCGCATCCGGGGGTTCCACCTGTGCGTCTGATGACCGAAGTGGACGCCTGCCTCCAACAGCGCGCGCATGCTGAGTGACTCGTCCCCCTGAGGCGCAACCTCGCGGGGCGCGTCGGTCTGTGTCTGTACCATGAGACCTGCCTTTCTGTCGGTCTAAGAGATATCCGCAAGGCTCGACTCTCCCCGCGGCTACGCCGGAGCGCCCGGCGATTGTAGCACAGCGGCTTCCCCGAACGCTCTCCGGCAGGTAGATCGACACGCTGACCCCGCGACTGTACCAGATGCTATAGTCCGTTCAATTCAGGCGTACTCTGGAGACAGGAGCGAACGTGGCGGCTGACTACGAGACCCTCATCAGGACGATACCCGACTTCCCCCAGCCCGGCATCCTCTTCCGCGACATCACCCCGATGCTGGGCGACGCCGATGCGCTGCGGGCGGTGGTGCACGACCTCGCCGAGCCGTTCCGACAGCAGCGCGTGGACCGCGTGGCGGCCATAGAGGCCCGCGGCTTCGTGCTCGGCGCGCCGCTGGCGGTCGAGTTAGCCGCGGGGTTCGTTCCGATGCGAAAGGCAGGCAAGCTGCCGCACGAGACGTTCTCCGCCCAGTACGAGTTGGAATACGGCGATGCGGCGATAGAATTGCATCAGGATGGCCTGCAGCAGGGCGACAACGTTCTGCTCGTGGACGACGTGCTGGCTACTGGCGGCACGATGGCGGCAGCGGTGGAGCTGGTGCGTCAGGCTGGGGCCGATGTGGCAGGTATCGTGCTCCTCATCGAACTGACGGCCCTGAACGGTCGGGCGCGCCTCCCCGGTCAGTACGTGGTGTCGCTGATCCAGTTCTAGGCTTCGGGACGGTTTGACACACGGAGAACCGCGAACGGACAATCCGGCCAAGTACCAGTGGGGAGTGGACCTATGCAGGACGTGGTCATTGTGAGCGGCGCACGCACGCCCGTGGGACGGTTCGGAGGAGCGTTCAAGGACATCCTGGCGTCCGACCTCGGCGCCGTCGCCATCAAGACAGCCGTGGAGCGTGCAGGGATCAGGCCAGAGGACGTTGACGAAGTCATCATGGGCAACGTCCTGCAGGCAGACGAGACAGGCTACACCGCGCGCCGCGCCATGCTTAAGGCGGGGCTTCCGGACCACATCCCGGCGATGACCGTGAACAGAGCGTGCTCGTCCGGACTGGAAGCCATCAACCTCGCCGTGCAGGCCATCGCCACAGGCGAGTCAGACGTGGTAGTAGCGGGTGGGGCGGACAGCATGAGCCGCGTACCGTATCTCATGCGGGGCGTCAGGTTTGAGGGGCCGCGCATGGGCGATTACTCCGTTACAGACGGCCTCACGATGGGTCTGAGTTGCCCCATCTACGACTATCACATGGGCGTCACTGCCGAGAACGTGGCCGCGCGTTTCGAGGTAAGCAGGGAAGCCCAGGACGAACTTGCTGTGAGCAGCCACCAGCGCGCAGTCCACGCGCAGGCGGAAGGCTACTTCAACACGCAGATCGCCCCGGTGAGCGTCCCGCAGCGGCGCGGCAACCCTGTTACGGTCACCCAGGACGAGCATCCCCGCGCGGACACCAACCTGGAAGGACTGGCCAAGCTTCGTCCAGCGTTTAAGGAAGGGGGCACTGTAACGGCCGGCAACTCTGCCGGGATCAACGACGGGGCCGCGGCGGTCGTTGTGATGTCGGGGGAGCGCGCGAAGGCTGAAGGCTTGACACCGCGATTGCGCTGGGTGGGGCGGGGCGTTTCCGGCGTCGACCCTTCGGTGATGGGGATCGGTCCTGTGCCGTCCACGCGAAAGGTACTGGGTAAGACAGGTATGGCGATAGCCGACCTGGACGTCGTCGAGTTGAACGAGGCGTTCGCTGCGCAGGCGCTCTACGTAATGCGTGAACTGGACATGGACATCGAGCGGACCAACGTCAACGGCAGCGGTATCTCGCTCGGTCATCCGGTGGGCGCCACCGGCGCCATCATGACCGTGAAGCTCATGGAGGAGCTAACGCGCACGGACGGGCATTTCGGCCTCGTAACGATGTGCGTTGGCGGCGGCCAGGGCGTCTCAACGATATTCGAGCGGCTCAACTGACGAGCGCAGGTGACAGCCGCTCCCTGTCCGGTTTCGCGATGTGCCTCCTGCGGTCAACGCTTGACAGGTGCCCCGCCGTCTGCTAGTGTTGTCTGGCTGTACCAGATGCTGTTCACCGCGCCTGAGCATCAGAAGCCCCGACACCCCTAAAGCCTTGTCACAGAGGTCTGGCGTTGCATATCCGCTGGGCCTCTTTCCGTGTCTCTTGAGAATACTGGAGACCACGCGCTGCGAGGAGGTTCTAACCAGCAATGACGTCGCTCATGCCCCGTGTAAACCGCGCCCCTATGCACCCTGTGAAGTCGTACGCACGCACACATCAGGTGCTGGAGCCCTCCAACCTCGTCAACATCCAGCTTGAGTCCTTCGGAGCCTTGAAGACGACCGGCATCCGTGAAGTGCTGGACGAGATCAACCCCGTACAGGACGTCACCGGCAACCGGTTCGAACTGCGCTTCGGCGCGCACTCGTTCCGTGAGCCCCGTTACTCGGAGGAAGAGTGCCGCGCACGTGAAGTTACCTATGAGGCGCCGCTCTACGTCACCGTTGAACTCGAGGTGAAGGAGACCGGAGAAGTCAAGGAACAAACGCTGTTCTTCGGCGACATCCCGATGATGACCTCCACGGGCACCTTCGTCATCAACGGTGCCGAACGCGTCGTGGTGAGCCAGCTGGTGCGCTCCCCGGGTGCCTACTTCACCCGCGTGCAGGACCCCAGCACGGGCCGCAACGTCTCCTTCTCCAAGCTCATCCCCTACCGCGGGGCGTGGCTTGAGTTCGAGACCAGCCCGCGCGACATCATCTCCGTGAAGATAGACCGCAAGCGCAAGCTACCCGTTACCACCTTCCTGCGCGCCATCGGATTCGCTGAGGATGCGGAACTGCTCGAACTGTTCGCCGACGTGGACGACGACCCTGAGCACCCGTACATCCGTACAACCCTGGAGCGCGATACCGCGGTGCAGAACGAGGCACAAGCCCTGATGGAGGTATATCGCCGGCTCCGCCCTGGCGAGCCTCCCAGCGCAGAGAGCGCACGGACGCTGCTCGACAACCTCTTCTTCAACCCGCGCCGGTATGACTTGGGCCGTGTCGGACGCTACAAGATGAACCGCCGCACCGGCAAGGACGTGCCGCAGGAAAGCCGCACGCTCACCAAGGATGACATCATCGAGATGATCAAGATGATGATCCGCATCAACAACGGCGCGGCGAACCCGGACGACATCGACCATCTGGGCAATCGGCGCGTCCGCGCGGTAGGCGAGCTCATCATGAACCAGTTGCGCGTCGGCCTGCTGCGCATGGAGCGCGTGGTCAAGGAGCGCATGACGATCCTGGATCAGGGCGAAGCCACGCCCAGCGCACTTATCAACATCCGCCCGGTCGTCGCTGCAGTGCGCGAGTTCTTCGGTGGCTCCCAGCTCTCCCAGTTCATGGACCAGACGAATCCTCTGGCGGAACTCACACACAAGCGCCGCCTCTCCGCACTGGGCCCGGGTGGACTCTCCCGCGAGCGCGCCGGTTTCGACGTGCGCGACGTCCACTACTCCCACTATGGGCGCATCTGCCCCATCGAGACGCCTGAGGGCCCCAACATCGGCCTGCTCGGCTCCCTCGCCACGTACGCGCGCCTTAATGACTATGGCTTCATCGAGACCCCCTACCGAAGAGTCCTCAAGGACATCTCCAGCAAGGACCTGGACATCCAGGGGCGAACGGTTACCGAAACAGTGACCGGCGATGACGGCAAGGCCATCGTGCGCGCGAATCACGTCGTCTCCGCGAACGCAGCGAAAAAGCTCGGTTCGCTCGACGAGCGCATGATTGCCGTGCAGCCGTATGTATCCGCCGACCCCGACCAGATCGTCTACCTGCCCGCAGACGAGGAAGACAAATTCGTTGTTGCGCAGGCCAACTCACCCATGGACGACAAGTTCCAACTGCTCGGCGACCGTGTCGAGTGCCGAGTGTCCGAGGACTACCTGATGGAGCCGCCCGAGCGCGTGGACTACATGGATGTCGCGCCGATCCAGATCGTCAGCGTCTCCACCGCCCTTATCCCGTTCCTGGAGCACGACGACGCCAACCGCGCGTTGATGGGCTCCAACATGCAGCGGCAGGCCGTTCCGCTCATCAAGCCAGACGCTCCCCTGGTGTGCACAGGCATGGAGCAACGCATCGCGCGCGACTCAGGGCAGATGGTGCTCGCCAAGGCCTCCGGCGTAGTCACCTCCGTTACCGGCGATGTGGTTGTGATAACGGACGAAGGCAAGAAGGAACACACTCACGTGTTGCGGAAGTTCATCCGCTCCAACCAGGGGACCTGCCTCACCCAGCGTGCCATCGTGTCCGTCGGCGACGCTGTAGCGGAGGGAGACCCGCTCGCTGACAGCTCTTCCACCCAGGAAGGAGACCTCGCACTAGGCCAGAACGTGCTCTGCGCATTCATGGCGATGGAGGGCTACAACTTCGAGGACGCCATCATCGTCTCCGAGAACCTCGTGCGCGACTCCAAGTTCACGTCCATCCACATCGAACGCTACGAAGTCGAGTCGCGAGATACCAAACTCGGCCCCGGCGAAATCACTAGGGACATTCCCAGCGTGGGTGAGGATGCGCTCCACAACCTCGACGAGGAGGGCATCATCCGCATCGGCGCCGAGGTTGGCCCCGGCGACATTCTTGTCGGCAAGGTAACGCCCAAGGGCGAGACCGAACTCACGGCGGAAGAGAAGCTCCTGCGCGCCATATTCGGCGAGAAGGCGCGGGACGTGAAGGACACCTCCCTGCGCGTACCGCATGGTGAACGCGGCAAGGTCATAGATGTGAAAGTCATGTCCCGGGAGAACGGAGACGACCTCTCCCCCGGTGTGAACAAGCTCGTTCGCGTCTGGGTCGCGCAGACCCGGACGCTTTCAGAGGGCGACAAGATGGCCGGACGCCATGGCAACAAGGGCGTCGTTTCCCGCATCATGCCGGTGGAGGACATGCCCTATCTGCCAGACGGTACCCCCGTGGATATCATCCTCAATCCCATCGGTGTACCCTCCCGAATGAACCTCGGCCAAGTGCTGGAAACGCACCTCGGTCTGGCCGCTCACAAGCTGCGCTTCCGCGCGGCGACCCCGGTGTTCGACGGCGCAACCGACGGTGACATCCGCAACGCCCTCGCTCGCGCATGGCTCTTGGAACGCGCCGGAGCGCTGGGCAGCGACCTCGACACCTCGGACGGCTACGAGCCGGACTGGGGGAAGGGGCGCGCCTGGGTCGCCGAACGCGGCTACGACGCCGACCGCGCGTTCAACGACACGGAAAGAGACGCCAACTACGCAGCCGAGGCAGCTCTGCGGCTCTGGCTGGCCGACCTGGCGGAGGCGTACCAAGAGGCGACAGGCGAGCAGTTGGACCTCGGCGATGAGTCATTCGACTCTCTCTACAGCGAGGCCTTGCGCGTAGGACGCGTGCTCAACTCAGCGGCCCCGGTTCTCGGCAAGTCGGTGCTGTATGACGGCCGCACGGGCGAACCGTTCGACAACCCGGTAACCGTCGGCTACATCTACATGCTCAAACTCATACACCTCGTGGAGGACAAGATCCACGCACGCTCCACGGGCCCGTACTCCCTCATAACGCAGCAGCCTCTGGGTGGCAAGGCACAATTCGGCGGACAGCGCTTCGGAGAGATGGAGGTCTGGGCGCTGGAAGCCTACAGCGCCGCCTACAACCTCCAGGAAATGCTCACCGTAAAGTCGGACGACGTCGTGGGCCGCGTGAAGACCTACGAGGCTATCGTCAAAGGGGAGGAAGTGGTCCAGCCCGGCGTGCCCGAGTCCTTCAACGTCCTCCTAAAGGAGTTGCAGAGTCTCGGCCTCGCCGTAGAGCTCCGCTACGAGGAAGACCAGGGAGTCGTCTCCTCAAGGTTCACGTACACAGGCGAGGAGGAGGAGGAAGAGCTTGAGGCCATCGCACCGATTGCGATGGAACCGGTTGCTCCGGCCTGGGAGGCGGACTTCGCGCCACTGGAAGAACAGGACGGGGACGTGGCCACGAACGTGCGGATAGACCTGGGCGCCTACGCTCGCAAAGCCTCGGAGGAAGAGAGCGAAAGCAACGGAGACTAGCCGCGCGAACCGGGCGGAAGCCCCCATCGCGCGCGGGCAGAACCGAGCGGGGATCGCGCCCCGCGGGGAGAGCAGCGAACATGCCGAATGCCACAGATTTCAACGCCATCAGGATTTCACTGGCTTCGCCGGAACAGGTCAGGCAGTGGTCTTACGGTGAAGTGCTCAAGCCGGAGACGATCAACTACCGGACGCTCCGCCCAGAGAAGGATGGCCTCTTCTGCGAACGGATCTTCGGGCCGACAAAGGACTGGGAGTGCTACTGCGGCAAGTACAAGAAGATTCGCTACCGGGGCGTGATCTGCGACCGCTGCGGCGTTGAGGTCGCCCGCGCCAAGGTCCGGCGGGAGCGCATGGGGCACATCTCCCTCGCCGCCCCGGTCGCGCACATCTGGTTCGCCAAGGGTATCCCCAGCAGGCTGGGGCTGCTGCTCGACATCTCCCCCCGCAACCTCGAGCGCGTCCTCTACTTCGCGCAGTACATCGTCACGCGCGTGGATCCTCTCCTGCAGACGCGGCGCATCGAGGAGCTCCAGCTCGACCACGACGAGCAGAAGGAGAACGTCGAGCAGCAGATGAACCAGCGCATCGCCACCTTGGACGCGGAGTTGGAAGCCCTCACGGGTTCAGAGTCTGACGAAGCCGATGCCCGGCGCAAGACCTTGCAGGAGCAGGTCTCCGCACTTGAAAAGGCCCGCGACGAGCAGCTGGCTGAGCTTGAGCACAATCTCACGAAGGAGAGCGGCGAGGTAGAGAGCCTCAAGCTGCTCATGCTACTCACAGAGAGCCGTCACCGCGAACTTTCCGACAAGTACGGCGACGTTTTCCGCGCCGGCATGGGCGCGGAGGCTATCCTGGACATCCTCCGGTCGCTCGAACTCGAAGATGAGATCATGCGCCTCAAGGAAGAAGTGCGCACCACCTCCGGCCAGCGTCGGAAGAAGGCCGTCAAGCGCATCCAGGTCATCGAGGCGTTCCACAGCAGCGGCAACAAGCCGGAGTGGATGATCATGACCGCGCTTCCAGTGCTCCCGCCGGACCTCCGCCCCATGGTGCAGTTGGACGGCGGCCGGTTCGCCACAAGCGACCTGAACGACCTGTACCGGAGGGTCATCAACCGGAACAATCGCCTCAAGAGGCTGTTGGACCTCGGCGCACCCGCCATAATCATCCGAAACGAGAAGCGCATGCTCCAGGAGGCCGTGGACGACCTGATAGACAACGGCCGCCGGGGACGCGCCATCGTCGGCAGCCACAATCACCAGCTCAAGAGCCTCTCAGACCTGCTGCGTGGCAAGCAGGGGCGCTTCCGCCAGAACCTGCTCGGCAAGCGCGTCGACTACGGCGGCCGCTCCGTTATCGTCGTCGGGCCCTCCCTCCGCCTCCACGAATGCGGCCTGCCCAAGAAGATGGCGCTGGAGCTCTTCAAACCCTTTGTCATGAACCGGCTGGTCATGCAGGGTATGGCGCACAACATAAAGAGCGCCAAGCGCATGGTGGAGCGTGCCCGCCCGGAGGTCTGGGACATTCTTGAGGAGGTCATTCAGACCCGACCCGTCATGCTGAACCGCGCGCCCACTCTGCACCGGCTCGGCATACAGGCGTTCATGCCCACGCTCGTCGAGGGCAGTGCCATCCAGCTGCATCCGCTCGTTTGCGCCGCCTTCAACGCGGACTTCGACGGCGACCAGATGGCAGTGCACGTTCCCCTCTCCCGGGAAGCGGTGCAGGAAGCCCGGAATGTGATGCTGAGCACCCACAACATGCTCTCCCCCAGCTCCGGTGAACCGCTCGTCGCTCCTACGTACGAGATAGTCCTCGGCTGCTACTACCTCACACAAACGAAGGAAGGCGCCAAGGGAGAGGGCGGCCGCTACCGTGACTTCGACGATGTGCGCGTCGCTTTCGACGCAGGAATACTGGAACTGCACTCCGTGGTTACCGTACGTGCGCCCGGTGAGGGCGACACGTGGGTAGAGACCACGCCTGGACGCATCATCTTCAACGAGGTGCTACCGGAGGAACTTCGACGCTACAACGTCCTCATGGACAAGAAGGCCCTACGGGACCTCGTCTCGGAGGTCTACCGCCTCACTGGCAACGCAGCCACGTCCGAGGTGCTGGACCAAATCAAACAGATCGGCTTCCATTACGCCACTGTTTCCGGTACCACCATCGGCATCACGGACATCCAGGTGCCTCCTGAGAAAGCCGCCATCATTGCCGAGGCTGACAGGGAAGTGGAACTGCTGGAAGAGCAGTATGAGATGGGACTCATTACAGAGCGGGAGAAGCACGTTCGCGCGGTCAACACCTGGCAGCGCGTGTCCGGCAGGATGGACGAGGTCATCCAGCAGCACCTCCCAGAGTTCGGCGGCATCTACGCCATGGCTCATTCCGGCGCACGCGGAAACGAAGCGCAGATCAAACAGATGGCGGCGATGCGCGGCCTCATGAGCAACCCGCGGGGAGACATCATCGAGCTTCCCATCAAGTCCAGCTTCCGCGAGGGGTTGAGCGTGCTGGAGTACTTCATCTCCACGCACGGTGCGCGCAAGGGTCTGGCGGACACTGCGCTCCGTACCGCCGACTCCGGTTACCTCACGCGGCGTCTCATAGACGTGGCTCAAGAGGTCATCGTGCTCGAGGAAGACTGCGGTACTGACCGTGGCGTTCTCATCCACGCGAATGCCTCCGAGGAAGATGTGATGATTGCACCCCTTGGCGAGCGCATCATCGGGCGCGTAGCTTCGATCCCTGTAGCCCATTCAGAAACGGGCGAAGTGCTCGTGGACGCAGGCGAGATGATCGAGGAATCGCAGGCTGTTTTCATGGAGGCAGCGGGGGTCACCGAGTTGCGTGTTCGCAGTCCACTCACCTGCGAGGCGCCGCGGGGCATCTGTCAACAGTGCTACGGACGTAGCCCCGCAACAGGCCAGCTCGCCCTCCTGGGCGACGCGGTCGGCATCATCGCCGCGCAGTCCATCGGCGAACCAGGCACCCAGCTCACCATGCGCACGTTCCACACGGGCGGGATCGCCGGCAAGGACATCACGTCCGGTCTGCCCCGTGTCGAGGAGCTTTTCGAGGCACGCTCTCCCAAGGGCAAGGCGCGCATCGCTGAGATTGATGGTGACGTGCTTGTGTTCGAGAACGGCCAACTCTTCGGAGAGTACGACGCGGGCGATGCTCCGCAGGTGCTGGTACCCCCGGTGTCGTTTGTGCCCTGCGTGCGTGTGGTTAGCCGCATCCCGTTCACGGACAGCTACGCCATTACCGCCACGCACCAACTCACCGTCGCGGAAGGACAGCACGTCCGGGCGGGTGAAACCATAGCGGAACCCGTCTCAGGCTCAGCAGAGGAACCGGTCACGGAAGAGGCTTCGGAGCAGGCCCTCGCGCCTGTTGCGCTGCTCGCACGTGTCTCGGGTTCTGTTCGTCTCGTGGACGGCGGCATCGAGATTGATGCATTCGAGATCGAGGTGCGCGACCACCAGGTGGACGCCACCGACCAGCGCCTCGTCCGTACAGGCGACACCGTCATGGCCGGACAGAAGCTCACCAGCGGCGTCAAGGACCCGCACGACATCCTGCGGATCGAAGGGATGGAAGCCACGCAGAGTTACCTCGTTGAACAGGTGCAGACCGTCTACCGCAACCAGGGTGTGTCGATCAACGACAAGCACATCGAGACCATCATCAGTCAGATGCTGCGTTGGGTGCGCGTAGACAATATCGGAGACACGGAGTTGCTGCCGAACCAGCTGATCGACCGCTCCCGGTTCCAGAGCGTGAACGAGCGCGTCATTGCGGAAGGCGGCGAACCCGCGACCAGCAAACCTGAACTCCGCGGCGTCACGCGAGCATCACTCAACACGGACAGCTTCCTTGCCAAAGCCTCGTTCCAGGAGACCGCGCGCGTCCTCACGGAAGCGGCAATCTCCGGAGAGGTTGACTACCTGCGCGGCCTCAAAGAGAACGTCATTATCGGGCGGCTCATCCCCGCACGCCTCGACGTCTCTGCGGAGGGGCGCAGCCTCCTCGGGATCCCTGAGGTGCTGCCTATCGCTGAAGGGGACAGCGACGACTTCGAGACCCTTATGGGCCTCATGGGAGAAGTGCCCGGCATGGACGACTTCGAAGACGAGAACGGCTCCGTGCCCCGCTCCGCCGTGGACGTCGACTTCTCCATCGACGACGATGACGAGGGTGACGACGACGATCTCTTCGACGATGATGACGACGACCTGGACGGGCCATCGAATTCGTCCGCCCCTACTGCCGATGAAGAAGAGGAGGATGAAGAGGAGGACGAAGACGCTGAAGTCGAGGACGACGATGAAGACATCGGCGTAGCGGTCGACACGGACGACGACCTCCTCATCGAGGAGGCGGAAGAGCAGGTCGAGGAATAACGCCCTACCGGTTCACAGAGACTGCCTGATAAAGAAGGCGCCCTAGTGGGCGCCTTCTTTACCATTCGTGTTCTCCTTCGTCTCCCTAGGCGTACCAGGGCAACATCGGCTCGATCGCCAGTGTGACGAAAACGAGCGCGAGATATAACAGCGAATACTTGTACGCAGCGAGTGTCTCCGTGGCAGTGCCCCCGCTAAGCAGGGGCCACGACATGCGCAGCCACACTATGCTAAGCAGCGTCGTCACGACGGCAAACGTCACGCCGGCATAGCCCGCGGCGAGCGGCAGCCAGGCCATCGCACCCAGCAAGAGCACGTACAGCAAAACCTGCCGCGCCGTGTCGCGCTGCTCCGCCACCGCAGCCAGCATCGGCACGTTCGCGGCGGCGTAGTCCTCTCGCAAAAGCATGGAGAGGGTCCAGAAATGCGGCGGCGTCCAGAAGAAGATGAATGCAAACATGTAGAGCCCCAGGGCCGTGACCTCACCGTTAACCGCAGCGGCCCCGATGAGCGGGGGAAACGCTCCAGCCGCACCACCGATGACGATGTTGTTCCACGAGCGCCGCTTGAGGAGCATCGTGTAGACCAGCACGTAGACCGCGGCGGCGGCGAACGTCAGCGCAGCCGCAAGTGGGTTCGCGCCCACCGCCATCAGCGCAGTCGCCGTCCCCACGAGCACCACGCCGATCACCGCCGCACTCTGCGCTCGCATCTGTTGTGCGGGCACCGGGCGCACCCTCGTGCGGCGCATCACCGTGTCTATGTCCGCATCGAGGCTCTGGTTGATGGCGTTCGCGCCCCCAGCGGCAAGGGCCCCCGCAATGACGACGGTCAGGAGCACGAGCACGTCCGGCGAAGCATCAGCCGCCTTCCAGGCCCCCGCGGCTCCCGTCACGACGAGCAGCAGGACTATGCGCGGTTTGCACAGCGCCACTGCCTGACGAAGAAACGACGTCATCGTTGCGGCCGGCCCAGGAGTGCGAAGCTCCATTGCGCTACGACAGTCCACCATACTGCGGCGGCAAGTCCCAGGTGCAGCACGCGCAGCTCCTGCGGCAGCCGGAGCCAGACCGCGCTCACGCCCACCGTGAGCTGCGCCGCCGCCAGCAGCGCGGCGATACCGCTCACGTAGAACGTCCAGCCTCCCACGCGGCGCGCCTGCCACGCCGTCCATATCAGCGCCAGCAGCAACGCCGTCGCCGCTACGCGATGAACCAGGTGTACCCACGCGGCCTCCGTGCTGCTCCGGGCGTCGCACAGCGGCAGGCCGGGGCAGCCAAGGCTGTGTCCGGTGCCCACGATTGTCCCTCCGGCCAGCACGACGAATGCGGCCGCAACAACCAGTGCCCGCCATCGACGCGCGTCCGGAGGCGGCGTAAGGCGCACGTCCAGCGCTCGCGCCGCGCCGCCGGTGAGCAGCGCCAGCGTGAGCAAGGAGAACGTCAGGTGCGCCAGTCGCACCATGCTGTGCAGCTCCGTGAGCACCGTGATGCCGCCAAGCACGGCCTGCACGAGGATCGCAGCCAGCGCTCCTACGAGCAGATGGGAAGTCAGCCGGTCGTGCGCGCGGGCACGGAAGGCGAATGCTGCGGATGCCGCGACCACCAGCATCGTGACACCCGCGTAGACGCGGTGCCCGAACTCGATGGCGGTCGCGCCCTCTATCTCAGGGACGAGTACGCCTTCACAGAGCGGCCAGTCCGGGCAGCCGAGGCCGGAGCCGGACACGCGTACCCAAGAGCCATAGGCGATGAGGCCCAGCGTGAGTATGCACGCCGTGAGTGCAAGCCACCCGGCGCGGCGGATGTCTGCCGCACGTATTTCCTGGGTCGCCATCCGCTCAGGCCGCTCCGTGCGACATGACGACCAGGATGCCGATGAGGCCCACCGGGAGCAGCGTCCAGATGACCTCTGCGGGGCGGCTGCCCACGATTCCACGCGACGAGTCCTGCCGTACGCGCATGCGGAGGGCAGTCACGATGATGGCAGCCTCGGCCAGCGCCATAAGGCTGACGACTATCCAGAATCCTGTGTGGGGCGCCATGTCCAACAATAGGAGTAACGCACGGGTGCCCGTGTCGGCCCTGTGCGTTTCCTCTATGGTAGCGTAAGCGGGCTGCCGCCGCTACGTTCGGCGCACCGACGAGAGGCGAGCCACCCGGAGGTGGGAGATGGCGATACGAGAGGAAGAGTTGGACCTGCCGGTGGAAGAGGGGGAGATGGCCGTGTTCCTCTGCGAGCCGGACGACCCCGGGCCGCTGCCGTCCATCATCATGGTGCACGATGCCAACGGGCTGACCGTTGAGGCGCGCGAGCAAGCGAAGTGGCTCGCCGGGCACGGCTACACGGTCGCCGCGCCGGACGTCTTCCACCGTGCGGGACGTCTGTTGACGATACAGGCGCTTGGCGGCGGGCCGGACGCGACCCCGCGCATCCGGGCGGGCATGACCAACGATGGCCATTGCGCCGACATCACGCGCCTCGCCACGTTCCTGCGCGAGCGCCCCCGCAGCGACGGACGTGTCGGGCTCACCGGATTCTGCCTGGGCGGGCGTATCTCGTTCCTCGGCGCGACCCTGGGCGGGGTCGTGGACGCGACCGTCGCCTTCTACCCGACGCGCCTGCTGGAGTCCGACCCTGCGCTACCCGGCTCGCCGTGGCCGGTGCACGGGGCAGGGAACGTCACGAACCCGCTGCTCATGTTCTTCCCGGCGCTGGACGGCTTCAACCCGTACTCCAACGTCGAGCAGATCGAGGCGGCGTTCGGCGATACGGGAGGCCGCGTCCGCGCGGTGTGGGTGGAGGATGCCGATCACGCCTTCGCGCAGCCTGAGAGCGACGCGCACCACCCGGAGCGCGCCGCCGAGGCGTGGGAGGAGGCGCTCGCATTCTTCGACCGTCACCTCCGGCAGGTATAATCGCGCACCGCGCACGGCGGGGGCCGGATTCCCGCTTTCGCGGGGATGACAGAAGCGGAACGGGAATGCCGGGAGGGATGAAGAACGGGACAGCGCGCATCAGCGCACCCAAGCACGAAGGAGCACTGTAATGGACACGATAGAGCAGGTGGTCGACATCGAGACGGCGGCCGGGCCGATGGCAACGCCGACCTCGCGCCCCGCGGACGGAGGTGCACGCCCGGGCGTCGTCGTCATCATGGAGGCGTTCGGGGTGAACCCGAACATCGAAGGCATCGTCCAACGGTTCGCGAGCGAGGGTTACGTCGCGGCGGCGCCCGACCTCTTTCACCGCTCCGGGCGGCTGCGCTACGCTCCCTACGACAAGCTCCAGGAGATGCGCGAGGACCTGCGCTCCGGCGGCTTCGGCGATGCCTCCATCGATATGGACGTCCAGGCCACCATCGACTACCTGCGCAGCGACCCGAACGTCGGCGCGATAGGCATCGTCGGGTTCTGCCTCGGCGGGCGCGTCACCATGCAGTCGGCGATACGGGCGAGCGGGCTGTCGGCGGCTGCCGTCTACTACGGCGGCTTCATGTTCCCCGGCGACGACCAGCCGGGGGCGTTCCACGCGCTGCGCGAGGCCGAGGCGCTCTCGGTCCCGGTGATGGGCTTCTTCGGCGAGGACGACCAGAACCCGACGCCGGAGCAGGCGCGGGCGCTGGGCGAGCGGCTTACCGAGCTCGGCAAGGAGCATACGTTCCACTTCTACGCGGGCGCCGGGCACGGCTTCTTCTGCGACGACCGCGCCAGCCACAACGCGGAGGCAGCAGCCGACGCGTGGGAGAAGACGCTCGCGTTCTTCGGGGAGCGTTTGCGCTGAGGTCCGGAATCGATTCCCAGGGAGGAGAACACCCATGACCGACGCGTACGACGTCATCATCATCGGAGGGGGGTCCGCCGGCGAGAACGTCGCCGGGCGCACCGCCCCGGCCGGACTCAGCACGGCGATCGTCGAAGCGGAACTGGTGGGCGGAGAGTGCTCGTACTGGGCGTGCATGCCCAGCAAGGCGCTGCTCCGCCCGGGCGAGGCGCTCGCCGCCGCGCGTCGCGTACCTGCCGCACGGGGCGCCGTCACCGGCGCCGTGGACGCCGAGCGCGCGCTGCGCGCACGCGACGCGTTCGCGAGCCGCTGGAACGACGACGGCCAGGCGCAGTGGGTCGCCTCGGTGGGTGCGACGCTGATCCGCGGCTGGGGACGGCTCGACGGCGAGAAGCGCGTCGTCGTGGAGATGGCTGACGGCAGCGGGACGGTTGAGCTGGAGGCGCGCAAGGCCGTCGTGCTCGCGACGGGCTCTGTCGCGTTCGTGCCGCCCATCGAGGGGCTGGTCGAGGCCGAGCCGTGGACGAGCCGCGAGATCACGTCCGCGAAGAGCGTGCCGGAGAGCCTCATCATCATCGGCGGGGGCGTCGTCGGGCTGGAGATGGCGCAGGCGTGGAAATCGCTCGGCACGGCCGAGGTGACCGTGCTGGAGCGGCGGACGCCCGAGGACACGCCGCTGTTCGAGCCGTTCGCGCTGCGGGCGGTGGTCGACTCGCTGGAGGAGCAGGGCGTCGTCTTCCGGTTCGGATGCGTGGTGGCTGCGGCGGCCCGCACGAGCGACGGCGTGAGCGTGACGATGGACAACGACGAGACGTTGTACGCGCAGGAGCTGCTCGTGGCCGCGGGGCGCACGGGCGTCGTGAACGGGGTCGGGCTCGAGACAGTGGGAGTGGACGCGCAGCGGTACGTGCAGGTGAACGACCACCTGCAGGTGGAGGGAGTGGACGGGGGCTGGCTGTACGCGGTGGGCGACGTGAACGGGCGCGCGCTGCTGACGCACCAGGGTAAGTACCAGGCGCGGCAGGCGGGCGACCACATCCGCGGGCTCGACGCGTCCGCGTGGGCGGACAACGGCATGGTGCCCGCGGTGGTGTTCACGGACCCGCAGATCGGCAGCGTGGGGCTGACGGAGCGGCGGGCCCGCGAGCGGGGACTGAACATCCGCACCATCGAGATGGGCTGGCCGGTCGCCGCCGCGCCGCTGCACGGCGAGCACTTCAGCGGCGGGGTGAAGTTCATCGTGGACGAGGACCGGCGCGTGCTCGTCGGCGCGACGTTCGCGGGGCCGGAGGTCGGCGAGCTGACGCACGCGGCAACCATCGCCATCGTGGGCGAGGTGACGCTGGACCGGCTGTGGCACGCGACACCGTCGTTCCCCACCCTCAGCGAGGTCTGGCTGCGCTTCCTGGAGGAGTACGGGTTGTGAGCGCGGGCCGGGCCCTCAAGGGGGCCAACGCTGGTTGATAACCGGCCACCTTGGTCTGATATCACGAGTAACTCGCGCACTTCGTTCGGCCTTCTTGGCCCCCTTGGTTGAGGGTGTTCACAAGGCCACGGCCTGCTTCCGACGACCAAGAGGGCAAGGGGGCCATGCGTTTCAAAGTTCTCAGCGCCCATCAGGTGTCTCATCCTGTTTCAAAGTGTCTCGCGGGGGGAGCGACCAGTACCATTCACCTGCACCATTCGCCCCACCCCGCTCGCTGGCGCGGGTGGCCTTGACGTTGCAGGCAAGGCGTGCGCGGCGGAGGGTGCGCTTGGCGATGCCGTGCATGGCGGCCTCGCGTTCAACGTCGGTGGCGGGGCGGGGGCCGGCGGCGAGTGCGCGCGTGATGAAGGTCTGGGCGGCGCGGGTCCTGGCGCCGTCGTTTGGGCGGGTTCCGGCGAGGGCCTTCATGTGGGCGGGGAAGACGGGTTTGCGCCAGGCGACGGCGAAGGAATGCGGCGAGTTGTTCTGGATTCCAGCCTCCGCTGGAATGACGGGTGATGGGGGAACGGCGGGTGATGGGGGATTGACGGATGAAGAGGGATTGACGGATGAAGAGGGATTGACGGGGGCTGGGGGGAGGATGAAGGGAATGGCGGGGACATCGTCGCTCATGGCGGGGCGGAGGGGGACGAGGAAGCGTCGACCGCCGGGCTCGACGACGGCTGTGGTGAAGACAACGGAGGCCTGCGCGAGGCGGCGCTGCATGGTAGTGACCGCGCGGGGATAGTTTGGCGCGGCGTTGTGGGTGAGGGCAACGACGGCTGTGCCGGTGCGAACGGCCAACGCCTTGAGCATGCCGAGGACGGTGGCGACCTGGGCCCGGTGCATGGAAGCGAGGTCCTCCACCTGGTCGACGATGAGGAGGGCTGCATTGCCGGCTTCGACGTAGTTGGCCAGCCGCTGCATGACGCGGTTGAGTGCGGGCCAAGGGGCGGTGTGATCCGCGGCGGGAGGCTCAGGCCACTCAGAGTTGTAGAAGGCGGCGGGGAGCCTGATGCCGCTAACCCGGCGACGGCGAACGCGCTCCTTGCGGGGGAGGTCGTCGGACCCATCTTCGTCCTCCCAGTCGTCTTCGTCGTCCGGATAGTCGGGGCCGTCATCAGAGGGAGGGTCGTCCGGGTAGTAGTCGATGGGGAGCGTAGGGGAGAGGAGGTCTGCGAGGTAGATGCGGTCGAGGTCGGCGCCGAAGAGGCGAAGGGTTGGCAGGACGTCGGCCCTCGGGTTGCCATTGAGGGGCGCGAGGACGACGGGCGCGCGAGGGAACGGGGAGTCCGGTTGATCGGGGGCGGGGGCGCCGCGTGAGACGCGCGCGGCTATGTCGAGGGCGACGGCGGTCTTGCCGGACGAGGGGTACCCGGCGATGAGAGTAAGCCTTGCGAGGGGTATGCGGTTGGGCCAGAGCCAGTCCTGCGGCTGCTGTATGAGGAAGGAGACGGGTTGGAGTCCCACTTCCCGCGCACCAGTGGAGGTGAAGAGGAACGATTCAGGCAAGAGGCCGCGCTTGCCGAGGGCCTCAAGCACCCGGTCGACGGGGCAACGGCTACAGCGGAAGGAGAATCCCTGGGAGTTGTAGTAGACGGCCAGGGTAGGGACCTCGGCGTTGTCGTGGGAGGGACAGTGGAGCTTGGGGCCCGCAGCACACGAGCAGCCGGGGACGCCGCAGCGGAGGGCCCGGCTGAGGCGGTCGGCATATGGCTTGTCCTGCGGCGGGAGGAGGTCCGGCGATATGTGGTTGTAACGCTGCAATGCGGATTGTGTAGTCATGGGGACATGGTAGGGAGGGGTGCGTTGGGGACGCAACGGGCTCGTGTCGTATATTCGACAGGAGGGAGGGGCGTGCGACAGGCCCACCATCGGGCGGGGCGCGCCCGAGAGGATTTCGCGCGCTGCCCGCGCACCCTGGACCCCAGCCGGTGCTGGGATGACCGAGAAGAGGCTGCGGCACACGAAAGCACTGGAGAGGCCGGGCCCTTCACGTCGCCCGGAACAGAACAGTCGACGAAACGGGGTGCCCCTCCCACCCCCTGCCCCGCGCGTGCTGCCCGCACGCCCTGGATTCCCGCCGGTGCGGGAATGACGGGACTCCGCCCCGTTTGGCTGCGAGGTTCCTGCTCTCCGCGCGCGCTCAAGCGCGGGAACGACGGCATCCCTGTCGCGGCGCGTCAGGGATGCGTAAACTGGCCGCATGACGTACACGGACATCCTCTACGAGAAGAGCGGCGGCATCGCCACCATCACGATCAACCGTCCGCAGGTGCGCAACGCGTTCCGCCCGCTGACGGTGGACGAGATGATCGCGGCGTTCCAGGACGCGTGGGAGGACGACGACGTCGGAGTCGTGATCCTGACGGGGGCGGGGGACAAGGCGTTCTCCAGCGGCGGCGACCAGAAGGTGCGCGGCAAGGACGGCTACCAAGACGGCACGGGGCACACGAAGCTGCGCATCACTGAGCTGCACACGGTCATCCGCATGATCCCCAAGCCGGTCATCGCGGCGGTGAACGGGTTCGCCATCGGCGGCGGGCACGTGCTGCACGTCATCTGCGACCTCTCGCTGGCGTCGGAGAACGCGATCTTCGGTCAGACGGGGCCGCGCGTGGGGAGTTTCGACGCCGGGTTCGGGACGGTGTTCCTCGCGCGCATCGTGGGGGAGAAGAAGGCGCGGGAGATCTGGTACCTGTGCCGCCAGTACCCGGCGCAGGAAGCGCTGGAGATGGGGCTGGTGAACAAGGTGGTGCCGCAGGAGCGGCTGATGGCGGAGGCGCGGGAGTGGGCAGAGCGCATCCTGGAGATGAGCCCGACGGCGCTGCGGTTCCTGAAGGCGTCGTTCAACCAGGACACAGACTGGGCGTACGGCCTACAGCAGATGGCGCACGGCGCGGTGCAGATGTTCTACAACACGGACGAGGCGGAGGAGGGCGTGCGCGCCTTCAACGAGAAGCGTCCGCCGGACTTCAGCGCGTACCGCAAACAGAACTGGTGAGGGCGGGCGTCAGCCCCAGACGGACGCAGCTGCGGCAGCCGCCGCGACGAGCGCGGCACCTGCGCCGACGACGGCAGCTGCGCTTCCCACAACCCAGCGGATGATGCGGGTCTCCAACTGAGCAACCTGCTTCTCCACCTGGATGACGTGGATTTCCACCTGTGCGACGCGGTCCGTAAGCGCGGCGTGTTGAGCGGCGTTCGCAAGCGCGAACTCGTGGAACCAGCGCGGGATGCTGGAATCGTCAGCGGTGTATTGGGTCGGCGTTGTGGACATGGTCTGTTGTCGCCTCTCATCAGTATTATAGCGATAACCAACATATATGCCAGTGCACGCCATGCGAAACCAACAGATGACACACAGGTAGTGCTTCCTCGTACGGCGCCTCACTCGTCCGCTTGTGTATCCTTCTCCCATGGCCGCCACCCCTGCACCGCAATCGAAACTGGTCTCCTGGTTCTGGGCGACGCGGCCGTTCTCATTGTCGGCGTCGATCGCGCCGGTCCTGGTGGGGACGGCGCTCGCGGCTACGGTGGGGGCGCTGGACTGGCTGCTGTTCGCGCTCGCGCTGACGGGGTCGGTCGCCATCCAGA
The DNA here is from genome assembly GCA_034423175.1 of Dehalococcoidia bacterium. Classification (GTDB taxonomy): domain Bacteria; phylum Chloroflexota; class Dehalococcoidia; order Lucifugimonadales; family Australimonadaceae; genus Bin16. The sequence goes on from DAOUJA010000023.1 coordinate 29,734, forward strand.
TCGGGACGAACCTGACGGACGAGTACTCGGACCACCGGAAGTCGGGCAGCGAGGGCAAGTTCCTGGCGCCGCACAAGGTGATCCAGCGCGGCCTGCTCTCGGAGCGGGCGGTAGCGCTGGGGATGGCGGGGGCGTTCGGCTACGGTGTCGTTGCGGGGCTGATCATCGTGGCGCACGTGGGCTGGCCGATCCTCGCGGTGGGGCTGGCGAGCGTCGCGGCGGCGTACCTGTACGCAGGCGGGCCGAAGCCGTTGGGGACGCTTGGACTCGGCGAGCCGGTTGTCTTCGCATTCATGGGGCCGCTCATGGTGATGGCGTCGTACTACGTGCAGCAGGAGGCGGTCACGCTCGCGTCGTTCTACGTCTCGCTGCCGGTCGCGTTCATCGTCACGGCCATCCTGGTGGTGAACAACATCCGCGACGTGGAGGAGGACCGGGAGGCGGGGAAGCGGAGCCTCGCGACAGCAGCCGGAACGCGGGTAGCGACGTGGACGTACGCGGCGCTGCTGGCGGGGGCGTACCTGAGCATCGCGGGGGCGGCGCTGGGCGGGGCGGTGAGTCCCTGGGCGCTGCTGGGGCTGGCGCCGCTGCCGTGGGCCGCAGGGGCGGCGCGGGCGCTGTTCGCGGCGGAGGAGCGTCCCGCGATGAACCGGCTGCTCGTGCGGAGCGGGAAGCTGCACGGGTTGACGGGCCTCGCGCTCGCGGCGGGGCTGTACGCGTCGAGCCTATAATGGGGAGCGTATGAAAGGACGACTGACGATAAGCCTCGACCCGGAAGTTCTCGCGGCAGCAAGGGAGTACGCCCGCTCTCACGGAGTGTCGCTCTCGTCGCTGGTGGAGCAGGTATTGCGCGAGGCCGTGGGAGAGACTGGCCTCACCTTTGCTGAGAAGTGGCGGGGCAGATTCAAGCTGGACCCGGAAGACTACCCGAAGGATGACCCGCGTTTCGATTACCTCGTGAGCAAGTATCTGCGCTGACGGCCCGCACCTCGCGTTGACCCTACGCACGCACGCGCCTAGACTCACTCCCATGTCCATCTATCGCTACTCTCGATGGGACGGCTCGCAGGCTGTCGAGATCCCCACGACCGACGACCTGTTCGACCGCCTCTCCGAGCAGATCCTGCAGGGCGACGACCTGCGCGGGGCGCTCAACCGGATGATGCGGTACGGGATGCGCGGCGAGGGCCAGCGCGGCCAGGGGCTGCAGGAGCTGCTCGAACGGCTCCGCGACGCGCGCCAGCGCAACCTTGACCGCTACGACCTGTCGTCCATCTTCGACGACATCCAGGAGCGGCTCGACAGCATCGTCGACAAGGAGCGGCAGGGCATCAACCAGCGGTTGGATGAGATTGCGCCACCAGACGGCGCCGACCAGCCAGCGGGAGGCGGACAGGACGGCGAGGGAGGCGAAGGCCAGGAAGGCGGCGGCCAGCCCGGCGGGAGCGGCGGGCCGCCTGATGAGCTCGCCGACATGCTCCGGCAGATGGCGAACCGTCACCTCAACCAGCTGGACCGGCTCCCCGAGGGCGCGGGCGGGCGCATCAAGCAGCTCCGCGACTACGATTTCATGGACAGCGGCGCGCGGGAGGATTTCGACGCGCTCATGCAGGAGCTCCAGCAGCAGTTCCTCCAGCAGTACTTCCAGGGGATGCAGGAGAGCCTCCAGAACCTGACGCAGGGCGACCTCGCGCAGATATCGGAGATGGTGCGCGACCTGAACGAGCTCGTGAAGCAGAAGCTACAAGGCGACGACCCGGACATCAGCGATTTCATGCGGAAGTGGGGGCACATGTTCCCGCCGGGCATCGAGACGTTCGACCAGCTGATGGAGTACATGTCCAACCAGATGGCGCAGATGCAGTCGCTCATGAACTCGATGACGCCCGAGATGCGCCGCCAGCTCGAGGAGATGATGGACGGCCTGCTGCAGGACAACCGGCTCGCGTGGGACCTGTTCGAGCTCGGGATGAACCTGGAGCGGATGAACCCGGACAACTTCCCGGACAACGACTTCCGCCTGTTCGGCGACGAGCCTGTGACCCTCCAGCAGGCGCTCCAACTCATGGGCGACCTGAACGACATGGAGGAGCTGGAGCAGCAGCTACGGCACGCGCTCCGCACGAACGACGCCACGAACATCGACGCGGACGACCTCGGCAAGGTGCTCGGCGAGGAGGCGCGGCAGTACGCGCAGGAGTTGCAGCGGCTCACGAAGGAGCTGGAGGAGGCGGGGCTGATCCGCAAGCGCGGGCAGCACGGCTGGGAGCTGACGCCGCAGGCGATGCGCAAGATAGGCGACAAGGCGCTCACCGACATCTTCAACCGCATCCGCGGGGGCGACATGGGCGACCACAACCGGGAGAAGAGCGGGGTCGGCGTCGAGATCACGGACGAAACGAAGCGGTGGGAGTTCGGCGACCCGCTCCACCTGAATACGCTCAAGACGGTGAGCAACGCCGTTCTCCGCGAGGGGCCCGGCACGCCGGTGCGCATCAGGCCGGACGACTTCGAGATCGACCGCACCATCTCGCAGTCGCGCGCCTGCACCGTCATCGCTATCGACATGAGCTACTCGATGTTCTGGGACGGCGCGTTCCAGGCGGGCCAGCGCGTGGGCCTGGCGCTCGACACGCTCATCCGGTCCAAGTTCCCCAAGGACCAGGTGACGGTCGTGGCGTTCTCCTACTTCGTGCTGCCGCTGCAGCCGCACATGCTGCTCGACACGTACTGGGTGGAGTTCGGGGGCGGCACCAACTTCCAGGAAGTGCTGCGGCAGTCACGGCAGATACTCGGCCGGCAGGGCGGCACGAACAAGCAGATCATCCTCATCACGGACGGGGAACCCACCACGTACAACTGGACGGAGAGCGACCTGCGCGCGAACTACGGGCGGCGGGGAGGCGGGCTCGTAGAGGCGACGATGCGCGAGGTGATGCGCTGCACGCGCGACAACATCACCATCAACACGTTCATGCTGGACCAGAGCCCGTCACTGCTGCGGTTCGTGCAGTTGATGACGAAGATCAACAAGGGCCGGGCGTTCATCTCCAGCCCGCACAGCCTCGGCTCCTACGTCGTGGCGGACTACGTTTCGAACCGGAACAAGGTTATCCGGTAGGGCAGCTACCGGCCGTACCGGACATACCAGTAGACGAACAGCACCATCGCCACCGCTATGACTACGAGGCTGGCGATGGCGAACGCCGAGTCCACGAGCACGCCGAGGCTGTTGAGGACCACGGCTATGATGACGAAGAGGAATACGACGCCGACCAGTCCCGCATCCTCACGTTTCATCGCTTCCTCCTGACCCTCGCGTCGCCCATTGCGCACCCCGCGTCCCCGCCCTCCGCGGGCACCCTGGATTCCCGCTTTCGCGGGAATGACGAGAGACCTAGCGGCCGGGGAAGTTGGGCGGGCGCTTCTCCCTGAACGAGCGCACGCCTTCCAGAAAGTCCTCGCTCGCTTCGACGCGGTCCAGCGCCCGCAGGCGGTCCTCCGGCACCTGGTCCGCCGCGCCGAACTCCAGCAGGTCCCGTATCACCTGCTTGTGCGTGCGATGGGAGACCGGCGAGAGCGACGCGATCTCGTCCGCGAGCGTGCGCGCTTCGTCCATGAGCGCGTCGCCGTCCACGACGATACTGACGACGCCCGTTGCGAGCGCGCGCTCCGCGGAAATCATGCGCCCCGTCAGCATGAGGTATGCCGTGTCGCCCGGCCCCGCGAGGCGCAGCAGGCGGTCGACGTGCCCGTGCGACACGCCGATGCCCCGCTTCGCCGCGGGCAGCCCGAACCGGGCATCGTTCGATGCGATGCGCACGTCGGCGTAGAGCGCAAGTTCCAGTCCGCCGCCGAGGCAGTAGCCCCGGATGGCGGCGACGGTCGGCTTGGAGAGGTCGTTCAGGGCGTCGCAGGCGTCGTGCACGGCCTGGCGGTAGTTGCGGGCCCGTTCAGGCGTGCTCCGCGTTTCCTCAAAGTCCTTGATGTCCGCCCCGGCGGAGAAGGCCTTCTCGCCCGCTCCCGTCAGCAGCACGGCCCGCACCGTTTCGTCCGCGTCCAGCTCGGCGAACAGCGCCGGAAGGCGCAGCCACATATCGTAGGAGATGGCGTTCCGCTGCTCCGGGCGGTTCAGCGTGAGCGTCGCGACGGCGCCGTCGCGCTCCAGCAGCAACTCGTCAGTCACAGCCTCATCCCTCCGCCGCCCTTGCCCGCAGGCAGTCGAAGAAGCGGTCCATCTGGGACTTCGCCACGCTGCCCATGAGGCGCTGGCCGACGCGCGCGAGGACGCCGGTGACCTGCACGTCACCCTCGAAGCAGAGCTCCGTGGCGTTGCCGTCGTCCGAGAGCGCCATCGACCCCGAGCCCCTGATCTCGGTGCGCGCACCCGAGCCTGCCACGGTCATACGGTACGACTCGGAGGCGACCACGTCGGTGATGGCGAGCGTGCCCCTGTACGAGCCGGAGACGATGCCGACGCGCACGGAGAGCTCGATCTCGTAGCGGTCGTCGCCGAGGGGGGTGAAAGCGCTGACGCCCGGGATGCACGCGCCGACGGCAGCGGTGTCCATGAGCGTCTGCCAGAGGCGTTCCCTGGGTACGTCGAAACGGTACGCTCCGCTCAGTTTCATGGGGCTCCTCTCAGCGTGGTGCGTCCACTATAGCAGCGTGCCGGTCACATAGAAGGGGACGCATGGGTCCACCACTCCATAAAGGGACGCTAACGCATCCCGCCGATTGACAAACCCGCACTGTCAGATACCCTTGCGCCGCGCATGGCGCACGCGCGCAACCCCAACGCGACCAACGGGTCGAGGGAGGAGGTCGACTGTGACAATCCCTGTCGAGATCACGATCAACGGGAAAGCCTGCGCCGGAGAGGTGGAGCCGCGGCAACTGCTCGTCCACTTCATCCGGGAGAACGCCGGGCTCACCGGGACGAAGGTGGGCTGCGACACCAGCCAGTGCGGGACGTGCACCGTGCAGCTGGACGGCGTCTCCGCCAAGGCGTGCACGGTGCTCACCGTGCAGGCGTCCGGCTCCTCGGTCACGACGATCGAGGGCATCTCGGACGGCGTGGACCTGCACCCGCTGCAGGAGGCGTTCTGGGACAACCACGGGCTGCAGTGCGGCTTCTGCACGCCGGGCATGATCATGGCGGCGAACGAGCTGCTGAGCAAGAACCCTTCTCCGACCCGGGAAGAGATACGCCACGGGTTGGAAGGGAATATCTGCCGCTGCACCGGCTATCAGAACATCGTGAGCGCCGTCGAGGACGCCGCGAAGGCGATGGGAGGGAGGTAAGCCATGACCACTCGGATATTCGGTTCCGGCATCCGCCGTCGTGAAGACCCAAGGCTCATCACGGGCCGCGCGTCGTACACCGACGACATCAAGCTGCCGGGGATGCTGCACGCTGCCATCCTCCGCAGCCCTTACGCACACGCGCACATCAAGTCGGTCGACACGAGCGGAGCGGCCGGCCAGCCCGGAGTCGTCGCCGTCTACACCGGCGCAGACACGGACGGCGTGCTGAACCCGCTCCCCTGCGCGTGGCTGATCCCCGGGTCCGACCTGAAGACGCCCGCGCACCCGCCCGTCGCGAAGGACAAGGTCCGCTACGTCGGCGACGCCGTCGCGGTCGTAGTCGCGGAGTCGCGGTACCAGGCCGAGGACGCGCTGGAGCACATCGCGGTCGACTACGAGCCGCTGGGCGTCGTGATCAACCCGAAAGCTGCCGCGCAGGACGGCGCACCGCAACTCCACGACGACGTCCCGAACAACATCGCGTTCACGTGGGCAGTCGCAGGCGGCGACGCGGACGCGGCGTTCGCGGACGCGGCGGTCACCGTCGGCGACACCATCACGCTCCAGCGGCTCATCGCGAACCCGATGGAGCCGCGCTCGGCGCTTGCCCAGTGGAACGCGCCGATGGGCGAGTTGACGCTCTGGAGCACGTCGCAGAACCCGCACATCGCGCGGTTCCTCACCTGCGTGGTGACCGGCGTGCCGGAGCACAAGATACGCGTCATCGCGCCCGAGGTCGGCGGCGGGTTCGGGAGCAAGATCCCGTACTACGCCGACGAGGCCGTCACCGCGTTCTGTTCCATGAGACTGGGCGTGCCGGTGAAGTGGACGGAGACGCGCAGCGAGAACTACCAGATAACGACGCAAGGGCGCGACCACATCGAAGAGGTGGAGATGGCCGCCACGAGCGACGGCGTCATCACCGGCCTCCGCACGACCGTCTACGCGGGCATGGGAGGGTACCTCTCGACCGCGAGCCCCGGCGTCCCGACGATCCTGCACGGGCTCATGTACTCCGGGCCGTACAACATCCCGAACATCAGCGGCACGGTCTACGGCGTGTTCAACAACGGCTGCCCGGTGGACGCCTACCGCGGCGCGGGACGCCCCGAGGCCACCACGCTCATCGAGCGCCTGGTCGACCTGGTCTCCGCTGCGGTCGGACAGGACCCGGCGGAGGTGCGCCGCAAGAACCTCATCCCGAAGTTCGAGAACGGCCACGACGTCGCCACCGGCATCACCTATGACAGCGGCGACTACGAGTCGGCCCTCGATACCTGCCTGAGCGCAGCGGGCTACGAGGCGCTGCGCGCGGAGCAGACGCAGGCGCGGGCGGAGGGCCGATGCGTCGGCATCGGCGTCTCCAGCTACGTGGAGATATGCGGCCTGGGCCCGTCGCAGGTGGCGGGCGCGGTCGGCTTCCAGGGCGGACTGTGGGAGAGCGCGATCATCCGCTTCTACCCCACGGGCAAGGTCAACGTCATGGTCGGCTCCTCGCCGCACGGACAGGGCGAAGAGACGACGTTCGCCCAGATAGTCGCGGGGGAGGTCGGCGTGGACGTAGACGACGTGGAGGTGCTCCACGGCGACACGGACAACACCCCGATGGGATGGGGCACGTACGGCAGCCGCACGACGGCGGTGTCCGGCGCAGCGATCGCGGTGGCCGCGCGCAAGATCAAGGAGAAGTCGCGGGCGCTGGCCGCGCACCTGCTCGAGGCGGCGCCGGAGGACATCGAGTACGAGGACGGCCGTTTCTTCGTGCGCGGGTCGCCCGACCAGCACAAGACGATCCAGGACATCGCGCTCATGGCTAACGTGGCCTGGAACATGCCGGAGGGCATGGAGCCGGGGCTGGAGGCGAGCGCGTTCTACGACCCGCCCAACTTCACCTACCCGTTCGGGGCGCACGTCGCCGTCGTGGAGGTGGACCCGGAGACGGGCCACATCGACCTGCAGCGCTACGTCGCCGTGGACGACTGCGGCGTGCAGATCAACCCCATGATCGTGGAGGGGCAGGTGCACGGCGGTGTCGTGCAGGGCGTCGGACCCGCGCTCTGGGAGGGCGCGGTCTACGACGACGACGGCCAGCTCGTGACCGGCTCGATGCTGGACTACGCGCTGCCGCGGGCGGACCTGCTGCCGGAGATCGAGGTCCATTCCAACTCGACGCCGTCGCCGCACCACCCGCTGGGCGTGAAGGGCATCGGCGAGGCGGGCACCATCGCATCCACGCCGACCGTGTACAACGCGGTGATGGACGCGCTGCGCCCACTGGGCGTCACCCGGGTAGACATGCCGTTGACGCCGGAGAAAGTCTGGCGTGCAATCAACGACGCACGGAACGGAGGCTAGGCCATGTTTCCAGCACAGATCACCTACCACCGCGCAGGCTCGGTAGCCGAGGCGGTGCAACTGCTCTCCGACAACGAGGGCGCGAAGATCCTGGCGGGCGGGCACAGCCTCCTGCCGCTGATGAAGCTGCGGCTCGCGGCGCCGGCGGTGCTCGTGGACATCGGGCGCATCGAGGCGCTGAAGGGCGTCTCCGCCAGTGGCGGCGGCATCACCATCGGCGCGCTGACCACGCACGCGGAGATCGCGTCGTCGGACCTCGTGCAGCAGCACGCGCCGGTGCTCGCCGAGGCAGCCGCACTCGTCGGCGACCCGGCGGTGCGGAACCGGGGCACCATCGGCGGAAGCGTCTCCCACTCCGACCCCGCGTCCGACCAGCCGACCGTGCTGACGGCGCTGGGGGCCACATTCAACGTCACCGGACCGGGCGGCGACCGCAGCATCGCGGCGGCCGACTTCGCAACCGGCCTGCTGGAGAACGCGCTGGCGGAGAACGAGGTACTGACCAGCATCTCCGTTCCGTCCGTTGCATCCGGCGCCGGCTCGGCGTACGTCAAGTTCTCCCACCCGGCGTCGCGCTACGCCGTGGTCGGCGCTGCCGCCATCCTGGCGGTGAGCGGCGGCGCGTGCTCGTCGGCGAGCGTCGTGGTCGGGGGCGTCGAGACGACGCCGGCGCGAGCGTCATCGGTCGAGGCCGCACTGGCGGGGTCGGACCTCGGTGACGCCGCGCTGGACGCAGCGGCGGCGGCGGTCGGGGGCGACCTGAACGGCGACCCGATGGGCGACGTGTTCGCCTCAGCCGACTACCGTCGGGCGATGGCGGCGGTGTACGTGCGCCGGGCGCTCGGCGCGGCAGCGTCGCGGGCGGGCTGACGGTCCCGGCGTTGGGCGTGTCATGTTGAGCGAGGCCGAAATGTCTCTCGGGGAACGCTCGGGAAGGCGGACGCTCCCCCGAGAGATTCCCCGGCTGCGCTCGGAATGACAAGGAGGGGCACCCTCACCCACCGCCGCTCGGCGGGGACTCCCTCTCCCAGGGGGGCGAGGGGAGACGGGGTGCTCCCTGTGTACCTGTGAAGCGACGCATCCCGGAGGATAGCCACTTGGCCGAAACGCGCACCGATCCCGTGCCCGCGTCCGTGGACGAACTGCAGCAGGCGTTGCGCGGCGAGATGTACGTCGCCGACCGCGCGCTGGCGATGTCGGTCTACCTCGCGCTGACGCTGAAGCGTCCGCTGTTCCTCGAGGGCGAGGCGGGGGTCGGCAAGACGGAGGTCGCGAAGGTGCTGGCGTCGGCGCTGGACGCTCGGCTCATCCGGCTCCAGTGCTACGAGGGGCTGGACGTGAGCCAGGCCGTCTACGAGTGGAACTACTCGCGACAGCTGCTGCACATCCGGCTACTGGAGGCGTCCGGCAACGTCGACCGCGCCGCGGCGGAGCGCGAGTTGTTCAGCGAAGAGTTCCTCATCAAGCGCCCGCTCCTGCAGGCGCTCGATGGGAGCGAAGGGCGGGTCGTGCTCCTGATAGACGAGTTGGACAGGGCCGACGAGGAGTTCGAGGGCTACCTTCTGGAGATGCTGTCCGACTTCCAGATCACGATCCCGGAGGTCGGCACCTACACCACCGACGAGCCGCCGGTGGTCGTCATCACGTCGAACCGGACGCGCGAGGTACACGACGCACTCAAACGCCGCTGTCTCTACTACTGGATCGACTACCCCGACCTCGACAAGGAGACGCAGATCGTGCGGAGCAAGGTGCCGCAGGCGTCGCAGAAGCTCGCGGGACAGGTCTCTGCGTTCGTGCAGGAGCTGCGGGGCACGGAACTGTACAAGGTGCCCGGCGTCGCGGAGACGCTCGACTGGACGGCGGCGCTCGTGAGCCTGAACGAGACGGAACTGAGCCCAGACGTCATCGACGACACGCTCGGCATCATGCTGAAGTACCGCGAGGACGTGCAGGCGGTGCGCGGCGAGCAGACACGCGCGCTGCTGAACCGCGCGATGCACCGCGGCACGCAGCGCGGGGGCAGGCGTGGCTGACGCCGCGGACGGACACATCCTCGGCAATCTCCTCCTCTTCGGTCGGCTGCTCCGGCGGCTGGGCCTCGACGTACACGTCGGGCGAATGCTGGACGCCATCCGCGTACTGGAGGACATCGGACTCGAACGACGGGGCGACGTGCGCGCCGCCCTTCGCACACTGCTCGTGCACCGCAAGGACGACCTTCCGCTGTTCGACGAGGCGTTCGACGTCTTCTGGCGGCAGCGCAAGGACAGCACCTCGACGATGGACCTGCGCTCGATGGGCGAGCAGCGCCGCTTCCGCAAGCCGTCCGCCGGGCCGCCAACGCCCGGCAGAGAGCCGGACGACTCGGCCGAGCCCGCCGACCCGGACGAGGGCTTCGACCGCGTCGACCTCACCCGCACGTTCAGCGCTCGCGAGGTGCTGCGCACGCGCGACTTCGCGGAGTTCACGCCGGAGGAGATGCTGGAAGCGCGACAGCTGATGGCGTCGCTCCGGTGGGACCCCGGCCTCCGGCGCACGCGGCGCAAGGAGCCCGGTCGAGGGCCGGGGCTGGACGTGCGCAGGACGCTGCGGCACAACGCGCGCTACGGCGGCGAGCTCGTGCGGCTGGAGACGCGCCGCCGCAAGGAGAAGCCGCGCAGGCTGGTGGTGGTCTGCGACGTGAGCGGCTCCATGGAGCGGTACACGCGGATGCTGCTGCACTTCATCCACAGCCTCTACGCGGGGTTGGACAACCGCATCGAGGCGTTCCTGTTCGCAACGAGGCTCACCCGCATCACGAAGCACCTGGGGCAGCGCGACATCGACCGCGCCGTCTCGGAGGTCGGGAAGGCGGTCCCGGACTGGTCCGGGGGCACGCGCATCGGCGACGTGCTCAAGGAGTTCAACTTCCGCTGGGCGCGGCGCACGCTCGGCTGGGGCTCCATCGTCCTCATCGTGTCGGACGGCTGGGACCGCGGCGAGCCGGAGCTGCTGGGCCGGGAGATGGCGCGGCTGCAGCGCAGTTGCAACCGGCTGATCTGGCTGAACCCGCTGGCAGGCAACGAGGACTACGAGCCGCTGACGGTGGGGATGCAGGCCGCCGCGCCGTACATCGACGACCTGCTGCCGGTGAACAACCTCGCCGCGCTGTTCGACCTCGCGGAGCACCTGAACAGCCTGTCGCAGGGCCGTCCAGTGCGTCGCCAGCAGCAGATCTCACGCGCGGAAGAAGAAGCGCCCGTCGCAGCGGCACCGGCGCCTCGGCAGCGGTCGTGGCACTCGAACGCGAACCCGACGTTCCGTCATCCGATGTGGGGTCGCGGGGAGCCGGGGAATTAGGGGCGTAGGTTCTACTGGCCAATCATCCTGTCGTAATCAGCATGGGTTCCCACCCACAGCCAGATGAAGTCGTCTCCGTCCTCCACCGCAAGAGCGCGGTAGGGCAGCCGGTCAAAGTGCAACCAGAAGTCAGGGGTGGTGCGGTGCACTACAAGTCTTCCAACGTGCCTTGTCCCTTGGCTTCCCTGGCCTGCAACGTGAGGAAGTCCAGCCTTCCCGCTTCTGCATCCGCCTCGATCTGCCGGTCCCACTGTCCCCAGTCGTAGTCTGCGAGCCAGCGCAGCAGCTCGGCGTAGTCGGACTTCGTAAGGCTTACGATCGCCTGCTGAATCTCGGCTACGGTTGACATGGTCCGTGCTCCTTCACAGCGACAGCAGTAGCTCCAGTAGTTCCTTCCACCGTCTCCACGTTAAGCGCTCCCGGCAGGCTTGACAACTACCGGGACTCCGCTATCTCATCGGTGTCGGGCAGGACAACCCTGCGCTGCTCAAGCCGGGTCTCGGCGTCCTCTCTCGCAGCCTCCAACTGCTCCTCGCGGCGCCTCAGACGGTAGCACGGGCGGGACGCGGAGCGCGGCCGTCGTTTGGCGGCGCCGGTGTGCGGGTCGAGGGCGGAGCGCCCCGAGACCGGCGGCCCTACTCGTCCCGGCTCCAGCCGGAGCCGAAGACGTGGCCGTCGTAGCCCGCCACGAACACCCGCAGCGACCCGGACTCCACCCAGACGCCTGCCTCGGTGGCCTGGAACGTCTCCCCGCCGAGCAGGTCCTGGACGTCACCGCCTATCAGCGTGATGTCGGAGTGCCCCACGATCTTCCCGTCCGGGCCGCCTATGAAGGCGAACCACTTGCCGTCAACCGTCTCGGCGGCGTTGTAGTAGTCAATCGCCGCTTCCAGCCCCGCAAGGGCGCTACCCGGACTGGCGAAGTAGGCCATCGTCCCCGCCAACCCTACGTCGCGGTATTTGTCCACGGCGACGGACACCAGCATCCTGGTGAACTCGTCGGCGTCTATGTACCAGCCGGAGGCGAACAGCAGACCGTCGTGCTTCTTCACCCACACGTTCTTCAGCTCGAAGTCGCCGGTTCCGATGCCGCCGCTCTCCGGGTTGCGGTACACGTAGGACACCCACTTGCCGTCCTCGGTGGCCGCGAGCATCTCAGGCCCGAACTCGTAGCCGTTGGCGTCGGTGCCCACCCAGCCATTCAGGTCCAGGCCCAGGCGTTCCGGGTCGGGGTGTCCGATGACGAGATCGTTCTGGTCGATGATGAAGACGTACCACTGGCCGTCCACGCTCTGGGGGCTGTTGTAGTGGGCGAGGGTGGCGTC
>DAOUJA010000024.1:0-60478 GCA_034423175.1 Dehalococcoidia bacterium
ACCGCGTCGTACAGCTCCTCCAGCTCCGCGCGGCGGTAGCCGGGGCCCATGTCGCGGTCGACCGCAAGGTCGATGTTGTGCGTGCCGCGGTCGTCGTAGAGGATGAGGCCGCGCGGGCCGTGGCGGATGTCGCCGCGCTCGCACGTCGCGATGAGCAGGCCGAGGTCCTCCGGCACCCAGAGGTCCTCGTTCTCCGCCTTGAACACCTCGCGCTCCTGCAGACCGCCTATGCGCAGCGCCTGCTTGTCCTCGGACTCGTCGCGGGTGCCCTCGCGCATCTGCCGGCGCACCTCCACGCGCTCCTCGGAGGTGTAGCGCTGGCGGTCATGCCCCCACGTCACGAACTCCGCGCCCATCACGTAGCCGTAGCCGTTGTGGCAGACGAGCGATGTCGTGCCGTCCTCGAACTCGAGGAATGCGGCATAGTAGCCGGGGATGGAGCGCTCCGGCATCCACTGGCCGGTCGCGCCGCGCAAGCTCTTCACCATGCCGCCGCCGAGCAGGCGCACGCTGTCTATCTGGTGCGGAAGCTGGCGCATCGGCAGACCGCCGCCCTGCGCCATGTCCAACTCCTCCCACGTGCGCGGACGCAGCATCCAGTCCGTATAGGCGAATGCGTTGATGGCGCGTGCGCGCCCGATCTCGCCGGACTGGATGATCTTCCACATCGTGCGTACGGGCGGAGTGAAGCTGCGCGTGTGCCCGGCCAGGAACTTCACGCCGGTGCGGTTCGCCGTCTCCACCATCTTCTGCGCGTCTTCCAGGTTCAGCGCCATCGGCTTCTCGACAACGACGTGTTTGCCGGCCTCCATCGCCCGGATCGAGTGCTCGGCATGGAACCGGTTCGGGGTAGAGACCCATACCGCCTCCACCTCCGGGTCCGCCAGCATCTCGTCGTAGTCGCCGTACCCCTTCGCGTTGTAGCGCTCGGCGAACCGGTTCAGCGTGTCTTCGTTGACGTCGCATCCGGCCACGAGCCGGAGCTCCGGCATCGCCTCCATCGCGGGCAGCATCTCCGTGCCGCCGACGCCGATGCCGACCATCGCGAGTCCCAACCGCCTCTTGCTTGCCATACAACCTCCATACTGAAACGCGGCCCGCGGGGACTGCGGCGCGCGCCATGCTGGAACACTACATGAAGCGCCCCTGCTTCTCAACCGCGGGCGGGAAGGGGACACGCCGTGCCGAGCAGCCAGGGTGCCTCTGGGGAATCCTCACCCGGTCGCAGTTTGACAAGGGAACATATGTTCTATTACGGTGCTCTTTCCCAGCCCTGCTGGGGCAAGCAAGCGTTTAGGGGAGAGCGTCTTGCGCGTCGCGTGTGTGCTGATCACTCATCTCAGGGCAAAGGTGGAGCTGCAGCGGCAGCCTCACCTGGCCAACAGGCCGGTTGTCATCGTGGACCGCTCGTACGGGAGGCCCGCGGTCGTCGACCGTTTCCCTGCGTGCGCGGGAGTAACCGCGGGCATGCCCCTGGAAGAGGCGCTCTCCCGCAACGCCGGGACCGTCGTTCTCGAGTCCGACGAGCCAACATGCCAACGAGTCTTCAGCCGGGTGATCGCCGCTCTGCAGGGGGTCAGCGATCGTGTCGAGAGCGCTGGCCTCGGCGCCGCCTACGTCCGCCTGGACGGCTTGGAGCGGTTGTACGGCGCCGAGGACGGGACGCTTCGGGCGCTGCTGAACGCGCTGCCGGCATACCTGCGGCCACGCATCGGGGTCGGCGATGCCAGGTTTCCCGCCTTCGTGGCGGCCCGGACCAACGACGCTCCGGGGGTGACACGCGTCCCGCCGGATGCTGCCGCATTCCTGGCGCCGCACCCGGTCGACCTGCTCCCTGTCGACGCCGGGGTGCGCATCCGGATGCGCCGCTTCGGTCTCCATTCGATGGGCAACGTCGCGGCGATGAATCCGGAGTCGCTCATCGACCAGTTCGGGACCGCGGGCAGGCGGGCGTGGGAGCTCTCCTGCGGGGTGGACGACGCCCCTGTCGTTCCCCTCTCGTACGAGGAAGCCGTCGTCGAACACACGGCTCTCCCGTTCGCCTCGGCCTCCACGGAGTGGTTGCTCACGGCGGTGGACACCCTGCTCAAACGCGCCTATGCCCGTCCGCGTATGCAGGGCCGCTACGCGGGCATGGTGACGCTGGAGTGCGTCCTGGAGAAAGCCACCCCCTGGGAACGGCCCATCAACTTCAAGCAGCCTGTGGGAAGGTGGGAGCAGGCTGCTGCCCTCGTGCGCCAGCAGCTTGAACGGGACCTTCCCGTCGCCCCGGTTGAGGAGGTTTCCCTCACGCTCTCCCGCCTTACCGGTGAGGCGGGAACACAGGCGGGGCTCTTCCGCGACGTCCAGAGAGACCGTGACCTCCGGCTGCTGGACGCGGAGCGGCAGATACAGGCCCGTATCGGCGGCAGCCATGCGCTCTACCGGGTGGTCGGTGTCGCGCCCTGGCATCCCGCCCCGGAGATGCGGGCGGTGCAGGTCCCCATCGACCCATCCGGCAGGGACGGTATGAAGCCGCTCGCCGTACCGGTTGCGGTTGCAGTGGAGGAGGGGTCCCATGGCGAGCCGGTGGCGGTCCGCCTCGGCGACCGATGGCACGCGCTGACCGGCATCGAGGAGAGCTGGCTCTTCGATCTCTGGTGGATGCCGCAGCCGCTGAGCCGCGCCTATTTCCGCGTAAGCCGCCGCGACGGGGGTTCGCTCGTCCTGTTCCGCGACCAGACGGACTCTTGCTGGTACCGGCAGACGTCCTGACAGGCATCCTCCCATGACGACCGGCTACGTCGAGCTGCACGCCAAGAGCTTCTACTCCTTCGGAGAAGGCGCGTCACACACGCACGAGCTGCTGGCGCAGGCGAAGGAGCATGGCTACGACGCTCTCGCACTCACCGACACCAACCTCTGCGGAGCGCTGGAATTCGCCCGCCTGGCAGGCAGCCTCGGCGTGCAGCCCGTCACCGGCGGGGAGATCACCCTGCTGAACGGCTCCCGTATCGTGCTGCTGGCCAGATCGAGACAGGGCTACGGCAACCTCTCCCGGTTGTTCACCCTCGCGAACGCTACCGATCGCAGGAGGCCGAGGCTCGACCCCGCGCACCTGCGCGAGCATGCCGAAGGCCTGGTGCTCCTTACCGGCGGCAGGGACGGGCCGCTGACAGACCTCGTGCTGGAGGGACGGCGTACGGAAGCCCGCGAACTGCTGGCAGACTACCGTTCTTGGTTCGGGCGCGATGCGGTATGCGTGGAACTGCAACAGAACTTCCTGCAGGGCGACACGCGCCGCAACCGCGAGCTGGCGCGTATCGCCGACGAGGTGGGCGCGCCGGTCGTCGCCACCAACGACGTGCACTACCACGCGCCGGAGCGCTGCCGCCTGCAACACGCGCTGGTGGCCGCCAGGCTCAACACCACCATCGACCGGGCATTGCCCTTTATCCGGCCCAACCACCACCTGCACCTGAAGTCCGCCGGCCGGATGGCGCGGCTCTTCCATGAACGGCCCGATGCGATAGGCAATACCTGCCGCATCGCGGAGCAGTGCGCCTTCAACCTGAGCGCCGACCTCGGCTACACCCTGCCGGAGCCGCAGGTGCCCGAGGGAGATACTGCGGAGGGTTTCCTGAGACGGCTCTGCACGGAAGCTGCCCTGCGGCGCTACGGGAGCGTGTCGGCGCGGGTCAGGGAACGCCTGGACGAGGAGTTCAGGCTGATACGCAAACACCGGCTCGCGGGCTTCCTGCTCCTCTACCGCGAGATCGTCCTGCTCGCTCAGGAGATCACGGAGGAGAAGGGGCTGGCGCCCCCGGAGACACCGCTGGAGGAGTGCCCGCCGGGCAGGGGACGCGGCTCCTCCGTCGCCCTGCTCGTGGGCTATCTCATCGGCATCAGCCACGTCGACCCGCTCCGCTGGGGCCTCACGCTGGAGCGATTCATCTCCGAGGACATGTCCATGCTCCCGGATATCGACCTCGATTTCCCGCGGGCGATACGGGATGACCTCATCCGGCGGGTGCACGAGCACTTCGGGCCGGAGTTCGCCGTCCTCACCGGAGCCGTCGCCACGTACTCGGTGAAGGGCATCATCCAGGACCTCGGCAAGGCGCTTGGGCTGCCGAAGGAGGACCTGAAGCTGCTCTCTCGGCAACTGCATTCCCTGGACGGCGACGACCTCAGGAACGAGATGCTGGACCTCCCCGCTTTCCGCGACCGCGTGGACGCCACTGGCTGGCGCGACCTCGTCGCGCTCGCGCCCCATCTGATGCACGCCCCACGCAGCCTGGGGCAGCACGTCGGCGGCATGGTACTCAGTGATTTCCCCATCCCGGAGATGGTGCCGGTCCGCGCGGGGGCGATGGACGGGCGCTACATCATGGACTGGAACAAGGACAGCGTGGCCGACGCCAACTTCGCCAAGATCGATCTCCTCTCTCTGCCCGTACTCGACCAGATCGAAGAGGCGCTCGACCTCATCGAGGAGCGTGAAGGACATCGGCCCGACCTGAGCAAGCTCGACCCCGAGGACCCCTGCGTGTACGACATGATCAACGAAGGGAGGTCCAAGGGGGTCTTCCTGCTCCAGTCGCCGGCGCAGCTCAAGATGGGGCAGCGCCTGCGCTCGCGCAACCTGCTCGATCTCGCCTACCAGGTGGCGCTGATCCGGCCCGGCGTCGGCGTGCAGGGGAGCGCGGTGAGCCAGTTCGTGGAGCGCTACCGGCACGGCGTCCCCTGGGACTATGACCATCCCCTTGAGAAGCGTGCGCTGGAGCGGGGGTACGGCATCATCGTCTGGCAGGAGCAGGTCGTCCAACTGCTCGCAGACGTGGCGGGGATGACCGCCGCCGAGGCCGACGAGGTGCGCCGCGCGTTCACCCGGCCCAGCAACGAGCGCCTGATCGCCATGCACTGGGAGCGGTTCCGTGAGGGAGCGGCCCGGAACGGCGTCCCCGAAAAGACCGCAATGCAGATATTCGCCAAGGTCAACGGTCACTACATGTTCCCCGAATCGCACTCTCACGCCTTCGGCGTCACCGCATTCCAGGCGGCATGGCTCAAGCGCTATCACCCGGTGGAGTTCTTCGCCGCGCTGATGAACAACCAGCCGATGGGCTTTTACCCCGTGGAGACCCTGAAGGAGGACGCCCGTCGCTTCGGCGTCCCGTTCCTGAACCCCGATGTGAACCGCAGCGAAGCGCGGTGCATACCCTCCGGGGATGCGGTGCTGCTGGGGCTGGGGCTGGTCAAGGACGTCGGAGAGGCGTCCGCCGCCGCGCTGGTGCGGGAGCGCGGGGAGCACGGACCCTACCGGAGCGCAGCCGACCTCGTGCGGCGTACCGGGCTGAAACCCCGGTCCGTGCACTCTCTCGTGATGGCCGGGGCCTTCGATGGCGTAGCCCTCAACCGCAGGGAAACGCTGTGGGACGCCGGGCTCGGCATCCGTCCCGGAAGGAACGGCCAGCGGGCGTTCGCTATCGCCGATGACGGAAGCACACCCGCATTCGACGACTTCTCGGACGAGGAGAAGATGATGGGCGAGTACCGGGTGATGGGCCTCTACCCCAGGGGGCACGTCATGGAGTTCGTGCGCCCACGCCTGAGTCCGGAGGTGCTGCCCGCCGCAGCCGTCGATGCTGCGCGCGAGGGGGACTCCGTCACCGTGGCAGGCTGGCCGGTGGCGCGGCAGCATCCAAGAGGGAAGTCCGGCACGGTGTTCGTGACCGTCGAGGACGAGACGGGCGACGTGCAACTCATCCTGTGGCCGCGCGTGTTCGCCCGGTTCAGAAGAGAGCTGGACAGCCGTCTGCTCGTGGCGCACGGCACGGTCTCCCGTTGGGACGGAACGACTAACGTCATCGTCTCCCGGTTGGAGCGACTACAGACCAGAGCTCCGCTGCCGTCCGCGCACGACTGGCGGTAGGCGGCTGCGCCCTCGTCCAGTCCCTGGCGCCGCTAGGCCCCGAGCGTATTGGTTACCGAGAGAGCGGCGAGGGCAGCCGCGATGATGAGCGTGATCGAGCCGATGAGCGCGAGTTCACGCTTGAGGCTGCCCGTCGGCGTCATGCCGGTCAGTTGACGCTCGCGGCGTGGAGACGCCGAGACAGCAGTCCGGGCCTGGGGAGCCGAGACACGAGCTGGGGCCTCTGGCGCAGGTGCAGGGGAGGGGGCCGCCTGTGCCGCCTCCATGACTGCGTCGGATTCCGGCTCCGCTTCGGGAGCGTCGTCAGACGGCGGAACGTACGCAGCCTGCGTGAGCGATGGACCGGCGACTCGCGCCTTGCGGCGTGCCCTTTCCCGCGCCTTCGCCTGTCCCGCAGCCGCTCTGCTTCCCGCCTTCTTCCGTGCCATGTCTATCCGCCTCGCTTATTTCAGGGTCTGGGCCGTGGCGACGATGATCTCGGTCGCCTGGTCTATCGTCAGCATGTCGGTGTTGAGCACCTGGTGATAGTGGCGCGCCTCCTGGGGATCGACGTCGAAGAAGCGCTTGAAGTAGGCGATGCGCGCGCGGTCGTTCTCCTGGATGTACCGCACAGCCCCTTCTTCACTGAGTTGCTCGCGCTGGATGATGCGCTGTACCCGAACGTCCATGGACGAGATGAGTCCTACGTGCAGCGCGTTGGGCATTTCACGAAGGATGATATTGGAGCCGCGTCCGGCGATGACCACGTTGCCCGCTGCCGCGATCTCGGAGATGACGTCCGAGGTGACCTTCAGAAGGTTCTCGTCGTCGAAGTCGCCGCCGTGGCTCTCTTCCGGAAAGTCCCGGTATTCGCGCACCAGCAGCGCGTCCAGACCGCCCCCGAAGTAGGGGTCGGCCCCGCCACCCGCGAGCGCGGAACGTTCCAGGACCGTCTTCACGAACCCCGCGACGCGGTCTCCCAGGCCCAGCGCGCGTTCCGTCCGGTCCGCCACGTCCTGCTCAGACGCGCCGATCTTCTTGCCGGCCTCGGCGAGGATGGTCCGGTCGACGTGGTCGATGCCGAGCATGTCCGAGATCTTCGGGCCGATCTCGATAACCCCGCTGCCGATCAGTCCCGTTACGGTGATGACAGGCATCTCGCTGTCCTCCTGACCTCATTCCTTCCGGGGAGAGTCCATCTCCCGCAACATGTCTATCATTCTAACGTCATCCGCATCGCCGTGGGGCGCCGAGAACCACGCGTCGAGGATCTCCACCGCTTCGTCGGGAGACGTGGAGCGCAGGCTCATCGCCAGCACGTTCGCGTCGTTCCAGCGCCGCGCACCGTCCGCTGTCTGGGCATCGGTGCAGAGGGCTGCGCGCACGCCGGGCGTCTTGTTCGCGGCGATGCTCACGCCGGTGCCTGTGTAGCAGAAGACGACACCCTGTTCGCAGTCGCCGCTGGCCACGCTCTCGCCGACCGCGCGGCCAACCGCGGGCCACCTGGGGTCGCAACCTTCGGCGAGCGCGCCCACGAGGCGCAATTCGTGTTCGCGCCGCAGCAACTCTTCCACGACGTGACTCGTGAGGTACGTCGCTTCGTCGCTGCCTACGGCTATCTTCATCGTTTCGTCAGGCGCGGGGGTGTGCGTGCTCGAATGCTTCGCGTACTTGGCTGTCGGTCAGGTGTGTGTATATCTGCGTGGTGGCGATGCTAGCATGACCGAGCAGTTCCTGAACATGACGCAGCGGGGCGCCCCCGTGGAGCAGGTGGGTCGCGAAGCTGTGACGCAGCGTGTGCGGTGTGAGCTTCTGCGGGACCTGTGCCCGCGCTGCCGCCTTCTTGAGCACGAACCAGTACCCCTGGCGCGTCATCGGGTAGCCGCGGGCATTCAGGAAGAGCGCAGACGGCGCCGGCCCCCGGCGCTTTGCATGCGCCAGTAGTTGAGGGCGTACGTCGCTGACGTATGCCCTGATCTGCTGCACGATGCCCGCATACACCGGCGCGAGGCGCTCCTTGCCGCCTTTGCCGTACACGCGTATCCAGCCCCCGTCCAGGCTCAACGCGGACAGTTCCAGCCCCTGCGGGCCAACGACCTCCGAGACGCGAAGTCCGGCAGCGTAGGTCAGCTCCAGCATCGCGCGGTCCCGGACGCCTTCAGGCCCCGGACGCTCCGACGCGGCCTGCAGAAGCCGCACGACGTCGCGCTCGGACAACACGTCGGGCAGGGTGCGGGACGCCCTGCGCGTCTGCAACTGCTCTGCGGGGTTCGTATCGATCACCCCTTCCTCCAGCAGAAAGCGGAAGAACGACCGCACGGCCGCAACCTTTCGTGCGAGGCTCGTGCTGGAGTAACCCTGCTCTCCGAGTGAGAGGCGCGCGTCTTCCATGTCCCGCCGGGTAACGTCCGCCCAGCGCACGTCGCTGTCGCCGCCCACCAGCGCCTCTTGCAGCTGTGCAAGGTCGCTCCGGTACGCGGCGACGGTATTGACAGAGAAGCCGCGCTCTGCCCGCAGGTAACTGAGGAACGCTTCTATCTGCTGGTCGGTTACACGCGATGCCGTTGTCATGAGCAGGGCAATTGTAGGGAGCGGTGAGCGCTGGCGTAGCCGGTTTCACTCGCGGAAAATGGGGAGTGCACGGGCGCTACCCCGACGCGAGATTACGATGACCGTCTCCTACGGCCCATACGCATTCGGCTCTCCCTTCATCACGTGGGCTGCCCTCTTCATGATTGCGGGCATCCTTGTCGGTGGAGCGCTCTTCATTCGTGCAGCGTCCCGCAAGGGAGTCGAGCGCCGTACCGCTTTCGGCATCGTGCTGCTTTCCGTGTTCGGCGGGCTCGTGGGGGCGCGGCTGTTCCACATCCTGGACTACCTGGACTTCTTCACCGACGCGCCGTTCCACGTCTTGTACCTGTGGGAAGGAGGGTACTCCCTCTGGGGAGGCGTGCTGGGTGGACTGACGGCGGGACTCTGGAAGGCAGGAAGGGAAGGGTTCGTCCGTGCCGACGTTGCGGACGCGGCCGTCGCCCCCGGCGTGCTCGGACTTGCCGTCGGGCGGCTGGGCGGCGTCATCGGCGGCGACCCTCCCGCCGTAGCGTCATCGCTGCCGTGGGCAGTGACCTACGGCCACCCCCGCTCCGTCGCCTTCGCCGACGGCATGGCCGTCCATCCCGTCGCACTCTACGAGATGCTCTGGGACATCGCCATCGCCTTCTGTGTCGTCCGGTGGGGCAGGCGAATGCCGGCGGGCGCCGTCATGCCGCTGGCGCTCGCTGCGTGGGGCACAGGGAGGTTTGTCATTGCCATCGTCCGGCTGGACCCTGTGACGCTCGGCCTGCAACAGGCCCAGTGGATGGGGCTGTTCGTGGTGGCCGCCGTTCTCCTCTGGGCGTGGCGTTCGCGCCTCTGGCTGAGCCTCAGAGTGGGAGACGCGGACGGGCGGACGCCGCGTAGTCCTTGACGGTCATGCGCAGACGCTCTTGCCCGTTCCAGTGGTCCACGTCCAGCGTATACACCAGGTCTGCCTGTTCCACGCCGCTCTCCCACTGCTGGTTGAACGCGACCGCTTCCCATATCGCGCCGCCCGAGCGGACGTTCAGCCGGAAGTGCTTGCCCTCCGCGCCCATCTCCGACGCCCGCACCACTTCCATGCCGCGGGCGAGAAAGACCGGTGTCGGGTTGCCGATGCCGAACGGTTCCATCCGGCGCAGGCCCTGGAACGCCGCCCCCATCAGCTCGTGCGGTTGCGCCTCCGCATCCACGACGCCCTCGCGCTCCGCAGGGGCTGCGCCGACGCGCTCCGCCGCGATGCTCACGAGACGCTCCTGCAACTCGGGCAGCACCTCGACCCCGCAACGGAACCCCGCAGCCTGCGCATGCCCTCCATACTGAAAGAGCAGCCCCCCGCACTGCGCCAGCGCGTCCGCCCAATGGAACGACGGCGCGCTCCGGCAGCTCGCCATCACCTGGTCGCCGACCATCGCGTACACCGCGCACGGCGTCCCGAATTCCTCCGCGAGCCTCCCGGCTACGAGTCCAACCACGCCGGGATTGAATTCCGGTTCGCCAACCAGGATGAGCGGCGGAGCTTGCGCCGGAACGAGCGCACGCGCGCGCTCCAGTGTCTCGTCGGTCAGCGTGCGCCGCTGCGTGTTGTAATCGTCTAGTTGGCGCACCAGGTCGGCAGCCTGCGCTTCGTCTTCCATCAGCAGCAGGTCCAGAGCGATGTCCGCGTGGTCCAGCCGCCCGGCAGCGTTGAGGCGGGGCCCGATGGCGAAGCCCAGTGTCTCCGCGTTAGCGTGTTCCGGCGTCACGCGCGCCACGTCCAGCAGCGCACGCAGACCGGCCGACTGCGTCCGCTGCAGGTCGCGCAAGCCGTGATGGACGATGTAGCGGTTCTCTCCCAGGAGCGGCGCCATGTCCGTGATGGTGCCGATCGCCGCAAGTTCCATCAGTCCCGTACGCCAGTCGTCGCCGAACTCGGGGCGCAGCACCGCCTGCGCCAGCTTCAGCGTCATACCAACACCGGTCAGGTGATCGAATGCGTACCTGGAGTGCGGCGCCCTTGGATTGATGATTGCCACCGAACGTGGCAGGGCTGCTGTGGCGAGGTGGTGGTCCGTGATGATGACGTCCACTCCGAGCGAACCCGCGTAGGCGGTCTCGTCGGCGTTCGTCACTCCACAGTCCACGGTTACGATGAGGCTCGCCCCTTGCTCGTGGAGCCTGGCGACTGCGTTGCGGTTCAGGCCGTGCCCCTCGCTTACGCGATGGGGGATGTAGTGCAGCGTCCGCAGCCCGTACCGGCGCAACGCCTTGACGAGCAGCGCGGTGCCCGTGACCCCGTCCGCGTCGAAGTCGCCGTACACGGCGACCGTCTCGCCTCTCGTACGCGCGAGCGCGAGCCGGTCGGCGGCAGGTTCGATGTCTGGAAGTGTGTCCGGGTCCTCGAAGAGGCTGTCGGACACGTTCAGGAAGTCGTGCGCCTCGACCGCATCGTGGATGCCGCGTCGCTGGAGCAGGTGGGCGACGATCGCGGGCAGGGGGCCCAGCGGTGAAGGGTCGGTCGGCCCGGCCACGCGCCACTGCTGCCGCCTTCCGACGAGAACGGCTGGTGCGCTAGGCGACACGTTTGAAGATCAACGAGGCGTTGTGCCCGCCGAAACCGAGGTTGTTGCTCATCGCGGCGTTCACGATGCCCTTCTGTGCGTGGTGAGCCGTGTAGTCCAGGTCGCAGTCCGGGTCCGGGTTCTCCAGGTTGATCGTCGGCGGTATCGCGCGCTCCGATACGGCGAGGACGGAGATTGCCGCCTCGACGCCGCCGGCCGCGCCGAGCAGGTGGCCCGTCATGGACTTGGTGGAACTGATCTTTATCTTGTATGCCTCGTCCCCGAAGACCGTCTTCAGCGCCTCCGTTTCCAGCCGGTCGTTCATCGGCGTGCTGGTGCCGTGTGCGTTCACGTAGCTGATGTCGCTCGGCTCCATCCCCGCCTCCGCCAGCGCGTTCACCATCGCCCTCGCGCCGCCCTCGCCGCCGGGGGAGGGCTGGGTCACGTGGAACGCGTCGGACGACGCGCCGTACCCGGCCAGTTCCGCAAGCGGGGTGACGCCCCGTCGCACCGCGCTCTCCTCGCTTTCGATGATGAGCACGCCTGCGCCTTCGCCCATGACGAAGCCGTCCCGCTCCGCGTCGAATGGGCGGCTCGCGCCCTCCGGGTCGTCGTTGCGCTTGGAAAGCGCCATGCAGGCGTTGAACCCCGCGACCGCGATGGGGCATATGGGCGCTTCCGTACCCCCTGCGATGGCGATGTCGATCTCCCCCTTGCGGATCATCGCCGCTGCGATGCCGATGCTGTCGGCGCCGCTGGCGCACGCCGTTACCGTGCAGTAGTTCGGCCCTTTCGCCCCGTAGAGGATCGACACCTGACCCGGAGCCATGTCCGCCAGCATCATCGGGACGAGGAATGGGTTCACGCGGTCAGGTCCCTTCTCGTGCAGCACCCCCCATTGCTCGGAGAGCGTGAGGATGCCGCCGATGCCGCTGCCGATGACCGAGCCGACTCGCGTCGCGTCCACACTCCCGTCCTGCAGGTCCAGCCCCGCCTGCTCCATCGCCTGTGCTGTTGCGCCCACTGCAAGCTGTGCGAAGCGGTCCAGGCGGCGTGCCTGCTTGCGGTCCACGTAGGTCGTGGGTTCGAATTCAGGCGACTCCCCCGCGATGGTCGTCGCAAAGCCCTCGGTATCGAACGAGACGATGGGGGCGATGCCGGACTTGCCCTGCAGCAGGCTCTTCCACGTCGACTTCGTGTCCACGCCCACGGGCGAGACCATGCCGACGCCGGTTACGTAGACCTTGGTTGCCAAGCGTTGCTCCTTTGTTTGCCGTCCGTCCCCGCTCGCACGGGCAGGGGAAGAGATGCCTGATTCTAGGGGGCTGCGCGCCGCCGCCACAAGCGCACCGGGCTCATGCCAGCAACTCTTCTTCGTAGGACTGCCTGCGCATCATCTCGTTGATGTTGCGCACGGTGTGGATGAAACCGATGTGACTGAACGCCTGCGGGAAATTGCCCAGGGCCTGACCGCTGGCGGGATCGTGCATCTCGGCGAAGAGCCCCAGGTGACTGGCCGTGTCGAACACCTTGTGGAAATAGTTCAGCGCCTCCTGGGTCTCGCCGATGGTCATCAGCGCGCCGATGAGCCAGAAGCTGAGGATGTAGAACGCCCCTTCCTCACCCACGAGGCCGTCGTCCGTGTCGTCGATGCGGTAGCGGCGCACGAACGGACCGTCGGCAAGCTCCATCTGCACGCGGCGTACCGTCGACCGGATGCGGGGATCGTCCGGCGGGAGGAAGCCCAGGAACGGGATGAGGAGCGCGCTTGCGTCTATCGCGTCTGAGCCGTACGCCTGCACGAAGCTCCGTTTGCTGTCAGACCAGCCCTTGTCGAGCACCTCTTCCCGTATGAGGTCGCGCTGGCGGCGCCAGTGTTGGATATCGCCCTCGAAGCCGTGCCCTTCGGCGAGTTTCACCGCCCGGTCGAGCGCCACCCAGCACATCACCTTGGAGTAGACGAAGTGCTGCTCCGGCCCGCGCACCTCCCATATGCCTCGGTCCTCCAGTTGCCACATCACGGCCGCCAGGTCCGCCATCTGCTTGAGCAGGCCCCACGCCTTGTCCGACAGGTTGCCGGAGTAGCGATGGAATACCGCCAGGCTCAACGCCACTTCCCCGAAGACGTCCAGCTGGCGGTGGAATGCTGCGCCGTTCCCGATGCGGACCGGGCTCGAGCGCCTGTACCCTTCGAGGTGGTCCAGCTCTTTCTCTTCCAGTTCGCTCTCAGGGGCGATGCCGAAGAGGATCTGCATCGACTCGATACTGATGGCGCACTGGTCCACGACCCATTCGATGAACGCCTCTCCCTCGTGCGGGTCGCCGAGACGGTAGAGGATGCCGAGCGTCCAGGCGCTGTCGCGCAGCCACGAGTAGCGGTAGTCCCAGTTGCGAACGCCCCCGAGCGATTCGGGCAGGGAGGTGGTCGGCGCAGCGACGATCGCGCCGGTCGGTTCGAAGATGAGCATGTGCAGCGTCAGGTAGGAGCGCACGAGCTCATCGCGCAGGTAGCCGCTGTAGTCCAGCTTCGCAGCGCTTGCCTGATCGTGGCGTATCGCGCGCTCGAGTTTGTTCTCGCAGTCCATCGCGTTGACGGACGGCAAACGTTGCACGCCGAACGCCAGGACGAAGTTAACGTGTTCGCCTTCCTGGACCGTGAACTCGGCCACAGCCTGCTCGCCCGAGTCCGGGGTCGCTTCGAGCGTGAATGCAACGTTGCTGATGAGGGCCAGCGTACCCCGCGGATGGCTGGCAAGCACGCCGTTGCGGTCCACTGTGAGTGTGGTCGCGCCCCTCGCGTAGTCGAGCCTCGGCTGGAAGACGAGGCGCATGGTGATGCTGCCGCGCAGGCCTTTCACGACGCGGACGATCTCGTGCGGCGCATCCGGGCTGCGCGCGGGCGCTCGCGTCATGAAGTCGCGGACCGAGGCGGCTCCACCACTCGTCTCGTACAACGTCTCGAGGACGGTGGTGTCCGGCAGGTAGCGCTGGGTCACGGAATGTACGTCCGGCGCGCTCAGCGAGCACCGCCCGCCCTTGGTGTCGTCCAGCACCGCCGCAAACACGCTCGGTGAATCGAAACGGGGGAAGCACGCCCAGTCGATTGAACCGCTGCTGCTCACGAGGGCGCAGGAGTTCATGTCTCCTATCAGACCGTACGCGTGGATGGGGAGATATGGCACCGCAACCGCCCTGCTATCGGCTCGTCTGCGTTTGTACGTGCGTTGAGGAGCCTGCCCGTGGGCCGTCAGTCCAGCACGATGGGCCGCAGCGACCTGCGGTTGCCGCGCTGCTGCAGGTATCCGGCACGGCTGTCCGTGTCGTGGCTGAACACGAGCAGCCAGCCGTCCCGCACTGCCTCGTCGAGGATGCTGTACTTGGTCTGAAGCGTCTCTTCGGGATGCAGGTCGCTCGCGGCGATGCAGTCCGGTTGCAGATGGTAGTGCGTCGGTATGAGGTCTCCCAGGAACGCAACCCGCTCGCCGCCGTGTGTGATGACCACGATCTGGTGCCCCTGGTAGGGCCCGCTGGCCCGGCGCACCTGTAGACCGGGAACGATGGTCTCCTCGCCGTCCACCAGCTCCAGCTTCTTGCCGTCCTTCAGGGGGATGTAATCGTTCGACACGTACCCGTTGACGTGCCTGTCGGTAGGCGCCATCGCTTCCTCCAGCGCCTCGCGCTGCACGAAGTACGTCGCCTTGGGGAACGTGGGCACGAACTCACCCCGCCGGTTCGTCCGTGTGCAGCCGCCCGTGTGCTCGAAGTGGAGGCTGGTGAGCACCACGCCGTGTATGTCCGCGGGCGTCAGGCTGTGCGCCTTCAACTCCGAGAGCAATTGGCTCGTGGAGAGGCCCAGTGCGTCCCGCTCCTCAGCAGTGTGCTTGGCGCCCGCTCCGGTGTCGATCAGGTAGTTCCGATCGCCGACGCTCACCAGAAGGCAGTTCAGGTTCAGCTTGACCCGATTCCTTCTGTCGGCGGACATCCAGTCCTGCCACTGGCTCTTGGGGACCTGCCCGAACAGCACTCCTCCGTCTATCTTGATAGTGCCGTCGGTTATCAGGTGTAGTGTAGTTCTCCCACTCATAGGAAGCCTCACTCGTGCAAGAGTGATCGCGCTGGGCGGATTCAGTCGGGCACGCTCCCTCCTGGAGCGCATGGCCGGTTCATCCTGTGTCCCTGGGCGCAGGGGAAGCCGCGAGTGGCGGCTTGGCAGACTCTAGGGGTGCCGTCCTGTCCTGTCAATGGTATCGACTCGTCAACCATACGTACCGTATAGCAGCCCATGACGATAGAAAAACGACGGGTAGCCGTGCATGTCCAACGGAAGTGATGCGAGTATGGCCCGAACAGCACCGGTTTTCGTCTGGAGGCCCGATGCGGCAAAATGCCCACCGGCTTGAGAGTGCGTCTCAAAGTGGGAGCAACCCGTTGAGCGACCCTTGCGGCAGGCTGGGCTGCCTGGGCTAGGGGTAGGAGACCAGGCCCTCGATGATGTGCACCGGCTCCCGGTAGTGGACCACGCGCGGGTCCTCGACGGTCTGCGCGAGCGATGCTCCGGGCGGCACCATCGGGTACACGTTCTCCTCCGGCGAGATCCGAAAGTCGATCAGGTAGGGGCCCGGGTGCCGCGCCGCGGTCGCAAGCGCCATGCCCACGTCGTGCTTGTCCTGCACGCACGCCGCCGGGATGCCGTACGCCTCCGCCAGCTTCACGTAGTCCGGCCCGCTCATGGACACGGACTTGTAGTGGTGGTCGTAGAACAGCTCCTGCCACTGCCGCACCATGCCCAGGTAGCCATTGTTCATGATGCAGATCTTCACGGGCAGGTGCTCCTGCGCGATCGTCGCAAGCTCCTGCAGCGTCATCTGGAAGCCGCCGTCCCCGCAGATGCCCCACACCCGCGAGTTCGGGCGTGCCACCTGCGCACCGATCAGCGCCGGCACCTCGAATCCCATCACGCCGAGGCCGCCTGAAGAGACGAACGAGTTCGACGTCGGCATGAACAGAAACTGGGCCGCCCACATCTGGTGCTGGCCCACGCCGGTGATCACCACCGGGTCGGTGTCGTGTTCCACCAGCTTGTTGAGCTCCCGCAGAACGTACTGCGGGGTCACCACGTCGCTCTCAGGCACGTCGATACTCGGATGCTTGTGCTCCAGGTAGCGCATGCGGTCGGTCCATTCGAAGTGTGAGCTGCGGTCGAGCAGGGGAAGCAGTGCGTCGAGCGTTGCTTTCACGTCGCCGGCCAATGCCACCTCCGCCCGCACGTTCTTGTTGAACTGCGACGGCTCGATGTCCATGTGGATGATCTTCGCGTTCTCGCCGAACGTCCCCGGTCTGCCGATGACACGGTCGTCGAAGCGCATCCCCACGCCCACGATGACGTCGGCCTCCGTGGTCGCGATGTTGCTCCAGTACATGCCGTGCATGCCCAGCATGCCGTACCCGAGCCGGTGGTGGCGCGGAAACGCGGACGTGCCGTGCAGCGTGTTCAGCACCGGCGCGTCGATGTGTTCCGCCAGAGTCTGCAGTTCGTCCCACGCACCCGAAACATGGACACCGCGGCCCGCGATGAGCAAGGGGCGCTCGGACTCGTTGATGAGGCGTGCGGCATCGTGGAGCGAGTCAGCCGACGCCGCCGAGGGCGGGGAGGGATGCCATGCGTCTTCCACGTCCTCGAACAGGAAACTCTCCGCCTGCACGTCCTTCGGCAGGTCCACGAGCACGGGTCCCGGACGTCCTTCCTGTGCGACGCGGAACGCCTCCCTGATGGTGGGAGCGATGTCATCAGGCTGCATCACGAGGTACGTCTTCTTCACAACGGGCGCCGCCATCCCGCAGGTATCGCACTCCTGGAACGCCTCGGTCCCCATGAAGGGGCGGGCGACCTGGCCCGTGATGGCGACGATGGGCGTGGAGTCCATCTTCGCCGCGGTCAGGCCGGTCATGAGATTTGTTGCGCCGGGACCGGACGTGGCAACGCAGACGCCCACCTTGCCGGAGAGACGTGCGTAGGCCTCGGCTGCGTGGGCCGCCGCCTGCTCGTGCCGGACGAGTACGTGCCGGAGTTGCGGGTAGTGCCAGAGCGCGTCATAGAACGGGAGGATCGCTCCTCCCGGGTGACCGAATATGACGTCTACACCCTCTTGGATGAGGGTCTCGCAGACGACACTCGCTCCTACTTTCTGCATGGTTCCGTCCGTTCGTGCCTGCGCAGGCGGGAAGCCTCGGTGCGCCGGATGGATTCGGGGGGCCAACGATGATGGAAAGGCCGCAACCAGCAGGCTACGGCCTCGTAAATCGTAACCCTCACCCACACGAGTGTCAACGAAATGTGTTCGTGCAGAACACGTGAAACACCGGGGCCATCCCGGATGGGTTTGGGACGAAAACTCTGGGCCTAAAGGCCGTAGAGCCTGCGGGGATTGTGGTCGAGGATCTTCTCGACCGTGCCAGGGGCGAGCTTTCCCTCTTCCCGAAGTCGCTGTATCGCCAGGATCTCCGACGAGGTGTCGTCGTGGCCGTAGTCCGTACCGATGATGATGTTGTCGTCGCCCGCCGTATCGATGACGTACTGCAGGTCGTCGGTGGTCTGGCACGCCACGTACATCCGGTTGTCGCGCATCAGCGCAGCCCCCGGAAACTCGCGCCCATTGTTGCCCATCCGGATCGACAGGTCGTTCATCACGTACGGCACCCACTGGGAGCTGACTTCAACGAAACACCAGCTCAGGTCCGGGAACTTGTCAGGCACGCGCCGCATCAGCAGGTTGTGGAACACGCTGATGGGCGGAAGCTTGAACCGCAGGCCGCTCTCCTGCTGGTCCCACATCCCGAAGTTGCCGATCGACGCATGGATGCAGATCGGCATGCCCAGCTTGCTCGCCTCCTCGTACAGTGGGAAGAAATACGGGTCCGTCAGGCTGAG
The DNA here is from genome assembly GCA_034423175.1 of Dehalococcoidia bacterium. Classification (GTDB taxonomy): domain Bacteria; phylum Chloroflexota; class Dehalococcoidia; order Lucifugimonadales; family Australimonadaceae; genus Bin16. The sequence goes on from DAOUJA010000024.1 coordinate 17,936, forward strand.
CCCGGCATCTCCCGCGCGCAGGTACACGCCGCAGGCGCCGTGCTCCTTGCCGTAGTGGACCTCCTCGATTGCCTGATCGAGCCTGTAGGCCGGAGCGATGACCGGCCATCGGAGTCTCCCCTTTCCCATCCGCCAGATGTCGCCCATCCAGCGGTTGTAGCTGCGCGCAAGCGCGTAGTCCACCTCCGGCCGGGGGCTCAACGGGCGCAGAAAGAGGGTGGGGTACAGCACCTGGATGTCCACGCCCAGTTCGTCCATGTGCGCAAGGCGCGCCTCGACGCTCGCCATCTCGCGCGACTCGTCGCTCGTGCCGGTGCCCTCGTTGGTGTTGCGGATGAACGCCCGCCCCGTTGAACGGTCCGCGATCAGCCAGTAGCGCCGGACCGGAGCGTCGGGATCGGTGGTGGCGACGCTCAGGGGACGGAACTCGCGCTCCTCCTCCCGCATGTAGTCCCAGGTGTGCTCGTTCTCGACGACGTGTGCATCAGCATCGATAACCGCCATCGTCCTCCTCCTTCACCTGCCTGAGCGTGTCCCGCTCGCCATCCTGCCTCCGCCCATTTTAGGCGACGAGTCAACAAAGAGCCTCAGGGACCGCTACGCGCAAAGCTGCGCTACACTGCGCCCAACGTGACATTCGCCGCCGACCTCCACCTCCATTCGCCCTACGCCAGGGGAACGAGCCCTGCGCTCTCCCTCCAGACGCTCGCGTACTGGGCCGACATCAAAGGTCTGGACGTGCTCGCCTGCGGTGACTTCACCCACCCGGCGTGGCTCGCTGAGCTGAAGGACAGCCTGCGCCCCGCGGGCAGCGGCCTGTTCGAGCTCGTTGCGCAGCCGGAGCGGCACAACGTCCCGGGCCGCGAGCGCCCCGCGCGTTTCGTCCTCGGGACTGAGGTGAGTTGCGTCTACTCCCAGGAAGGACGCGGACGCCGCCTGCACCTGCTTATCCTTGCGCCGGATTTCGACGCCGTGGACGGCATCTGCCGCGCTTTCGCTCCGCACGGCTCGCTCGCCTCGGACGGACGTCCCATGCTGCGGCTCTCCGGACGCGACGTCGTCGAAGCTGCGCTCACCGTGGATGCGCGCTGCGAAGTCGTCCCCGCGCATGCTTGGACGCCCTGGTACGCAGTCTTCGGCTCGAAGAGTGGCTTCGACTCCCTTGAAGACTGCTTCGGCGACATGACGGCACACGTCCACGCGATCGAGACCGGCCTCTCCAGCGACCCCGCGATGAACTGGCGCGTGCCCGGCCTCGATGAACGCACGCTCGTCTCGTTCTCGGACGCGCACTCTGCGCAGCGGCTCGGACGCGAATTGACCGTGTTCGCCGGCGAGCCCGGCTACGACGCACTGCTGGATGGGTTGCGGGGAGACAGGGTTGAGTGGACGGCGGAGTTCTACCCGGAGGAGGGGAAGTACCACCACGACGGCCACCGCAAGTGCGGCGTGAACCTGCCCCCGGAAGCGCACGATGGACGCTGCCCCGTATGCGGGCGCAGGCTCACGCTCGGAGTGCTGCACCGCGTTGAAGCGCTCTCCCGGCGCTCCCCGGAGCCGCTCATATCCGACCCGGACGGCATGCTGCGTGGCGCCGAGACCGAACGCCCGCCGTTCCGCCGGCTCGTACCGCTTGCGGAGGTCGTCGCGGAAGCGCTGGGCTACGGGGTGGCGAGCAAGGCCGTGAACCGCGTCTGCCTCGACCTTGCCGCGCGCGTCGGCCCTGAACTGCATATCCTGACTGCGGCGGATGCAACCCATGTGGAGGCCGTCGCAGGCGGCCGCGTCGCCGAGGGCGTGATGCGCGCACGGCTGGGACAGGTGCGGGTCCGGCCCGGCTTCGACGGCGAGTACGGCTCAGTGCAGATCTGGGAGTGACGACAGCGCAGCGTTGACAGACGGGCAGGCTGCGACGCAGCATCATGCGATACCCTGCGGCACGGCGAACAGGACGACAGACGGGCTGCCTTTGGAGTAGGCATGGCAATGGCCGATGGCATCATCACCATGGAGGAGATCGCGAAGGTCTACGACGTGACCGACGCGCTCGGCATAGACCGCGAGGAACTCAACATCGAACTCGGCAAGGAGGACCCCGGCTCGTGGAGCAGGGAGCCGGGCGGCATGATGCGGCGCGAGGTGATCGCCATCACGCTGCCGCTCTCGACACCGCTGGAAGACTGGCTGCCCGCGCTCGAAGCCGGGCTCCGCGAACTGCTGGAGGAACCGCGATGAGAACGACAACGCGCCTGCGCGAACTGCTCTCCGGCGAGCGGATGCTGCTCGCCCCCTTCACCTACGACGGCTTCACCGCCCGCATCGCTCAGGAGGCGGGCTTCGACGCCGTCTACATGTCCGGGTTCGCAACCTCCATGTCCAGGGGACTGCCGGACGTGGGCCTCCTTACACAGACGGAGATGGTGCAGAACGCCGCGAGCATCGCCTCGGTCGTTGACGTACCGGTCGTCGCCGACGCGGACACCGGCTACGGCAACGCCATCAACGTCCACCGCACCATCCGCGAGTACGAGCGGGCAGGGGTCGCCGGTGTGCATGTTGAGGACCAGGTGGCGCCCAAGAAGTGCGGCTTCTTCGAGGGCAAGCAGGTCATCGACGTGGACGAGGCCGCAGCGAAGGTACGCGCCGCCGTCGAGGCCCGCACCGACGACGATTTCGTCGTCATCGCGCGGACGGACGCCCTCGCCGTGAACGGATGGGACGACGTGGAAGTCCGCTGCCGCGCGTTCGCGGATGCGGGTGCGGACCTCGTGTTCGTGGACGGCATCCGCACCGGCGACGATCTCCGGGAGTTCGCCCGGCGCCTCGGCGACCTCCCCCGCATGTACAACGGGGAACTGCCGCCGGACGAGGTTGAAGCGCTCGGCTTCAGGTTCCAGATACACCGGGGCCCTATCTTCTCCCTCTATCCCATCATCAAGGAGATGATGGTGGAGCTCCGGCAGAGCGGACGCATATCGGCTATCGACCGCTACGGCTCCGGCGGCGAACTCCGCACGTCCATCGCAGACGCGCTTGGCCTCGGGGCCATCACGGAGATGGAACAGCGCTACGCCGTGAGATAATGCGCGCGGCGCGTACAGGAGAAGCAGCATGAGCGGAATCACGCTGGAAGACGCCAATACGGTCATCGCAGCCGCGATCGACAAGGCGCGTGAACTCGGCTTCACGATGGCGATAGCCGTCGTCGACCTCCAGACCAGTCTCGTCGCCTCGGCGCGCATGGACGGCACCAACCCCTTCACGCCGGACGTCGTGCGCGGCAAGGCCGTCGCCACGGCCGTTACGAAGGGGACCCCCAGCGGCGTCGCTGCGGCGCGCTTCCCGCAGGGGCTGCTCGATAACGTGCGCGACCTCTACGGAGGGCGCATCACGTGGGTACAGGGCGCGGTCCCGCTCTTCAAGAACGGCGAACTCGTCGGCGCCGTCGGTGCGGGCGGCGGCCCCCCGGACAAGGACGAGGAGGTCGCCCAGGCGGGCGCGGACGCCCTGGCGGGGTAGGGTGGTAGATTAGGGTACAGTACGGGTACACGTGCGGGTGGTACCCGCGCATCGGAGAACCCATGGCAGCGCTCACTCAGGCCAGGATAGAGGAAGCCGCGGCGAAGGCGCGGACGAAGGCCGAAGTCATCCGGGAGTATCTCGAGTACATCTACCGGGTGAGGCCCGGCGAGACCGGCGTACTGACCTGCAACGAAGGCGAGACCACCCAGGAGGTGCGACGCAACCTCGCCCTCGCGTCAGCAGTAGCGGGCGAGCCCTTGGACATCTCCCTCCGGAGGAATCCGCGAGCCGTCTGTTTCTCACTGCGCAAGCGGCGCAGGGGGAGGCCGCGGAAGGCCGGATGAACGCGCTCGAAGGACTCCGCGTCGTAGACCTCACCACTATCGTCTCCGGCCCGTACGCCGCCGCCATCCTCGCCGACCTGGGCGCGGACGTGATCAAGGTCGAGCCTCCCGGCGGAGAGAATGCCCGCAGGTTCGACGGCGGTCCATCCCTCATGATGGGCTCGCTCACGCCCCACGTCATGAACCTGCAGCGCAACAAGCGCGGCATGGTCGTGGACCTCCGCAGCGAAGGTGGCAGGCAGGTGTTCGAAGGCCTCGTCCGCTGGGCGGACGTCGTGATCGATAACTACCGCCCCGGCGTGACTGCGCGCCTCGGCATCGACTATCCCTCGCTGAGAGCGCTCAACCCGCGCGTCGTCGCCTGCTCCATCACCGGCTACGGCCTCACCGGCCCCGGACGCGACAGGGCCGCGCTCGATGCCACCGTGCAGGCGTTCGCCGGCGTGATGGGCATGACCGGCGACCCGTCAGGCTCGCCCGTGCGCGCCGGGCCGCTCTATGGGGACCTCTGCGCCGGCATGGCCGGAGCGCTCGGCGTCCTGGCCGCGCTCGCCGCGAGGGAGCGCACCGGCGAGGGGCAGCACGTGGACATCTCCATGCTGGACGTGCAGATGTCGCTCATCAACTACCACGCGGTCATGCACCTCATGTCCGGCATCCCCACGCCGCGCACCGGCAACGAGTTGCAACTCCACGTTCCCTACAACGCCTACCGCGCCACCGACGGCTGGGTATTCATCGCCGTCACCATAGACCCGCATTGGAAGACCTTCATCGACACGCTCAACGCGCCCGAAGCCGGGCTCGACGGCGCGGCCAGCGAAGCCGCCGCGTCCCTGCAGGCCGAGGAACTCGCCACCAGGGTAGGGCGCACCGCCAACCGCGAACGCATCAACACGGCGCTTGAGACCATCGTGGCGACGCGCAGCCGAGACGAGTGGGTGGAGCTGCTGGCCGCCGCCGGCCTCACCGTCGCGCCCGTGAATACGCTGGACGAGGCGGTGCAGGACGAGCAGGTGCGCTCCCGCCTCATGATCGTTGACGTCGAGCACCCGGAGGGCGGCGCCTTCGAGGCAACCGGCAACCCGTTCAAGCTCTCAGCCGCGGGCGAGGAGCGCTTCACGCCGCCTCCAACGCTCGGGCAGCACACCGCCGAGGTGCTCCGGGACGTGCTCGGCTACGACGGAGAGCGCATCGCCGGGCTCTACACGGACGGGAGCGTGGCCTGAAGGGGTCCTGTCCATCCCGTCCGTCGATGTTGATTCCCTCCCGCTTGACACACCGGCGTTCGCCTTGTCCAATCCCACCATGCTGCTCGAACAACAACCCGGCACCCTGAACGACATCCGGCTCGCCGTCCGGGACGTCTGCAAGAAGTACGACGGCGCCTACTGGCGCGCCCTCGACAAGGACGGCGCCTACCCGGAGGCCTTCGTGCGCGAGCTCACCGAGCTCGGCTGGCTCTCCGCGCTCATCCCGGAACAGTACGGCGGAGGCGGCATGACCGTCACCGAGGCGAGCGTCATCCTGGAGGAGATCAACCGTTCCGGCGGCGATTCCGCCGCCTGCCACGCACAGATGTACATCATGGGCGTCATCCTGCGGCACGGCAGCCCCGAGCAGCAGGAGCGCTACCTCCCCGGCATCGCCAGCGGCGAGCTCCGACTGCAGGCGTTCGCCGTCACCGAGCCCGACGCGGGCTCCGAGACCACCCGCATCTCGACGAGCGCCGTCCGCAAGGGCGACAGCTACGTCGTCAACGGCCAGAAGACGTTCATCTCCCGCGTCCAGCAGTCGGACCTCATGCTCCTGCTCGCCCGCACAACCCCTTACGAGGAGATCGAGAACAAGACGGAGGGCCTCTCCGTTTTCGTCGTGGACATGCGCGAGGCAGGCGACAGCCTGCAGGTGAACCCCATCGAGATGACCTTCAACCGCCACACCAACCAGCTCTTCTTCGACAACATGGAGGTTCCCGCGGAGAACCTCATCGGGGAGGAAGGGAAGGGCTTCCGTTACATCATCGACTCGTGGAACGCCGAGCGCATCCTGATCGCCGCGGAGGCCATCGGCGATGCGCGCTTCTTCATCGAGCGCGCCGCCGCTTACGCCAGCGAGCGCGTCGTCTTCGGTCGTCCCATCGGCGCCAACCAGGGCGTGCAGCTCCCCATCGCCCAGGCGTACGCCCACACCGAGGCCGCCGACCTCATGCGCTTCGACGCCGCCGCGAAGTTCGACCGCGGCGAGCGCTGCGGCGCGGAAGCCAACATGGCCAAGCTCCTCGCCTCCGAGGCGGCGTGGGAAGCGGGCAACGCCTGCCTCAACGCCCACGGTGGCTACGGCTTCGCGAGGGAGTACGACATCGAGCGCAAGTTCCGCGAGACCCGCCTCTTCATGACCGCACCCGTCAACAACAACCTCGTCCTCGCGTACCTCGGACAGAACGTCCTCGGCATGCCCCGGTCGTACTGAAAAGAGATACATGAATAACGACGCCCTCGTCCGCTCCTGGCTCTACGTTCCCGCACACAAGGACCGCATGATCGCGAAGTCGATGGAGCTCCCCGCGGACGCCGTCATTTACGACTACGAAGACGCCGTACCGCCCGCGGAGAAAGTGCGCGCCCGCGGCGTGCTCGCGGAGGCGCTCCCCGCCGCGCCGCCGGAAGGCACGCCCCGTCGGTACATCCGCGTCAACCACCCCCGCCATGAACACCTCTTCGCCGACGACCTCCGCGCCGCGCTCGAGCTCAACGTGGAGGGCATTGTCGTCCCCAAGGTGGAGAGCGCCGCGCAGGTGCAGGGCGTCAGCGCCGCGCTCGCCTACGAGGAGGAGCGCATGGGCATCGACCCCGGCTCGACCCGCCTCCACCTGCTCGCTGAAAGCCCGCTCGGCGTCGTGAACGCCTACGCCATCTGCTCAGCCGACCCGCGCATCATCGCCGTGCAGTTCGGTGGCGAGGACTTCTCCCGCGAGATGGGCCTGCCCCTCGTCCGCACAGGCGAGGCGAAGGAGTTGCTCTACCAGCGCGCCGCCGTCGCCACGGCGTGCGCTGCCGCGGGCGTCCAGCCCGTGGACGTCATATGGACCGAGCTGAACGACCTCGAGGGCCTGGCGCGGGAGGCCGCGCAGGCGCGGCGGCTCGGCTTCACCTCCAAAGCCGTCATCCACCCGTCGCAGATCGAGCCCGTCAACGCGGCGTTCAGCCCTACGGCTGAGGAGATCGCCTACGCCCGCGAGGTCATCGCCGCCCTGGACGAGGCCGTAGCGCAGGGCACCGGCGTGCTCAACTACCACGGCGCCTTCCTCGAGGAGCCCGTCATCGCCCGCGCCCGCCGCACTCTCGAGCTCGCCGAACGCTTCCACGTGGAGTAGGGCGGTTGGACAACGCGCCCGCCCGCGCCGTACATTACCCCCAACGCCGTACCCGAAGGAGGCGCACGATGGCTGAGCAGCAGCGGGAAGCACTCTCTCCCGGCGAGTTCATCGAACTGCTGGAGCAGACGCGGGTCGAGTTCCTCGAGGGCAAGTCTCCCTACCGTGCCGACGGCGCCATCGGCAGGACGAAGGAGGAGATCGCCGCCGCCAAGCGCCGCTTCCACACCGGCGGCGACAACAACCACCGCTTCGAGGGCGAACGCTACCTCCACGTGACCGACAAGGCGATACGCCGCAAGCAGCTGCGCAAGCTCATCGACGAGGGCGGTCAGACCACCGTGGGTGGCCCGATGCCCAGCCACCCCATGCTCGCTCGCTGGCACTCCCAGGAGATGGGCCTCTCCGACGCCGAGATCGACGCGCTGGAGAAGGAGGATTCGGCTGCCGAAACGCTCGTGAAGGACGGCTGGTGGTTCGACCTCCAGCGTTCCTCCCACTGGTCCGTCGCGCTCAGCAGCGCGCTCGTGGGCGAGGGCTCCAAGCGCCTCCCCGGCGCGGTCGAATACTTCGAGAAGCTCGTCGCCGACGCCCGCGAGCACTACGCCTCGCTCGGCGTCGAGAACGTGGACCGGGCCGTGCAGCTCCTCATCGAGCACGCGCCATTCGGCGCCGATATGGAGCACGCGAGGTTCGGCGAGGACGTCGTCCGCGAGACCGCCACCACTGCTGAGGTACAGGACCAGATGCGGCGCGCCTTCATCCTCACCATGCAGCGCAACGCCCGCGACAGGGTCTGACGTATGGGCAACCAACCGCCCTTCAGACCGGACGAACTGCTCACCCCGCCGATGCAGGGGACGGTATTCGTTCACTTCCTCCAGCGTGAGAAGGTCCGGAAGTACCCCGCCGCGCCGCCGTTCCTGCATGCCCTCATCCGCGGTGAACTCTCCATCGAGCAGCTCCGCATGTGGGTGCAGGACCTCTACCCGTACTGGAACGAGGGCCTCGTCTTCGCCACCGGCGCCGTCTACATCAAGACCAACGACGAACCCTGCCGCACGCAGATGCTCCGCCGCATGGTCGACCTGGAGGGCAAGGAGGTCGTTCACGACCTCATCGGGGCGACGACCCCCGCGTACGAGGAGCTGTGGCTCCGCTTCGGCGAGGGCATCGGCATAGCGCGGGAGGAGGTGCTGGAGTGGAGGCAGTTCACCCGCACCCACTTCTCCATGCGCACCCTCATGACCTACTCCCGCTACTGGGACTGGACGTGGCTGGACGGCGTCGCAACCTGGTACGCCGCGGACCTCTACTGGCGCGAGTACTACACCGCGGCGCGGCAGGCGCTTCTCGAACGGTACGGCGTCTCCGAGGGCGCGCTCGAGTTCTTCGACGTGCTCCTGGCCGACCTCGCGACGCACCTCCCGTGGGAGGAGGAAGCGTTGGCGTACTGGGCCTGCACGACCGAGCGCCAGCTCACCGCGGCCCGCGCCTTCCGGGAGCGGCTCGACATCGAGTACCAGCTCCTCGTCGCCCTCAACGAGGCCCGCACCGCCGAACGCCTCCCGTTCCAGGTCCCCGCCTAGCCCAACACCCGTCACTCCCGCCCCTTCCGTCATTCCCGCGAAAGCGGGAACCCAGGTGCGCGACAGCGCACACGGTGGGGCATGGCTGAGAGGCGGCTGGTCCCTTCTCCCTCGAGAGAACGGGAGCGGTGGGCGCGGATGAACCGGCGTGTCTTGCCATTGTGCCCGGTGTAGGGGCATCCCTTGTGGGTGCCCTCGGGTGCCCGAACAGGGAGTGCAGCGGGGCTTCAGCCCGCGGCGTGGGGGTGTCCCCCACAACGTACCGGGTGGGTGGGTGGAAAGAACTACGTCTGCCAGAGCAGTAGCGCGGCGGTGTAGGGGTGTACGACCCCCGCCGCACCCGCTACAGTACCCCCATCCCCGGAGGGAGGACTGCATCCGCATGGGCATCAAGACCGGTTGGGAAGGACGCTACTTCGACGACCTCCAGGTCGGCGACGTCTACCGCTCGTCCGTCGGCAGGACGCTGCTGGAAGCCGACAACACCTGGATGACGCTGCTCACCAACAACGACAACCAGATCCACTTCAACACCGAGTACGCGAAGAACACGCAGTTCCAGCGACCGCTGATGAACAGCCTCGTCACGCTCGCCGTCGTCACTGGCCTCACCGTGCCGGACGTCAGCCGCAACGGCATCAACCTCGGCTGGGACAAGGTGCGCCTCCCGCACCCCGTCTTCGCGGGCGACACCCTCTGGTCCGAGACCGAGGTCGTCTCGACCCGTGAGTCGAAGTCCGACCCCCGGCGCGGCATCGTCCACATCAGGACGCGCGGGCTGCAGCAGGACGGCGTCACCGTCATAGAGTTCGAGCGCGACGTCATGGTCTGGAAGCGGGAGCACGCCCCCAGCAACGACGTGTTCCCCGAGCCCGCCGCCCGGACGGCGTAAGGAGGCATAGCAATGGCAAACGGCATCACGAACGCGCTGGTGGACTACGCGCAGACGCTGAAGTACGAGGACATCCCGCCCGAGGTGCTGGAGCGCACGAAGCACATGCTGCTCGACTTCCTCGGTGTCGCCTACGGCGGACTCCGCACCGGCGAGTCCTCCGGCCCCGTCATCGACGGCGTGCTGGACCTCGCTGCGGGCGCGGCAGGGGAGAGTGCCGTGCTCGGGCGACCGGAGCGGCTTCCGGCACACTACGCCGCGCTCCTCAACGCCACCTTCGCCCACAGCATGGACTTCGACGACACCCACCGCGACGCCGTCATCCACATCGGCACCCCGCTCTTCGCCACGCTCCTTGCGCTCGCCGACGAGCACGCGTCCAACGGACGCGCTGTGTCCGGGCGCGACTTCCTCACTGCCGCCGTCATCGGCTACGACGTCACCGGCAAGGTTGGCAAGGCGCACGGTGGCTCGATGCACGCGCGCGGCTTCCACCCCACGGCCACCACCGGCATCTTCGGCTGCTCCGCCGCCGGAGCACGGCTGCTCGGCTACTCCGCGAAGCAGACCGCCAACGCCATGGGACTGAACGTGAGCCAGTCCGCCGGCTCCACCCAGTTCCTGGAGAACGGCTCCTGGAACAAGCGCTTCCACACCGGCCTCGCCGCGCACAACGCCGTGATGAGCCTCGTCATGGCCCGCCACGACTATCTCGGCGCGACATCGCCCATTGAGGGCAGCCGCGGCTACTTCGCGCTCTACGCCGGCGACGGCGCGGACGCCTCCCGTGCGCTCGACGGCCTCGGCAGCGACTTCGAGGTCATGAACACCGCGGTCAAGCCGTACCCGTGCTGCCGCTACAGCCACGCCACCATCGACGCCGTCGCCGACATCGTCCGCGCCGAGTCGCTCGCGTCGCCCGACATAGACGGCATCGAGATCGCGATTGGCGAGACCGGCTACGGACTCGTGGCGGATCCTGCGGAGATGAAGCGCGTGCCCACCAACGTCGTCGAGGGCCAGTTCAGCGTCTACTTCGCGGCTGCGGCGACGGCGGGGAAGGGTGGCTACGCCTGGGACGCCTACGACCGCCTCGACGACGCAGAGGTGCGCCGCCTCATGCAGCGCACCAGCGTTTCGCTCGACGAACGCGTCGGCGCGGGCATGGAGTCCTTCGTCGCCGTGCGCACGGCGGACGGGCGCGTCATCGAGCGCACCGTTCCGTACCCCAAGGGCGAGCCCGAGAACCCCATGACGTGGGACGAGATGCAGGCGAAGTTCACCGAGTGGAGCGCTCCCGTCATCGGCGCTGAGCGCGCCGACCAGGTCATCGAAAGCGTCGCCTCCCTCGAGTCCCTCGCCTCCATGAGCGACCTCACCGCCAACCTCGGCGCCTGACTGCACCGTCTGGTCCCCTCTCCTGAGGGAGAGGGCTAGGGTGAGGGCCCTCGGTGGGGAGCGGAGTGTCCGGTGTAGGGGCTGCCTCTGCGGGTGCCCTGTCTGGTCCCCTTCTCTCTTGAGGGAGAGGGTTGGGGAAAGGGCAACGTGCTTTAGCGCGCGGTGAGGCCCTGGTGGCGGGGCGTGTGGGATAGCGTCTGGTTGAGGACCCGCCCCTTCTGGGTCGCCTCGGTGCCTGAACCGGGTGTACAGAGGAGCGAGGCCCCTCTGCCGGGGGCGTGGGGGGTGTCCCCCACAACGCACCGGGCGGGTGGGCGGGAAGAACTATGTCCCGCCAAGCAACGATGTGAACGGAGGTCACCATGCCCAATCGGCTGGAAGGCAAGATCGCCGTCATCACCGGCGCAGCGAGCGGCCAGGGACGCCTCGCCGCCCAGCTCTTCGACCGCGAGGCCGCCGCCCTCGTCCTGGCCGACCTCGACGCCGAAGGACTCGCCGACACCGCCGCGTCCCTCTCCGGCGCGACCGTGCCACCCCTCACCGTCGTCGCCGACCTCACGCAGGAGGACGCGAACGAGCGTCTCGCGCAGGCTGCGCTGGACGCCCACGGCCGCATCGACGCCCTCTACAACGCCGCCGGGCTCGTGCGCTTCAGCCCGCTCCACGAGACAACCCTCGAGGACTGGCGCTTCGTGCTCGACCACGAGCTGACGATGGTCTTCCTCACCTGCAAGCACGTCCTGCCGTCGATGATGGAGGCGGGCAGGGGCTCCATCGTCAACATATCGTCCGTCTCCGGCTACGCCGGGGGATCCAAGCGTCACCCGGCGCACGCCGCGGCGAAGGCGGCCATCGCCGGGCTCACGAAGCAGATGGCGGTCGAGTACGGCCCGTACGGCATCCGCTGCAACGCCATCGCCCCCGGCTTCCTCGTCTACGCCGAGGGTCAGCGGCGCATCGCGGGCCAGAGCGGCTCCGGCCCGCCGAAGGAGGCCGTGCCGCTCGGCAGGCACGTCGCGCCCGAGGACACCGCCATCTGCGCCCTCTACCTCGCCTCCGACGAGTCCGCCATGGTCAACGGCCAGACCATCGTCGTCGACGGCGGCCGCTCCATCGCCTGACCCGCGCCCTTCGCCATTGACCCGCGCCCTTCGTCGTTCCTGCGAAAGCAGGAACCTCGCAGCCTTGGGGAAGGGGGCCATTTGACCCTCTCCTTGAGGAGGCCTGCGCATAACCATGCCCCGTTCATGGTGAGCCTGTCGAACCACGGGTGTTGCTCAGGACGAGGGAGTGCAGAGGGGTCTGCCCCTCTGCCGGGGGCGTGGGGGTGTCCCCCACAACATATCGGGCGGGTGAGTGGGAAGAACTACGCTCCTCCGAGGCGGACGGCGCGAACGCGAGCCGCACGCCAACGTGCTAACCTAACCCGCCATGAGCACACCAACCACGAAAACAGCAGACCTCATCGTTATCGGCGCGGGCAACGCAGCCCTCTGCGCCGCGCTCGCCGCCCGCGAGGCCGGGAAGAGCGTCGTCGTCCTCGAGAAGGCTCCTGAGCCCATGCGCGGCGGCAACACCTACTTCACCGGCGGCGCCATCCGCTTCGCCTACAAGAGCATCGACGAGGTCGTCCAGCTCGTGCCGGACCTCTCGCCTGCCGAGTTGGACGTTATGGAGGTCGGCTCCTACACGGAGGCCAAGTACTTCGAGGACCTCATGCGCGTCACCGAGGGCCTCTCCGACCAGGAGATGGCCGACACGCTCGTACGCCAGTCGTTCCCCACCATGAAGTGGATGTACGAGCAGGGCGTGCGCTTCGTGCCGTCGTGGACGCACCAGGCCTTCAAGGTGGAGGGCAAGTTCCGCTTCTGGGGCGGCCTCTGCCTGCAGGCCGTCGGAGGCGGGAAGGGCCTCTCCGACCAGCTCTTCGAGATCGCCATCGAGCGCGGAGTCGACGTGCGCTACGACCACACCGCGATGCGCCTGGAGCAGGACGACTCCGGCCAGGTGAACGGCGTCACCGTCCGCACGCCGGAGGGCCGCCGGACCCTCACCGGCGACGCGGTCGTGCTCGCGTGCGGCGGCTTCGAGGCGAACCCGGAGATGCGCGCGCGCTACCTCGGCCCCGGCTGGGAGCTCGCCAAGGTGCGCGGCGTCCGCTACAACACCGGCGACGGCCACCGCATGGCCTTCGACGTCGGCGCGCAGGCGTTCGGCCACTACAGCGGCTGCCACGCCGTCGCGTGGGACCTGAACGCGCCGCCCTTCGGCAACCGCTCCATCACCGACCTCTACCAGAAGCACTCGTACCCGTTCGGCCTCATCGTGAACGTGGACGGCAAGCGCTTCGTGGACGAGGGCGCCGACTTCCGCAACTACACCTACGCCAAGTACGGCAAGCAGATCCTCTTCCAGCCGGAACGCGCCGCCTTCCAGCTCTTCGACCAGAAGACGCTCCACCTGCTGCGCGACGAGTACCGCATCCCCCAGGTCACGAAGGGCGAGGCCGACACCATCGAGGACCTCGCCGACCAGCTCGGCATCGACCCCGACGGCCTCGCGCAGACCGTCGCCGAGTACAACGCCGCCTGCCGGCCCGGCGACTACAACCCCACGGTGCTGGATGGTGTCCATACGGAAAACGTCGAGCCCCCCAAGACCAACTGGGCGCTCCCGCTCGACACCCCGCCGTACGAGGGCTACGCCGTCACCTGCGGCATCACCTTCACGTTCGGCGGCCTCCGCATCAACCGCCGCGCGCAGGTCATGGACACCACCGACAACCCCATCCCCGGCCTCTACGCCGCGGGCGAGATCGTCGGCGGCCTCTTCTACCACAACTACGCCGGCGGCGCCGGCCTCATGCAGGGCTCCGTCTTCGGCAGGATCGCCGGCTCCTCAGCCGCCGAGGACGTCGGGTAGGACCCTGACCTCGTCGTTCCTGCGGAGGCCCGCGCTTTAGCGCGCAACCTCGCAACCCCTTGCCCCGTCATTCCCGCCTCCATCCGTCATTCCCGCCTCCATCCGTCATTCCCGCGAAAGCGGGAACCAGCGTGCCCGGCAGGGCACACGGGGTGGGGCAGGGCGGAGTGGGGGCTCTGTCATGCTGGGCGAAGCCCGCGCTTCAGCGCGCAGCCATCCTCTCGGGTGTAGGGCCTCACCCCCAGGGCGTGAAGACGATGTACTTGACGGCGGCCACCATCACGGTCGCCCCTGTCGCGCCGCCGATCCACTTGATCCAGCCTATGGAGGTCCGCAGCGCCGTGACGTTGTCCCGGATGCTGGAGATGGCCGTAGTGTCAGTCGATGGCATATCAGCACCACGCCTTATCCTCTGCCATCATCCTCTTGCACCATGTTCAACCCTTTCGATAATATGCCAAGCATAGCATTACTGTGCCTGAGTTGCACTTCCACCCTTGGGCTACGCCTCGCGACCGGGAGACCACGATGACTACCGACGCTCAGCACGACAACGTCCCCAGGTACTTCGCCGACTTCGTGAAGGCGAACGCCGACGAGCACGCAGTCCTCGGCAGGGAGATTGCTGGCCTCCGGGGCGCGTTGTGGGTGCTCACCGGCATCGCTGCCGTGGTCGGCGCGCCGCTGCTCGTGGCCGTCTTCAAATATCTGCTGGGCTGGTGACACCCGCCCCATTGCCCCGCGGCGCCGCCCTGCGCTCATGTCCGCCAACACCCACGCCTCGTTTGACACCCCCCACGGCTGCGGATATGTTCGCCACGCGGAACACACACCACCGGAGGAGGGCGACTCTATGGCAGGCAAAGTGCAACTGAGCTTCATATCGGCGAGGAACGAGCGCATCGCCAAGCTGCTGGACGGCGAGGTGGAGGTGGAAGGCGTTGACCTCGTCTGGACCAACTCTGACCCTTCGGAGACCTTCTGGCGCCAGCTCAAGTTCGAGGAGTTCGAGGTCTGCGAGATGTCATTCTCCTCGCTGCTCATCGCGAAGGCGCGTGGCAGCGACATGGTCGCCATCCCCGTATTCCCGTCGCGCCGCTTCATGCACGCGCTCCTCTCCGTCAACGTCGACTCCGGCGTCGAGAAACCCAACGACCTCTACGGCAAGCGCATCGGCGTCGGCGAGTACCAGCAGACCGCATCCCTCTGGACGCGCGGCGTCCTCCAGCACGACTTCGGCGTCGACCAGTTCAGCGTCGAGTGGTGGATGGAGCGCTCGGAGGAGCTGAGCCACGGCGGCGCCACCGGCTTCAAGCCCATGGAAGGCATCAAGTTCAACCGCATCCCGGAGGACAAGAGCCTCGCCACGATGCTCGTCCGCGGCGAGCTCGACGCCGCCTCCATTGGCCGTGCCTTCTCCAGCGAGAAGAACGTCATCGACCGCTCGACGACCATCCGCCCGAAGCCCGAGGAGTTCGCCAGGGTCAAGCCGCTCTTCCCTGACTTCATCGGCGAGGGCAAGCGATTCTTCGACACGCACGGCTACATACCCGCCAACCACTGCTACGCCATCCGCGGCGACATCTACCGCAAGTACCCGTGGGTCGCCTTCAACCTCTTCGCCGCGTTCGTCCGCGCGAAGGAGGAGTGGTACGCCGAGCTCTCCAGCCACGTCCCGAGCGACCTCATCTTCGGCTCGCAGTACATGGCGCAGACTCGTTCCATCTTCGGCTCGGACCCCTTCGCCTACGGCCTCAAGGACAACCAGAAGATGATCGACACCATGATCGGCTTCTCCCACGAGCAGGGCTTCATCCCCCGCAAGCCGGACATGGAGGAGCTCTTCGCCCCGCCCATGCTCGACCTCTAGTCCGCCGTCATTCCCGCACCGGCGGGAATCCAGAGTGCGCGGGCAGCGCACACGGGGGAGATGGGCTGTGGGGGGCAGGCGTGGGGCCTGTCCTTCCGAGCGAAGTCGAGAAATCCCTCATGCGGGCTCTTCCCCTCTCCCCCTGGGAGAGGGTTGGGGTGAGGGCTGCCGGTTGACCGTACGCGGCCTCCTCCTTAGCATCGTTGCATGGCCGACTCCACACCCAGCCGAGCGCTCTTCGCTGACCTCTACGAGCTGACGATGGCGCAGGCCTACTGGCAGCACGGCCACAACGGCCCCGCCACCTTCAGCCTCGCGTTCCGCAACCTGCCGCCGGACCGCGGCTACGCCGTCTTCGCCGGGCTGGAGGACGCACTGGACCACCTGGAAGCGCTCCGCTTCACCACCGCCGACGTCGACTACCTCCGCTCCCTCGGTCTGTTCGACGCCGCGTTCCTGGACTGGCTGCCGTCGCTCCGTTTCACCGGTGATGTCCGCGCGATGGGCGAGGGCGAACTCGTCTTCGCCGAGGAGCCGGTCGTCGAGGTCACCGCGCCCGTCATCGAAGCCCAGCTCGTCGAAACGGCCGTGATGAACGCCATCGGCCTCCAGACGATGCTCGCCACGAAGGCCGCGCGCGTCGTGTACGCGGCGCAGGGCAGGGCGGTCGTCGAGTTCGCGGCCCGCCGCACCCAGGGAGAGGAGGCCGCGGACCGGCTCGCCCGCGTCAGCTACATGGCCGGGTTCGGCGGCACGAGCAATGTCCTCGCCGCCGCCCGCTACGGCATCCCGCCCGTCGGCACGATGGCCCACTCGTTCATCTCCAGCTTTCCCACCGAGGCCGACGCCTTCGACGCCTACGCCGACTCCTTCCCCGACACGAGCACGCTGCTCGTCGACACCTACGACACGGTCGAAGGCGTCCGCCGCGCTGCGGAGACGGGCAAGCGCCTCCGTGAGGCCGGACATGCCCTGCGCGCCGTCCGGCTCGACAGCGGCGACCTGCTCGCACTCTCCATCGCGAGCCGGCGGCTCCTCGACGACGCGGGCCTGGCGGACGTGCAGGTCTTCGCCAGCGGGGGCCTCGACGAGTTCGACGTCGAAGCTCTCCTGGGTGCAGGGGCGCCGATAGGCGGCTTCGGCGTCGGCACGAAGCTCGGAGTCTCGGCAGACGCGCCCTGGATGGACTGGGCCTACAAGCTCTCCGAGTACGGCGGCGCGCCCGTCCTCAAGCTCAGTGAGGGCAAGTCCTCGCTGGCCGGACGCAAGCAGGTCTACCGTCGATCGGACGGCGACGGCCTCTACGCAGGCGACACGCTCGCGCTCGAGGATGAGCAGCTGCCGGAGGGGGACGGCGCGCCCCTCCTGGCTGAGGTCATGCGTAACGGACAACGCACCGGCTCCGCGCCGGCGCTCCTTGAACTGCGCCGGCGCTTCGCCGCCAACTTCGCCCGCCTCCCGGAGCGGCACAAGGCGCTGCGCTCCCCCGAGGTCTATCCCGTGGACCACACCTGGGCGCTGGAGGAGACCCAGTGGCGCGCAACCCAGAGCACCCTCGCGCGCCACCGCGCCTCGGACGGATCATAGGCCCATCGTTCTTGTGAACGGCGGTCTCGTCATTCCCGCACCGGTGGGAATCCAGGGTGCGCGGGCAGCGCACGCGGTGGGGTTGAAGGGAGGGAGGAGTGTCGTGCTGAGCAGAGTGCTGCCGCTGGACAACCAGCACTCCCCATTTTCACTCTCTTACGCTACTCCTCGGCCAGCGCCTCTTCCGTCGTCGTCAGCACCGCGCCGTTCAGCTCCATCAGGTGCAGCGCGCGGTCGCCGTCGCCGGGCTCGACGTTCACCGCGGCGACCGCGTCCGTCAGCACGTACGTCTCGTAACCGTTGGCCAGCGCGTCCACCACCGTGTTCACCACGCAATAGTCCGTCGCCAGCCCGCCCACGTACACCCGGTTGATGCCGCCGGCCTTGAGTTGCGCGTCGAGGTCCGAGTCGACGAAGCCGGAGTAGGCGTCCTTGTCGAGGCTGGCCCCTTTGCGGATCACCCTTGTCCCCTCCGGCAGTCCCAACTCCGCGTGGAACTGCGCCCCATGCGAGTCCTGCACGCAGTGGTCCGGCCACTGTCCGCCTTGCGCCGCGAACGAAAGATGCCCTGCCGGGTGCCAGTCCTGCGTCGCGAACACCTTCCCCCCGCGCTCGGCGAACGTTCTCGCCGTGGCGCCCATCTTCCGCGCCACGCCGTCGCCGCCCGTCACGCCCAGCGAGCCGCCGGGACAGAAGTCGTTCTGCACGTCAACGACGATCAGTGCGTCCAGGTTCGTGATTCGCATGGTGCCCCTCCTAGCCGACGACTCCCCTCTATAGTACCCCGGTTCACACCCCCGCAAACGCTCCGGGCGGGTGGGTGGGAAGAACTAGGCGCGCCGAACGCGATCACGCAAAGGTCTCTTGAGAGGAGAGGGCACGCGCATCGGCACACGGTAAGGGTGAACCGGGGCGGGGCAGGGGGACGCCCATGCTAGAATGACCGCTGAGGTCTCACGATGCGGTTCACCAAACTCCAGGGCGCAGGCAACGACTACATCTACGTCGACGGCCTGAACGAGCAGCGCGACTGGCCGGAGATCGCCCGGCGCATATCCGACCGCCACTTCGGCGTGGGCGCGGACGGGCTCATCGTCGTCGCTCCCTCGGAGCGGGCGCCCGTACGGATGCGCATGTACAACGTGGACGGCTCCGAAGGCGAGATGTGCGGCAACGGCATCCGCTGCTTCGCCAAGTTCGTCCTGGAGCGCGGCATGGTGCCCGCCAACGGCAGCACGCTGGACGTGGAGACGGGCGCCGGCGTCTTGAACATCGCGCCCCACTGGAACGGCGGTCGCGTCATCGGCGCGCGCGTGAACATGGGCGAGCCCATCCTCCGCGCCGCGGACGTGCCCGTCGACGTCTCGAAGATGGGCCCCAGCGACTACGCAGCGCTGGACACCGGCCTCGTCGAGTCGCTCGGCTTGCGGCCGGACGAACTGGCGTTCGACGCACCCGTGGAGGTGAACGGCGTCACGTTCGCGCTCACTGCCGTCTCGATGGGCAACCCGCACGTCACCGCCTTCATCGACGAGCCGGTGAACGACGTGGAACTCGACAGGCTTGGCCCCCGCATGGAGCACCACGAGGCGTACCCCCGCCGGATCAACTTCCACCTCGTGAACTACGTAGCCCGGGACCACCTCATTTCCCGGACGTGGGAGCGCGGCTCCGGCCTGACGCTCGCGTGTGGAACGGGCGTCAGCTCCATCGTCGTCGCGGCGCGCCTCCATGGCCTCGTCGACGACGAGGTCCGCGTCGAGGTCCCCGGCGGCGAGCTGACCATCACCTGGCCCGGCCGCGGTCCCGTCTTCATGGACGGCGACGCCGTCGAGGTCTTCTCCGGCGACTTCCCGGACTGATGCGCATCTATCTCGCGAACGTAGGTGCGAACACGAGTTCGGAACACAGAGGGCTGGTCAGTCCGCTCTTCGACGACGGCACGTTCGAGTTTCTGCCCATCCCTGAGGGCGATCGCAACCTCGACAGGTATGCGAACGCCGTCCACTATCGAGACCTGCGTTCACACTCCGAACCTAACCGCGACCTGCTCCGCTACGTACCGGAACGCCTTTGGAATGCGGCCTGCCACAACGACCCCGAGTTCGAGACGATCACCTACGGCGACACCGGCAAGGGCAGTGCCGCAAACCTCAACCACATGAAGGTTGGCGACGTGCTGCTGTTCATAGCAAGGCTGGTCCCCCAAGCGGATGGCAAAGAGCCCGGCTTCTACCTTGTCGGCGGGATAAGCGTGGACTCCGTAGCGGGAAACGTGACCCAGCCGTTGACAGGGCAGGCCGCCCAGCGGTTCGCCAGGAATGCCCATGTCGTCAGGGCACTGTGCACAGGCGCCTGGGACGGGTTCTGGGTCTTTGGTGGCTCGAGCCGCTCACGGAGGTTCCAGCGTGCCGTTCCGATTACACGTGAGATATGCGAGCAGGTGTTCACGGATAAGAACAGCAACCCGTGGAATTGGACCCGCCAGACGGAGACTGCCACGATCGGCTCGTACACCCGCGCCCGCCGCTGTGTGCTGGACACGAGCATTCCCGAGCAGGCCAAACGTACGGAAAAGCTGCGGGCGTGGATTGCTCAGTACACCGGTGATGCAGGTGCTGAATTATTGGAGGAGGTGACCAAGTGACGCTCTATGCTTACATCATGACGCACGACAACGGACGCGCTCCCAATCCGCATGATGACATCTGCACACTGGCGTTCTGCATGCCCATGACGCGCGGAGCGGCCGGCAAGGGTGACTACGTAGTCGGGCTCGGTTGCGCCAATTTTCGAAGGGAAAGAGGGGGTTGGCATATCATCTATGCCATGAAGGTTACGGAAACAATATCGTTCAGTGAACACGCCAGACGTTTCCCTAACAGGCTAGGAGAACCGGTAAGGAACGACCCCATGCGTGCACTGGTCAGCACTGCTTTTGCCTACTGGGGCAGAGAAGGCCCTTTTCTCTCCGACACTCCCCTTGGCTTCTTGGAAGAGCCCTTCCACAACAGCAGCAGAGGCCATAGATACCGCTTTACAGATGAGCAGGTAGAGACCTTTGTTGAGTGGTTCAATGAGCAGCAGAAGGGAAAGCAGGGCGAACCGTTCAGCGGCCCCCGCAAGAAGTGCTAACGCTCCCATCCTGTGTATCCTGTCCATCCATGTTGATTTCTGGATTCGCGACATCCGCCCCTTTCGCCAACGCCCCACACCCGCGTACGCTGTTCCCATGAACGCATCGGTCGAACGCAGAGCAACTGCAACCCCACCGGCAGAGGTGAGCAGGAAGGGGCGATTTCGAGCGGTTATGCCCGGAAATGAGCGGCAGATGAGCGGGAATGAGCGGTTGGACCGCTCACGCTGCAGGGCGGGGCCAGAGGTGAATCAGGGCTGATGAGCGGAAATGAGCGGTAAATCCTCCGAAACAATTCTCCGCCGCCCGCTGACGCTCACGTCCACCGCGCGCCTGTATAATCTCCCCACGCGCCAGACGCGGCGCACATGATTCCTGACTCACCCGGAGGTCCCTTCCGTATGCAACTCGCCAACCGGCTCGACCAGCTTCCGCCGTATCTCTTCCTGGAGATCAGCAGGAAGATCGCGGAGAAGCGCGCCCAGGGCGTCGACGTTATCAGTTTCGGCATCGGCGACCCTGATATCCCGACGCCCGGGCACATCCTGAGCGCCCTCAAGACAACCTCCGACGACCCGCCGAACCACCGCTATCCCGAGTCCGACGGCCTGCCGGAGATGCGCAACGCCATCGCCCGCTGGTACACCCGCCGCTTCGACATCGAGCTCGGCGACAAGGAGATCGTGCCCCTCATCGGGGCGAAGGAGGGCATCGGCCACATGGCCCTCTGCCTCATCGACCCCGGAGACGTCGCTCTCGTGCCGGACCCGGCGTACCCCGTCTACTCGGTCGGCACGATGTTCGCGGGCGGCACTTCCTGGATGATGCCGTTGCGGGCGGAGAACGCCTTCCACCCGGACCTCTCGCTGATACCGGAGGACGTGGCCCGCAAGGCGAAGGTCATGTGGATCAACTACCCGAACAACCCCACCGGCGCGCTCGCGACCCCGGAGCTGTTCGAGGAGGTCGTGGCGTTTGCGAAGGAGTACGACGTCGCGGTCTGCCACGACGCCTGCTACTCCGAGGTGACGTTCGACGGCTACGAGGCGCCCAGCTTCCTGCAGACGCCCGGCGCGATGGACGTGGGCATCGAGTTCCACTCGCTCTCCAAGACCTACAACATGACCGGCTGGCGCATCGGCATGGCGGTGGGCAACCAGACGCTCATCGACGCGCTCATCCGGGTGAAGTCCAACCTCGACTCCGGCATCCCCCAGGCCGTGCAGTACATGGGCATCGAGGCGCTGGACAACACCACTCCTGAGTGGATGGCCGCGAACAACGAGGTCTACCGTAGGCGCCGCGATCGCGTCGTGGATGCGCTTACGGCCATCGGCCTGGAGGTGAACCGGCCCAGGTCCGGCTTCTACATCTGGGCGCGCTGCCCGGAGGGTTGGACCTCTGCGCAGCTGGCTACCGAACTACTCGACAAGCACGCGGTCGTCGTCACTCCCGGACGGGGCTACGGCGAGGCGGGTGAGGGCTACATCCGGCTGTCGCTCACGACGCCCGATGACCGATTGGATGAGGGCCTGCGGCGATTGGAGGGCTGGCGCCTCCCGGACGCGCCGCAGGGGTAGGACACCGGATGCTTCTCCGTGCGGGTCGCCAGCAGGTAGAATCCTTGTCACCATCCTGGAGCGCTCACTCATAGCACGGCAATCGAGAACGGTGGAAACGGCCCGGACGCCTGAGCAGGCGCTGCTCGTTGGCGTCGGCATCAAGGGGCGTCGCTCTCCCTGGACGGTGGCCGACTCGCTCGAAGAACTCGCGCAACTGGCCGACACCGCGGGCGCGGAGGTTGCGGGAACGGTTTCCCAACAGCTCGAAGCGCCGTCTCACACCTACGTCGGCAAGGGCAAATTGCAGGAGATCGCGGACGCGCGCCGCACCATCGGCTTCGACACGTTGATCTGCGATGACGAGCTGACTCCGACCCAGCAGCAGAACCTCGAGCGGGCGCTCGGCGAGCGCACGAAGGTGATCGACCGGACCGCGCTCATCCTGGATGTATTCGCACGCCACGCCAGAACGCGCGAGGGACGTCTGCAGGTGGAACTCGCGCAGTCCGAGTACCTTCTGCCGCGTCTGGCAGGCCAGTGGAGCCACCTGGAGCGCCTCGGGGGCGGCATCGGCACGCGCGGACCCGGCGAGACGCAGATAGAGACGGACAGGCGGCTCGTCGGTCAGCGCATCCAGCGGCTCAAGCAGGAGCTGGAGAAGGTGCGTAGCCACCGGGCCCGGTATCGCGCTCGCCGGTACCGGAACCGGCAGCCGGTCGTCGCGCTCGTCGGCTACACCAACGCAGGGAAGAGCAGCCTGCTCAACGCGTTATCGGGTGCTGGCGTGCTGGCGCGCGGCCAGCTCTTCTCGACGCTTGACCCGGTGACGCGCAAGGTCCGCCTGCCGGATGGGACAGAGGCTTTGCTGACCGATACGGTTGGCTTCATCCAGAAGCTTCCCACAACGCTCGTCGCGGCCTTCCGGGCAACGCTGGAGGAAGTGCAGGATGCATCGGTCTTGCTGCACGTAGTGGACATTTCGCATCCCAACGCGGCGGAGCACGTTGAGGTCGTCGAGGACATCCTGCGCAACCTCCACGTCGCCGACACGCCGCGCGTGCTCGCGCTCAACAAGGTGGACCTCCTGGACTCGGACGGCGGCGCCGGTTTCGTGGCGGAGACTGAAGGCATCAAGGCCGTGCTGACCTCCGCGGTGACCGGAGCCGGACTGTACGAGCTTCTGAAGGTAGTGTCCGCCAGGTTGAGCGATGATGTACCATCCGGCGCCGGGTCGGCATTTGCGGACGCAAAGACTACACGAGAGGTACCGCACAGCAAGCATGTCTGACGACGAACTCTTCCGGTTGCCTGAGCATCCTTTCTACAGCTGCGAGGAGGACTGCTTCCTCGTAGCGGACGGGTCTCAGATGGGCACCGTGTCGGCTGTCCTGGCGTTGGAGCCGCTGGTCAAGCTCATGGTGGGCGAAGGCAATATCTTCGAGCGGCGTCCGGTCAGGGTCCTGAACAAGGACGCGCAACAGGTCAGCGTTGAGTGCGAAGGCGGTGAAATCGTGCACATCGACTTCGATGCGCTGACCGCGAGCAAGACCACGCCCCAGGGCGAGTTCCTGTACCGGGGCGGACTGGAAGACGGCAACGACGGCATGGGATATCTGCGCGCTCGCTAGCGCGTCCTGCGGCGCCGCGTGAACGAGCACCCCGCACTGTATCGCGCACTATTGCTGTTATGTAAAGTAACCGCACGACACCCGCAGAAGCCCGGCTCTGACGCAGGCTCCTCCGCCCCCCTTCCGGCAGCGGATGCGTCGTCACATGCCGATCGGGGCATGACTCTCATCCCCTGACGTATCCTTAACGGATGGAGGTTCACTCCGACACGGCGACCGTCAGGAGGCAGCCATCCGCGCTGCTCGTGGCAGTCTCTGCCGTCGCATTGGCCATTCCACTCCTTGCCGCGGCGGCGTGCGCACAGGAGGAGCACAGCGAGTTCATCGAAGTGGTGGAAGTACTGCAGGAAGACTTCATAGACCGGGACAAACTCTCGGCCACTGAGATGGAGCGAGCAGGCATCGAAGGACTCCTGGAGTACCTGGACGACCCTTACACCACGTATTTCTCCCCGGAGCGCTACGAGGCGTTCAACCTCGCGCTGCACGGCCAGGAGCCGGACTTCGAAGGCATAGGCGCCAGTGTCACCGAGGCGGACGGACAGATCATCGTGCTCGGGCCGTTGCCGGGTTCGCCCGCTTTCCACGCGGGCCTGATGGCGGGCGACGTCCTGCTGAGCGTGGATGGCATATCCATCGAAGGGCTGACGCTCGAAGAGACCGTCGCCCTGATACGCGGCCCCAGGGGCACGCAGGTCGTGCTGGGCGTCTCACGTGCCGGTGTCTCCCGGCCCGTTGAGATTCCCATCGTGCGGGACACCATCAGCGTCAGTTCTGTTCACGCCCATCTTCTTCCGAGCGGTTTCGGCTACATACGTCTCTCCTCGTTCGACGCCAGGTCTGGGCCCGACCTGCGCACCGCCATAGCTGACCTTCGCGAACTCGGCGCGGATGGACTCGCACTCGACCTGCGGAACAACGGCGGAGGACTCGTGGACGCCGCCGTGGACGTGGTCTCCGAGTTCGTGGAGGAAGGCCAGGTGCTGCGCTGGGTGGACGCGGACGGAGGCGAGACCGTGTTGGAGGTCAGCGGCGAAGGTACGGCCTACGACCTGCCGCTCGTGGTGCTCGTGAACGGCTACAGCGCGTCCGCATCGGAGGTCGTGTCCGGGGCGTTGCAGGACCATGAACGCGCCCGTATCGTCGGCGTGAGGACGTTCGGCAAGGGAGCTGTGAACCTGCTGCACGCGCTGGAGTCGGGCGCAGGACTGAACCTCACCATCGCCCGGTGGCTGACGCCGAACGGACGCACGATCGAAGGAGAGGGCATCGAACCGGACGTACGCGTCGGGCGCGAAGTGAACGTACGAGCGCATGGGCGCGTCGGCGAACTGACGCGCGACCTGTGTGGCGTATTCCGGGAGGAAGCGGCCTCGCTGGACGACCCCGGCGACCTCGCCGAAGCCCTGGACGCCCTCTGCAATATCCAGGCTGGGCAGGACCCTGCTGCCGCCTACCCTGACGAACAGTTGGATGCCGCCGTGGTCGAACTCAGGCGGATGACGGGCCGTTGAGCGATGCCTCCCAAACGCAAAAAGAAGAAGCAGGCTGAGCCGCAGAAGTCAGGCCAACCGCGAATACGGACTGTCGTGGACAACCGGCGGGCCCGCTTCGACTACGACATCCTGGACCGGATCGAGGCGGGCATCGTGTTGACGGGCACGGAGATCAAGTCGGTCCGCGATGCGCGCGTCACCATCCGCGACGCCTACGCCCAGGCCCGCAACGGCGAGATGTGGCTCTACAACATGCACGTCGCCGCTTGGACGAGCGCTGGGCCTTGGGGGCATGAACCGACACGTTCACGCAAGCTCCTGATGCACGCGGGCGAGATAGACCGGTTCAGCCGTGCGGCGGGCCAACGCGGCCTCACCATGATTCCACTGCGTGTGTACATTAAGGGCCACCACGCAAAGGTGGAACTGGCTCTGGCTAAGGGCCGGCGCCGACACGACAAACGCCAGGCTATCATCCGCCGGGAGACCGACCGGGAGATTGCGCGCGCCCTTCGGAGAGAGGCCTGAGCGACACCCGGCGATTGACCGCTCCCTGCCCGGAATGTAGGATGGTAGTGTAACTGGTCTGCTGTGGGGATGCGTGGTTTCGACAGGGGATCAGCTTGGCAGGATTGCAGGCCGAGTTCGCCGCCCACTCGCTAATCAGACGGCAAAACATCAACTGCCGACGAACCAGTCGCACTGGCTGCTTAAGAAAGTAGCCACGCTCCGATAGCCCGCCCTGGCGGCTACCGAAAGCGTCATACAGCCGGGGTGCAGTGGCCCTGACGCCGCTGCGGGCCACTCAAGACTTCGCGGCAGGTGGCGGGACGGCCCGCCGGTGGGCCCGTTCAGCCGCCCTTTCAAACGCCGGCTAAGCCTGTAGGACATCCGCGCTGAGCGTCTTCTGGACGGGGAGTTCGACTCTCCCCCATCTCCACCACAGACGGGCCACGGGCCTCATCACCCCTTGGCTATGCAGGATCGGAGGATTTGGGATGACAACGAAGGCACAGCCGAAGATTAGCCTTGAGGCGAGCTACTGCGAAACATCTCCCACCGGGGCGCATCACTGGATCGTCGGTTCCCCCAGCGCCACGATGGCCGGTGAGTGCAAGTACTGTCACGAAGCACGAGAGTTCCACCCGTTCGAGGACAACATCGGCTTCAACAACAGCCCGAAGAAGAACCGCTCCGCCGTGCGCACTGGCGAGTAGTTCCGCTCAGGTCTCTGCCGGCGCACCCGTAGGCGGCGTTCCCGTCGCCGCGCGGCTGCGATGCCCTTACGGTCGGTTGCCCGTATAATCCGCGCCACTCCGCCCCTGGATGAAGAGGTATGGCAGCTGCGATTCTGCGCGTGCGCGGGCTGGTGATGGACTTCGGCGGAGTGCGTGCCGTCAACAACTGCTCGCTGAATGTGGATGAAGGCTCGATCACCGGCCTGATCGGTCCGAACGGGGCCGGAAAGACAACGCTGTTCAACCTCGTCGCCGGGTTCCACAAGCCAACCGCCGGGCGTGTGAGCTTCAGAGATGAACGGATAGACGGGCTGCCCCCGTACCTCGTCTTTCGCAAGGGCATCGTCAGAACGTTCCAGATTCCCCGCGAACTGAAGCGCATGAGCGTCCTCGAGAACCTCATGCTCGTACCGTCCAACCAGACCGGAGAGAGCATGTGGCACGCCCTCGTCACCCCCTGGCTCATCAAGCGGCAGGAGCGGCAGATAGCGGCGCAGGCCCGGGACGTGCTGGATTTCACGGGGCTCTCGGAAGTGGCGGGACTCCCGGCTGAGAGCCTCTCAGGCGGACAGAAGAAGCTGCTGGAGCTCGCGCGCACCCTCATGGCGAAGCCGCGCATGGTCCTGCTCGACGAACCGGGCGCCGGCGTGAACCCTACCCTGCTCCGGCGCCTGGTGGACGGCATCCGCCGGGCTCGGGAGGAGCTGGGGATCACGTTCCTCATCATCGAACACGACATGGGACTCGTTATGCGCCTGTGCGACCACGTTATCGTGATGAGCGAGGGCGCCGTACTCATGCAGGGGACTCCCGCGGCCGTGCAGCAGGACGAACGAGTCGTCCGGGCTTATCTGGGGAGCTGAGCCGTGCCGCTTCTGGATGTAACGGGCGTACGGGCCGGGTATGGCGACACCGAGATACTCCACGGCGTGGACATGCGCGTGGAAGCGGATGAGATCGTCACCATCATCGGTCCGAACGGCTCCGGAAAGTCCACCCTGATGAAGTCGGTCGTCGGTGTGGTTGAGGCGTCGGCCGGAGAAGTGCGGTTCGACGGCCGGCGCATCGAGCACTTGCGCGCTGACCGCCGCATCCCCCTGGGACTCTGCTACGTCCCGCAAACGGACAACGTCTTCCCTGCCCTGACCATCACCGAAAACCTGGAGATGGGCGGCTTCCTGCGCAACGACAGGCTGGACGGCCGCATCCGGGAGATGTTCGAGCTGTTTCCCGATCTGGCGGAGAAGCGCTCCGCCAGGGCCGGTTCCCTCTCCGGAGGACAGCGGCAGATGATGGCGGTAGCCCGCGCACTGATGCTGGAGCCCAAGCTCCTGTTGTTGGACGAACCAACTGCCGGACTCTCCCCCTTGCTCATGGAAACGGTGTTCCAGATGATTCGGGACATCAACGCCACGGGAGTCGCGATCCTCATGGTGGAACACAACGCCAGGAAGGCGCTCTCCATATCGCACCGAGGTTACGTTCTGGCTATGGGAGAAGTCCGCATGGAGAGCACGGGGCAGGACCTCGCGAACGACCCGGGCGTCGGGCGGCTCTACCTGGGGAGCGAATAGGCGGACCGCATGTTCTTCACGGCGCGCACGATGAGCAGTCCGGCGATGGCGCGGGCGAGCCGGGTGGCCCAGACGCTCCTTGCCATCACCTTCGTCGTCCTGGCCCTCAGCCAGATCGGGCTCGCCGTCAACGGCATCTTCCTGGGCAGCATCCTCGCACTGGGCGCTGTCGGCATCACGCTGGTCTTCGGCGTTATGCGGTTCGCCAACATCGCTCACGGCGACATGATGACCCTGGCCGCCTACGTGGCCTTCTTCCTGCTCGTGAGCGTCCTGCCGGAGCACGCGGGCCTCGGACCGTTCACCTTCGGGTTCCCCTTGCTCATCGCCCTGCCCGTGAGCATGGCCGCAGTGGCGGCACTCGCCGTGGGCATGGACATAGTCGTCTTCCGGAAGCTGCGCCTGCGGCGGGCGAACATCGTGACGATTGAGATAGCCTCGCTCGGCGTGGCCATCGCGATTCGCGGTTTCGTCCAGATGGTCTGGGGCACGCCGGTGCGCTACCTCCCGAACGAGGGCCGGCCGCACTTCTCGCTACCCGCCGACATCAGCATCGCGCCGAACCACCTGTTTGTGAGCGGAGCTGCGCTCGTGCTGGCGATCGCGTTGCACCTGCTGCTCACGCGCACGAAGCAGGGCAAGGCGATGCGCGCCACCTCGGACAACCCGGACCTCGCTCGCGCCAGCGGCATCAACACGGACCGCGTTCTCCTCTGGACATGGGGCATCGCAGGTGCGCTGGCAGGCGCGGCGGGCGTGCTGCTCGTCATCTTCAACGCAACCGCTCAACTCAAGCCCACCATGGGTTTCCAGTTGCTCGTGCCGCTCTTTGCGGCGGTGGTCGTCGGGGGCATCGGCAATCCTTACGGAGCGTTCCTTGGCGCCATGCTCATCGGCATCTCGATGGAGGTCTCCACCGCGTGGGCGTTGCCCACGTACAAGCCCGCGATAGCGTTCACCGTAATGGTGATCGTCCTGCTGTTCAGGCCGCGGGGCATCCTTGGGAGCAAGGGCTGATGCTGGAATTCCTCACCGCATTCGCCATACTGGTCGGCATCTACTCGGTGTTTGCGCTCGGGTTGAACGTGCACTGGGGTTACACCGGCCTCTTCAACATCGGTGTGGCTGGCTTCTTCGCACTCGGGGCATACGCCGCGTCCTTGCTCACCATCCGCCCGCCGCTCTCCGGCCAGGGCGAAGACTACCGCTACGCTGGCGACCTGGCGAACCGCCTCGACTCGCTGCCTGTTATCGGCGTACTGGACCTGTGGTTCGTCGCTGCACTGGTAGCCGCGTCGTTCGTGGCAGCCGCCGTCGCCCTCGTCGTAGGCACGATAACCATCCGGCTGCGCGGCGACTATCTCGCTATCGCCACGCTGGGGATCGCCGAGAGCGTTCGCCTCGTATTCCTCAATGAGCGCTGGCTGAGCAACGGAGGCCGCGGTCTGTATACGATTCCGCGAGTGTTCGGCGACATTGTCGCCCCACAGGACTATGACCGTGTCTACCTTGTAGTGGTGCTGGCCGTTTTCGCCTTGCTCTTCGCAGTGACGCGGGCGCTGGTTCACTCGCCGTGGGGACGCGTCCTGCGTGCGATACGAGAAGACGAGGTGACCGCTGAAGCGAGCGGCAAGCATGTGTTTCGGTTCAAGTTGCAGGCGTTCGTGCTCGGCGCAGTCATCATGGCCATCGGCGGAGCGCTCTACGCGTTCAACTTCAGGGCGATCTCTCCTATCACGTTCACCCCACTCCTCGGCACGTTCATCATCTGGGCCATGCTGGTCGCGGGCGGCAGCGGACGCCTCTACGGCCCGGTCGTGGGCGCATTCGTCGTGTGGGGCATCTGGAGCGGGTCGCAGTTCCTGCCCGACGTCATCGAACGCCTGCCGGACGCTCTGAACGCGCCCATCCTGCAGGCGCTGGACTCCGTGGGACTGCCGAACATCCGCTTCTTCGCGGTAGGAGTTCTGGTCGTGCTCGTCCTGCTCTACGCGCCGGACGGCCTCACGCCAGGCATCGCCCGGCTGCGGGGGCGCCTTGGCGCACGCTTGCGGCACCGGGTCCGGCCATAAGGGCAGGCAGCGCCGACCCGACGCTGCCTGCCGCCGCCTGCTACTTGCGCCCGGGAGACTATTGAGTGATGACGCGCTCCGTGACGAGTTGCCCGCCCGCGATCTTCCATATCTCCATCGCGCCGGTCACGTCGCCGTTCTCGTCGAGGTCAACCGGGCCGCTCGCGCCCTGGTAATTGATCTCCTGCCCGTCCCGGAGCAGTTCCAACGCACGCGCAATCTCGGCCTCTCCCGGGCCAACCTCGGCGCCCGGCGGGCCCGCGACCGCGCGCATCGCGTCCCTGACCGCTACGGGGTCGTCCGACCCCGCAGCCTCGATGGCGAGACCGAACAGGACCATCGCATCGTAGGATTCCCTGATGAACGGAAGCGTGCTGTCTCCGTGCGCGGCCGCGTAGTCGCTTGTGAACTGGGCCGTAGCCGCGCTCTCGACTGCGCCGGGGGCGGTGCCGTACATGCCTTCGAGGCTGTCGGCGCCCACTGCCGTTATCAGCTCTTCAGACTTGCTCCCATCCACGAACAGGAACGTGTCCGCCGCTCCGCTGTCGATCGCCTCGCGGATGTAGACGCCCGCGCTCACCGGGTAGCTGATGGCGACCAGCACGTCAGGACCGTTAGCGGTCGCCCGAGTCAGTTCCGAAGCGTAGGAGGGCTGGCCTGACTCATGCGATACCGCGGTCACCTGTCCACCCAACGCCTCGAAGGAAGCTGTGAACTGGTCCGCCAGTCCTTGTCCGTACGGGTTGTTCACGAACAGAGCGGCTGCGTTCCGATAGCCCAGCGTGTGCGCGAGGTTCGCGAGTACCACCCCCTGGAAGGCATCGGACGGTGCGGTACGGAAGACGAAATCGTTGTCTTCGAGCACTGTCAACGCCGGGGAGGTTGCCGATGGCGAGATCTGCGGCACCTCGTTGTCGATGGTTACAGCGTTGGCGACGGCCAGAGTTATGCCGCTCGCCAGCGGACCGACCAGCGCCGAGACGCCGTCAACGTTGACCAGCTTGCGCGCCGCGTCCACGGAAGTGACGTCACTGGTAGCCCCGTCCTCGGAGACGACCTCTATCTGCCGCCCGTCCAGCACCCCTCCTGCATCGTTGATGTGTTGCGCAGCGAGGAGGATGGCATCGTTCATCGGGCCGCCGAACTCACCCAGGTCGCCCGTGAAGTCCATCAATGACCCTACCTTTACCGGCTCCGATTCTCCACACCCAACCAGCAATACGCTCAACACCGCTATGACGATTCCGTACTTGATGCGATTCATCTTCACCCTCCCAGAGTTCTGACGTTGCCTACCACTGAACGAACATGGGCATGACGACGTGAACGTACTCGCCGCCGTCGTCCACGGGGCGGATAACCCCTGGGCTCGAGGAAGTCGTCATCTCCAGCGCCACCTTCTCCTTGCCGATGACGCCGAGCACGTCGCTCAGGTACCGGCTGCTGAAGGCGATCTTCCCTTCCGCGCCTTCAACGTCAGCTTCGAGGTTGCCCGTGTTGTCACCGACCTCCTCTGCCCGGGACGATATCGTGAGAGCTCCGGTCCCTCCCCCTTCTGCGCTCATCTGCAGCCGGATGATGCCGGAGCCGTCCTTCGCGAAGATGGCTGCCGTTCGCGTCGCGCGCTGCAGTTCGCTGAGCCCGATGATGGCGCGGGTCCCGTGCTCCTGCGGGATCAACTGCGCGTAGTTGGGGAACGTCCCCTGGATGAGCTGCGACACGACCTCGATGTTCTTGAAGCGGAACAGGATCTGGCTCCGCTGCGACGTCACCACGATATCGACCGGGTCGTCACCGTCCAGAAGACGCTCGATGTCCGAAAGCGTCCGCGCTGGAACGATGACCGACACCTTCTCGCTGGCAGGCTCCAGCAGCTGGGCCTTTCGCACGGCCAGGCGGAAGCCGTCCGCCGCGGCGAACGTCACGTTCGTGCCGTCCAACTCTATGTTGACACCCGTGAGGACGGGACGCGAGTCTTCCACCGCCGCCGCCAGCACCACCTGGTGGATCGCCTCCCGCAGCGCCCTGCCCGACATCTTCGTTGAGGTGCCCTGGTCTATCGCGGGGATGGGAGGGAACTCCTCGGCGGCCGTACCGTTTATGTTGGCTTTCGTGCGGTCGCCCTCGACCGAGATCCCGCCCCCCTGCGCGGCGCTCTGCATCTTGATCGTCTGCCGCCCGAGGGAGTTCACGAAATCGGTCAGGAGGCGGGCCGGTATCGTCACCGCGCCATCTTCCTGGATGTCTGCGCCTATCCATGTGCTGATGGCCACCTCGAGGTTCGTGGCAGAAAGCTTGAGCCGTCCCTGGTCCGTTGCAAGCAGCACGTGTTGCGTGATAGGGAGCGTCGTACGAGTGGCAACGGCAGGCTGCACGACACTGAGCCCTTGGCTGAGATTCTCCTGTAGACAGTGCAACTGCATCTTCAAACCTCAATACGTTGTGGTTTTGCGGAAGGAAAACGCCTTCCTGCACTTGGGTGCGCAGTATAGGCGACGCCCTTGAAGGGGGTCAACGAACAGATTGAGGGAATCCAGCGGTGCTTGGTGCAGCGTCTCGGCGCAACTACCGGGCAGCCCTGCCGGCTATTGCCCCGACAGGAAAGTGACCAGCGTGTCCAACTCTTCAGCAGAGAGTTGGGTAGCGAAGTCCTGCGGCATCAGCCCATCCTCGTAGCCCTCGACGACTTCTGCGGCTGGGTCCAGAATGGATGCGCGGATGTAGTCCGCGCCCTTCGCGTTGATTCCATTGAGTGCGGGGCCGTCGCTGCTGCCCTTCGACTGGGGGACCGAGTCGAGCTCGTGGCACGTGGCGCAGGCGTAGGTGATGAAGAGCACCCTGCCACCGGCGTCACCGCCGCCAGCCTGAGCAGGCGTAGGCGTGGGAGTCGGCAGGACCTCCACGTCATCCGGGGGTTCGCAATCGGCCCCGGCGGCCCCGACGATCTGACCTTCCTGGGCGAGATAGCAATCAGGCGTCGAGACCGGGCTCGCACCGCCGCATGCGACAACGACAACGGACAGGGCGAGGGCTGTGATGGTCAGCAGTATGGGAAGTATTGG
The DNA here is from genome assembly GCA_034423175.1 of Dehalococcoidia bacterium. Lineage (GTDB taxonomy): Bacteria > Chloroflexota > Dehalococcoidia > Lucifugimonadales > Australimonadaceae > Bin16. The sequence continues at coordinate 51,204 of DAOUJA010000024.1, forward strand.
CAGGTGGGGGAGTCGCACGCGGCCTCTTATCCGAGGAGCAGGGGCAGTTGTGATTTCTATCACGTTGTATCACTCGCTGCTTCACCATGTCAAGGAAGCGGTGCCAGGGGGGACGCCCCCGGCCAAGGGAATAGCCGCTGAACAGCAAGAGAGGCGGCCCCGGCGTTGTCTCCCCAGACCGCCGGTCCGCCTCTCTCTCAAAACGGGAACGCTGTTCAGCTTGCCCGCTTGACCTCCAGGGTCTCCCCCGGGGCAAGTGCAACGCGCCGGACGTTGATGCCGAGTTTGAGAAGCCAGTAGCCAAGCGTCGCCTTGGACACTTCCAACTCGGCCGCGGTAGCCGAAAGTCCGTTCTCGTTGATCATCTCGGGCAGCAATCGTTCGAGCGGTTGATGGAAGCGCTCCTCCACCTGCCGCATGAGCCGGGTTTTGCGCGCCATATGCTCACCCTCCTCCTACGGGAATGTTCGAGGCAGATTCTACACCTTCGGATGGCATCGATGCCAATGTTTAGCATACAACTTTTTCGGGTTTTGGTTTATCCATAAGTTTATACAAAGTATAAGAACCGTCCAGAACACTCTCGCAGGTACGCCCTGATTCGCTAGAATACGCCCCGCCCTCTGCCCTGAGCCAACCACCCACCACCCGAGGTCCCTCTTGCCCGATGCATTGATCGTCCTCCTGACTGCGATGACGCCCATCGGCGAGCTGCGGGCGTCCATCCCCCTCGCCATCACTTCCATGGACATGCCCTGGCCGCAGGCGCTGGGACTCTCCATCGTCGGAAACCTCATCCCCGTGCCGTTCATCCTCTACGTGCTGCGCACCATTGGCGCGCGCATCGAGCGCTGGGAGAACGTCGCCGGACGCCTCTTGCGCTGGCGCACCGCCCGCATCCAACGCTCGTGGGGTCCCCGCGTGAAGCGCTACGGTTTCCTCGGCATCATGCTGGCGGTCGCCATTCCGCTGCCGCTCACCGGAGCCTGGACCGGCGCTCTGATCGTCTGGACACTGCACGAGCCGGTCCGCCGGGGGCTCCCCGCGATCGCAGCCGGTGTCGTGGTCGCAGGCATCGTGGTCACGAGTCTCACACTCGCCGGCGTCGGACTCATCCGCCTGACTTAGGTTAGGCGCCCTGACCTGGCTGCCCTGATCTGGGTAATCTGCCATGCGCCTGTTGACAGGCACTCGTAGCCACTGCCCTACCCTGCCGGCCTGCGGCGCTGCCCACCGGCGTATACAATCGAAGAAACGCGGCGACACGCCGCCCGGGAAGAAGAACCGTTGAACCCCTGGCAGAAGACGAAACGCAACCACGGCCTCGAGCATGCAACCATCGCGCTGCTGTTGTCCCCTTCAGCCAGCGGCAGGCCCATTGCCGGCTATTCGATTCCCACCGGCTTCCTCGTGGTCGGGAACATCCCTACGCAACAGGTCGAGGAGTCGGCCCACGAGGCGCTCCGGCTGATGAAGGCCGGTCAGCGCGATCTGGCCGTATCGCCATTCTGCGGCACCAATATCGTTGTCGGGGCAGGCCTCGCGACCGCCGCCTCGCTCGCGGGATATCACATGGCCGGAGGTGGAAGCCGCGGGTGGAACCGCGCCTTCTCCAACACGATGTTCGCCATCGTCGCCTCACGCCCTATCGGGCGGATCGTCCAGCAACGCTGCACGACGTCCGCCGACGTGGGCGCCATGTCTATCCGCAGCGTCACCCCCCACAGGTTCGGGCCCGTCCCGGTGCACTGGGTCTCAACGCGGTTCGAGAAGCGCTGATAGCGCCTAGCGGCCGGTGAACACAGGGGGACGCTTCTCCACGAACGCGGTGTGCCCCTCCCGCCTGTCCTCGGTGAGCGCGAGCATCGCAGAGCACCTCTGCTCATACTGGATGCCGCTGTCCAGGTCCACGTCCATCGCCACGTTGACGGCGTTCTTGATACTCGCGAGCGAGAGCGGCGGGAGCTCCAACAGGCGCGCCGCCCAGCTTCGCGCCTCTTCGAGCAGTCCGCCGGGCGGCGACACCGCGTTGACCAGCCCCCAGGCTTGCGCCGTTTGTGCGTCGATGAACTTGCCGAACAGCATCATCTCCTTGGCACGCGCCGGACCGATGAGGCGTGGCAGGCGCTGCGTGCCGCCCGCGCCCGGCAGGATGCCCAGCGTCAGCTCCGGCAGCGCCATGCGCGCCTCGGAGCTCGCGATCCGCAGGTCGCACGCCATCGCCAGCTCGAGACCGCCGCCCGCGGCGACGCCGTTGACCGCGGCGATGCTTACCTGGTTGAGTCGCTCGAGCCTTCGAAACGTGGGAGAGATGACGGCGGAGGTGCGCGCCAGGGAGAGATCGTCGAGGTTCTCCGTGCGCTCCTTGATGTCAGCACCAGCGCAGAACGCCCGGCCTGCGCCGGTGACGATCAGCACGCGGACCTCCTCATCTGTCTCCAGCCGGGTGACCAGGTCTTGCAGCTCCTCGGTCACTTGACGGCTGATGGCGTTCAGGCGCTCCTGGCGGTTGAGGGTCAGCACGCCGAGCGGGCCTTCGGTCTCGAATTCGATCGTCTCGTACGTCATGGGGTGCATGCCTCCGCATCATGAGATGGCTGATAGCAACCGGGGCGCACGTGGGGTCGATTGACCCTCATGCGCCCCGGCACTATAGTCGAAGAGAGGCCCCAGTAGCTCAGTAGGATAGAGCGGCTGCCTTCTAAGCAGCGGGTCACGGGTTCGAATCCTGTCTGGGGCGCCAGCCCCCTCACGTGCCCAGTTGCCCTCCCAGGTCGAGGTCCATACCCTCGAAGAGCGGCAACGCGGGTTCGCTGGAGGGTTCCTGCCGCATCTCAACCTGCATCGCACGAAGCAGGCTGATCGCGACCTCTATGTACTCGGCCGTCAGCGGCACCGACAGCCGACGGCCGGCAGCCGTGATGTGCAGCCCGTCCCCTGCCCCCTCTTCCGCTGGCAGTTCGGGAGACGTGGATGGGGATTCGACAGCAATCCTCTGGCGGCCCGCAGAATGTTCTGCCCTTTTCTCTACCTTGACCGGCCTGCCGAGAACGCGGATCGCATCGGTTAGATGCTTCTGGATCAGCGGGGCCCGCTTGACTATCTCGTCCCGGGGCGCGCGAGAGAGCTCTTCGAGGCCCACCAGGAGGCTCATGTCGTCCGGCACCTCGCCCTCGAACCGCGTGTAGAGCTGGCTCAGCAGCTCGACACGTTGGAACGCTTCGGCGGTCGCCTCGAGCCCCTCCTCCTGGTTCGTCGGGTGGAGGACCCGCTGCGCCAGCTGCGAGACCCGGAGTTCACCGCGGCCTTCCACCAGACCGAAATCGCGCAGCGCCGCGACCTTGGCGAACAGGGTGCCGCTCCCCTCGGCCATCCCCAGTTCCCACGCGAGGCCCTTCACGCTCACCGTACCCTTGAACTTGTTCAGGATGCGGTTCGCTATCTCCACCGCATCGCCGAACCTGATGTCCGGGTAGCTGTACTGCCCTAGTTTCGCCATTTCCTCTCCCTCCACTGCTATGCATTCTACCGCACGGCAGAGTTTCTCTGAGCGCTTGGAGCATTTTGCAGGAGTGCCCCAGAGAACACAACAGCGTATCGCTGCGCGTTTCTCTGTGTTTCTCTGCCGGTTTATCTGCAAACTGCTGCGGGTGCTCCTGGTAACTGCTGCCAGGGTCTCTGTTTCTTGCTGCTGAAGGAGCGCGGGGCCCGGCCGGTAAGCGCCCTGCTATGCCGGGCGAGCGGTGTTTTGGAGGCACTTCAGCGCACCGAGACGACTAGGAGGTCGTCTCAGCCTCGTTGAAGGCCTGTACGCGCCTCCTCAGGCATGACGGGGTTGTTCCGCGATACTCTGGGATTTACGATTCACGCTCAATTCACCTCCGAGAGGGCCGTACACAGGAGGCATGCGGCTTCCGGGACCCCTTCCCTGCCCTCTCACCGGGAACCCGGTCTTCGAAAACGTAAAGGTCAAGGGGCACGCCAACGCAGTCCTTGAATCGCTCTAGCTCAGACCTACGTCCCCTGGCGCAGGGCCGGCGACACGGCGACACGGTCCGTCGGGGCCGGTTCATCGTGCTGCTGCTGCTGGCGCTCACCTGCGTATCCTGTGCATCCGGCCCGGACGAGGGCGGGCCCGCCTTGCTGGTCGGCGTGGCCACGAGCGTCCAACCCGTCGTTGACCGCTTGGGAGTGCGATTCGAGACGGAACGCGGAACGACCGTGACCCTCGTTGCCGGCGCTTCCGGTACCCTGGCCGCGCAGGTGCGCCAGGGCGCGCCCCTCAACGTGATCGTCTCGGCGGACAGCCGGTACACGAGCGCCCTCGCCGGGGACGGTTTGGTCGATCCGGCCAGTGTCAGGGTGCTCGCGACGGGCGAACTGGTCGGGGTCACGTATTTGAGTGGCCCTGAGGACACGGTCGTCTCGCTCCTGGGAAGCGGCCGGGTACGGCAGGTGGCACTGGCGAATCCTGACCTCGCGCCGTACGGCCGTGCCGCGATGGATTACCTGGTCGATCGAGGGCTCTGGGAGGAGGTAGCTGACCGGGTCGTTTACGGGGAGAACGTAGCGCACGCCTTCCAGTTCGTCGCGAGTGGCAATGCGGAGCTGGGTTTCGTCCCACGTTCCCTGCTGATCGCTTCCGATGCCCGGGGCATACGCGCACTCGCTCCGCTGCCGCCCGAAGCTAGCAGTGCGCTCCACGTGACCGTGGGCGTGAACCCGGGATCGGACAACGCAGACATCGCTGGCGACTTCATCGCCTCGATGACCGGCCTGCCAGCGACCGACATCTGGCGCCGGTTCGGTTACACGCCGCACGTTGGTAAGGTTGACGGCGCGGAGTAACCATGGACTGGGACGCCCTCAGACTCACCCTGCAGACCGGCATCGCGAGCACGTTGCTCGTGTTGATCGTCGGCATCCCCGTTGCATGGGGGCTGTCGCGCCTGCACGGATGGACCCACGACTTATTCTCGACGCTGGTGCTGGTCCCTATGGTGCTGCCGCCCACGGTACTGGGCTACTACCTGCTCCAGGCAGTGGGGCGCAACTCGGCGGTCGGCGGCGCGTTGGATGCGCTGTTCGGGTTCAGCTTCGTCTTCGATTGGAGCGGGGCCGTACTGGCGGCATGCTTCGTGTCAGCGCCGTTCCTCATCCGGACAGCTCAGGCCGGGTTCGAGTCGGTGGACCACACGCTGGAGGATGCGGCCCGCACGCTCGGGCAGCCCGAATGGAGCGTCTTCACGAGGATTACGCTCCCGCTCGCCTGGCGTTCGGTCATGACCGGCGTCAGCCTCGCCCTTGCCCGCGCCGTAGGCGAGTTCGGCGCGACGCTCATGGTGGCAGGAAGCATCCCCGGACGCACCCGGACGATGCCCATAGCGATTTATGAGGCCGTACTGACAGGTCGAACGAACGAAGCACAGGTGCTTGCTCTCACGCTCACCTTGGTTGCCAGTGGCCTGCTCGTCGCCGTTGCGTTCGGGATGCGCCGCAGACGTGCACGCTGGCGCTAGCGCCCGCACCGGGGATCACAGGTCTTCCATGCCCTGGCAGACGTATCATATGGATGAGGGCGGATAGAACCCCTGGTGTGGAGGATTGAATGATGCGTGCCGCGATGCAGAACTTCAGTTGGGGGATGGCGTTCCCCGTGCTCGCATTCGTGGGGGCCATGGCCGTGGCCATCATCGGTGCGTTCATCACGGGCAGCGAGATCGGTGCGGTTACCGGAAGGGTGGAGTCTGTCTCCGCACAGTCCGGGAACCTGCTCGGCGACCTCGGCGACCTGTTCCCCTTCGGGTTCGCGTTCAGCGCCGGCATGGTTTCTTCGGTCAACCCCTGCGGGTTCGCGATGCTCCCGGCCTACCTCGGCCTCTATCTGAGTGAGAACGACGCGGTTGACCCCGACGGAAGCAGCGTCACCACGAGGTTGCTGCGCGCCCTGCTCGTCGGCGCAACCGTGTCGCTGGGGTTCGTCGTCCTCTTCGCTGCCGTCGGCACACCGATCGGCCTCGGGGCACGCGGGATAGCGGATGCATTCCCCTGGATCGGCCTGCTCATCGGCATCCTGCTGGTAGGGGCCGGGGCGTATCTCCTCGCGGGCGGCAAGCTCTACAACAACTTCGCCGCCAGCATCTCGGCACGCTTCGGCAATGCGAACAGCAAGAGCGTGCGGAGCTACTTCACCTTCGGTCTGGCCTACGGCACAGCCTCCCTCAGCTGCACCCTTCCCATCTTCCTTGCGGTCATCGGCGGCACGTTCACGGCGGAGACGTTCCTGGACTCCGTCTGGCAGTTCGTCCTCTACGGCCTGGGCATGGGCTCCGTCATACTGGCGCTAACCATCGGCATGGCCCTCTTCAAGGGAGCGATGACAGGCGCTCTGAGAAGGGCGCTGCCTCATGTGGGCGCGATCAGCGCCGTGATGCTGCTGGTCGCAGGCACGTTCATCGTCTACTACTGGCTCACGATCGGCGAACTACTGGCGCGCATACGGGGCGCGTAGTCTGCAAGCTCCACACGTGCACCCGCTCTCGCTAAACTGCCTGCGGGAGTACGCAGTCCCTTAACCGGCCGTTAAGCGCCTGCTTGCACACGGGCCATACAATTCCGTAAACCCATCGAGGCCTGATTGGCCTTGGACGGAGCCGACCCATGACGAACCGCTCTGTGTTGGTGGTGGAAGACGAGGAGAACCTCGTGGAGGCGCTCCGTTACAACCTCGAGCACGAGGGCTATCGTGTATTCACCGCGCCCGACGGCGGGACCGGACTCGAGACCGCTCGCACCTCCCTTCCCGACCTCGTCATCCTCGACGTGATGCTCCCCAATCTGGATGGGCTCGAGGTCTGCCGCATCCTCCGTCGCGAGACCGACGTGCCCATCCTCATGCTGACCGCGAAAGGCGAGGAGATCGACCGCGTCGTAGGCCTGGAGATCGGCGCGGACGACTACGTCACCAAGCCGTTCAGCATGCGCGAGCTTATGGCGCGCGTGCGTGCGATGCTCCGCCGTCCGCGCAGGGCCGCCGCGGGGCAGATGGCCGAACCCCTGCGCTCGGGGTCCCTTACTGTGGACGTTGAAGCCCACCAGGCCTCGCTGAACGGCCAGGACCTCCGTTTGAAGCCCAGGGAGTTCGATCTGCTCGCCCTCTTCATGCGCAATCCGGGCCGCGCCTTCACGCGGGACCAGGTGCTCGAAAACCTGTGGGGACACGACTACATAGGCGATGTCCGCACGGTGGACGTGCACGTGCGCTGGCTCCGTGAAAAGATAGAAGCTGACCCTTCGACCCCCGCACGGATCATCACGATCCGCGGACACGGCTACCGCTTCGAAGGCTGAGGTGAGCCTGCATGGCCGGACTGAGAGGCGCCGCGATCGTCCTGGGAGCGCTGACGGTGCTCTCATCCCTCGCCGGAGTGCTGGCTGTCGCCGCCTCTGAACCGCTCATCGCGCTCCTCGGATTCCTCGTTGCCGCCACACTCCTCCTGCTCCTGCTATGGCAGCGCAGGGTCAACGCAGCAGCCGGGAGGGAGACGCGCGCCGCAGTGGCTGCGATGCGGCGCATCTCCACCGGAAACTTCGACGTACGCCCGGAACGGCTCACGTCCTCGACGCTCAGCGGGCTGCAGGCGCCGTTCGCCGCGATGACCGAGGCGCTCGCCGCCCTCTTCGCACAACTCGCCGACCACCGGGAACAGTTGACCGCCGTGCTCGACACGATGGTCGACGGCGTCATCCTCGTCGACGGCGAGAACCGCATCGCCCTCTCCAACCCCGCTGCCCACGAACTGCTCGACGTAGAAGCGCCAAGCGGGACCCCGCTGAGTTCGATCCTGCGCGACCATGAATTACGGGCGCTGGTAACGCTCTCCCGGGAATCCGGCGAGCGCAGGAACATGGAGTTCGCGCTAGCGAGTCCCAGGCGCAGCCTGAACGCGACCGCCACGCCCATCGCTGCCGGGTCTGTCGGTCCTGAACAGGATGATTCCGGCGCGGCCGTTCTCCTCACGCTGCACGACCTCACACCCTTGCGCCAGTTGGAGACGACACGGCGCGAATTCGTCGCCAACGTCTCTCACGAACTGCGGAACCCTCTCGCGGCGGTCAAAGCCATGGTCGAGACGCTCGAAGGCGGCGCTGCAAGTGACCCCGCAGCGGCATCCGACTTCCTCGAGCGGATCAATCAGGAGATCGACCGCATGAACGCGATGGTCAACGATCTCCTCGAGCTCTCACGGATAGAGCGGGGACAGTCTGAGATGCAGGGTGAACCGATCGATGCCGCCGCCGCGATTGCCGCCGTCCGGACTGACTGGGAGCACCGGATCACCGAGGCGGGCGTTGAGGTGACCGTCGACGCTTCAAGCGAGGTGGTCGCACTGGGCGACGCGGAGAAGCTGCGGCAGGTCATCGCCAACCTGCTGGACAACGCGCTCAAGTTCACACCGCGCGGCGGGACCATAGACCTGCGCGCGGACTACCTTGAGCAGGAAGGTGTCCTCGTCCAGGTGCGGGACAGTGGCCCCGGCATCGCTCCAGAGCACTTGCCCCACCTGTTCGAGCGCTTCTACAAGGTAGACCGCTCACGCCGCGATCAGGGCACTGGGCTTGGGTTGGCGATCGCCAAGCACATCGTCGAGCAGCACGGCGGGGAGATCGGTGTCGAGAGCACCCGGGGCGCCGGCTCCACTTTCTGGTTCACGCTCCCTCGCTCAGCCTGAGTTCCATCCTTACTGCAAAGCCGTCGATGCCGTTAACGTTCCGCTAACGGCGGCCAGCGCTCGTCGTTAACCTCGCCTCCCTACGCTAACCATGTAACCCAACCCTCAGGGAGGCAGGATGATACCGACCAGATGCTTCAGATTGAGTGGGCTGATGCTCCTCTTGGCGGCGCTCGCCGCTCTCTTCGGTGCTTGCGAGTCGGACCCGACCGCAACGCCGACCTCTCTGCCCCAGGCCGCTGCAACGCCTACCCCGATGGCTCCAGTTAGCCTCAGTGGCACCATCCAGATCGACGGTTCCTCTACCGTCTTCCCCGTCACACAGGCCGTCGCCGAGGAGTTCCGCAAGGAACAGCCCGGCGTCCAGGTCAACGTCGCCGTCTCCGGAACCGGCGGAGGATTCAAGCGCTTCACCGTCGGCGAGACCGACATCTCCAACGCTTCCCGCCCCATCAAGGACTCCGAGGCCGAGGCTGCAGCAGCCAACGGCATCGAGTTCATCGAGATGCGCGTGGGCACCGACGGCCTCTCCGTTATGGTCAA
>DAOUJA010000025.1:0-92401 GCA_034423175.1 Dehalococcoidia bacterium
GTCTTCGGCCTCGTGGACAACTACTGCCCGCACCGCCGCATGGGCATGGTCTACGGCATCCCGACCGACGACGGCATCCGCTGCCCCTACCACGGCTGGATGTTCGACGAGACAGGGCGCTGTCTCGAGCAGCCCTACGAGGAGACCGAGGCGCCGGACAACCGCTTCAAGGACAAGGTGCGCATCAAGGCGTACCCGTTGCAGGTGAAGGCGGGCCTCATCTTCGCTTACCTCGGCCCCTCCCCGGCTCCGCTGCTCCCGAGCTGGGACGTCTTCTCGCTGGACGGCGTCGTGCGGGACATCGGCTACACGGAGCTTCCCTGCAACTGGCTGCAGTGCCAGGAGAACTCGCTCGACCCGGTGCACTCCGAGTGGCTGCACGGCGAGTGGGGCAACTACGTGGCCATCATGAACGGCCAGGGCGACAAGGTGCGCACGCGCTACGAGAACGAGCGCATCGGCTTCGACAAGTTCGAGTTCGGGATCATCAAGCGCCGCCTGGTTAAGGGCGGCGGCTACGAAGACCCCGAGTGGGCGCAGGGTCACCCCATCGTCTTCCCCTACTTCCTCCGTCAGGGCGGCAGCGGCGTCGCGCTCGACACGTGGAAGGACCCGGGCGACACGCCCGGCATCGCCCGCGGCGTCGGCCCCTCGTTCCAGATCCGTGTGCCGCTGGACGATCACAGCACCGGCCACTGGTGGGTGATGTGCCACCCGAAGATGTCGGCTGACGACCCCGACCAGCGCGATGAGGACATCCCCCTCTTCCACCCGCCCCTCATCCAGCTGAAGGAGGACGGCCGGGTGCGGTTCGAGATACTCGACTCCAACTCCGCGCAGGACGTGGCCGCGTGGATCACGCAGGGCCTCGTCGCCGACCGCACCGGCGAGCACCTCGGACGCTCCGACAAGGGCGTCATCATGTTCCGCCGCATGCTGGAGGAACAGATACGCATCGTCGAGGACGGCGGCGACCCCATCAACACGTTCCGCGACCCTGAGCGGAACGTCTACCTCGGCATGGACACGGAGCACTGGTCCAAGCGCGCCGAACTCGGCGGCGGCCAGGCATTCGCGTTCGAGCGCCAGGGCATGGCGAGCAAGTACAGCCCGATCATGAACCAGCGCGGCGTCGAAGGTGGCGAGGATGCCGAGGAGCGCAACCGGGAGATCGCCGAGGAGGTGACTCGCTGATGGGCGCCGAAACGCTGAAGACAGGCGACAAGGTTGAACTCGCCAACGGAGCGACCGCACAGGTGGCGGGCCCGCTTGCCGGCGGCACGATCCCCATTACCATCATCGATTCACCGTTCGGCCCGGAGAGCCCCGGCGACTCCGTTCAGGCCGACCCTGACGACATATACGGAGTCTTTCTGGACGAGGCGATGACAGAGGTACGCGCCCTCTGAAGAAGGGACGCATGGCGCACAGGCCGGCCGGAAGCAGCCTGCGCGAACAGAAAACGGAAGGAGCGCAATACGATGGTCCGCAGCTACTTTACCCATGACAACTGGCTCGACGAGCAGGCCGCAAAGGGCGTGCCCGTGCTCTCCGATTGCTACGTGGAGGACCTCCGCACCCTGGACCTCGCCCATTGGGACATCCGGGGATGCGACACGGCTTTCGTCCGCTTCACCAATATGGAGGGCGTGACGGAAGCGCGCGTGCAGGAGATACCGGCTGGAGCGTCGCTCAACCCGTTCAAGCTGGGTGTCGAGGAGATGGTCTACGTCCTCGCCGGGCGCGGCTTCGCCTCCGTCTGGGGCGAGATCAGCAACGCCAAACGCGATTTCGAATGGTCGGACCGCAGCGTGTTCGTGATCCCTCGCAACTCGTGGTGCGAACTGCGCAACATGGGCAATGCGCCGGTGCGCCTGCTCTTCTTCAACTACCTCCCCATCGCGATGAGCACGATCCCCGAGCCCGAGTTCTTCATGAACAACCCGCACGTCAACAAGAGCATCCTCGACGACGCGGACCAGGACTTCTTCTCCGAGGCCAAGGACATCGAGAAGGACTTCGGCAGCGCGTGGGGCGCGGTCGGGGGCACCGTCTGGCGCGGCAACTTCTGGCCGGACCTGCTCGCGTGGGACAAGCTCACCGCAGCCGGCAGCCGCGGCGCGGGCGGGTCGTCGATCGCCATGTACGTCCCCGGCTCGGAGATATCGGCGCACATGTCCGTCTTCCCGCCCGGCACGTACAAGAAGGCGCACCGCCACGGCCCGGGACGCCTCATCGTCATCCCCGGCGGCGAGGGGTACTCCATCATGTGGCCTCAGGACGGCGGCGAGAAGAAGGTCTACCCCTGGCACGAGGGCAGCGCCGTCACCCCTCCCGACCAGTACTTCCACCAGCACTTCAACCTCGGCCTGAAGGCTGCGCGCTACTTCGCGCTCCACCCGCCCGTGCAGTTCCTCGGCAAGGACGAGGACGAGCAGGGCAACGCCGAGGGCGTCAACATCGAGTACGTCGACGAGGACCCGTGGATCCGCGAGTACTTCGAGAACCAGCTCGCTGAGCGCAGCCTCGAATCGAAGATGGCCCCGGAGGTCTACACCGACCGGGACTTCAAGTTCAGGACGGCGTCGGTCTCGTCTACGTAGCGCGAAGGATGGCCGGGGGACTCCCCGGCCATTCAGATTGGCCACACCTGCCAGCCAACGCAGGCGTGTAGGGAGAAGAGGAGGACGCTCATGCTCACCGCGGAGATGAACGATCGACTGACGAAGGTCGGCCCCGGCACGCCGATGGGTGAGTTGATGCGGCGCTACTGGCACCCCATCGCCGGAAGCGCCCAGCTGAACGCCGAGACCCCCACGAAGGAAGTCCGCCTCCTCGGCGAGGACCTCGTCCTCTACCGCGACGGCAGCGGCACGGTCGGCTGCATCGAGCCGTCGTGCGCGCACCGAAAGGCCAACCTCTCCTACGGCATCCCGGAGGACAACGGCATCCGCTGCGCCTACCACGGTTGGATATTCAACGAGCACGGCCAGTGCGTCGACCAGCCGTCCGAACCGGAGGGCTCCAAATTCAAGGACAAGGTACGCATCAAGTCCTACCCGGTGGAAGAACTCGGCGGCCTCGTCTTCGTCTACATGGGACCCCTGCCCGCTCCCGTGCTTCCCAAGTGGGACGTGCTCAACTGGGAAGGCCACAAGGACGCCTGGGGAACGCTGCTCCCGTGCAACTGGCTGCAGTGCCAGGAGAACTCACTGGACCCCCTGCACTTCCAGTGGCTCCACCGCTACTGGGGCGGCTGGCAGATGAACCGCATCAAGTCGCCCGAGGAGCGCGACGCATGGAACACCGCCGTTGGCGCGCGCGGGGCCGACCACCGCAAGATCGGGTTCGAGGTCACGGACTACGGCGTCATCAAGCGCAGGCTCGTAGGCGACGAGCAGGAGAGCGACGACCACTGGGCGATCGGCCACCCCATCCTCTTTCCCAACATCCTCCGCGTCAGCCACGGCCTCGAGATTCGGGTCCCGGTTGACGACACGCACACCTACCACATCATCACCAACTACCGGCAGTACAACGAAGGCGAACAACCGCAGGCCGAGATCCCGTACGACGAGCGGCCCCTCTTCGACGCGAATGGACGCATCGTCCGCGACTTCGTCGCCGCGCAGGACCAGGTCGCATGGGTCATCCAGGGCCCTGTCTCCGACCGCACGACCGAGCGCCTCGGCGTCACGGACGTCGGCATCATCATGTTCCGGCGTATGCTGGACGAGCAGGCGGCGGTCGTGGAGGACGGCGGCGAGCCGATGAACGTTCACTGGGACGACGAGGGCACCATAGTCCTGCCCTGCGAGCACTACATGTACCCCGGCTACGAGGAGATGGGCGGCCCCTACCGCGGCACAACGCCCCGCAAGCCGGACGTCGAGGCGGTGCTCTCCGGCACAGGCGCGCGTCTGGGAGAGTGGGAAGGCATCAAGGCCGAGTACCAGATCTCCGGCAAGCGGGTCGACAGCGGCGGCGCGCTCAGGAAGGGCAAGTGGTTCTCGGACGGCCGCGAGCACTAGCACGAGTCACCCTCGCTTCCGATCCGACGGGGCAGCCTCCTGGCTGCCTCGTCTGCTGTACGGCCAGTGGTATGGTGAGCGGCCCTGAGGTAGACGTTCCATGTCCAACCCGGCAACTGAGCGCAGCCTGCGTGTCGACGTCAACGACCCCACGGACCTCCCGCTCGCCGAGTCGCCGCGGTTCGCGGTCAGGGCCGAGGAGTTGGGTTTCGCCGGCGTCGGCATGCCCGACCATCCCCATACGGGCAGAGACGTATTCGTGCGGCTCGCCCTTGCCGCCCAACGCACGGAACGCGTGACGCTCTTCCCGTCGGTGACCAACCCGGTATCGCGCCATCCGAAGATGCTGGCGACCGAGGCTGCAACGCTTGCAGAACTCGCGCCGGGACGCACCCTCCTCGCCATCGGCAGCGGCGACCTCGCGGTGCGGTACATCGGAGAGCCCGGCGCCACCGCATCCCAACTGGCGGACGCCGCGGCAACGGCCCGCCGCACACTGATCTCCGAACTCTCCATCGCGTCGCCCGTGCCGGTCTACGTCAATGCCAGCAGCCCGCGGATGCTGGCGGCAGCGGGCGCCGCAGCCGACGGCGTCTACGCCATGGTGGGAGTCGATGCTGAGGTCGTGGCGCTGGCGATGGAGCACGTGCAAACCGGAGCACGCGAAGCGGGACGTGAACCGGACAGCGTGGCGGTGGCCCTCGGCCTGCCGGTGTTCATGGCGGCTTCCCGGGAAGAGGCGTATGCGAGCGCTGCCCGGTACGCGCTCTCCGGGTTGCTGAACCGGAACCGGGTCTTCTCCCGCGTGATGCGGGAGCGGATGCCGTCGCTCGAAGCCGTTTCGCAGGAGTCGGACCTGACAAGGGGGCAGGTGCACGCGCTCGTCGATGCCATCATGGCCCACGGCACTCCGCAGGATGCGGCCGCGAGGGTGCTCGCGTTCGCTGAGCGGGCGCCGACGCGCCATTTCATCGCGCGCGTCCAGTTCGTTGGTGAGGACCCGGTCCATGCCATCGAGACCTTCAATGCGGCACTGCGCGCTGTCGGAGGCGATGACATCCTGCGTGCGAACGATTGACACTCGCCGAAAACAGGCGATACCGTCCGAGAAATAGCGCCCGCACCGGAGGAGCACGATGCAGCTGAACCTGAGAGCCGAACCGGAGTCGATAAGCTTCGACGTGTCGACCAGCGCGCTATGCGTCATCGACATGCAGAACTACGACATCAAACCCGGCGGTTTCTTCGATCTCACGGGCGTCGACACCGACCATGGCAACCGCGTCATCCCGACGATCCAGCGGGCGCTCGCCTACGCTCGCGCGGCGGGCATGCCGGTCCTGTTCACCCGCATGGTCATACCCGCCGACCCGATGCTGCGCGCGGGCCCGGACTCGCCGTGGTACTGGAAGAGCGCCGCGTACCGGGCAGACCTGAGCGACCCCGCGATGGAGCGCGCCGTCGGCATCGACGGCACATGGGGTGGAGAGATCGTGGAGGAGCTGGCGCCGCAGGAAGGCGAGTACGTCATCGCGAAGAACCTCTACAGCGCCTTCCAGCGGACGGACTTCGACCTCGTCCTCAAGAGGCTCGGCGTACGCCACCTCTTCGTCACCGGTATCGGGACGCCAACCTGCGTCGAGGCCACTGCGAGGGACGCGTACTTCCACGAGTACTTCCCCGTCCTCATCGAGGACTGCTGCGGGGGCATCATCCCGGAGACGCACGAGCAGGCCCTGTTCGCGATCAAGCGCCGCTACGGCTGGGTGACCGATCTGGACAGCTGGACGTCGGCTATCGCAGAAGGAGTCCCGGAGTTCAGGTCGCCAGATTGAGACTCCGGGGGCACCCCGCCTGCTCTGGTAACATGGCTCCATGGATGAATTCCTCGTAGCTAGCGGCCTGACCAAGAGTTTCGATGGGGTGCAGGTCGTGGAGTCCGTTTCCTTCACCGTCCAGTCTCAGGAGATCTTCGGCTTGCTCGGCCCCAACGGGGCGGGGAAGACGACGACCATCCGCATGCTCTCCACCGTCCTCGACCCTGACGACGGCGACGTTCGCGTTGGCGGACACTCAGTGGCGCGGGAGAGTGACGCGGTGCGCAGGCTCATCGGCGTCTGTCCGCAGGAACTTGCCCTCTATCCTGAGCTCTCTGCCACGGACAACCTCGTCTTCTTCGGACGCATGGCCGGGCTCTCCGGCAGCGATGCGAAGGAACGGGCGGCGGACGTGCTGGAGCGCGTGGGATTGACGGACCGCGCAAAGGACGCCGTCCGCAAGTACTCCGGCGGCATGAAGCGCCGGGTCAACATCGCCATCGCCCTGATGAGCAGACCGCAGCTGCTCTTCCTCGACGAGCCCACCGTCGGCATCGACCCGCAGTCGCGCAACCACATCTTCGACACGGTCCTCGCGCTGCGTAACGAAGGCATGAGCGTCCTGTACACGACCCATTACATGGAGGAAGCCGATCGGCTCTGCGACCGCATCGGTGTGATGGACGAGGGTCGTATCATCGCCCTGGGCACTCCAAACGAACTCAAGGCCCAGATCGGCGACCCTGACACCACTACCCTGGAAGAGGTCTTCCTCAACTTCACCGGCCGGAGCCTCCGCGACTAGCATGGCCCGCCCCTTCCTGCTCGCGCTCCTCGAGGTCAAGCGTTTCCTCGCTGACCGCGGTGCAGTCGCTTTCAGCATCGCCCTCCCTATCGTCCTGTTCGCCCTCATGTTCGGTGTGTTCGGCGGGGAAACGGCGTTCAACGCTACGGCCCATGTAGCCGACCTCGACGACGGAGATGCTGCACACAGGTTGATCGAACGGATAGAGGACGTGGACGGCCTGACGGTGAGGCGTTACACGGAGGCGGAGTTGGACGACGCGCTCGACCGTTCCGCCGTACTCACGGGGTTCGTCATCCCGGCAGGGTTCACCGAGGCACTCGAATCCGGCACACCGGCCTCAGTACGAATCAAGCGGCGTGGGAGCGGCGGCAACGCTGGCCAGATCACGGCATCCATCGTCCGGGGCGCCGCGGAAAGCCTCGCCTCCGAATACGAGCTGCGCAGCGCGCTCGACGCCCTTGTCAGCGAAGAGACGTCGCCGGAGCGCGTCGAGTCCCAGACCGGGATACTCCTCGCGGACGCGCGACGGGAGCCGCCCGTCCGCGTCGTTGCGCAGACGCTCGTCGAACAGGAAGAGCAGGAGGACATCCTGGACCGCATGCTCCCCGGCATCATCGTCATGTTCCTGCTCTTCTCTCTGACACTCAATGCCCAGACACTCATCGAGGAACGGCGCAACGGTACGCTGGAGCGCCTGCTGACGACCCGGTTGAACACCGGTGAGCTGTTCGCGGGCAAATTCCTCGCGGGTATCGGCAGAGGCATGCTGCAGGCCGTCGTGCTGCTCGTGCTGGCATTCGCCGTACTACGCATCGCGGGCGTGAACGCGCTCGCGCAGAGCGCTGTACTTGCGCTCGTCGTCGCCGCGGCCGCCAGCGCCATCTCGCTGCTCATCGCCGCCGTCACCCGCACGGACGACCAGGCGACGTGGGCCGCGGTGTTCGTCACGATGTTCATGACAGTGTTCGGCGGGACCTTCTTCCCGGTCGCGGAGTCCGGAGTGCTCGAACTGCTCAGCCGGTTCACGCTCAACCGCTATGCCATCGATGCCTATGAAGGCATCCTGGCCGAGACGGCAACGCTCGCGGACGCAACGTCCGAGATCGCGCTGCTCGCCGGCGTAACTGTGGTCTGCCTCGTGATCGCGCGTGTCCTCTTTCGCGTTTCATCGGAGGCGAAGTGATGCGCCTCGTGATGCGACAAGCGCTGCTCCTGTCCTGGAAGGACACCCGGTTGTTCTTGAGGGACCGGTTCGCTCTCGGGTTCGCCCTGCTCTTCCCCGTCATGTTCATCATCGCCTTCTCGCTGGCGCTCGGGGACGTGGGGCCGGAGGACGAGCAGCTGCGGATGGCCGTCGCGACCGAGGAGGAGACCGGCTTCTCACGCCAGGTCGTGGACGCGCTCACCGGAACGGAGGAGACAGGAATCGACGAGTGGGACCCCGGCGACGCCAACGCGGCGGTCGCGGAAGGGAGGCTTCCCGGGTACGTGCTCTTCCCCGCCAACTTCACGCAACGCATGTTCCAGGGCTTGCCCACGGAGATACGCGTCATCACCGCCGATGGAGACCCCGGGACGGAGGCTGTGCTCAGCGGGCTCGCGCGATCGATAGGCGGCCGCATCGGCACGCTCAGCCTCGCGGTCCGGGGAGCCGCCGAACTCGAAGGCTTCGGTTCATTGGACGTCGTCAAGCTCGGTCAGCTGGGTGCGGCGCCACCCGCGATCTTCTTCACGACCGAACAGGTCGGTGACGTGGAACCGTTCAATGCCACCAACTTCACCCTGCCCGGCTACCTCACGATGTTCGTCTTCTTCGCAGCAGCGCTTGGCGCGGAGGCCATCGCCCGTGAGCGTCAGACCCAGACCCTGGAACGCCTGCTCGCCAACGGCGTGCGGCGCTCCTCCATCGTCGGCGGCAAGATGCTCGCAAGCCTGTACCGCGGGCTGCTCCAACTCGTGTTCCTCTGGGCCCTGGGTATCTTCGTCTTCTCCATCGACTTCGGGGTTTCCCCTGCTGCCGTCATCGCAGTGTCCGTGTTCATGGCCGTGGCGTCGTCGGCTTTCGGCGTCATGCTGGCAGCGCTCGTACGCACGGTGAAGAGCGCGTCATCGGCGGCGGTGCTCGCCTCGCTCACCCTGGCCCCGCTCGGCGGCTGCTGGTGGCCGCTCTTCATCACGCCGGACTGGATGCAGGCCATCGGGCGTCTCACGCCGCACGGCTGGGCGAACGACGCCTTCAACAAGCTCATGCTCTTCGGCGCGACAGGCCAGGACGTGCTCGTGAACGTGCTCGCTCTCGCTCTCTTCGCGGCGGCGTTCCTCACCGTGGCGGTCGCGCGCTTCCGCACCGTGTCCGCGAACTAGCGAGCGCCTCACGAATCCTCGGCGGGGTTCGTGGTGAGCTCGTGGGACCACGCCCATGCACAGAAGCGCCGGTGGACATCCACCGGCGCTTCCCTGTTCACATGCTGCGTGCCTGCGGCCTAGACCCAGCGGCCGAACCCCCAGCCGCCGCCGGTGCCCGCGGGTGTGCGGTAGACCGGAACGTACTCGATGGTCTCGAAGTTCAGGGCCGTGTCCGCCATCGCGCCGCCCACGGCGATCCAGTTCTGCGTCTCGGACGCCGCCGAGTACAGGTGGGTACGCGGGATCGTCATGAGCGTCTCGGAGTCCTTCTCTTCGAGCGCCTTCAGCACCGTCCGGTCCAGCCATTCGTCGACGACGAAGTGGCTCAGGCCGCCGGAGCCGATGATGGCCACGCGGGCGTCGCTGTCCCAGGCACGGATCGCGTTCGCGACGGCGCGCCCGAACTCGAACGAGCGCTTCGGCGTCGGCTGGTTCGGCGGGTAGCAGGTGTTCTGGAAGATGGGAAGGATGGTGCGTGGCTCGTTGTCGAACAGCCGCTTCACCACGAACGCGAAACCATGCGGCAGGCCCTGCTCGCGGGGTTCCGTCGTGCGCACCGAGTCGAGCTCCCCATTCTCCTTCGGGTAACGCCGCGCTA
The DNA here is from genome assembly GCA_034423175.1 of Dehalococcoidia bacterium. Classification (GTDB taxonomy): domain Bacteria; phylum Chloroflexota; class Dehalococcoidia; order Lucifugimonadales; family Australimonadaceae; genus Bin16. Next base: position 9,661 of record DAOUJA010000025.1, read on the forward strand.
CCTGTCCGCCGTAGGTATCGTGCAGGTAGGTGAAGTGCGACACGTCGAAATCGTTCGCGATCATGTGCTCGATGACGTGGCGGCCCAGCTCGGACGCCACGGGGACGTCCATCGCCACGTCGCCGTAGCCGTCGGCGATGGACTGTGTGATGTCCGGGTCGCGGAACCCTGCAGCTAGGGAGCGCGGCTTGATCGGCACCGACTCTCCCCAGAACACGGAGAATGTCGGCATGTTGTCTTCGAAGAACCACTCGTCCTGGTCGTCGGAGATGATGACGGTGATGTCGGGCTTGACCTCATTGAACGTTCGGGCGAGCTCGGCGATCCCGCGCTGGCAGGCGTCCACCTGAGCCTCGAATACCTCGTCCGTCAGCGGCTTCTCCTTCACCGCGGTCGGCACGCGTGCCAGTCCCTCGTCATACGGCATCGCCCAGCCTTCCGGCGGGAAGACCAGTTCCGGGTGCCGCAGGTCGCCCTGGGCGTAGCGCGGCCACTGCTCTGCGTTGAGCGCAAGCATGGGGCTGTGCGACGTTCCTGCTCCCAGCACTATCTCGGCCATCGTTGACCTCCGTTGTGCAGAATCTCGCGGACGCGTGCGCCCGCGGGACAACTTGTTCGGTCTGGGTCCGCGCCTAGTCTACCACGCGCCGCAAACGGCGCGCTCTATCGGTATCGCTCGCCGTTCGTCGTGCGTCTCGATAGCACCTTCGCTCTTGACACCCGATTTCTCTTGATTTCCACCCCTCCACCCGTATAAACCAGTATTGATGGGTGGCCCTGACCTGCAGGTGCCCGACATCCGTTCGCAGCCCCAACCTGACCATGGCTGCAATCCACCACATGAGGAGAAGAGATGCTTGACGGACGAAAGATCATAGACATGCACGGCCACACCGTGGCCCCGCCTGAGCTGTACGCAGCGAAGGCGTCGCTCCTGTCAGGGCGCGGCTACCACGGCAAGAGTCCCATCTCTGAGGAACGCATCGAGCAGTTCGCCCAGAACAACATCAAGATACTGGACAAGGTGAAGACCGACGTCCAGATACTCTCTCCCCGCCCGTTCCAGCTGATGCACTCCGAGAAACCGGAGAGCATCGTCCACTGGTGGAACGAGATGAACAACGATGTCATCGCGTCCCAGGTGAAGGCGCACCCGGACCGCTTCGGGGGCATCTGCGGCCTGCCGCACGTCACCGGCGCGAAGGACGCCTCTCACGTCATCCCCGAGCTCGAACGGTGCGTCAACGAACTCGGCTTCGTCGGCTGTCTGATCAACCCCGACCCCGAAGAGGGACAGGGCAACCCCGCCGACCCGAACTACACCCCGCCGCTGGACCACGAGTACTGGTTCCCGCTCTACGAGGTGATGGAGAAGCTGGACGTCCCCGGCCTCATCCACTCCGCCTCATCCAAGGACCCGCGCGAGCACTACAGCCAGCACTTCATCACCACCGAGTCCCAGGCCGTGCTGAACCTGGCCCGCCCGTCGAGCAAGGTCTTCGACACCTTCCCGAACCTCAAGATCATCGTCGGCCACGGCGGTGGCTCCGTCCCCTACCAGATCGGCCGCTGGCGCGTCAACCGCTACAACGCCATGAAGAACAACCCCGATCTGGAGGACTTCGACACCAGCATGCGCAAGATGTACTACGACAGCGCCCTGTACACCAAGGAGTCGCTCGACTACTGCATCCAGATCTGCGGCCCGGACCGGGTGGTGTTCGGCACTGAGAACCCCGGCAGCGGTTCGTCAGTCCATCCCGACTACAAGTGGGAGAAGGGCAAGAAAGTGCCCGCCGGCGACCTCGCAGGCTGGGAGACCGACGACATCGCCCCCGTCATCCTCAACCAGATCGACTGGCTGACCGACGAGGACAAGTACAACATCATGGAGGGCAACGTCCGCCGTCTCTTCTCGCGGGGCAACTTCTGATCCCACGGTTCCCGCTCATATGCCACCGGGCGTCCGTTTGAACAGCGGACGCTCGGTGATATATTTGACCCCGCGCGTCGCTCATGCGCCGCAACCGCAAACATCCGGGGAGGGAACCACCTATGGCGGACAGAGAACTCATAACGGTTATCGAAGGCCCCAAGGGCCGCGCGGAGGTCTACGAGGTCTCCGAGGGCGGCAGCACAACGTCGGCAACCTCCGGCGTCATGTCGTCCAGCTACGAGGTCGTCTGTGGCAGCACCACGGAGACGGTCATGACCCTCGGCGAGGCGTCCATCGTCGCGCACGAGCTCTCCGGCGCAGACCAGTAGCCACGCGCACTCAACGGGGCGCTGCGGCGGGTCAGCTTCCGGCGGCCTCCCGCAGCGCCGCGATGTCTATCTTCCGCATCTGCAGCATCCGCTCCCACACCCGCGTCCGCGCAGGCTCGGGCACGCCCAGCAGTTCACCCAACGACTCCGGCATCACCTGCCACGACACCCCGAACCGGTCGCGCAGCCAGCCGCACATCTCCTCCTCGCCACCCTCGCTCAGCGCCTCCCACACCGCGTCTATCTCATCCTGCGTCTCGTACGTCACCTGCAATGAGATAGCCGGAGAGAACTGGTACATCGGTCCGCCGTTCAGCGCGATGAACTCCAGGCCTTCCAACGTGAACGTCATGAGTTGAACGGTGCCCTCCGGCTGCCCGGACACTTGGGCGTCCGCCTCCCCGTAGCGGGTAATGGACGTGATCTCAGAGTTCGGGAAAACCGAGGTGTACAGGTTGACCGCTTCCTCGGCGTCTTTGTCGAACCACAAGCACGGCGTGATCTTCTGCACGGGACACCCTCCTTGCTTAGTCCAGGACCCGATTGATTCTACCGGTGCGAGTCGGAACGCGCCCCGCCGGAGACCCTCGCTGAGCGGATGGTTCCAACACCCTGTGCTAGATTAGCGGCATGAGCCGTGTCCTCAGGCTGCTGCCTCTGGGGACAGCGAGACTTTTCCGGCATGATGTGCAACCGGGGCACATTCGATTCCGCAACCGCGGAGACGCTCTGCTTCCATGCGGACAGCAACCGGTTCGTGGATGGTCTGTACGGCGCCGGTGTGGATTTCGACTCGTCGGGCAACCTGTGGGTGGCGGACAGCGGCAACAACCGCGTGCTGCGGTTCCCGGTGAGCGATGGCCGGGGGCGGCTGTATGTTGTGGACACGGACAACGACAGAGTCCTCGTCTTCTATCCTCCCTTCACCTCCGGGATGGAAGCCAACCGCCACTCATACCCCGACCGCTACGGCGGCTCCCACCTCTGCACCCACGCCAACTCCCACGTTGACTCCCACGCCGACCATAACGCCGGCCCCGCCAACTCCCACACCGCTTCCTTCACCCACGCCGGAGCCGGTTGCAACGACCCCACCGCCCGACGCTTCGAGGATGCAGGAAGCGTTCCCCCTCGTTCTCATCGCCGTGGCGGTGGTCGCAGGCCTGGTGACGGCAGCCGCGCTCGTCCTCTTCTTTGGACGCCGCCGGTAACACGGGATGCTACCCTTAACCGCGACCCACCATGACATCTCCCGACGGAACGCCCCAGACCGACGCGACCGTAAGCGACGCACCGGCATCAGGAAGACGACGCCTCCTGTTCTTCCTGCTGGCCATGACTCCTGTGCTGGCGATCGTCGCCCTGCTCTTCTGGGGCCAGTTGCGCACGGGCGGCAACCCCGGCGGCGTACTTGTGCACGAAGAGTCGAGCGAGTCGCAGGTCGCAGTCCGGGAAGCGCCGGACTTCGCCGGGTTCGACCTCGTCTCCGGCCTCCCGGTCAACGCTGAAGCCCTGCGCGGGCGCGTCGTGATGGTCGACTTCTGGTCGTCGTGGTGCGCTGCCTGCCGCATCGAGGCCGTCGGCCTCGCGCAGGTCTACCGCGAGTACGAGGGCGCGCCCGTTGAGTTCGTGGGCATCGCTGTGTGGGACCGTCCCACCGACGCCGTGGAGCACATCGAGCGCTACGACGTGACCTACCTCAACATCCTCGACGAGCGCGGCACGACCGCCGTTGCCTACGGAGTCCGCGGCGTCCCCGAAAAGTTCTTCATCGACATGGAAGGCCGCATCGTCCGCAAGCTCATCGGTCCGGTCTCAGCTGAGGAGATGCGCGCGGTCCTCGACGGTCTGCTTGCGGACTCATAGCACGATGGACAACGCCTCCGCCCTCCACGATACCGTTGCCGCGTGGTACGCACGCAATGCCCGCGTCCTGCCCTGGCGCGGCATCGCAGACCCGTACGCCGTCCTGGTCTCTGAGGTCATGCTCCAGCAGACCCAGGTCGACCGCGTCATCCCGAAGTACCGGGCCTTCCTCGGGGCCTTCCCCACGGTCCAGGCCCTCGCCGATGCACAACCCGCCGACGTCATCCGCATCTGGGCGGGCATGGGCTACAACGGCCGGGCCGTCCGTCTGCACAAGCTCGCGCGTGAGGTCGTGGAGCACCACGGTGGAGAGCTGCCGCGTACCGCAGCCGAGCTCGGCAGGTTGCCGGGCATCGGCCCTTACACGGCGGCGGCGGTTGCCTCTTTTGCGTTCGGCGAGCATCTCCCGGTGCTGGACACGAACATCTATCGCGTGCTGAGCCGTGTCGTCCACGGCATCGACGCTCCGTCTCGCGAGGCCATCCACCCGTTGGCCGAGGCAGTGCTGCCGGACCAGGGTAGCCCCATCACGCCCGGCGACTGGCACCAGGCGCTGATGGACATCGGCGCTACGCTCTGCACTTCGCGCCGGCCGCGCTGCATGTTCTGCCCGCTGCGACTGCTCTGCGCCGCCGCGCCTCACCTGCAGTCTGGCGACGACCCTGCCCTTGCGGAGGCGTCGGTCCCCTTCGCGCCGCGGCAGTCGCGGTTCCAGGGGTCAGCGCGCTACTTCCGCGGACGCATCGTCGACCACCTGCGCGAGCAGCCCGACGCCGGGGTCGAGGAGTCCGCGCTCGAAGCTGTCCTGCGCGACGCCGAATCCGCCTCCGGCGCGCAATGCCCCGTTCCTCTCTCCGCCCTCCTGGCGGCCCTGGAACGCGATGGCCTCATCCGCCGGGAAGGCGGACGCGTGCGACTGCCGTGACCGCCTCTCCTTGCCATTTGCTTCCCCTGACGGGAGAGATCGCGCGCAGCACGTTGAGAGTGACACCCGGAGGCATCTGCTCTTGTGGCTGTCCCGACGGACTATGCTGCTGGTGGAGGAGGAGGTGTGGCTGTCGGTGTAGGGCGCGGAATCCAAAGCCCTTCGTTGAATAGAGGTGAGTCCAAAGTGGGTTCCCGCATCGCGGCAGCGCTGGTCACTAAGCGCCCTTTGTCTTCCCAAACCAGTGCTCGAGCATTCGAACCATTGGCATCAAGGGTATAGAGCACGACATTTGGATACGTCGGGTTCAGTACATCGTCGCGTATAGCGATCTTCGAGTCGTCCGGTGAGAAAGCTATCAGTGTCCGCTGTCCTAATTCAGCGATGGTGCGGAAGCCGGAGCCATCAACCCGCACCGCATGTATGCCGAAGATTGATGGGGCATATTTCAAACTGTCTCGCCACCCCACGAGACGGATCTCCGAACCGTCGGGAGACCAGGACAAGTTCGATACCTGCGAGTACACACTTCGCTGCGTCTCTGCATAGAGAAATGATGATCCTTCAGGAGGCTCAGTCACTTCCTGAGCGTCAGAGCCATCCGCATGAGCCGAATATATCCTTGATGTGTTACCTTCCTGCACCACGAAAGCTATGCGGGCACCGTCGGGGGACCACGCAAGCATGCTCATGGATGGTATTCGAGCAAGGTCAGAGCCATCGGTCGCTATAGTGTAAAGTTGCGTTGATTGTCCCTCCTCGACCAGAAATGCTACGTGCCGACCGTCAGGTGACCACAGCGGAGGGTCATCCACGACCGAGAGTGAAGGGGGTGTGAGCATTCGGGCGTCCGTACCATCCGAAGCCATCAAAAAGACGCTCCAATGCGTTCCTCCCCTGTCGGACACGAACGCGACGCGCTTCCCATCATGAGACCAGGCTGGCTCGAGGTCCTTAGCCTCGTGGTTCGTTAGGTTCTGGTAGTCAGAACCATCGAACGAAGAAGAACTAATCTCATAGCTCCGCGTTGCACCAAACGGATACTCCTTCTCGATCCTGTAGGTGCCAAAAGCAACCCGTGACCCATCGGCCGAGATGCTGGGTGAATAGGCAGCGTGCAATAGGTCTCCTGAGAATGGGCGTGAGGTCTTCAGAAGGGTCGCCCCATCCGAGCTAACTGCAAAGAGCTCATATAGAGAATCCCCTCCAATCTCGGCTCCTTCAGAATAACCAAACAATATCCACGTGTTGCCTGGCGACCAAACCGGCAGCATGTGCGGGTCTAGGCCGGATACGCTCTCTGCATCGATTAGTTCAGTTTCGCCGCAACTCGTTCCCATGAATAGCAACGCCAGCACCGGGCAAATCAGCGATTTGACTAGCTGCCTTAATCTCACTGAGCAACCCGGATACATCATCGCGTGCTACGATACCTCATGCTGTCCATCGATGTGACCAGCCCTCGCAACGGCTCGCGGAGCGCCACCCACGGGTCGCCGAGGCGCACGGTGTCCTCAGGCGCAAGCGCCCAGCGCCGCGTGCCGTCCCGCGTCACCCACAGGCCGCCCACCCAGAACTCGTTCGTGCCGCCAGGAGGCGGGACGAAGTCGTGTGCGATGTAGCCTTCCAGTCCGTTCGCCTCCCACGCCCCGACCAGCTCGCCGGCCCGTGCGACGGCGACTGCCTCCGTCCACCAGCACGCCCGGCGCTCTCCTTCAAGGTCGCGCATACGGCGCAGCAGACGCCGCGCCCGCTCGTCGTCCGGCACCTCATGGCCCGTTCCGCGACGCGTGATCAAGCTCGACCATCCATCGCCCAGCGCAGGGATGCTCAGCCCACCGTCCGATGCCACTACGAGGGAGCCGAGAGCGCGCGACCACGACACTGCCTTGCCAATGGCGACAGCCAGGTGGGAGCCGCCCTCTTCCTCGGCTTCGGGGGCATCCGGGAAAGACGATCCGTCCGACAGTTCGACGTCCAGTCCGGCCAGCAGTTCCCGCAGTTGGACCGCCTTCGCCGGGTTCCGCGTCGCCAGCACGAGCGCCATCCCCATCAGAGCCTCCCGAACTGCCTCCCGAGCACGTCGGTGGATACGCGGATAACGGTCGGTCTGCCGTGCGGGCAGTGCTGCGGGTTCATCTCAGAGGCTAGCGCCTCACCCAGCGCCATCATCTCCTGGTGGTCGAGCGTCTGCCCTGCCCGTACGGCGCTGTGGCACGCGATGGAGGCCGCCGCGGACAGGTGCGTGTCCGCGCCTTTGCCGCGGGCCGCGAAACCGTCCAGCGCCTCAGCCACGAGCTTCGCGGCGTCAACGCGGCGCGCCATCACCGGCACCGCGCGCACGAGCAGCGTGTCGTCGCCGAACGGTTCGACGAGCAAACCGTACCGCTCCAGCACGCCCCGTCCCTCGCCGAGCGCATCCATCTGCGGAGGAGTCAGAACTACCGCCAGAGGTTCCAGCATCGGCTGTACCTCCGGCGCGCTGTTCGCCCACTGGCGCAGCAGCCGGTAGTAGAGCACCGACTCGTGCGCGGCGTGCTGATCGATCAGGTACATGCCGTCCGGTCCGTCCGCCACGATGTAGGTGTTCGAGATCTGCCCCAGCACCCGCAGCCGCGACAGCGGTGACGCCCCGGGCGGCGGCACGAGCAGCGCATGCGCGTTCGCGTCCGGCGCAACGGGCGCGGGCTCCGGCAGTGGCGTCTGCTCCCGTTCCTGCGTGACGAAGGGCAGCTCCGGCGTGTAGGCGGATGGAGGAGTTGCAGTCGCCGCCTGCGCCAGCAGCCCTTCTCCCTCGGCGATGGGGTATGCCGCCAGCAGCGCATCGCGCACCGCGTGCTGCACGCTGGAGAATGCGTCGCCCTCATGCGACAGCCGGACTTCCCGCTTGTTCGGATGCACGTTCACGTCCACTTCGCCGGGCGGCACGTCCAGGAAGACAACGGCGATGGGGAAGCGCCCCTCCATCAGCAGGCCCCGGTACGCCTCCTCAACGGCGACACCGACCGCGCGGTGCTGCACCCAACGCCTGTTCACGAACAGGCTTATCCCCGTGCGGTTGGAGCGGTTCTGCTCCGGCGTTCCGACCAGGCCCCACACCGGGTACGCCCCCGCCCATGAGCCGACCTCGGTCATCGCCTCCGCCAGCCCTGCGCCGTGAACGGCAGCAACGGCGTCGCGCAGGCTGCCGTTGCCGGACGTCGCAAGTTGCATCCGTCCGTCCGTCTTGAGCGTGAACTGCACGTGCGGGTGCGCCATCGCCAGGTGGTCCACCGTCTGCCGGACGCGCGCCGTTTCCGCCGCGGGCGAGCGGATGAACTTCAGTCGCGCCGGTATCGTCGAGAAGAGCGATTCGACCTCGATCGTCGTGCCCGTTCCTGCGCCCGCAGCCGACTGCCGGACGACCTCGCCTCCCTCCAGTTCCACCGTCGTTGCCGAGTCCGCGTCTGCCGTGCGCGTCGTCATGCGCACGCTAGCCGCCGCGGCGATGCTCGCCAGCGCCTCGCCGCGGAACCCGAGCGTTCCGATGTCCGTGAGTTCCTCCACCGACGCCAGTTTGCTCGTGGCGTGGCGTTCGAACGCCAGCCCGACCTCGTCCGCAGGGATGCCGCAGCCATCGTCGGTGACCCGTATCGAGGCGAGCCCGCCGTGCCTTATCTCGACTCCGATAACGCGTGCGCCTGCGTCCAGCGAGTTCTCGACGAGCTCCTTCACCACCGAGGCAGGGCGCTCGATGACCTCGCCCGCTGCTATCCGCGCCGCTACCCCCGCGGGCAGTACTCGAATCGCCATCAGAAGCCCAGCGCGGTCCCAAGCTGTTTCGCGTTCGCGCCCGCCATCAAGCTGCCGTCCACCACGGCGACAGGACGCTTCCAGTAGCGCGGCTCTTCCACGAGCAGCTCGAGTATCCGTTCCTCCGTCAGCGATTCCGGGGCGATGCCGCTCTTGCGGAATGTTGCCGACCTCAGGTTGAACAGAGCACTTGGCGGCACGCCGCCCAGCAGCGTCTCGATCTCCTCCTTGGAGAGACGTTGCTTGAAAAAGTCCCGTTCCGTGAACGTGATCCCCGCCTGCGAGAGCGCCGCCCTCGCCGTCTTGCACGTCCCTCACCCCACCCAGTGATACAGCGCGACATCGGCCATCCACACACCTCCGGTTCCGTCCGACCATGGTACGCACCCGCGTCGCCCGGGCGCCACTGGCACCGCCCATGACCGCTCACATGCGTGCACCCTTCCGGTGAGCCGTCTGCAACAGGAGGGGCCGAGCGGCGTCAAGTGAAGGCAGAAACAGATTAACCGCTCATTGGGCATTGGCGTAAGGGGGCCGATGTCGTGCGCGTTGCCCGGAGTCCCGTGCTCCCCTACCATGACGCCGACATGACCGACGCTGCACTGCTCGCCGCCCGCTGGGCGCACGCTATCGCCGCCGTTGCGTGGGTGGGAGGCGGCCTCTTCTACCTGTTCGCCCTGCGCCCCGCCGTCGCGAACGGCGCACTCTCGTCCGACAGCGCGCGAGCCGCGACGGAACGGTTCGGCGGTCTCGTAAAGCTCGCCATGTGGACGCTCGTGGTGACCGGCGCGGTGCTGTTCTTCACGCGCATCTCGGAACCGACCGCCACCGCGCGCTACGCCGCCGTGCTCGCCCTCAAGGTCGCGCTCTCCGCATGGATGTTCTTCATCGCCATCCGCCGCCGCAGGCGCATCGCGGATGCGGTTGCCGTGCGACCTGGGCGCATACGCGCCGTCGCCGCAGCGCTCGGGCACGTCAACATGGTCGTTATCCTGGGCGTCGTCGTCTTCCTGCTGTCGGACGTGCTGCGCTACATCGTGGAGCAGGAACTGGGAGGGTGAGCCCGGAGAGTCAGTTCAGTACCTTCACTCCCAGGCCGACTCATCGATAATCTCGAAATCTTCTATGGCAGCGTTCACCGCGTCCGCCTCCTCAGCCGTCCAGCTACCTATGAAGTGGTCGAGCGAATCGCCGATCCTACGCGCGCAAAGGTCAAACACGCACTGCCACGGCTATTGTTCTTGTATCATCCTTCCCTACCCAACGAGAGTCACCCCATGCAAAGCGACCTGATCGACATCCTCGCCTGCCCAACCGACAAGACGCCGCTCACGCTCGCGGTCGAGCACGCCGACGGCGACGACGTAGTGAGCGGTTCGCTCACCTGTCCCAACTGTGACGCGGTCTACGCCATCCGCGATTCCGTCCCGGACCTGTTGCCGCCCAACTACCGGGCGTGATTCGCTCTTGCTCCCCGCTTCCACAAACGCGCAGCGCTCACTAGCTCCGTCCATTCGTTCCGGGTGTCCTCGATTACCCGTCAATACTACTTGACAGCTTGTTTGCATCGCCTATACTCCGCTATTGGGTTAGGGCATACTAACTTCCTGGCACAGGCCAGACTACATTTTGCAGGAGAAACACCTCATGAGATCCTTGCTCCACCCCAGGACGGCGCTCGCCCTTGCGGCGCTGGCCATCGTTGTAGCGATCGCCGCTGCGTGCAGCAGCGGCCCCACCCCCACGCCGCAGGGTCCAGGCTCGCTCGTCATCTACTCCGGGCGCAGCGAGAGTCTCGTCGACCCCATCATCCAGCAGTTCGCGGCAGTCACCGGGATCGACGTCGAGATCAAGTACGGCGGCACGGCGTCGCTCGCCGCCACGCTCCTCGAAGAAGGCGCGAACAGTCCGGCAGACGTCTTCTATGCACAGGACCCTGGAGGGCTCGGCGCGGTCGAATCGCTTCTTGCTCCCCTGCCCGGCAGCATCCTGGAACGCTCGCCGGAGTGGGCGCGGTCGCCGCAGGGACTCTGGGCCGGTGTCTCCGGCAGAGCACGCGTGCTCGTCTACAGCCCTGACCGCGTTCCCGAGAGCGACTTGCCTGCCGACATCTTCGACCTGACCGACCCCAGGTGGAAGGGTCGCGTCGGCTGGGCGCCCACAAACGGCTCATTCCTCACCATGGTCACCGGCATGCGCAAGCTGTGGGGCGAAGAGAAGACCGCTGAGTGGATAGAGGGCATGGTCGCCAACGACGCGGTCATCTACCCCAAGAACACCCCGCAGGTCGCCGCGGTAGCCGCCGGCGAGATCGACATCGGGCTCGTCAACCACTACTACCTGTACCGCTTCGTCACCGAGGAGGGCGAGGACTTCGCGGCGCGCAACTACCACCCGTCCGGCGGTGGCCCCGGCGCGCTCATCATGGTCTCCGGTGCGGGCATACTCAGCACGGCGGAGAACCGCGAGAACGCCGAGCGCTTCGTCGAGTTCCTGCTCGGAACGGTAGCCCAGCAGTATTTCGCCGGCCAGACGTTCGAGTACCCGCTCGTCGAAGGCGTCAACGTCAACCGGCTCCTGACGCCGCTCGACGAGATCGCGAGGCCCGACGTCGCGCTCGCGGACCTCGCAGACCTCGAGGGCACGACCGGGATCTTGCGGGACCTCGGCGCGCTCCCGTAGCGGGTGGAGAAGGCATGACCGACGCGCCAGCGGACGGCGGCGGACGCGACACGCCACGAAGGTCCTACACTCTGCCGGAAGGCCTGCGCGGAATACAGGTTGGCGGACGTGCGGTGTGGAGGACGCTCTTCAGCGCCGCCGCAGCCCTGGGGAGAGCCCTCAGGTAACACGTTCCCGCTTTCCGACACAGCCCCGGCCGCCGATCCTCCCCGGCGCGCCAGGTCACGACCACACTCTGAACTCAGCACACGCACCCTGTTGCGCGTGCCGCCTCCAGCGTGAAAGATAGCCCTCGTGCAGAGCGCAACGAACACTCCCGAGACGCGGGAACGGGTGCGGCCCACCAGGATGCCGCCCGTCTTCATCTGGCTGCCCGCCGGCGCCATCGGGCTCCTCATGCTCATGCCGCCCGTCTACCTCCTCGTCCGGACGCTCGACTCCGGCGCGGCGGGGTTGGACGTGCTCTTCAGCATGCGTACGCTCGGCATCCTGGTCCGCACTGTCCTGTTGGTGGGCATCGTCACCGCGGCATGCGCTGCCATCGGCGTTTCGCTCGCGTGGCTGACGCTCCGGACGGACCTGCCGTTCCGTCGCGCCTTCGGAATGCTCACCGCGCTCCCGCTCGCCATCCCCAGCTACGTCTTCGCGCTGCTCGTTATCACCGCGCTCGGGCCGAAGGGCATGCTGCAGGGATGGCTGGAGCCGCTCGGCGTCGAACGCCTGCCTTCCATGTTCGGTCTGCCCGGTGCGGCGCTCACGCTCACGCTCCTCTCTTTCCCGTACGTCATGCTGCCGGTCAAGGCCGCGCTCCAGCGGATGGACCCGGCGATGGAGGAGGCTGCGCGCAGTCTCGGCAGATCGTCTGCGGAAGCATTCGTGCAGGTGACACTTCCCCTGCTCCGCCCGGCCATCGTCGCGGGCTCGCTGCTCGTCGCGCTCTACACGCTGAGCGACTTCGGAGCGGTCTCTCTGCTGCGCTACCAGACGTTCACGTGGGTCATCTTCATCCAGTACGAGACCGCGTTCGACCGCAGTATCGCCGCTGCGCTCTCGCTGGCGCTCACTGCACTTGCTATCGCGCTCCTCATCGCAGAGAGCCGCACGCGGGGCAGCGCCAGGTACTACCGCGTTACGCCCGGGGCGCAGCGCGCGCACCACGTTGCCAGCCTCGGGCCCTGGCGATGGGCCGCCACGCTCTACGCCGCTGCGGTGGTGTTCTTCTCGCTGGCCGGGCCGATGGCGGTGCTCGTCTACTGGGTGGTGCGCGGCGTCAGCGCGGGCGAGCCCCTGGACCTCCTCTGGAGCAATACGCTCAGCACCGTCTACGTTTCCGCGATGGCAGCGGGAGCCGCGGCGGTCGCGGCGACCCCGATCGCGCTCCTCACCGTGCGCTACCCGGGATGGATCGCTTCCACGTTGGAGCGCCTCGCGTACGTCGGGTTCGCCTTGCCTGGCCTAGCGGTCGCGCTGGCGTTCGTCTTCTTCGGCGCATCCGTCCTCACGCCCTTCTATCAGACGACGCTTCTGCTCGTGATCGCCTACGTCGTCCTCTTCCTTCCCGCTTCCGTTGGTGCCACGCAGACCGCGCTCAAACAAGTGAGCCCCAGACTCGAAGAGGCAGCACGGAGCCTCGGCAAGACGCCGTTCCATGCCTTCCGGCTCGTGACGCTGCCACTGCTCTCGAAGGGCATCGCCGCCGGCGCCGCACTCGTGTTCCTGCTAACGATGAAGGAGCTGCCCGCAACGCTCATCCTCAGCCCTACGGGGTTCCGAACGCTCGCCACTTCCGTCTGGGCTGCGGCGTCGGAGGCGTTCTTCGCCCGCGCCGCGATGCCGGCGATCCTCCTCATCCTCGCCGCGGGAATCCCAACGACGCTGCTCATCCTGCGGGAACAGGAGGAGAGGTAGAGGTCGGGGCTTGTGTGCCTGCATCACGCCGCCCGAGAGTATCCTCACCTGCCCTCTTTCCTCGTAGGGGGAGGGAATCAGGCAGGCGCCCGAAAGCAGCCGGTGACGTGGTCGTTCACGAGGCCCACCGACTGCATGTAGGCGTAGACGATGGTCGAGCCGACGAACTTGAAGCCGCGCTTCTTGAGGTCCGCGGAGAGCGCGTCGGACTCCGGTGTCGTCGCAGGGACCATGTCCCCGGTCAGGACGTCAGGACGCGGCAGCGCGCCCTCGAAGAAGCCCCACAGGTAGGCGTCGAAACTGCCGAAATGGCGTTGCACCTCGACGAACCACCGCGCGTTGTGGATGATGGCCCGCAGCTTGAGCCGGTTCCGCACGATGCCGGGGTCCTGCAGCATCCGCTCGACGTCGGCGTCGCCCATGAGCGCGACACGCTCCGGGTGGAAGCCGTCGAATGCCCGCACGAACGCCTCGCGCTTGTGGAGGATGGTGCGCCAGGAGAGCCCGGCCTGTGCCGCCTCCAGTGCAAGGAACTCGAACAGCGTACGCTCGTCGTGCGTCGGGGCGCCCCACTCCTCGTCGTGGTAGCGGAGCATCAGGTCGTCGCTCGGCCAAGGACAGCGGGGGCGAGCGTCGGTGGGGATCAAGCCTAGGCCACCGACGTGATCTCGATGCCGGCCTCCTTCGCCGAGCGTTGGAGCGTGAGCGTCGTCGTAATGGCGAGGATGCCGTGCGCGCCCGCCTTGGCGAGCACGTCCGTGCTCATCGTCTTGAGCGCCGCCGCCTGTTCGCCTGTGACGCCCAGCTCGGCCGCGACGCCGTCCATGTCGCGCACGAACCGCGCTCGCAGGGCTTCGTCGCGCCGCAGTTCGAACAGCGCCTTGTTCAGCGGGTACGTCTCCAGCGTTGGATACTTGTAGAACTCGTAGCCCTGGCCCTTGAACTCGAAGCCGCCGAACTTCGGGATGTCGCGGGGTTCCTGGCCGCGCCCGCCGCGGTCCGGGATGAAGCGCATGACGCCGTGGCCGTGGTGCGACGTCGGCTGGTAGCTGAGCAGTTCGCCGCGCTGGTTTCCAGTCGCGCCCAGCATCATCAGCCACGGCAGGAGCTCAGTGTTGCCGACCTCGTCCAACTGCTCGCCGCTAAGCTCGAGCAGCGACTCAGGCCTGCCATCTTCGAGCTCCTGGATGACCCAGTGGTCGAACTCGTACTCCGGGTAGAAGTACTTCCACGTACCGGGGTAGTGCGACAGCCCGCCGCTCGCGAGGATTGCGACCTTCTCCGGCCTCGCGTCGATCACCTTGCGCATCGCCTCGCCGACCTGGATGCAGCGGTGCGTCGTCGGCAGCGGCGGCAGGTAGACGTTCACGAACATGGGCACGATGGGGATCGCCCTGCCCTGGTGGATGTACTCCAGCGGCGTCGCGAATGCGTGGCCGAGCAGGCCTTCGTGCGCATATGCGAGGTCGATGCCTTCCGCAACGAGGCCGTTCAAGAGCGCGAGCGCCATCTCCTGATGGATGGGGACCTCGTACTCATGCCCGGCGAACTCCGCGGTTGCGGTGTCGCCGGTGATGATCGCGAACGCGGGCACCGAGCCGGGGAAGAACGTCTCGACATGGTCTATGCCGATGAGGATGAGCACGTCAGGCTGTGTGACGTCCAGCTCCCCGCCGAGCACGCCCATCGCGTCTATCCCGGCCTGCAACTGCGCCTGGTCTTCCTGCGGGGGCCTCGTCAGCAACTGCGGCGCGTGCACCGATCCTGCGGCCCAGACGATCTCTCCCATGCGATTCTCTCCTCGATTCGTGTAGGGGCGTCACATCGTGGTCGCCCATCGTTGAGGGTATCTGCTCACGAGCGGCGGGCGCAACGGACGGCTCCCAGACGGCGTCCTGCAAGTGACGAATGTCACATGCGTATCAGTTACAATACGCACATCCGATAGCAGGCGAGGTTCTAAGTGGGAACGTTCACCTACCCGATGCGGATATCCAGCATGGATGGGCAACTGTCCAGGGAAGTCGTCGCGACGGTAGACACCGGCGCGGCCTACACGACACTGCCGGCCCGGCTGCTTCGCGAGCTTGGAGTTACACCCACGGGCAGGCGCCGGTTCCTGTTGGCGGACGGACGGCGCGTCGACATGGACTTCGGGGAAGCGCGGACCACTATAGACGGCGAGAGCGTGGCAACACTGGTCATCTTCGGAGAAGACGACGGCCCGCCTCTGCTCGGCGCCTACACGCTGGAGGGCCTGGCACTGGCGGTGGACCCGGTGGAACAGCGGCTGGTGCCCACGCACATGATCCTGTACTAGGGGAATCGGCCCTCCCTAATTCAGCGCGGCGCCGCCGTCCACAATCATCGTCTGGCCCGTCATGAAGTCGCTGTCCGACGACATCAGGAAGACTCCTGCCCCCGCAAGGTCCTCCGGACGCTCGATGCGCTTGATGGAACGGTCAGGCACGCGGCCCTGGTAGTTGGACTCGTCGCGCTCAGGATCGCTTGCCGTGGAGCCCGGCGCTATCGAGTTCACCGTGATGCCGAAGTCGCCGACCTCCCGGGACAGCGTGCGCGTCATGCCGACCACGGCGCCCTTGGAGGCGACGTACTGCGTGCTGGAACGCCCGGAGAAGAACGTGCCGGAGCTGATGTTGACGATCTTGCCGTAGCCGCGCACCTTCATGTGCGGCAGCACCGCCCGACAGCAGAGGAACGGCCCGCGCACGTTGACGGCCATCACGCGGTCCCACTCCTCCGCCGAGATCTCCTCCACCGTCCCCCGCGTTATCTGCGGGCGCTGGAAGACGGCGGCGTTATTCACGAGGCCGTCGATACGCCCCCACTTCTCGAGTGCCGCCTGCGCCATCGCCTCGGTCGATTCGTGGTTAGAGACGTCGGTCGGCACCGCGAGGGCTTCCCCGCCCGCCTCGCCTATCTCGGCAGCCGTCTTCTCTGCGGCGGGGCCGTTGACGTCGGCGATGACGACGCGCGCGCCCTCTTCCGCGAACCGCATCGCGAATGCGCGCCCGATGCCCTGGGCTCCGCCCGTCACGATGATCACCCGCTCGTCCAGTCTTCCCATGCGTTCCTCCGTCTTATCCCCTCTCCCCCTGGGAGAGGGTCAGGGTGAGGATGTCCCCTAATGCACGGCGACGCCGCCGTCGACGACGAGCGTCTGCCCGGAGATGAAGTCGCTCTCGCCCGACATGAAGAAGATGCCCGCGCCGACGAGGTCCTCCGGCATCTCGATGCGTTTGATGGCCCGGTTGGGGATGCGCGCCGCGAACTCCTCGATGTCGTGCTCCTCGGTCTCGCTCGCCGTCAGTCCCGGCGCTATCGAGTTCACCGTGATGCCGGATGGCCCGGCCTCGCGCGCGAGCACCCGCGTGAAGGCGATGACGCCGCCCTTGGACGCGACGTAGTGCACGAGGTTCTCGCGACCGTTGAAGAACGTGCCCGAGCTCATGTTGACGATCTTGCCGTAGCCCTGCTCCTTCATGTACGGAAGCACGGCCTTCGAGCAGAGGAAGACGCCTTTCAGGTTCACGGCGAGCATCCGGTCGAACTCGTCCAGCGGGATCTCCTCCAGCGGTGCGCGCGTGTGCTTCACGCGGATGGCGATGGCCGCGTTGTTCACGAGCCCCGTCACCTTGCCGAAGCGCGACAGCGTCTCCGCCACCATCATCTCGGTCTGCGCCTGGTCCGACACGTCGACCGTTAACCCGAGCGCCTGTCCACCCTCCTGGCGCAGCTCCTCCGCGGAGCGCTCAGCCGCCTCGCCGTTGATGTCGGCCAGCACGACGGACGCGCCCTCGCGCACGAAGCCGCCGGCGAACGCCCTGCCGATGCCGGCCGCGCCCCCCGTCACGATGATCACCCGGTCGTCCAGCCGTCCCATACGCTCCTCCGTTCCATCCCGTCACTCGGCGTCGCCGAATCCCTCCGGCGCCTGCCACTGGTGCATCCACTCGATGATCTCGTCGAGTGGTTTGACGTCCGCGTACTTCTGGTTCATGTCGAACAGGTTGATGGCGTGCGGCGCCTCGTGCCGGTCGAATACGCACTCCTCCGCCACGACGACCTTGTAGCGGTTCGTGCAGGCGTCGACCACCGACGCCCGAACGCAGCCGCTCGTGCTCTCGCCCGCGACGATGATCGTGTCGACGCCGAGCCCGGTCAGGTGTCCGACGACCGGCGTGCCCCAGAAGGCGCTCGGTGAGGTCTTCTTCAGCATGACCTCGCCCTCGATGGGCGCGACCTCAGGGATGATGTCGTACATCCCCTCGCGCTTCGAACCGCCGCCCATGTAGCCCGCGCGCCCTGAGTCCCTGCGGCCTGCCGACGCCCAGCCGATCACGCCGGACTCGCTCTCCGGCAGACCGGTGACGTGCACGACGGGGATGCCGGTCTCGCGCGCGGCGGCAAGCAGACGCTGGATGTGCGGCAGCGACTCCCACGCCGCCATACCGCAGCTGCCGGGCCACTCGTCCTTCGCCTCCATCACGGTCTGGGGTTTGTCCCCGAATACCCATCGGTAGAGGTCGATCATCAGGAGGGCGGGCCGCTTTCCGAACCCGCGTGTCCTGTGGCCGCTCGCCGCGACGTGCTCCTTGTCAGCCTCGCTCAGGTACTTCTCCCACACGCGCTCAGCCATCGCCGGCCTCCTTTCGTGCTGCGCAGCCTCTGCGCGCAATCCTACACCGCATGCAGGGAGTCGTCATTCGCCCCGTCCGCCCTTCCCTCCTCCGTTCCCGTAGACTACGCAGCGATCAACCGAAGCGAGGCGGTGCATGGACGTTGGACTGATGGTGGAGGGACAGCACGATCTGGACTGGGAACGGTGGCTGCACATCCTGCACCTGGCGGAGCGGCTCGGATTCCCGTCGCTCTTCCGTTCCGACCACTACTTCATCAACGACCAGCGCGCTTCACTGGAGACGTGGACGTCGCTCGCGGTCGCGGCGCGTGAGACGTCGACGGTCCGGTTCGGACCGCTCGTTGCGCCGGTGACGTTCCGGCACCCCATCGACGTGGGCCGCATGGCCGCGCAGATCGACCTGCTCAGCGGCGGCAGGTTCGTCCTGGGACTCGGCAACGGCTGGCACCAGCCGGAGCACGACGCCTACGGCATCTCCTTCCCTGAGCCCGCGGAGCGTGCTGCCAGGCTGGGCGAGGCCATTCAGCTGATGAAGGCGATGTGGGGGCCGGGACCCGTCTCGTTCGACGGCAAGTACTACCAGCTGCGCGGCCTCGACGTGCTCCCCAAGCCCGCGCCCGGCCATCCGTACCTGCTCATCGGCGGCAGCGGACCGAAGCGCACCCTCCGGTACGCCGCCCGGTATGCCAACGAGTGGAACACCGTTCCCGCGCCGCTGGAAACGCTAGCGGAGCGCATCGCGATACTCGACTCGCACTGCGAGGCCGTCGGACGCGACCCGGCCTCGATCAGAAAGACCATGATGACGTTCGGGTTCGTCGGCGCGGACGACGCGACCATCCAGCGCAACATGGCGCTCTTCCCCAGGATGACGGGAGAAGGCTCTCTCGAGGAGAGGAAGGCGGCTCTCAGGGCGCGCGGCCAGCTCGTGGGGAGAGCAGACGACGTGATCGACCAGTTGGGCACGCTCGCGGAGCTCGGCATCAGCGAGGTGCAGTTCCAGCACCTCGACTTCCACGACGACACCGTACCCGAGTTCCTCGCCTCCGACGTCGCGCCGAAGGTGAAGGGTCTGTAGGGGGTTGGGGACGTGATAAAGTCCCCCGTATGCACGCCCGAGTCATCACATTCGAGGTCGAGAGCCGGCTACCCCTGGACGACGCCCAGGAGGCGCTCGAGCGCCTCGTCGTGCCGGAGATGCGCAGGTTGCCCGGCTACGACGGCGCGTACCTCCTCAGGCAGAGCCACACCCACGGGATCGTCGTCATGCTCTGGGAGACAGAGGACGCGCTGCAGTCTGCGGAAGCGACCCCCGGCCTCGCCGAGCAGATGGACCGCCTCCGCTCGCACCTCGGACGCCGCGCCACGTCCGCCGTCTACGAGGTCGGATACGCGGACCACCCTCTGAACTGACGTCTATTCCTCGGTCTGCGTCGTCTGGCCGCCCTTGCGCGTCACGGTGATGTGCGCGAACGACGTGTCGGGGAGCGAGCCGTGCCAGTGCTTCTCGCCCGCGGGTGCGAACACCACGTCGCCCGCTTCGACCTCCGCCCGCTCTCCGGCCTCCGTGACGACAACGCCGCGGCCCTCCGTCACGATGAGGAGCTGGTCGCTCTCGTGGTAGTGGAACTTGTTCCGCACGCCGGTCCCGAAGCTGACCACGCTCACGTTGAAGTCGTTGCTGTCCGGCGCGAGCGGTTGACGCGCCACGTCGTCGCTCGTAAACAGCGGGCCCGCCGCCGATTCCTTCTCAACCTCACTGATCTTCCGCACCTGCATCTGTCTCTCCTTTTGAGTTGCGTTGGTTCTCTATCCGCCCATCCTGGGCCTGTCGAAGGACGGCCTACGCATACGCGTCGTAGATGCCCTCGAACTTGCCCAGTTTCAGCCGGACCTGCGTCTCCGCCATGTGCCGCACCATCTCGACGTCGCGGTCGTCGCGGACGAGCCGCACCACCGCTTCAGCGGCCTCCGCGGCGTGGTCTACGTCCACGATGCCGTGGATGCGGAAGAATTCCAGGTGCTCCGCCGGGATGTTGTACGGCGCTTCCTGCAGGTAGTTGAACAGCTCGGTGGAGTACCGCTGCACCATCGTCTCGTTCGTCAGGCCGGATGCCCGGCCAGCCGCCGGGCACGTGTTGATGAGCGCCGACGCCACGATGACGCTCGTGTGGCAGAGCACCTCGTGCACCGGCACCATCTCTTCGAAGTCGCGCTCCGTGAGCCCGATGTTCATCCCGAACTCCTGGCAGAGGTCGGGGTGATCGTGCTCGGCGACGATGCCCGCGATCATGTCCTTGAACGCGCGGGGGTTGTCGGCCGCCTTGATCATGCGGATCGCCCCGCTCTTGAGCAGCGCGCGGTTGAACCAGGTGTGCTGGAGCGAGTAGCCCTGCAACCGCCGTATCGTCAGTGTGCCTGCGCGCAGGTCGCGGAAGTATCGCGTCTCCATCAGCGCGTCGGCCGCGGGCTGCACTACCTCCGCTACCAGCTCGTCAACGAAGTCCTTCACGTTCACTGTCGTTGTCATGCCGCGCCTCCTTCCATACTTCCGCCATACTGTACGCCCCGCACGGCGTCGGTCAACTGTGGCTCACGCGATGAGAGAATACAGTGATGCAACAGCGAGGGGTGTACACCGGTATTCCGTTGTAATACACTGGGAGCAGTACAGTCCCATGAAGAGGAAGAGGCTCTGGCAGACATGATTCCAGCGGACCAGGATGCCTTCGCAGCCTTCCTCGCGGAGTTCGGTAGGTTCCGCGAGGACAACCAACGGGAACACGGCCAGCTTCGCGCTGACAGCGAGCGTCGGCACGGCGAGCTACGCGTCGAGATGCACAAGGAGTTCAACTCCCACCTCCGATGGATTATCGGAACTATTGGTGGGATGGGAGTGGCGGTCCTCGTCGCGATCGTCACTTCCACGGTCTACATCGCGGGAAGACTGCCCTGACGGGCGCTGTTCCTCGTCCCCGTATCCATTCCTCCCATAAGCTCGCCGCGTGGTCTGAGGGCTACCCTGCCTGCGCGTCCTGACTCTCCATGTAACATACCGGCATGTTCTCCCCCGACGATGCCCGGAACGCACCGCTCTACGAACGCTACTCCGTCGAGTTGCTCGGAGCGGACGACGCACCGGCGACGGAGGGCCAGCCCGGCGACGGCCTGACGCTCCACACGACGCGCGGCGACGTGTCGTGCATCCTCCACCGGCCCAACGAGGAGCGCGGCGTCGGCGTCGTCTGGGCGGCGGGGGCACGGGGCGGGTTCGACGGCCCGGCGAACGGCCTCTACCGCGACCTCGCCGTCCGCCTTGCAACGCAAGGCGCCGCGTCGCTGCGCGTCAACTACCGCCACCCCGCCAACCTCGACGAGTCAACGTTGGACTTGCTCGCTGCCGTCTGGCACATGGCCGCCATCGGCTACCCGCGCGTGGCGCTCGTGGGCCACTCGTTCGGCGGGGGCGTCGTCATATCGACGGCGCGCTACACGACCCACGCCCGGGGGGTCGCCGCGCTGGCGAGCCAGACGATGGGCGCGGAGGACGCTGCGCTCCTCGGCGGCAGGCCGTTGCTCGTCGTTCACGGCGAGGCCGACGCCGTCCTCCCGCTCGTGAACGCCGAGACCATCATCGACTGGGCGCCAGGCCCGAAGCAGCTCGTCACCTACCCCGGCGCAGGCCACGGCCTCCGCGAATGCGCCGACGAGCTCCGAGCGTTGCTGGAAGACTGGCTCACCGATCTGCTGCTGGCGTAGCCCGACCCAACGCAAGGGGCAGCCACGAGGGCTGCCCCTGTATCGTTCGTTTCGCAGGGCGGCTGACGCCTACGTGTCGCGCTCGTTCGTTGGCCCGACCTCGCCCGTGCAGTACGGGATGAACGCCTTCATCCGGCAGGTGACGCCGTGCTTCGCAAGCTCGGCCTCGAAGAAGCGGTCGATCTCCGGGTCCTGGTCCTCGTACTCGATCTGCATACCGCCCTCTTTGATGCTGACGTTGGACTCGCCCCATTGGCTGGGCTGTCCGTCGCCGCTGCGGAGAGCGAGGTAGCGGGCAGGCTCGGGGCCTGTGTTGAAGTGCTGGTGGAATGTGGCGTCGGCGGGGACGATGACCATGCCGCCCTTCTTCCAGGGCGCTATCTCGTACTCGGGCTTGTCGTTGTCCCACCACAGCGTCGAGAAGCCGACACCGCCGAGGATGACCAGGTGCGCGCCCGGCCCGTGGCGGTGGCCCTTCTTGTATGTACCCACCGGGAACTCGGAGATGTGCGCTCCGGTCACGTTCCCCGCGAGGTCGAAGTGCGTGTTGATGCCGCCGGCGCCGCGGTCGCGGTACTTCCACAGTCGCATGATGTCGGCATTCGGCACGAAGTTCGTCTTCCACATCGTCCCGAACTTGGTGCCCTTGCGTTGGTAGAGCGTCCCCTGCCCGTTGAAGAAGTCCTCGTCCTCGCCGGAGAACCGGTCGATGAAGCGGAACGGGTTGTTGAAGACGAACTCGTTGCTGCGGAACATGCGCATCACGGGCGGCGCGTTCGTCATGGAGACGTAGCGCGCGGGTTCCGTGCCGCTGCCGTTGAAGTGCTGGTAGGACGCGTTCAGCGGGATCACGAGCAGGCTGCCCGCCGCCCACTCGAACGTCGCCTTCTGCCCCTCGGTCAGCCACACGCTCGTCGCGCCGCGGCCGGAGACGACGTACATCACCTCTTCGTACATGTGGCTCTCGGGCTCGGACTTCCCGCCGGGCCTGATCTCGACCAGGTGCGCGTCGTTCGGCAGCATCCCGTTCGGGATGTTGATGACCGCTCCCTTGCCGCCCTTCCGCTCCCAGTCGCCGAGCTCGACGTCGTTCAGGTCCTCGAACTTGTACTCGACGATGCGCTTGACGCCCTCGCGCGCGATCCACTCGAAGTACGGGTCGCCCGCCTCCCACATATCCATCTTGTCGGGGACTTCTGCCTCTCGCAGATCAACGACTGCCATTGCTCGCTCCTCTCTGCTGTCTCAATAATGGATGCGCCTCACTTTACCACGGCGGAGCACAAGAGGCTCGCCCTGCCCGGGGCGTCGGCGGTATCGGTGGCGCGGTCAGGTGTACCGTGCATTTTGCGCGAATGCCCCAGGCGCCTCTATAGTTTGCCTCCGACCCCATAGAACGAGGCTGTCCTTCCATGAAGACGGTTGCGGTTGATACCGGCGGGACGTTCACCGACATGGTCGTGCTCGAGCACGAGTCCGGCCAGGTCGACGTGCTGAAGGTCCCCTCCACGCCCCAGGAGCCCGGACGCGCGATCCTGAACGGCCTGCGCGAGCTGCTGGACGGCAACCTGAAGGCCGAGGAAGTGGCCTCCTTCACGCACGGCACGACGGTAGGCACGAACATCCTCGTGCAAGACAAGGGCGCGCGCGTGGGCCTGCTCATCACGGACGGGTTCAGCGGCGTGAACGACGTCTGGCACATCCCGCGGTTCGGCAGCGACCTGTCCGACATCTACGTCGAGAAGAACCCGCCCGTGGAGCCGTGGCTGCGCGAGGAAGTCGTCGAGCGCGTGGACTACCAGGGCAACGTGAAGAAGCCGCTGGACGTGGAGCAGGCCCGGGAAGCCGTGCGACGCCTCAAAAAGAAGGGTGCTGAATCGGTCGCGGTCGTGCTCCTCTTCTCGTTCCTGAACCCGGAGCACGAGCGGGCGCTCGGAGAGATGATCGAGGAGGAGTTCCCGGACGGCTCCGTCTCACTCTCGTCCGAGATCCTCCCGCAGATACGCGAGTTCCCGCGCCTGAGCACGACGGTCGCCAACGCGCGGCTCGCCCCCGCCATGATCGACTACCTCGGCAAGCTCGCCGCGGGGCTGCGGGACCTCGGCATCACGACCGAGCAGCTGTACATCATGCAGAGCAACGGAGGCGTCGCGAAGATCACGAGCGTCATCCCCATCACCACCCTGCTCTCCGGTCCGTGCGCCGGTTCGGAGGCGGGCATGCAGATCGCGAGCTCCGCCGGGTTCTCCAACATGGTGTCGTTCGACATGGGCGGCACGAGCAGTGATATCGCGCTCGGCGAGAACGGCTCCGTGCTGGAACAGACGTCCGTGCTCATCGGCGACTGGGAGATCGCCGCTCCGATGCTGATGATCAACACCATCGGAGCGGGCGGCGGCACCATCGCCTGGATAGACGGCGGCGGCGCGTTGCAGGTGGGCCCGCACAGCGCGGGCGCCGACCCCGGCCCCGTCGCATACGACAAGGGCGGCGCCGAGCCGACCGTGACCGACGCCAACCTCCTGCTCGGCTATCTCCATCCAGAGCACTTGCTGGGCGGCAAGGTGAAGACGAACAGGCAGAAGGCGTACGAGGCCGTCGCGGACATGGGGCGGCAGCTTGGCATCGAGCCCATGGCCACGGCGGAGGGCATCGTCCGCATCATCAACGCCAAGATGGAAGAGGGTATCCGCGAGGTCTCGACCGAGCGGGGGTACGACCTGCGCAACTTCGTGCTCGTGGCGTTCGGCGGCGCGGGGCCCGTGCACGCCGGACGGCTGGCCGCCGACCTCGGCATGAGCAAGGTCGTCGTGCCGCCTATGCCGGGCGTCAGCTCCGCGCTGGGACTCATCATGGCCGACCCGCGCCGCGACTTCGTGCGCTCCCGCCTGACCGACCTCGAGCAGCTGGGCGCAGGCGAGCTCGGTGCGGTCTTCGCATCCCTGCGTGACCAGGCGGTCGACGAGTTCAAGGCGGACGGTTTCGAGGAGGCCTCCATCGGCTGTGCGTTCTCCGTGGACCTGCGCTACCAGGGCCAGGGCTACGAACTGAACGTGCCGGCCGGTGAAGACGTCAACCTGGGCGCCCAGGCCATCGGGGACATCCGGGAGCGGTTCGACCAGGCGCACGAGCAGCTGTTCGGTCACAGCGCAAAGACGGAGCCCGTTGAAGCGGTGAACTACCGCGTCCGCGCTACGGTGCGCGTGCCGAAGTTCTCCATGAAACGGCACGAGCGCGCCGACGGCCCCGCGGACAGCGCGAGGACAGGCGAGCGCGACGTGTACTTCGACCGCGCCTCCGGCATGACGCCGACGCCGGTGTACGAGCGGACGCTGCTCGCCCCCGGTCACGAGGTCGCCGGCCCCGCCATCGTCGAGCAGCTGGACAGCACGACCGTTGTCTACCCCGGCCAGCAGGCCCTCATGGACGACTACGGGAACCTGATCATCACCATCCCGTAGGTACTTTACCAAGTGCGTAGTGATAGGTTACACTTATCGGCGTTGCATGATACTCAACTTCCGGCACAAAGGGCTTGAACTTTTCTATGCGAGAGGAGACCGGAGACGCATCCAGCCCATATACGCGGACAAAGTGGCGCGCATCCTGGCACGTCTGGACGTGGCAGAACGGCCGCAAGACATGGGCCTGCCCGGTTATCGGCTTCACCCGCTTCAGGGTGACCTCTTCGGTTACCGGGCAGTGAGTGTCTCGGGCAACTGGCGTATCACGTTCAGGTTCGATGGCAGACACGTTCGCGACGTAGACCTCGTCGACTACCATTAGGAGGAAACAGCGATGGCGATGCACAGCCCTCCACACCCCGGATTGTCCGTACGTTACGACTGCCTGGAGCCGCTTGGCCTCAGCGTCACTGAGGGTGCAGCGACCCTTGGAGTCAGCCGTAAGCAACTCTCCGATATCGTGAACGGCCACTCCGGTATCTCACCGGAGATGGCGATACGCCTGGACAAAGCATTCGGAGGCGGCGCGGACACCTGGTACCACCTGCAAGCCTCCTACGACCTCGCGCAGGCGAAGAAGTCCAGCGGCGACATCAAGGTGAAGCGCATCGGCGACGTGGCGTGAGCGGCGCCTTATGGCTACCACCGACGTCATCACTCAGGAAGTCATCCGCGCCCGCCTGGACGGAATCGTCCGCGAGATGCAGGCCGCCGTCCTCCGCACCGGCTTCTCCACCATCATCCGCGAGTCCCACGACTTCTCCGCTGGCATCACCGACCGTGACGGCAACGTCGTCGGCCAGTACTCGCCCCTCCCGCCCCACCTCGGCGCGTACCCGGAGTGCGTCAAGGGCGTCCTCCAGTTCTATTCGTTCGACGAGATGGAGGAGGGCGACTGCTTCCTCATCAATCACCCCTACTACTCCGGCTGCCCCCACCCCAACGACATGGTCGTCGTGCTGCCGGTGTTCCATGAAGGTGAGGTCATCGCGTTCTGCGCCAGCATGGGGCACAAGGCCGACATCGGCGGCCAGTCGCCCGGCTCGCGGAACACCATCTCCCGCGACGTGTTCGGCGACGGCCTGCAGATCATGCCCGTGCTCTTCCAGCGCAACGGCGGAATGCACAAGGAGGTCGTGCAGTTCCTGCGGGCGAACAGCCGCACGTCCGACTTGGTCATCGGCGACCTGAACGCGCAGGCGGGCGCGCTGCGGAGCATCGGCGCGGCGCGGCTGAGGGCGCTCGCCAACGAGTACGGCGGCGAGACGCTCACCGCCGCGTTCGGAGACATCGTCGAGCGCGTCGAGGCGCGCGTCCGCAGCCACTTCGCCGGGTGGGCCGACGGCGTCTCGGAGGCGGAGGCGTTCGTAGACGATATCGTCGACCCCTCGACCACGATCCGCCTGCACGTCGCGGTCATCAAGCAGGGCGACCGCCTCACGCTCGACTTCTCCGGCTCCGGCGACCAGAGCGCCGGGCCCATCAACATCCGTCCGCCCTTCATCCGTGGCATGGCCTACTTCGCCGCCATCGCGATGATGGACCCCAGCGTCCCCAACAACGGCGGGCTCGCCCGCGCCGTGGAGTGCCGCTTCCGCGAGGGGAGCATCACGGACCCGCGCTTCCCCGCTCCGGTGGGCTTCTATTCGACGACGATGGCCTCGATGGAGGACGTCGTCTTCGAGGCGATGAGCAGGGCCGCCGGACGCCCCGCGGTCGCCCACAACGCATCTTCGTCGATGGTGGTGCTCGGCACGTCCGGCGCAGGTCGCGCCCGCTACGTGCAGTACGAGCTGCTGCGCGCGGGCGACGGCGCCCACGCCGGCGGCGACGGCCTCACCGGCACCGGACACTCGTGGGCCGGCGGCTCCAGGTTCACGAGCATCGAGATATTGGAGTCCGAGTTCGACGTCGAGCTGCAGCGGTTCGCCATCATCCCGGACTCCGGCGGGCCGGGCGCCAACCGGGGCGGCCATGGCATCCGTCGCGAGTACAGGGTACTGAAGGAGAGCAGGTACTCCGGCGGCACGTCCCGCCAGAACGACCCGCCGCACGGTGTCGAGGGCGGGCTGCCCGGACGTCCCGGCGTCATCACGGTCAACCCCGGCACGGACGCGGCGAGGGAATACCGGGGCCTGGTCTCCAACCTGTTCCTCAACGCAGACGACGTCATCCGCATCGACACGGGCAGTGCCGGCGGAGTGGGGGATGCCAGCCAGCGCGACCCCGCCCTCGCGGCGTCGGACCTGCGCAACGGCTATGTCACACCGGAGCAGGCCGAAAGCGTCTACGGCCTCGACGTGGCGGCCGTAGAACAGGCGCTGTCGCTGGAGTAGGGCTCGGCGTTAGTGCAACACGCCGCAGGCGATGCGCCCTCCGGCTCCTCCGATAGGCTGGGTGTTGTGGTCGTCGCGGTTCTCGTGGATCACGATGGCGGACCCGTCGTCATTTCTGCGGCGTAAGGGGCAGATGGCACAAGTTGGAATGGGGTGAGCGCTCATGGTTGGCAGTCTATATCAGTATCTGATATCATGTTACTGTGAGACGTAAACACCGGATCATCCTTGCCGCGGTGTTCAGACGCCCCACTCAGGCGGGCATCCGCTGGGACGACATCGAGTCTCTGCTGCTGGCCTGCGGTGCAGATATGGAGGAACGTGCCGGTTCACGGGTGTATTTCGAGTTGAACGGTGTGGCTGCGCACTTCCACCGGCCACACCCAGAGAGGGAAGCACGGAAGGCCATGGTTGAAGCAGTGCGGCGATTTCTGAGCGAGGCAGGCATAGAGCCATGATGCAGTACAAGGGCTACCGGGCAGCAGTGACTTTCGACGACTCAGCCAACGTCTTCCACGGCGAGGTGGTAGGCACGCGCGACGTCATCACGTTCGAGGGAAAGTCAGTCGAGCAGTTGCAGAAGGAGTTCGAGTTCTCCATAGACGACTACCTCACCGTCTGCGCAAAACGAGGACGTGAACCCGATCGGCCATACTCTGGGAAGATACCACTACGGGTAACCCCGAAGGTGCACCGCGAGGCAGCCACGGCAGCGAAGGCTCAGGGCAAGACCCTCAATGCCTGGCTGGCCGAGACCGTCGAGCGCGCGGCTGCGCAAACCCTCTAGTCTCCCCCAGGCCCACTACTACTTCTGCAAGATACACAGCCGTCTGGCGACGGGTGTAAGGTTCTCCACGAAGCGAATACTCTGTACGAGGAGGGACCGCGATGCTTTCGCAGCAGGACAACGAACGGTACACGCGCGTCGGCAAGGGCACGCCGATGGGCGAGCTGATGCGCCGCTACTGGCACCCCGTCGCCGGCACGTCCCAGATGATGGGCGAAGACCCCACGATGGCGGTCCGGCTCCTCGGTGAAGACCTGGTCCTCTACCGGACGCCCGACAACGAGTTCGGGCTCATCGAGCAGCGCTGCGCCCACCGCGGCGTCGACCTGCTCTACGGCATCCCGGAGAAGGAGGGCATCCGCTGCTGCTACCACGGCTGGCTGTACGACTTCAACGGCCAGTGCCTGGAGCAGCCGTCCGAGCCGACGGGCAGCACCTACAAGGACAAGATCAGGATGACCGCCTACCCGGTGCAGGAGCTGCACGGGCTCATCTGGGCGTACCTGGGCCCCCAGCCCGCCCCCCTGCTCCCCCGGTGGGACGTCTTCGCGTGGGAGGACAACGTCACCCGGCGCATCCAGGCCAGCACCCTCCCCTGCAACTGGCTGCAGTGCGTGGACAACGCGCTCGACCCGACGCACTTCGAGCACCTGCACGGCTACTACGGCACCTGGATCAACGCCCAGAAGGGCCGGGGCGAGGAATGGGCGAACCGCCTGCCGCAGCGGGCGAAGCACCACCTGAAGCTGGGCTTCGAGCGGTTCGAGCACGGTGTCGTCAAGCGGCGCGTCACGGCAGGCATCGATGAGACGCACCCCGACTGGCAGACCGGCCACCCCATCGTCTTCCCCTACACGTTGAAGATCGGCGGCGGCGAGGGCAACCACCGCTTCCTCCTCCGCGTCCCCATCGACGACGAGCACACCTGGTACGTGCGCTACACCACCACCGTGCATCCGGCATCAGCCGGGGTGCCGAGGCAGGAGTTCGGCTCCATCCCCGTTGAGGAGCACCCGCTCTACGATGAGAAGGGGCGCCTCGTCAGCACGGACGTGCCGGGACAGGACCAGATGACGTGGGTCGCGCAGGGCCGCATCGTGGACCGGACGCGCGAGAACCTCGGCGTGACCGACGCCGGCATCATCCTCTACCGCAAGCTGATGGAGGAGAACCTTCGTATCGTCGAGGACGGCGGAGACCCGATGAACACCTTCCGCGACCCCGCGCAGAACGAGTGCGTCCTGCTGCCCAACGAGGCAGCCCCGTTCCCCGGCTTCGACGAACCGGGCGGCCCCTGGTACGGCGTCATGCCGCGCGAGCCGGACGTTGAGGTCTCGTTGCTCTGACCTCCACCCTTGCCGGCAGCCGGTCGGACCCTATCCAGCGGACAGTACGCCGCAGGCGACGCGCCCCCCTGCCCCGCCGATAGGCTGCGTGGTGTGGTCGTCACGGTTCTCGTGCACCACGATAGCCGCGCCGTCGTCGTCCATGAGCATGTCTGGCCCGGCCCGCGTCGTGAACAACTCCGCCTGCACCGTTCCGTCGGCGGCGGCATAGATGTTCGGCAGGTCGCCGTTATCCGGCCCGTCGGGGTTGAGCAACCCGTGCTGCTTGTTGTCCACGTTGATGTGCCCGCCCGAGGCCTTGAAGTCCGGGCTGCACGAACCGATGGCATGGATATGGATGCCGTGAGGACCCGGTTCGAGGCCGTCCAGCATGACGGTCATCAGAAAGCCTGTGGAGCCTTCCTGCATGACAACCGTGCCGATGGAGTCACCCGCCGCGTTCTGCATCTGGGCGGTCAGGCGTGCATCCGTCCCGCCGCTACCCGTGCCTGTAGAGACGGAGATGCCGCCGCACGCAGTAGCCGCGAGCACGACAAGCAACATGATCAGGAACATCCCCGCCGGGGCGGATAAGCGGCGACCTCTGGGCCTCATGCAACGCACCTCCGAGTAACAATGCTCCAACCATAGCGGCGCACCCCTGTAGGGGTGTCTCTGTGAGGCGCCCATTGTCATGCCGAGCCCCGCCCAGGGACATGGCCTTCATCACCCGCTACTCCGCGCCAGCTGCCCCCAGGCGGCGGTCGCTGACGAGCGTTGGAGGTTCTCCTCGACGCTGAGCGCCGGGTCCCAGTCGTTGGCGATGACCCGCATGCCGTTGAAGCCGTCCGATGCGTCGGATGCGAGCCACACGGCGGGCGGCCCCATGACCTCCGGCTGCACGAGCGATGAGAAGTCGCGGCTCGGGTCGCGGTCGACGAAGTTGGTGTTCGTGCCGCCGCCGGGGAGCAGCGCGTTCGTCGTGACGCCGGTGCCCTCCAGCTCGGGCGCCATCGCGGCGACCATCGCCTCGTGCGTCGCCTTGCTCGGCCCGTAGGGGATGTTGCGCGTCATGGTGTCGAGGCTGGTCGTAACGCCGATGACGCGGCCCCAGCCGCGCTCGAGCATGCCCGGCACCGCCGCGCGCGCCATCAGGAACGGGCCGGTCGAGTTGACCGCGATCATCCGCTCCCACACCTCCACCGGCTGCTCCCAGAAGTGCAGCGGCCTGTCCGACGGCGGGAGGAGCGAGCGGTGGTGCACGCCCGCCAGGTTCACGAGGACGTCCAGCCTGCCGTGCGTGTCGACCGTGCTCTGCACGGCGCGTTGCGCCTCGTCCCAGCGGCTGGTGTCCAGCACCAGCGTGGAGACCGCGGCGTCGCCGGCGGTCTCGCGGGCCTCGTTCGCCGTCTGCTGGAGCCAGTCGTCCTTGATGTCCAGCATCGCGACCTTCGCTCCCGCGCGCAGCATCGCGAGCGCGATCACCCGCCCCATGCCGATGGGGCTCCCCGCGCCCGTAACCAGCGCCACCTTCCCGTCCAGTTGACCGTCAGCCATGAGCACTCCTCCTGCCTAGCGCGTGCGGACGAACTTCTGGAGCCGCGCGCCCTGCAGCACCTCGGAGACGTACATCGCTCCCTGGGAGTCGACGCAGATCCCGTGTGGCGCGGTGAACTTCCCCGGATCGTGGCTGGCCTCTCCTCCCCAGCGCCAGAGCAGGTTCCCTTCGATGTCGAGGATGCTCACCCGGGCGCCCAACTCGGCCACGTATATGGCGTCTTCGTTGTCCACGTAGATCTTGCACGGCTGCAGGAAGCCCGGCCAGGTTGCGATGTGTTCGCCGGTGGGAGTGAAGATCTGGATGCGGTTGTTGGCCCGGTCGCAGACGTAGACCTTGCCCTTGTGCTCCCAGACGGCGTGGACCAGGTTGAATTGGCCCGGACCCTCGCCCGGCTCGCCCCACGAGAACTGCAGCGTGCCGTCCGCGCTGTACTTGTGGACGCGGGAGTTGCGATAGCCGTCCGAAACATAGAACTCACCACTGGGAGACAGGCCCACGTTGGTGGGATGGTGGAACGGAGGTCCTGCATACTTCACGGTCGGGCTTTCCGCCGTGTAGCCCGTGTCAGAGGGTTTCCCTCGGTCCCCAAGGGTGAATACGTGTCGGCCGTCACCGGTGAACTTGAGAACGATCTGGGGGCCGCGGTCGGTCAGATAGACCATGTCGTCGGGGCCGATGCAGATGCCATGGGCATCCTCGAAGATGCCGTACCCCCACGAGTGCAGTAGCCTGCCCGAGCTGTCGTAGATGCGATAGGGCGGATTGACCCCGCGGGTGAACACGTGGACGCGGTCCTGCGAATCAACCGCTACGTCACCCACGAGACCCCAGATCCAGTTCGGTTTGAGCTCTCCCCAGTCGGGGACCAGTTCGTAGGTACGCTCACCCGCATCGATGCTGACCATTGGTTCCTCCACCGTACGGCTGCCGCGAGTATACGGGTTCCGAAGCGTCCAGGGGTGCCCTTGAGCTGGTCGGGGCACCGTCTAGCGGTTCAACTCGGTCTCAGCCGAGGTGACAAACTCCAGCAGCGCCGCCCTGCCCTCCTCCGTGGCGCGACGGGCGCGCAGGATCGCGGGGCCGACCTCCTCCGGGTCGTCGACGCGCTCCGCCCAACCGCCCAGCGAACGGGCAAGGTCGGCGTAGTTGCCGCCTACGTCCCGCGTACCGTACTTCTTGTGCGAGCCGATCAGCCGGCGGGTCTCTATCGCCATCGTCGAGTTGTTCGACACCATCGTGATGATGGGGATGTTGTTCCGCACGGCGGTCTCGAAGTCGAGGCCCGTCATGCCGAACGCCGCGTCGCCCATCCAGTTGATGCAGACCTTGTCCGGCTCGGCGAGCTTGGCGCCCATCGCGAAGCCGAGGCCCGTACCGAGCGCGTGCGACTTGCCCCAGCCGATGTAGCTGCGCGGTCCTGCCGACCGGTAGAACGGCACCATCTGGTCGCGCGGGCTGCCGGAGTCGTGGGTGACGATGGCCTCGTCCGCCGGGATGGTGCGGTTCAGCTCCCAGACGACCCGGTACGGGTTGATGGGCGCGTCCGGCGATTCGAGCTTGCCCCGCCATTGGTCGACCCACGCGCTGTACGTCGACGCGGTCTCCGCCTCGACCGCGGACCGCCGGCCGGGGTTCGCACCTCCCACGTCGCTGACGGCGTCGATCAGCTGGCGCATGCCCAATTTGGCGTCTGCCAGCAATGGATGCGCGGCGGCGTAGTTCCTGTTCAGGTCCGCCTCGTCGTTGGTGATCTGGATGATCGTGCGTCCCTCGGGCAGGGGCAGGTTCATCTGGTGTTTGGCCAGGCTCGCTCCCACGGCGAGGATGACGTCGGCCCGGTCCAGGAAGCTGCGCACCATCGGCGAAGTCGACGTCGCGGCGGTCCCGATGGAGAGCGCGTGGGTCTCGGGGAACGCGCTCTTGCCGAGGAGCGTCGCCGCGACGGGCGCCCCCAGCATCTCGGCCAGCTCGACGACCTCGTCCGTCGCCCCGGCCCAGAGCACGCCCTGCCCTGCCAGTATCACCGGCGCGTTGGCGTTGGCGAGAGCGCGGGCGGCGCGTTCCACGTCCCGCGGGTCTGCGAGCGTGCGCGTCGACGTCACCGGCTCGTAGCCGATCTCGCCGACGTCCAGCTCGGCGACGTCGGTCGGCAGCTCGACCATCACGGGACCCGGCCTGCCGTTGCGCAGCCGGGAGAAGGCGCGGCGCATGGCGTCCTCGATCTGTTCAGGGACGTTGACCGTCTCCAGCCACTTGGTCACGTTGCGGTAGCCGCGCTCCGCCGTGAAGTAGCGGGGCCAGCCCTCACGGTCGCGCGCATACCCCGACGGCAGCACGAGCAGCGGCGACGAGTCCGCGTAGGACGTCGACACGCCGGAGAACGCGTTCTCCGCGCCCGGCCCCGCCTGCATCGCGAACACGCCGGTCTTCGCGCCGTTGCTGACCCGGCCGAGGCCGTCCGCCATGCCGACGCCGACGCGCTCCTGGCGGCACACGATGGGCCTGATGCCGACCTCCGAAACGGCGTCGATCAGGTCCGTCGTCGGGTAGCAGAAGAGGTACTCGACCCCTTCCCGCTTCAGGATCTCAGCCATCGCTTCCAAAGCCTTCATGCTCTTCTCCTTGCGTCCGGTGAGCGAGCTGCCGCCCCGCATTGTAGCCCGCCGGCGACATCCCCTCCCTTCCTGTCCCGGCTGGATTGTGGTAGGTCTGTTGGAAACAGGGGAGCATACTCATGCGGACCAACACCACCAAGGCCAGACTCGATGCGGGCGAAGTTGTCTTCGGGGGCATCGTCACCCGCTACGCGCCCGATATGGTGGAGGTCCTCGGCGCGCTCGGTTACGACTTCGTCATGATCGATTGCGAGCACGGTCCTGCCGACCTGGACCAGGTCGAGCACATGGTCCGCGCCGCCGAGTCGTTCGGCATCACGCCCATCGCCCGCATCCCCGACCACTCCAAGCAGACCATCCTCCGGTTCCTCGACTGCGGCCTCCAGGGGATCATCGTCCCCCACGTCAACACCGGGGAGCAGGCCGCCGCCGTAGCCCGGGCCGCCCGCTATTACCCCGACGGCTACCGCGGAGTGGCCGGCGGCCGCGCCCACGACTACGGCATCGGCGTCTCCCGCGCGGAGTCGACGGCCTGGATCAACTCCCAGGTGCTGGTGATTCCCATGGTCGAAGACATAGAGGCCGTCGGTAACCTGGACGACATCCTGCGGGTCTCCGGCGCCGACGTCCTTCACGTAGCGGCTTCCGACCTGGGCCAGAGCCTGGGCAATCCCGGCGAGGCCGAGGTCCGCCGGGTGATGAGCGACGTCATCCCCCGCATCCGGGCAGGCGGCAAGTTCGTAGGAGTGGGGGGCAACAATCCCGCCGACACTGCCGGGGTCGCGGAGTTCATCAGGCTGGGGGCGAACTTCGTGACGGTCTCCGCCTGGGGGCTGTTCCGCATCGCCGCCGAGGACTTCCTGAAGAAGGTCGAGGCGGACCTCCAGGACTGACCGTCCTTCCCGCGGCTTCGTCCGCCTCCGGGTCTGGACGCTCCTTCGCCTGGCCTCTTGGTCTCGTCTTGCGGGAAGCGGGCATTTGTGTCCGGCTCCCGCTTGCGGTAGGCTCGCGCCATCTCGCATCGGAGGCGCGCATATGGTCATGCAAGGCACCGACATGAAGGTGGCGGAGACGCCGACCGGACAGCTCGAGGACTTCCGCATCCCCGACGCCTACGAGGACTGGCTGGAGAAAGAGGGGGTGATGGTCCACAAGACCTTCTACATCCCCAACTGGCACGAGATCGAGGTCGGTCCCTGGGAGCGCAAGGGCGGCGATGGCGCGGTCGTCCACATCGACAACGCGCTCCTGCCGAACGACCTCCACGTGGTCGACATCAAGCCCGGCGGCAAGTCCGAGCCCGAGCACCACATGTACGAGATCAACTTCTACATCGTTCAGGGCCGCGGAGCGACCACCGTCTGGATGGACGAGTCCGGCAAGCAGACGTTCGAGTGGCGGGCGGGCTCCCTCTTCACCATCCCCCTCAACGCCTGGTACCAGCACTTCAACGGCTCCGGCGACGAGAAGGTGCGCTACACGGCGACCACCAACGCCCCGCCCATGATGCGCCTCTTCCGCGACACCGACTTCATCTTCAACAACGACTTCATGTTCCGCTCCCGCTACTCGGACGACGAGTCCTGGTTCTCCGGCAACGGCACGCTCTACAACAAGCGCATCTGGGAGTCCAACTTCATCCCCAACGCGCCGGACATGGCCCTCTACGGATGGAAGGAGCGCGGCGCGGGCGGCATCAACGCCATGCTCCAGATGGGCAAGAACGACATGGGCAACCAC
This sequence comes from Dehalococcoidia bacterium, assembly GCA_034423175.1. Lineage (GTDB taxonomy): Bacteria > Chloroflexota > Dehalococcoidia > Lucifugimonadales > Australimonadaceae > Bin16. Next base: position 45,349 of record DAOUJA010000025.1, read on the forward strand.
ATCTCCGAGTTCCCCATCGGCACGTACAAGAAGGCCCACCGCCACGGCCCCGGCGCGCACCTCTTCCTCCTCAGCGGCGACTCCGGCTTCTCCCTGCTGTGGACCAAGCCCGACCGCTCCGACATGATCAAGTGCGACTGGCAGGTCGGCACCATCGTCATCATCCCCGGCGAGGGCACCTACCACCAGCACTTCAACTCCGGCACGACGCGCGCCCGTTACATGGCCCTGCGCGACGGCAAGGGCGGCTTCATCGCGCCCAACACCGTCGCCGGCGGCGACGTCAGCATGAAGGAAGGCGGCATCCAGGTCGAGTACGAGGACGAAGACCGCGAGATCCACGAGATCTTCGAGGCCGAGCTCGCCAAGAGCGGCGCCCAGTGCAACATGAAGGCGTTCATCCCCTACTGCACCGGCATCGCAGGCGTCACCGACGAGCGTCGGACCTAGCAAGTCCATCGGCACTACTGCAGGCCAAAGGTTCCTTCCTCTCTTGCTCATCCGGGAAGAGAGGGAGGGACCCTTCAATTGAGTCCATCGGTCTTTCCACACGAGATGCCGTGTGCAAGCAGCTAGTACACGTAGGAGAGTGGACTGGTATCGGACATCCGCTCCTTGCGCTGTCGGACGACGGCTCCCGAACGTAGTGATCAGCTCGTCTACAGTTAACGTTGATGGGTTCACAGCTTGGGCGGGCATATACTGGCATCTGGGAGGCCTATCGGTGGTTAGCATCGGCGAGTTTCAAGCGTTCAAGTCTGAGAATGCCGCTCAGCACGCAGAGTTGAACAAGAGCATTGCGGTTCTCTCGCAGCGTGCCGAAGACACGCACAAGCTGCTGCTCACGCTCTTGGGCGGCATGGGTGCGATGTTCGCAGCGATCATCGGGGGGTTCATCGCCATCTTTGTGAAGATCGCCTAGCATCTCCGCCCTACCCTGCGCGCCTGGACTGCGTTAGCATCCCCGCATGACCACGGCGGACGTCATCACCCAGGAAGTCATCCGTGCGCGACTGGACGGCATCGTCCGGGAGATGCAGGCCGCCGTCCTCCGCACCGGCTTCTCCACCATCATCCGCGAGTCCCACGACTTCTCCGCAGGCATCACCGACCGCGACGGCAACGTCGTCGGCCAGTATTCGCCCCTCCCGCCCCACCTCGGCGCGTACCCCGAGTGCGTCAAGGGCGTCCTCCGGTTCTACTCGTTCGACGAGATGGAGGAGGGCGACTGCTTCCTCATCAACCACCCCTACTACTCGGGCTGCCCCCACCCGAACGACATGGTCGTCGTAATGCCGGTGTTCCACGAAGGCCGCATCGTCGCCTTCTGCGCCAGCATGGGACACAAGAGCGACATCGGCGGGCAGTCGCCCGGCTCGCGGAACACCCTCGCGCGGGACGTCTTCGGCGAGGGGCTACAGATCATGCCGGTCAAGTTCCTCAGCAGGCGTGAGCCGCTGCGGGAGACGCACCAGTTCCTCCGAGCCAACAGCCGCACCCCGGAGCTGGTCATCGGCGACCTCGGCGCGCAGGCCGGGGCGCTCTGGAGCATCGGCTCGACGCGGCTCCGGCGCCTCATGGACGAGTACGGACAGGAGACCGTCCTCAGCGCCTTCGAGCAGATCGGACTCCGCACGGAGGCCCGCGTGCGACAGGAGATACGGAAGTGGCCGGACGGCGTCTGGGAGGCGGAGGCCTTCACCGACGACATCGTCGACCCGGACCGCAAGCTGCGCCTGCACGTCGCCGCCATCAAGCAGGGCGACTCGCTCATCCTCGACTTCTCCGGCACCGACGATCAGAGCCTCGGCCCCATCAACGTCCGGCCTCCGTTCATCCACGGCATGGCCTACTACGCCGTCATCGCGATGATCGACCCCGGCGTGCCGAACAACTTCGGGCTGGCGCGGGCCGTCGAGTGCCGCTTCCGGGAAGGTTCCGTTCTGGACCCGACGTTCCCGACGCCCGTGGGGTTCTACTCCATGACGCTCTCCACCGTCGAGGACATCGTCTTCGAGGCGCTCAGCCAGGCTGCCGGACGCCCCGCCGTCGCGCACAACGCCAGCAGCGGCATGGTGGTGATGGGCACGGTGGGCGGAGGGCGGCGCTACGTGCAGTACGAGCTGCTGATGTCCGGCAACGGCGCGCACCACGGCGGCGACGGCTGGACCGGCACCGGCCACTCCTGGGGCGGCGGTAGCAAGATCACCAGCGCGGAGATACTCGAGTCCGAGTTCGACGTGGAGATGCAGCGCTTCGAGCTCGTGCGGGACACCGGCGGCCCTGGGGAATACCGGGGCGGGCTCGCGATGCGGCGTGAATATCTCGTCAAGCAGGCGAGCCGCTACGCCGGAGGCAGCCCGCGCAACCTCGCCCCCGCGCACGGGGTCGTTGGCGGGATGGACGGCGTGGGCGGCGCCGTGACGGTCAACCCTGGAGCGGACGCCGAGCGGCGCTACGTCGGCATCATCTCCAACGTCATGCTCGAAGAGGGCGACGTCGTGCGGGTCCAGACCGGCAGCGCGGGCGGCGCAGGCGACCCCGCGCAGCGCGACCCCGAGCGCGTCGTGAGCGATTTGCGCAACGGCTACATCAGCACGGACGCCGCCGTCCAGGTCTACGGCCTGGACGAGGAAGCCGTCACCGAGGCCCTCGCGGACCAGAGAGACTGAGCGGCAATGGCGCGGACCGGAACATACTCCGACCTGTTCGATTAGCGCCCACACGTCAACGCTGCTGGCGGAAGGGCGCGTGCCGCGCCGGCGCCGTTGCACCCCACTCCCCCACCGGATACCCTCACGCTCGCGGGCACTGACGCGCGCAGGGCTAGAACAGCCACAAGGAGCGGACCATGACCAGCCTGATCACCGGAGCGGGACTCGTCGGCACCTCTTACGCGCGGGAGGCTATCGCGCAGGGAGACCCCGTCGTCTTCTACGACGTCCGGCCTGACGCCAACTACATCAACGTGAAGCTCGACGGCGCACCGTACGAGACCGCGCAGGGCGACCTGCGCGACCTGCCCGCGCTCGTGACGGCCATGCAGCAGCACAAACCGGAGGTCGTCGTCCACACCGCCGGGCTCATCGGCAACAGCGTCAGCAGCCCGGTCTACACCGGCATGCAGATCAACGTGCAGGGAACCATCAACGTGCTGGAGGCGGCGCGCCTCACCGGCGTCAAGCGCTTCATCCACGTGAGCACGTACGGCGTCTACGACCGCCGCTCCGAGGCCGGCGGCACGATCTCGGAGGACTACCAGCGCGCGGGCGGCGGCAACCCCTACTCCGCTTCCAAGGTGGCGAACGAGCACATCGCCGAGGCGTACGCCACCTACTACGGCTTCGAGCTCGTCTTCGTCCGCCCGTCCAACGTGTTCGGCTACAACCACTTCCGGGGCGGCTCCGGCGGCGGCATGACCGTCCACAGCGTCGTCGAGGCCGGGTTCACCGGCGAGCCGCTCGTCGTGCCCGCTATCCGTGGCCGCGCGTTCGAGTACGTCTACGGCAAGGACCTGGGCCGTCTCATCCGCCGCGCCGCGGGCATCCCACTCTCCGGCGTCACGGCGTTCAACGGCGGCAACGGCTACATCACCACGTTCGAGGACCTCGTGGAAGCTGTGCGCACGGTGCTGCCGGACCTCAACGTCACGGTGGCGCCGGCTGACCGGGCCATCCCCGACCCTACGACGCCGCTGGACATCTCCAACGCCAAGGCCCTGCTGGACTGGCAGCCGGAGTTCTCGGTGCCGGAGGCGTTCGCCGACTACGTAGCGGAGATGCGCCGCGCCGAAGGCCGGTAGTACCGCCGCCTGCCCGTTCGTGCCGCCGGCCCCTGCCCGTTCGTGGTGAGCTTGTCGAACCTGAACGGGCTCAGGGAAGTGGATGCGCTGCGGGTCTCGTCACCCTCCCTGCAGGAAGTCCCTGACGATCCCGGCCACCAGCTCCGGCTGGTCGCTCTGCACCTGGTGGCCGGCGTTCGGGATCCAGTGGAAGGGAACGTGCGGCAGCATCTTCTCGAGCTGCTTCCCGTACTCCGGCGAGGCGAAGTGGTCGTCCTGGCCCCACAGGAAGATGGTGGGGATGCGTTCCGTCACCCAGGGGAGCGTCTCCCGCATGTCGTAGCCTATCTTGAGCAGCGGGTCGTTCTGGAACCGCTGGTTCGCTTCCTGGAAGGCCTTGTTCACTTCCGCCACTCCGGGCCGGTTCGCAACCGCCAGTCGCTGGTCGATGACTTCGTCGGTGATCATTTCATCCCGGTGGATGATGGCCTTGATCCGCATCCGCATGTCTTCCCGGCCGCCGCCCTGGCCGTAGCTGTCCGCCAGCTCGTTCCCGGCCAGGCGGATCCGCTGGAGCCCCATCGCCACGGCTACCGAACCGCTGCCGACCAGCACCATCCGCTCGATGCGCTCCGGGTGAAGGATCGCGTAGCGCGCCGCCTGCCAGGCGCCCATCGAGTTGCCCATGATCGAGAACCTGTCGAGGCAGAGCGTGTCGGCGAAGTCCTCCAGCTGGTCCACCCTGCTCTGGAGCCCGCGCGAGGCGGGGGCGAGGTCCGTGAACCCGTATCCGCCGACGGCGTCCGGCGCGATCACGCGGAAGTCCTCGGCCAGGATGGGGATGATGGTGCCGTTGGCGGAGACGGCGGACTGGGCGTACCCGCCGCCGTGAAGCTGGACCAGCACGGGGCCGTCGCCCCCTGCTTCCACGTAGTGCGTGCGGAACGACCCGGTCCTCACCCACCTCGATCGCCAACGCGTCTCTGTCATCTCACACCTCCGTAAGCACCATCAGGAAGACCCCGCAACTCCCACGAGCTGCACCTCTATTCCCTCCTCCAACTCGGCCCCGGCGACGCCGATCGCCGGGCAATCGCTCCCGAATACGTCCTTCGCTACCTCGATGAATTCGTCCTCGAAGTAGATGTCGCGCAGGTACACCTCGAGCGACAACGTGCGGTCCATGGTCGTGCCTGCCCGCGCCAGTGCGGCCGACAGGCATCGCAACGACTGGCGGGCCTGGGCCCGCTTGTCAGCGCACAGGTCGCCCATAGCGGCGCCCGATTCCGGGTCGAGGTTGCCCGGCAGGCTGCTCACGAAGACCAGGCCGCCGGCCCGCACCGTTTCCGCAACGTCCGGGTCGCCGGGTGACCAGTGGACCTCCTTCTCCACGCCGGGCGCCACCGCGACGCCGCCCAGTTGGATGAGGCGGTTGGCCAGCTCGCCCAGCGGCAGGGCGAAATGGGCGAAGGGGATCCTGCCTCCGAAGAGGTCCTTCGTGCACGCGCGGAAGGCGCGCGCGTCCTCCACGTTCCTCCGGAACCCGGCGTCGAGACGCACGAAGTCTTCCAGAGGTGCGGGCACTTCGTCCATGAACGACCGCAGCGTCTCGAAGTTGTTGAAGTGCTGGCGCCTGAACGCGTCCGGAGCGTTGATCGGCACCTCTTCCCCCGTGAACGGGTTCGTGTACCCGCCGACCCCGAACGCGTAGAGGAAGTCGCCGGCCCGGACGAGCCGCGCCGACTGTCCCCGCCGGGGTTGCGGCACCACGATCTCCCGGGGCACGTCCCGGGTCAACCCGGTCGCCATGGCCGTGATGGCGTTGAAATCAGCCATCTTCGCCTGCGCTCCCCAGGCAACCGCCTCGGAGTGCCCCACCTCGCCGAAGTGGTCCGGCCAGACGGCCATGCGCCTGAGGCTCCACTCCTGGCCGCTGGTGAAGTGGAGCACCCGCATCACGCAGTCGCCCGTCAGACCGGCCCGTTCCAGGCGTCGCCGGATACGGCCGAAGGCGTTATGGCACTGCTCGATCGGCTTGTAGACCAGGCTGAAGTCGAGCTCTTCCGTTTCAGGGTCGCGACAGCCGTCGGAACCGGAGAGGAACAGGTGCGGCCCGTACCGCACCAATGCCGGAAAGCCCCGGCCCCGTTCGTCCCACAGCAGTGTCTCCTTCTCAGTCATGGGCGATCACGGGCCCTTGATGTTGAAGAAGGAGGCGCTCTTGTCCCACACCACGGTGCGCCGGAGCGCCGGGTCGATATCCGAGAACATCGCGTTCAGCGCGCGCTCCGAGTTGGGCCAGGTCCCCTGCTCGTGGGGATAGTCGCTGCCCCAGACGGCGGTGTCGCAGATGTAGAGCTCCGGGTCCGGCAGCATCTTCACGCCCACGGTGTCATCCTCGAACGTGAAGGTGACCTGCCGCTTGATGTATTCGCTGGGCATCATGCTGAGCGATACGTCGGACTGGGGCTCCGCCGCGTTCAGGTACCGCTGTTCCATCGTCCTGTCCATCCACATGATGTCGAATGGGATCCACCCGATGCGGCATTCCCCGAAGGAGTAACGCAGGTTCGGATGGCGCTCGAACACCCCGCTGAAGATCAGTTGAGCCAGGTAGGGCCCGATCGTCTTCGGGGCCTGCGGGTAGTGAGCGAGACGCGCGCCCCGCCGGAATGGAGGTCGAGGTACGCCCTTCTTGTCGCCGATATGGGAGCAGATGACCGTCCCGGTCTCCTCGGCCGCGGCCCACACCGGCTCCCACACCTCTTCGTACACCGGCTCTGCGGCATCGAAGAGCACGAACTCAACCGCTTTCGCTCCCTTCTCGGCCATGCGGTAGACCTCGGTTGCGCATTCCTCCGGGTAGGTCGTCGGCAGCGTGGGCAGGATGATGAGCCGGTCGGGGTTCGCGGACGAGACCTCAACCACCCAGTCGTTGTGTATCGCCCAGTAGGCCTTCTCCAGCTCCGGGTCCCGGAACGTCTCCTTGCGCGTGTTCCCCGTGTAGAACACGCCTGCATAGGTCCCGTCCATGTCCATGTGCTTGAGGATGATGTCCGGGTCCGACGCCAGCCTGCCCTCTTCGACCTCGACGACTTCCGCATCTGCCGCGCGGCTGGCGCGGAAGTGTCCCTTGGCGTGCTTGGGAAGGTCCTTGCCGTCCGCCGCAGCCGCGTGGAGGTCTCCCTCCCATTCCCACATCGTTCCCTTGTCGGTCTCGACCACCCTGGGGCCGATGTCGCGGAGTTTGGACGGCAACCGGCTCTGGAAGAGGTCCGCCGGGTACCAGACGTCGCTCAGGTGGCTGTCTGCCGATATGTTCGTGTACTCCATGACGCCGCGCCTCCTTCCATTCCATTCAACTGGCGCACATACGCGCAGCCACGCATGTGAGACCGGCCGGGTGAATGCTTTCCAGCGGGAATGCTACCATCGCCTTCGAGAATCGCAAGGATGCAGCGATCAGGAAAGGGTTAGAGCGCGTACAGCCGCTTGGGGTTGTCGTAGAGGATCTTCCGCGTGCTTGCCTCGGAGACCTTGCCGTCGTCGCGGAGTTTGCTCAACGCGTCGATCTCGGCTGTCGTATCGGCGTGGCCGTAGTCCGTGCCGATGACCAGGTGGTCGTCCCCGACGCGGTCGATGACGTAGCCCAGGTCGTCTATCGTCTGGCAGCCCACGTAGAGGTTGTACTCCTCCATCAGCTCAGCGTCGCGCGGGAACGTGACGCCGGCGAACCTGCGCGAGCGGAGCACGATGTCGTTCATCACGTACGGCAGCCACTGCGACGTGACCTCGATGAACGCCCAGCGCAGGTCCGGGAACTTCTCCGGCACGCGGTGCAGGACCAGGTCGCTGAACGCGCCGACGGTCGGGAACTTGAACGTGGGCAGTCCCACGGACCGGTCGAGCAGGTCGAGGTTGGCGAACTGTCCGGCGGCGGCGTGTATGGCGATCGCGAGGTCCAGCTTCTGCGCCTCCTCGTACACCGGGAAGAAGTACGGGTCGGAGAGGATCAGGTTGTTCTCGTGGCCGCGGAAGAACACGGCGCACGCGCCGTTCTCTTTGCCGAAGTGGATCTCCTCGATGGCTTTGTCCATGTCCATCAGCGGAGGGATGACGGCCCAGCGGAGGCGTCCCCCGCCCTGCGCCCAGACGTCGGCGAGCCAGCGGTTGTAGGCGCGGGAGATCGCGTAGTCCGTATCCGCATGGTTCGTCATGGGGCGGAGGAACATGGTCGGATAGAGGATGTGCACGTCCACGCCGAGCTCGTCCATGTGGTCGAGCCGCGCCTTGATGTCGGCGGCCTCGCGGGCTGCGGTGGGGAACTCCGGCCCGACGTTCACGTTCATGCGCCAGGCGCGGCCCTCAAGGAACCAGTACTTGTCCGTGTTCGCGCCGTCCTCCCGGACGAGCACTATCGGCCGGAACCGCTCGTCCTCCTCCCGCATGAAATCGAACGTGCGCGGCGTCTCGATGACGTGGCAGTCGGCGTCGATGACCTGTGTCCGAACGGCGGTGGCCATGGCAGTGCTCCCCCTCTGAGCGGTGTGCCGCAAGCCTACCAAGAAACTCACATCGATGGACAGGATGGGTAGGCTTTGCGAGCAGCGTTCCTTGTGACAACGCCCTCTTGCCCGTTCACATCGCACAACCGGAATATCAACTTACATGGACAGGACGGTGATGCACATGTGGACAGGTTCGCTGGAAGGTCTGACGCGCTCCATCATCGGCTGCGCATTTGGTGTCAGTAATGAGTTGGGGAGCGGCTTCCTGGAGTCTGTCTACGAGAAGGCCATAGTCGTTGCGCTCGGCGCGCAGGGCATCGGTGTCAGTGTGCAGGCTCCCATCAACGTCTACTTCCGCGGTGAGACGGTGGGAGTGTTCTATGCCGACCTGCTCATTGAGGACAAGGTGATTGTGGAACTCAAAGCCGTAAGGGCTCTAGCTCCTGAGCACCAGGCACAGGTGATCAACTACCTCAAGGCCACGGGAATCGAGGTGGGGCTGCTTCTCAACTTCGGGCGTCCCCGGCTTGAATACAAGCGGCTCACGCGCACGATGCCCTGACACCGCCAACTCCATCCTGTACATCCTGTCCATGGCTGTCTCATATTCGGGAGGAATGACTCAGACCTACGCGTCTGGCCACCGACCGCCTCACTCCTCAACGGTCTTCCCTTGCTCCCTACCCATCCTGTACATCCTGTCCATCGATGTTGATATTCGGGTTGGCTGGTGGTCGGGGCGGCCAGGATCGAACTGGCGACCTCCTGCTCCCAAAGCAGGCGCGCTACCGCTGCGCTACGCCCCGGCGCTGCCCTCTAAGTGTAGCAGCACGTGCCCGCGGTCGAAGGAGAACGTGAGAACGCTCAGAACGTGCTCGGGTAACGCTCACGTCTGGGCGCTTCGGATAAGTGACACCGGCCAGTTGCGCAGGCGATTCCCTCCTCCTTACCCTGTCCTGGACGGCCCATACCGCCTGCGGCATCGCCGGGGCCCGGGGCCGAACCCACAGAGGAGGAATGGCTCACAATGGCGCAGAATGGCTCACTTATCAGAGAAGACGCCCTGACTCCCCGTCAGGCGGTAGCTCTCCCGCATATCGCAGCCGAATCCAACCTGACGCGAGGGGCGGAAGCAGCCCAGATAGGCAGACGGACGCTCACACGGTGGATGAACGACCCCGCCTTCCGAGCGGAACTTGAGCGCATCAGGCAGAACATCTCCGACCTCGCCTTCAACCTGGTGGAAGGACTCACCCTCAAGAGCGCTATCCGCCTCGAGCAGCTGCTCGACGATCCGGACCCCAACGTGCGGCTCCGCGCCCTGAAGGTCGCGCTCTCCACCTCGCTCTCCGTCAAGGAGCAGAAGGAGATTCGGAACAGGATCGAGGTCATCGAGAACGCTCAGAGGATGATGAGGGAGCAGCGATGAGGACCCCCGTGAGAGCCCTCGAACGCTACTACACCTGCTTGGCGGCCCAGGCCAGACTCAAACCCATCGCCGAGGACTACGTCTACCGCTGGACGGACGCCGTCGAGCGCGGCGACTATCCGCCTGACGTCGCCGACCTCTTCGAGGCCGCCGGTGACGCGCGTGTCCCCGTCCTCAGCCCCGTGCCCATCCACTCCTACCTCCGCCAGTGCTTCAGGACCGGGCGCATCCCGGACGAGGACCGCATCGTCCAGGCGATCGCCCACGCTTACGCCGAGAGCGACCTCATGAAGGTGGGCCGGACCTGCCGCTGCCCCGCCCGCCGCCCCCTATTCCAGCCGCCCAGGCGCACCGGTTTCCGCGGAGACTGAAGATGAAGAGCTTGTCATGTTGAGCGAAGCCGGAGGCGGAGTCGAACATCTCTCGGGCGCGCACCCGGCGGAAGCTTGCGGCGCGCCGTAAACTATGATATTCGTTCGGAACATTAGTTCTATTCAGGAGAGGTGGTCCATGCTCATCCAGCGCGCGCCGGACGTTTACGAGAAACTGCGCAACCTCGGCGGGATGGCGGCGGACGATGTCCTCTCGCCCGCCGAACGCTCGGACGGAGCGGCGCGTCCGAGCGAGGGCTGGGGCCGTGTCGGGCCTCGAGGCGGCGTGACGCCGCATGCGGGCGTCTACAGGGCCGCCATGCCGAACGGCAAACGCATCTCCCTGCTGCGCGTGATGTTCACGGACCACTGCATCATGGACTGCCACTACTGCCCCAACTCCTACTGGGTGCCGCGCAGACGCTACGGGTTCAAGGTGGATGAGCTCGCGCGGCTGTTCGACGAGATGCGCAGCCGCCACGTGGTGGAGGGGCTCTTCCTCAGCTCGGGCATCTTCAAAGACCCGAACGCCACGCAGGAGCGGCTGTTGGACGTGGTGGAAGCCGTGCGCTCGCGCTACGGGTTCCGCGGATACGTGCACCTCAAGGTGATGCCCGGCACGAATGACGAGTCACTGATCGAGCGGAGCCAGCGGCTCGGCGCGCGGCTCTCCGTCAACATGGAGGCGCCCTCCGCGGAGCACCTGCGGAAGCTCAGCGCGATGAAGGACTTCGACAACGGTATCGTCGCGCCGATGAAACGCATCGCCACCCTCGTGCAGGAGCGCTACGGCGGCGCGGTCGGCCAGGCGACGCAGCTCGTGGTCGGGGCCGCGGACGAGTCGGACTGGGACATCTACACGCGGATGCGCGCCCTCTACGGGGAGTTGGGCTTCAAGCGTGTCTACTACTCGGCATTCCGTCCCGTACGCTACACCCCGCTGGAGGAACACCCCGCGACGCCGCCCGTGCGAGAGCACCGCCTCTACCAGTTGGACTGGCTGTCGCGCATCTACGGCTACGGCACGGAGGAACTGCGCCCCGCCTTCGACGCCGGGGGCTTTCTGGAACTGCGCGCCGACCCGAAGCTGGTGATCGCGGCGAGCAATCTCGAACGCTTCCCCATCGACGTCAACCGCGCGACGGAGGGTGACCTGCTCCGCGTTCCCGGCGTCGGACCGCTGGCGGCGGGCCGCATCGTGAAGCAGCGCGCGCAACACACCATCACGCGGCGCCAGGAACTGCAGGCGATGGGCGTCGTCCTGAAGCGTGCCATGCCTTTCCTGCGCTTCCCGGGCCATAAGCCCGTGCCCGCGAAGCAGGGAGAGTTGGGGTTGTTCCAGGAGCCGGGTGCAACTCCTGCGCGACCGTCGCGCCAGGCGATCGAGTTGCACTCGACGCATGCGGCGTCCGGCTGTGCGTCGTGTCCCCTGGACCCGGGGACCTGCGGTTTGGCCGGGTGAACCCGGTCGCGGGGTCAGGGGTTCCATGCCTCGCTACCGCGGTGCTAATATCCGCGACATACGGCGCATCGGGGACAGAGTGTGGAAGGATGCTCACTACAGGTATACAAGCTCCTGATTTCACCTTGGCGCTCAATACCGGCGAGCCGTTCACCCTTTCCGACCAGCGGGGCAAGAACGTCGTGCTCTTCTTCTTCCCGCGGGCCGGCACCCGCCTCTGAACGTGGGAGTGCGCGGAGTTCCGCGACCAGTACGGCCGCCTGATCGAGCGGGACGCAGCGGTCCTCGGCATCAGCGCGGACGGCTCCGACGCGCTCTGCGAGTTCGGCGAGGACCTTGGCCTCCCCTACGACCTCGCGTCCGATGAGTCGGGACAGGTGCGGAAGCTCTACGACGTGCAGCGGCGGTTCGGGCTGGGCACGTCGCGCTTCACCTACGTGGTGGACCGCGCGGGCGTGATCCGCAGCGTGTACCACAACGAGTTTCTCGTAGGTAACCACGTTCACAGCGCGCTGAAGACCCTGGAAGAGCTCCGCAACGGCAGCGCGTAGCCGGACCTCCCTCCACGCGCCCCCGGCGGATGCGCTATCATCGGCGCGTGTACAAGGTAGGGGTCCTCACGAGCAGCGACGCGGGCGCCCGGGGCGAGCGCGAGGATACGAGCGGAGCGTTGGTCCGCGAGACGCTCGCACCCCCCGACTACGAGCACGCTGCGTACGCCGTCGTCCCGGACGACCGCGCAACGATCGAACAGACGCTGCGCGCCTGGGCCGACGACCAGGGCCTCGACCTCATTCTCACCACCGGCGGCACCGGCCTGACCGACCGGGACGTCGCGCCTGAAGCGACACTCGCCGTGGTTGACCGGCTGGCGCCCGGCCTCCCCGAAGCGATGCGCGCCTACGGCCTGACGAAGACGCCGATGGCGATGCTCAGCCGGGGAACCGCCGGCGTAAGGGGACGCACCCTTATCGTGAACCTGCCAGGCAGCCCGAAGGGCGTGCGCGAGGGGCTGGAAGTCCTCGTGCCTATCCTGCCGCACGCGCTCGGGCAGTTGACCGGCTCGGACCGCGGGCACTGACCCACACGATGCGCATAGACCTCCTTACCGTGTTCCCCGACATGTTCGACCCGGTGCTCGCGGCAGGCATCGTCGGCAAGGCGATACGGAACGGGCTCGCCGACGTGCGTGTCCATGACCTGCGCGATTTCACCCACGACAGGCACCGCTCCACCGACGACGCCCCTTTCGGCGGGGGACCGGGGATGGTGATGCTGCCCGGGCCGCTCTTCGAAGCCGTGCGGTCGCTGGAAGCAGGACCGGACGCAAACATCGTAGCGCTCACGCCGCAGGGCCGGCCCTTCGACCAGCGGACCGCGGAACGGCTCGCCGGGCTGGAGCGCATCGTCCTCATCTGCGGGCGCTATGAAGGAATCGACGAACGCGTCATCGAGCAACTCGCGACAGAGGAGATCAGCACGGGCGACTACGTCGTGAGCGGCGGCGAAGTGCCCGCGATGCTCATCGTGGACGCCGTCATCCGGCTGCTGCCGGGGGCGCTGGGGCACAGTGAGGAGGCGCTGGCCGACGACTCGCATACGTCCGGCCTGCTGCAGCACCCGCAGTACACGCGGCCTGCGGATTTCGAGGGCCTGCCGGTCCCGGACGTCCTGCTCTCCGGCAACCATGCGGAGATCGCGCATTGGCGCAGGCGTGAGGCGCTCCGCAGGACACTCGAACGGCGGCCGGACATGCTCGCCGAAGCCGAACTGAGCGCGGAGGACGTGCGGGCCCTCCGCGCCCTGGGTTGGCAGCCGCTTACGCCGGGATTGCCGTCCGGGGAGTAGCGGCGGTTTCGGATGCCGCCGGTGCGGACGAGGCTGCGGGTGCAGGGACCGCGACGCGCCGGGTCTTCGCCGGCTGAGGCAGCACCGTCCGGCCAAGGCTGAAGGACTCGATGCTCTCCAGCTGACCTGCTCGCACCCACTCGTCACGGCCGACCGGGGCCACCAGCCAGCTCTCGAGCTCGGCCTGGCGCTTCACCTCGAGCTTGGTGCGCGCGGTGGCCTCCGGGTTCCAGTCGTATGCTGCATTAACCGTCGGAGACAGGTGCATGGAAGTGGGCACGAGCATGCCCAGGAACGCATACGTCGCCCTCCCCTGCTGGCAGAGCACGATCTGGTGACCCGGAGTGGGCCCGGCGGCGGGTTCGACCCAGACGCCGGAGCAGACCTCGGTGGTGCGGTCGACCACCTCCAGTTGCTCGCTGTCCAGCAGAGGCTCAATGTCATCGGCGCGGTAGCGGTGGCGGTTCCTCCTGCTGGGACGCATCGCCTCCTCCAGTGCGTCTTTGTGGACGAAATAGCGGGCGTTTGGGAATGTGGGAAGCACACGTCCGGAGGAGGTGAAGTGGGTACATCCTCCCGCGTATTCGGAGAAGAGGTCCGTCTGGACAACGGCCACGATGTCCTTGGGCATGAGCCCGAGCTGCTTGAGCTCCCGGATCAGCGACGACCTGCTGCGGGTGCGGGCTGCATCGAGAGACAGAGGAGGCTTGTCGCCGGGGCCTGTGTTCACGAGCACCCAGCCGTCGTCATGACGTATGAGCACGATGTAGTTGCCGATGGAGACCCTGTTCTGGCGGTCAGGCAGGACGAACCGCTCCCATTGCTGCTTGGTGGTCGCGCCGAACAGAGTTCCCCCGTCCAGACGCGTGGTGCTGACACGGATCAGATGCACGTACGGTTTGGTGGCCTTACCCATCAGAATCTCCTTGGGCGCAGGTGCGCTTGCAGAAACGATGCGGCCATTATGTTCGTGTTTTCGGTTTTGTCAAGACTTTGGATAGAATCAGTTTAGAACAATGACCAAATTGATACGAGTGACCAAGTCGCGAGACCGGGAGCTATGCGAACCAGCCTTGGCGGAGGCATGGCATCGGTATTGAACGAAGTTTAGGAAATTGTCAGCCGGAAGCTGAACGTCGGGTACTTGCTCCACCGAGCGCCGCGCCGACAGTGCCTCCCGCGAATATCCAGAACACCACGCCCCCCGTGAGCGTGGCAACGAAGGACAACGAGAGGTCCGCGAGCAGAGCGACCCCCAGTACCGCAACGGCCACCGGAAGCGTCAGCAACACGGCCATGACCACCCCGATCAACATCGCCTGCCCTTGCGTACAGGCGCTCCGAGCGCCGGCCATATAGCCCCCGATGAAGGGAGACGGCACCCCGGTGACGAAGTGCACGACGGGAACGAGGACGCAGCCAAGCGTCACGGCTGCCCCCACGAGAGCGGCTCGGAACACGGAACTACCTCTCTGACACACGAAGGGTTGTGGAGAGTCTACGGACGCCCGGCGCGGGCTGTCCATCGAGCACGGCACGTACAATGGCCCCGTGAGCCTGGGAAGCACAACCGACAGCCGGAGCCGTGGCCGCCATGGCGGTTGACGATACGTTCCGCCGCGTGCTGGACGCCAGTTTCGTCATCCGCGTGACCCACCAGGGGCGACGGAGCGGACTGCCTCGCGTGCTGGAGTCGACCTACTGCTGGGACGGAGCGGGGAAGATCTACCTCTCCGGCTATCCGGGCAAGCGGGACTGGGTCGCCAACATGGCGGCGCACCCGGACGTCACGGTCTACACCGTGGAAGGCGGGTGGTGGTTCGCCGCACCAGCTAGGGCGCGGGTCGTACGCTCGCGGGAGGAGCGCCTGCCGTACATCATGGAGTACGTACGCCATTGGCTGCGCCTCGGAGGAGGGCAGCGCGGTCTCATCCGCTGGGTATTGGCGGCGGTGCGCGTCAACCGCGCACTGCACCTCCCCTGGTGGGGGCCGTTCTACTGCATCCGCAGAGTCTTCGACGCCATGCCGTGCGTCGAACTCACCTTGACCGGACCGGCGGCCGGGACGGGCTCACCCCCGCCTGAACCTACCCTGCCGCCCGGCTCTCGCGCTTGAATCCGCTCATACCGGCTTAGCCCCCCGTTGACATTACGCTAACCTACAGCGTACAGTGCCGCGCTGTAGCATGGCCGTGTATAATGCGCGGAATACATCCATGTATCTTGCCCGATCGACAGAAGGCCGGCGTCAAATTACCGCAACAGGGTACTCGCCAACGCTATGACGCATAGCACATCAAGCCGTCGCATCGGAATACCCAGCAGGACATCCCCCCTGATCAGGAGCACTTCGCCATGAGCGCCTCCGTAGGCTTCCGCCTGCCGCCCAGCGCCGTATCACGACTCGACACGCTGGTGGACGGCATCGAAGCGAACCCGGGCCCGCTGCTGAACCCCGCCGCACTGCGCGAGGGGTCCGAGGACTTGGACGTCCGCAGCGCGATCGAGCAGTTGCCCGAGGGCATGACCCTGGAAGATTTCGTGGGCATCCTCAAACTCGCGATGTTGACCGAGTGCGCTACCGACTCCTACTCAGCCGTCTTTCAGGACGGCGCAGAGCAGTTCGATTCCCCCTGGCTGGCGCGTTTCAACGAGCGCGTCTGGACGCCGGACGAGCACACCCACTTCACTCCGTACAAGTTCATGCTGCTGTCGCTCGGCTACTCCGAAGAGGAACTGGACCAGAGGATGCGCGAGGTACAGGGCCGGGTGTACGACCACTGCTGCGGCCGGACACCCGTCGAATTGACGACCTACGGCATCATCCAGGAATACCTCACAGACAACTGGCACGGCATGATCAGCCAGCTGCTCAAGCCGTCCGCGCCGTATGCCGCCAAGTGCGCTTCCATGGTCAAGCGCCGCGAGACGCTCCACACCACCTGGTACCGGGAGATGACCGCCATTCAGGTGGAGGAGAACCCCGAGATGCTGGGGCTGGTCGCCGACACGGTGCTGTCGTTCCAGATGCCGGGAACGCAGCTCGTCCCCGAACTCGGCACCCGCTCCCTGGAATGGATGAGCAAGGCGAGCGTAGACTTCTCCCGCGTCGCCAGGGATTTCGTACGCAACTTCCAGCAGGTCGCGGGAAGCGTGAAGCGCGCCGGCCAGTTGTTCGTTGACCTCGCGGCCAAGCGCGGCATGCGCGTCGGTCCTGTGCCGCTGACCACCGCCCGGCAGGTGCTGGGCAAGATCGGCGGGCCGGGCTACGGACTCGTCGGCGAGGCGGTGCTGGACAAGTTCGGCATCCCACGTCCCACCAGCGAGCTCCAGACCGGGCCGATCAGCCTGCCGCCCCGGATGTACGAGGCCTTCCGCGCCCGCATTCGCGGCATGATTGCACAGCGCGTCGAAGTCGCTGCCATCCTCGGCGAGGTCTAAGGGCCACCTCCATGCCCCGTTCCCCACTGCGGCCCGTCGCACACGCCGCCAGGCTTGTTGCTACCCCCGTGGCAGACGTTGCCGCGCGCAGGGTGTTCTTCTCCACCGTCTCGAAGATCAAGGTCGGCTCGCTGCAAGTCGAGACGCCCGACGGCAAGTCCTATTCCTACCACACAAACACGCACGGCCCGCACGGTGTGCTGCGGATACACGACAACTCCTTCTACCGGCGCATGCTCGCGGGCGGCGAGATCGGCTTCGGCGAGGCGTACCAGGCCGGCATCTGCAGCTCTCCTGACCTCGTGCAACTGCTCATGCTGGCGATACTCAACCGGCGCGAAGTGAACCTGAACCGCGGGCCGATGCGCCTCCTCTCCAAGCGCTCCAACCTCCGCCTCCACCGTAAGCGGAAAAACACCAAAGAGCAGAGCAAGTACAACATCCACGCCCACTACGACATGGGCAACGAGTTCTTCGGGCTCTTCCTGGACCCGACGCTCACCTACTCCAGCGCTGTCTTCGCGTTCGACGGACAACTCCTCGCGGACGCGCAGGTCAACAAGTACGACCGCATGTGCGAGCTCGCGGGCATCACCGAGGGGAGCCGGGTGCTGGAGGTCGGCAGTGGATGGGGCGGCTTCGCGATACACGCGGCCCGGGAGTACGGCTGCCACGTCACGACCATCACACTCTCCCAGGAGCAGTTCGACCTGGCCTCGGAGCGCATCCAGGAGGCGGAGCTGAGCGACAGCATCGACATCCGCCTCATGGACTACCGGGACGTCGAGGGCACGTTCGACAGCATCGTCTCTATCGAGATGTTCGAGGCTGTCGGCGCGGAGTTCTTCGAGACATACTTCCTGAAGAGCGCGTCGCTGCTGAAGCCCGGCGGCAAGCTGGCGATGCAGGTCATCACCGTGCCCGACCGGAGCTTCGAGTCCCAGAAACTCGGCGTGAACTGGATACAGAAATACATCTTCCCCGGCGGTGTGTTGCCATCGCTCGCCGCGATGGAGCAGGCGAACGCCCGCACCGGGCTCATCATCGCGTCCGCACACCACATCGGACAGCACTACGCGGTGACCCTGCGGCTGTGGCGCAAGGCGTTCTGGGAGCACATAGAAGAAGTGCGCGCGCAAGGCTACGACGATCACTTCATCAAAACGTGGGACTACTACCTCGGGGCCTGCGAGGCTGGCTTTCTCTCACACAACACAGACGACATCCAGATCGTCTTCGAAAAACCCGCCATCCCCGCCTGACTTCCGCCGTTCCCGCCCCTTCTCCGCCATTCCCGCCTGACCTCCGCCGTTCCCGCGAAAGCCGGAAGCCAGAAGCGTATGTCAACGCAACACGCTTGCGCGGCTGAGCCGGGAGTAGAAGGGCGGGCAAGCACGCGTAGCCACTCGTGTGCAAGCCCGCAATGCGATACCATATCTAGTGGGGAATCTGTAGAAATCCACTAGATATGGGTTGACTGGTAGCAATGGACGGCGCATACTTGCCCTCCGTTCGCACCTGTACGAGGGCAGTCAGATGCCGCTGGGAGGGCGGCCTCGGAGGCTTTTGAAATGACTTACGTGGTGAATACCGACCAGTTCAGCGCGGGGATGCCGGAGCAGATACCGCCGGACGCAGCCGCGTCCACAACGATGCACGTCCGCAAGCGCAACGGGGGCCTCGAGCCCGCCGACGTGATGAAGATCGTGCGTGCGGTGGAACGCTCCTCCGGAGGATTGGACAGCGTCGACCCACTCCGCGTCGCGACCCGCACCATCAGCGGACTGTACGACGGCGCAACCACCAGCGAGCTGGACGAGCTCTCCATCCGCACCGCCGCCTCACTCATTGCCGAGGAGCCGGAGTATTCCAAGCTCGCCGCCCGCCTGCTCGCCGTCTACATCGACAAGGAGGTCCGCAACCAGGACATCCACTCCTTCTCCCAGTCCGTGAAGGCCGGGCACAACCTCGGCCTGATCAACGACGACGTCGTCGCCTTCGTCACCGCGAACGCGCGGAAGCTGGACGACGCCGTCAGGCCGGAGCGCGATCAGCTGTTCGAGTACTTCGGCATCCGAACCCTGTACGACCGCTACCTCCTGAAGCACCCGTCCGGCAGGGACAGCATCGAGACGCCCCAGCACTTCTTCCTGCGCATCGCCTGCGGACTCGCCGAGAGCCCCGCCGACGCCATCGACTTCTACGAGCTGATCTCCAGCCTGGACTACATGCCGAGTTCCCCCACCCTCTTCAACTCCGGCACGCGTCACTCGCAGATGTCGTCCTGCTACCTGCTGGACTCGCCCCAGGACGATCTGGAGGCCATCTACAACCGCTACACGGACATCGCCAAGCTCTCCAAGTTCGCGGGCGGCATCGGCGTCTCCTTCTCGCGCGTCCGCTCGCAGGGTTCACTCATCGCGGGCACCAACGGCACGTCCAACGGGATCGTGCCCTGGCTCAAGACGCTCGACTCGTCCGTCGCTGCCGTCAACCAGGGTGGCAAGCGCAAGGGCGCCGCGTGCGTCTACGTGGAGAGTTGGCACGCCGACATCGAGGACTTCCTCGAACTGAAGAACAACACCGGCGACGAGTCCCGGCGCGCTCACAACCTCAACCTCGCCAACTGGGTGCCTGACCTGTTCATGCAGCGCGTCGAGGAAGACGGCGTCTGGTCGCTCTTCGACCCGAAGGAACTGCCGGAGCTCGTCGACACCTACGGCGAGGAGTTCGAGCGCATCTACACCCAGGCTGAGGCCGACGGCCGGTTCGAGAAACAGTTGCCTGCTCGCGAGCTCTACGCACGGATGATGCGCACCCTCGCCCAGACCGGCAACGGATGGATGACCTTCAAGGACACCGCCAACCGCAAGTCCAACCAGACCCTCCTGCCTGGAAACGTCATCCACCTCTCCAACCTCTGCACGGAGATCCTGGAGGTCACCAACAAGGACGAGACCGCTGTCTGCAACCTCGGCTCGCTCAACCTCGGCCACTTCGTCACCGACGACCGCACGTTCGACTACGACCGCTTGCACCGCGCCGTGAAGATTGCCGTGCGCTATCTGGATCGCGTTGTGGACATCAACTACTACCCCACGGACGCCGCGTCCTACTCCAACAGCAAGTGGCGGCCCGTCGGGCTCGGCGTCATGGGCCTGCAGGACGTCTTCTTCAAGATGCGCATGCCGTTCGACAGCCAAGAGGCCGTCGACCTCGGCGCACGCATCCAGGAGGAGGTCTACTTCGGCGCGCTGGACACCTCCTGCACGCTCGCGGAGGAGCGCGGCGCGCACGAGACGTTCAAGGACACCCGCGCAGCCAGCGGCGACCTGCAGTTCGACTTCTGGGGCGTCACGCCCAGCAGGCCGGACTGGCCGGAGTTGCGCGAGCGCATCAAGCGCTTCGGACTGCGCAACTCCCTGCTCATCGCCATCGCGCCCACCGCCACCATCGCGTCCATCTGCGGCGCCTACGAGTGCATCGAGCCCCAGGTCTCCAACCTGTTCAAGCGCGAGACGCTCTCCGGCGAGTTCCTCCAGATCAACCACTACCTCGTGGAGGACCTGAAGGAGCGCGGGCTCTGGACGGAAGCCATACGCAACCGCATCAAGCTCAGCGACGGCTCCGTGCAGCACGTCCCCGAGGTCCCGGACGACCTGAAACGGCTCTACCAGACCGCTTGGGAGTTGCCGCAGAAGGCGCTCATCGACATGGCCGCCGCCCGCGGTCCCTACATCGACCAGAGCCAGTCCCTCAACCTCTTCATGGCCGCGCCCACCATAGGCAAGCTCTCCTCCATGTACCTCTACGCCTGGAAGACCGGACTGAAGACCACCTACTACCTCCGCTCCCGCCCGGCAACGCGCATAACCCAGACGACCATAGCCGTCGCCGAGAAGGAATACGCGGACCAGGATGCGATCGCCTGCTCCCTGGAGAACCCGGAGACCTGCGAAGCCTGTCAATAGGCAGGGCGCGCCCGGATTGGATCTAGAACTACAATCATAAGGAGTCCACAATGGTTACTATTCCGGTTTGCACCAATATCATCATTTGGGTACTCGAACATAATCGGCTAAGCGAGGGAGAACTTATCCGGCGATGTCACGTCGTCACAGCGACGATGTTAAGTGGGATTCTCTCATCCTCATCAGCCACACCAGAAGCTGCGCAGGACCTAGCACAAGCTATTGAGGTTCCTATTGAAGTGATTACCGATGCAACAGGGAAGATTTGCGAGGCATACACAATCACCCATCAAGTCCTCCATGAGGCGGGACGACTCGATGACACATCCGCCTATCGCACAGTAGTTGACCACGCAGCCAGGAATACCGATGGGATTCCTTTGAACAAACAACAGGTTCGCAACATCCTTCAGGTGTCGTGGAACAAGCAACCAAGTCTCCTATAGTAAAGGAACACACCCACTTGGACAAGATTGAGATGCAGAGAGCCAAACAAACGATAGCCTTCCTTGCGGAAGGTTCGTTTCCTGTGGCGCTCGGTCCTCTTGCATATATGCATGGGATCACTACCATCACTGAAGCAAACCTCAAAGAGACAGATGCCTTCATGGTTCCCGACGGGAACGCCTACACCGTAGTCGTCAATAAGAACCATCTACCCGCGCGTAAGCGCTTCTCCATAGCTCATGAAATTGGACATCTCTTGCTTGCTCAGTCACAAGAGATTCAGTTCCGGAAGCCTGTATGTAGCGGAAGCCCTCGTGACCCAATCGAAGCGGCGTGCAATCAACTAGCTGCAGATATCTTGATGCCCGCGGAGCCTTTCAGTAAGATTGCCGCATCCTACGATTGGAGTATCCGTGGGGTCGGTGCATTGAGCCAGATATTTGACACGTCCATAGAGTCAACCATTAGGCGATGCGTTGGGCTCGCCAACGTTCCGTTAGCATTTGTACCGTGGAAATTAACGCCTTCCAAAAAGCCGCACCACAAATACACGCTAACAACACCGAGTAGTAGTCTACGTGTTTTGGGCCTTGATCGCCAGCACTACCTCGCCGACGTTCCTTCACTTATGCAAGCCTACAGCCAAGAAGGAATATGGGAAGGAATCGTATCATTTGAAGTATCATCCAATAGAAAAGCGCCGCCAATGACAAGGTCATTTGTAACAGAGTCCATGGGAATCGGCAGAGGTGATACCCGCAGGGTGTTTTCGCTAGTTCACCTAAGCGAACAGTCACCTAGAGAGGAACCCGCCAATGATTCTCGAACCAGGACTCAACCTCACGCTTCGCCCCATGCGCTACCCGGACTTCTACGAGATGTACAAGAACGGCATACGCAATACGTGGACCGTCGACGAGGTTGACTGGTCGGACGACATCAAGGACCTGAACGGCAAGCTCTCCCCGCCGGAGCAGCACCTCATCCAGCGGCTCGTCGCCTTCTTCGCCACCGGCGACTCCATCGTCGCCAACAACCTCGTGCTCAACCTCTACAAGCACATCAACGCGCCGGAGGCCCGGCTCTATCTCTCTCGCCAGCTCTTCGAGGAGGCACTCCACGTCCAGTTCTACCTCACCCTCCTCGACACCTACATACCGGACGTCGACGAGCGCCACGAGATGTTCCGCGCCATCGACACCGTCCCTTCCATCAAGCAGAAAGCCGACTTCTGCTTCAGGTGGATCGACTCCATCCACGGTCTCAACACGCTGGACACAGACGAGCAGAAGCGCCAGTTCATCCTCAACCTCATCTGCTTTGCCACGTGCATCGAGGGACTCTTCTTCTATGCCGCCTTCGCCTACGTCTACTTCATGCGCTCCAAGGGCCTGCTGAATGGCCTCGCATCCGGCACCAACTGGGTATTTCGCGACGAGTCAGCACACATGGAGTTCGGGCTGCAGGTCGTTCGCACGGCCCGCGAGGAGTATCCCCACTTGTTCGACGAGCGCATGGAAGAGCAGGTGACACAGATGATTCAGGAGGCCGTCGACTGCGAGACGCAGTTCG
The DNA here is from genome assembly GCA_034423175.1 of Dehalococcoidia bacterium. GTDB lineage: Bacteria > Chloroflexota > Dehalococcoidia > Lucifugimonadales > Australimonadaceae > Bin16. The sequence goes on from DAOUJA010000025.1 coordinate 68,179, forward strand.
CGGAGGACCTGCTGGAGGGCGGCGTCGCCGGCCTCACCGTCACCGAGGTGCGCCAGTACCTGGAGTACGTCGCCGACCAGCGGCTCACCAACCTCGGGCTGCCCACCTACTTCGGCACGCGCAACCCGCTGACCTTCATGGAGCTGCAGGACGTTCAGGAACTCTCCAATTTCTTCGAACGCCGCGTCTCCGCCTACCAGGTCGCCGTCACCGGCCAGGTCGCTTTCAACGAGGAATTCTGAGGCGCTGGATAGACTGTCGCCTGGCATTTGCTGAACGTGATTCAGCTCGTTCGGTCACTCGTTACCCAGGAGCATAGGCATGGTTGCAGTGAAGCCCTACACCATACCCTTGGTAGAAAAATGGAACCTCGTTTCGTTCCCAGGGACGCCGGAACAGCCGGGATTGGAGAGCGTATTCCCCCTTGGTTCCAGGGTCGATGCGGTCCTCGCCTATCGACATGGCGGTTGGGAGACTGCCGTTCAGCACAACGACGGCCGTTGGTTCGGAAAGCTCAGCTCGATCGAGGCAGGTTACGGATACTGGGTGCACGCCAGGGAACGCACGGCTATCGAAACCAGCCCTCTGGTCCCGTGCCACAGCACCTCGCTGTCCGGTGTCGTTGGCCTTATGCCGGGATGGAATCTCGTCGGAGTCGTCGACACGGAACTGCAACCTTATGGCGAGCGCCCCCTTGTGCGCTCGCTGGACGCATACCTCGATGACGTCCAATGGCAGGTTGCGTTCAGATACCACAACGGTCCGCCTGCTGCAGGTTGGGTCAAGGCCCTTCCAGGTGACGACTCGATGGCCTGCAACGGCCACGCATACTGGCTGTGGATTAACGAAACTGCTGCCGATTTGCCTGCGGCGCCGCCTTCGATGTTCGCAGGCTGAGCCTCTCCGCGAGTTCTCTCACTCGATTTCCGCTAACCCGTCCGCGTCCCCGACGCCGCTCTCTACCGCGGCTCTGCCAACGGCGTACGCCACCTTCCGGTGCACCTCCGGGTCGAGCGGCGTGGGGCTGAGGTCCCCATGGGGTGTGGCCTCCATCAGCGCCTCGCTGGCCGCGATCAGCATCGCCCGGTTGATCTCGGAGGCCTGCGTGCTCAATGCGCCGCGCCAGATGCCGGGGTAGCCCAGCAGGTTGTTCACGGTCGTCCCGTCGGCAGCGAGCGACGCGCCCGCTTCCACCGCCTGCGACGGGCGTATCTCCGGGTCCGGGTTGGAGAGCGCGAACACGATCTGCCCGCTGCGCACGCTCTCCGGTGCGATGAGGCCCGGCACACCTGTCGTCGAGATCACCACGTCTGCCGTCGCCATGATCTCGCCCAGCGACGACACCCGCCCGCCGTGTTGCTCATGGCGGGCGATGCAGTCTTCGTTCACGTCGGCGCCCAGGACGGGCCTGCCGCTCGCGTACATCAACAGCGACGCCACGGCCTGCCCCGCTGCGCCGAGGCCCACCTGCCCTATCGTCACGTCGGAGAGCCGCCTGCCGGTCGTCCGCATCGCGCTCATCAGAGCGCCGAGCACGACCGCGGCAGTGCCGTCCTGGTCGTCCTGCATCACGGGGATGCCGAGCCGCTCCCGCAGCTGGGCCACGATGTCGAAGCAGGCGGGTGCGGCGACGTCCTCCACGTGGATGCCGCTGTACGTCGGCGCGACGCGCACGACGGCCTCGACGAACTCGTCAGCAGTAGACGCCTCGACGAGGAGCGGGACCCCGTTCACACCCGCGAATTGCTGGAGCAGGGCAGCCTTGCCCTCCATCACCGGCATCGCGGGCGCAAGGCCGATGTCTCCCAGCCCCAGAACGGCCGTACCATCCGTCACGATGGCCACTGTGCTGCCGATGGAGGTGAAACGCCGTGCCAGCTTGGGCTGCGCGTGGATGGCGCGGCATATCTCGGCGACGCCCGGCGTGTACACCTTTCGCAGCATGGCGATGTCCTCTACGGGCTGGCGGCTGACGACCGCTATCTTGCCGCCCTGGTGCAGGTCCATCACCTCGTCGCGCGTCTCCGTCACCCGCACGCCCTGCACCTGCCCCACCGCGCGCAGCACCTCCAGCAGGTGCGTCTCGTCCTCCACGTGCACGTCTATGTCGCGGAGCACGTGGTTCTGGCTGAGGTGAACGGTGCGGATGTTGCCGATGTTCGCGCCCGCGCTGCCGATAGCGGTCGCCAAGGCGCCCAGCACGCCGGGGATGTTCTCATTGCGCACCTGCACGGTGCGGATCAGGCCGTAGTTCGTCGTGTTCGTCGTGACCATACCGCGCCTCCTGTCGCTCGGGGGAAAGCCAGTATCGCATCGACGCGCTAGAATCGCTGCCACCTACCGATACACGGAGTTGCGTGATGCCGAACGTTACAGTGGACGGCGCTGCCATCGAGTACGCGGAGGCCGGGGGCGGGCTGCCGCTGGTCTTCTGCCACGAGTTCGCGGGTAACATGGAGAGCTGGGAGCAGCAGGTGAACTACTTCTCCCGTCGGTACCGGACGGTCACCTACAACGCCAAGGGCTATCCGCCCTCCGAGGTCCCAGCGGAATGGGAAGAGTACACGTGGGATCACCAGGTGGCAGTGCTGCTGGGACTGCTCGATGCGCTGGCGATCGAGCGTGCACACGTCTGCGGCCTCTCGATGGGCGCTTACACTGCGGTGCAGTTCATGCTCGCGCACCCGGACCGCTGCCTCAGCGTCGTCGCGGCAGGCGTCGGCACCGGCAGCGACGACCCCGCATCCTTCCTCACCGAGTCCGAAGAGCGCGCCGGGCTGCTGGAGGCCGGCGGCATGGCCGGCATGGAGGCGTACCTCGCCGGCTCGACGCGTATCCGGTTCCGGGAGAAGGATCCCGCAGGCTGGGAGCGGTTCGCTGCGCTGTTCCGTGCGCACTCGGCCAAGGGCTCCGCCAACACGCTGCGAGGTTTCCAGGGCAGGCGTCCGAGCCTCTATACGCGAGAGGCCGACCTGGCGCGGGTGGACGTCCCGTTGCTCATAGTCTGCGGCGACGAGGACGACCCGTGCGTCGGGCCATCGCTCTTCCTGCGACGCACTGTAGCGAACTCCGGCCTGGCGATGCTGCCGCACACGGGACACGCCTGCAACCTGGAAGAGCCTGCAGCCTTCAACGCGGCCGTTGCCGAGTTTCTGGCACAGGCCGAGGCCGGGAAGTGGGGGCCGCGCCCTGCAGACAGCGGCGACAACTGGGCCGCATCGCCCGCCCGTTAGCGCCCGCACGCCGGTGAGGTCCGCGCACTAGTCGTCCAGCACGGCGAACGCCTCGATCTCGATGAAGTACTCCGGCTGTGCAAGCGCGCGCACGATGACCATCGAGCTCGCGGGCGGCGGAGCGTCGCCCCAGCACTCGTTCTGCGCGGCGCGCGCTGCAGGCAGGTACGCCTCCGACGTCACGAAGATAGTTACCTTGACGATGTTGGCGAACGTCCCGCCAACCGACTCGATGGCAGTGCGCAGGTTCTCGTAGACCCGCCGTGCCTGCGCCGGCGCATTGTCCAGCCCGATCACTTTGCCGTCCGGTCCGCGGGAGGTCTGCCCCGCTATCCAGACAAGGTTGCCCCACCGCACGACGTGGGAATAGCGGTCTCCCGGCGGCGGCGCCAGCCCCTCCGGGTTCGTTCGTTCGATGTCAGGCATCGTGACCTCCTGGGCGCGCGCGTTACGCCTTGTAGTAGACCGGCACCGCGGCGCCCGAGACGGCGCGCGCCTCCTCAGACGCGAGGAAGAGCAGCACGTTCGCAAGGTCGTCGGGCTGGACCCACCGCTCCACCTTCGCGTTCGGCATCGCCTCGCGGTTCGCGGGAGTATCGATGATGCTCGGCAGCACCGCGTTCACGGTGATGTCGTGCTCCTTCACTTCCGCCGCGACCGACTGCGTGAGCAGGATGACGCCGCCCTTGCTCACCGAGTAATGCGCGACCATCGGGTCGCCGTGCAGGCCGCTGCGCGCCGCGATGCTCACGATGCGCCCGTAGCCCTGTGCCTTCATGTACGGCAGCACGTTCTTGATGGTCAGGAAGGCCGACTTGAGGTTCAACTGCAGCAGGCCGTCCCAGTCCGACTCCGCCATCTCCTCGACAGACGGACCGAACCGGAAGCCGCCCGCGATGTTCACCAGCACGTGCGGCCCGCCGTAGTCCGACGCGACGCGCTCGAACAGCCTGCATACCGACGCCTCGTCAAGTACGTCGGTCTCGCGGTAGACGACCGCGCCTGCCTCGTCTGGCGGCGGCGCCATGTCGGCGACTACCACCTGCGCCCCGGCTTCCGCGAACCTGCGCGAAGCCACGCGCCCCACCGCGCCGCTGCCGCCCGTCACCACCACCGTCTTGCCAGCGAAACTCATGCCTGCTCCTGGATGAGCCGTCCGATGAACGCCTTGCCGGCCTGGACGATCTCCTCGTCTTCCTCAGCGGTGCGTCCGCTGACGCCCAGCCCACCGAGGATCGTGCCGTCCGGCGCCACGACGACCGCGCCACCTCCGCCGATGGTGAAGTTCGGGTTGCCGAAGCCCGCGAGTCCCTGCGGCGACGCGCTTGCCCGGTCCGCGAAATCGAGCGTGTCGGCCCGCATGCAGGCTGACGTGTACGCCTTCTTCATGGCGTTCTGACGCGCGAGCGCCGCATTCACCCCGGCCTGCGCGGCGAAGCAGATAAGCTCGCCGCGGTCGTCCATCACCGCAATGGCGATGGGGCGTCCGCCCATCTCGTCGGCCTTGCGCAGCATCTCCGCGAGTGCCTGCCGCGACTCGGCCAGTCCGAGCGTCTTCCGCGTCTTCACGTCGTCTCTCCCCGCAGCGCTGCGAGCGCAACACGCGCAAGGCGCTCATCCAGTTCCCGGTCGAAGCCCTGGACACCGATAGCACCCACCACTTCCCCCTGCCCTGCCGCGCGTACGACAACGCCGCCGTGCGCAGCGCCCACGAAACTCTCGTCGAATTCGGCGGCGCTCATTCCGCGCTGAGCGCGCTCGGCGGCGAACTCCACAAGGTCCGCGCCTGTCCGCGACGCCGTGTACGCCTTGCGGATGGCGTGGCGCCGCTGGAATATCGGCGTGCCGTCCGTGCGAGCGAACGCGACGAGGTCGCCGTTGTCGTCGACGACGGCCACGGCCAACGGCCCCGCACCTTCGACGGACGCCGCCTCCATCGCAGCGTCCACGGCGCGCAGTGCGTCCTCGACATCCATGACCTGCCGGTCGTACATCCGTTCCTCCGACTGTTGCGTGCGCAAGTGTAGCGCGGAAGCGCCCCAACGCAAGAGGAGCGCCCGATGTGGACGCTCCTCTCTTTCAGGTTCTGCTGGTCGGACCTATTCCGGGAAGAGCCCGCGGATGATGTCCAGCGTCTCGTCGGGCAGCCCAGCGAACGATTCCACCTGCGCCTGGTATTGGTCGCCGGTACGCAGGCCGACGTCATAGCGCCGGGACTTCATGTCCGCCACGAAGTCGTCGCTGGACACGACGCGCTCGAACGCGGCCCGCATCTCGTTCACGATGTTGCTCGGAGTCTGCGCAGGCATGGCATAGATGCGGCTGGATGCCGCCGCCGCCATCAAGGCGTCGAACGCGTTCAGGTAGTCGTCGCCGGCTCCAAGACGCTCCTGCGCGATCTCCTTGATGGACTTGACCCACTCGTACTTGCCTTCTGCCTTGCCCGCCTTGATCCACTCCGGTTCCATGATCGTGTAGAAGAGCGGTGTCGCATAGCCTTCCGCCCACTCCGGGTTCTGGGCGACCTGCGAGTCGCGGCACGTAGGCGTTACGTCGATCTCGCGACGGTTGAAAGCCGCGTCCATGTCGGACGTCCCCGTGTAGCCGAACACGCGCTCGAACGGGAAGCCAACCTGCACGGCCCACTCGGAAGAGGTTGCGTACGTGTCCACCCGACCGATCTGGCCGAGGGAGTAGTTGCCCGCCAGGTACTCGTCCAGGTTCATCGCAAGGTCGGAGCGGATGCACCAGGTCTGGTCGCTGGGCGTGTAGTCCGGAGCGCCGAGGTACACAAGGTCGTTCGCCGCGTCGAACTCGGACACCCCGCCCAGGATGGACTGCTGGATGAGGGTGGAGATGACTACGACGATGTCCACCTGGTTGTCCCTGTAGTCCTTGTCGATTACGGAGCGGACGGCCACGAGGGTGTTGGCGCCGGGCTTGTTGCTCACGAATACGTTGGGATTGCCCCGGAGTTCGTCCGCAAGGTGGTGCGCGAAGATGCGGGCGAACGTGTCGAACCCACCGCCAGGTGCGTAGCCGACGGTGATCTGCACTGTCTTGCCGGAGAAGTCCACCTGCTCTTCAACGGGGATAGGTGTCGGCGTCGGCCGCGGCGTTGGTGTGGCAGTCGCCGCCTCCTCCATCATCGCCTCAGGCGTAGGAGTCGCTGCCTCTTCCATCATCGCCTCAGGCGTAGGAGTCGCTGCCTCCTCCATCATCGCCTCAGGCGTGGGAGTCGCGGTCGGGGCTGCCTGCTGTGGAGCAGACGTCGGGGTTGGCTCGGGGTCTTCGCCTCCGCAGGCAACGGCGAGCATCGCCAGCACGGACGCAAGCGCCAACAGGCCCAGGGCCCGCTTTGCTGATGTGAATGCAGTGCGCATCTATCCTCCTCGGAATGCCGATCTTCCTTGGGTCGCGCGTAGGCGCGTTAGCGCGGAATGCTAACACGCAATGTGCCACCCGTCTACGACAGCCCTGCTTCCCACAGAACTTGCTACTGGAAGAACTGTGTGATCGTCTCCCTGCCCTTCAGGATGTCCGGGATGAAGTCTCCGAGCACTGGGTCTATCCACGGGATGTGGATGACTTCGTCGAAGAAGCCGTAGATGAGCACGAGGAAGATGACCAGCCAACCCAGCGCAACCCACCAGCGGACGTGCCCGAAGAAGAACAGGTAGAGGAAGACGTACCCCGGAAGGGCTATCTGGAAGCCTATGAGCCATATCGCCAGCACGAGTCCGAACGTGGTGCCGATGGCCTTGAGTGTGCGGAGCATCAACACGCGGCGGTCGTCGTCCGTGCGGGTCCTGCCGATGTCCATGATGCGGCTGCGGCCTGAGGAGGGGAAGACCAGGTGGAAAGCCACGTAGAGTGCTATGAGCCCGAGCCCAACGACTGTAATGACGCGTGGCAGACGCGCCGCCTGGCTCGTCCAGTCGAAGGTCTGCCAGAAGGTGAAGGCGAACGCGAACGTGAGTAGAGCAATGAAAACGCCGCTGGGAGTGGGACGCAGGAGGCTCGCGAGCGGAGGGCGGCGACGCGCGTCCTCAGCCTGCACCTGAGCCGGCCCTGGTGACTCATCGCCGCTCGCGCCGGCTGGTGGAGGCTGAGAGGTCTCTGCGCGAGCCGCGAACTCGGCTTCCTGTTGTGCCACGGTGCGGTTCACGCTGCGCTGCATGCGCACCGTGTAGAGGGCAGTGCCGACAGCGATCAGGATGATGATGATGACTGCAGGACGTGTGAAGACCCCCTCCGTCGGGTTTGAGAAGTTCACCCAGTCGAAGGCGCCGCTGGAGATCCCGTAGAACCGCTCGATGATGCCGCCAAGGATGACGGCGATGATGATGGGCGGGCGCGGCCATCCGTAGGTCTTCATGAAGTAGCCGAGCGCACCGAACGCCAGCATCACCACGAGGTCGTGGATCGAGCGGTTCGCCTGGAACGCGGCGATCGTCATCACGGCCAGGATCAGGGGGACGAGAACGTTTGGCCTGACAAAAGCGATGCGGGTGAGCAATGGCGTGAAACCCAGGGCCATCCCGGTGGCGAGCACGTTCGCCATCACCAGCGAGAACGCTATCGTCATAGTAAGCGGCAGCTGGTTGTTCAGCATGTCCGGCCCCGGGCGCACGTCCAGGATGATCAACAGGCCGAGGAAGAGCGCCATACCGACCGAGCCGGGCACACCGAAGAAGAGCGTTGGTACGAGCTGGCCACCGTCCACGGCATTGTTAGCCGATTCCGGCGCGATGACGCCCCTGATGTCCCCGGTCCCGAAGGTCTGCGTGCCCCCGCGCACGGTCTGGCGCGCCGAAGCGTACGACAACCACTGCGCGAGCGAGCCGCCGATGCCCGGCAGCAGCCCAACGAACACGCCCATGGCAGCGGAGCGTATGACGAGCAGCCAGTTCCGCAGCACGGACATCATGCCTTCGCGGCGCTGCGCGGAGGCGTCAACCCCTGAGGTCTCAGCGCGGCGCGCGATGGACACGTCGCTCACGACCATGTCAAAGAACTCGGGGATCGCGAAGAGACCGATGACGACCGGGATGATGTGGATGCCGTCCCAGAGATAGTCCTGTCCGAACGTGAGCCGGTGCGCGCCGGTGGCATCGTCGTAGCCGACGCTGGCGATGAGCAGCCCGAACGCCCCCGCGATGAGGCCGCGGAGGAGCGCTCCGCTGCTCACGACCCCGACAACACCGATGGCAACCAGTCCGAGAACGAAGAACTCAGCTGCGCTGAACGTGTTGACGATTGGCCGGGCGATGGGAATGGTAAGGAACAGGAAGATGGCTCCGATGATGCCCCCGAGCAGCGACGCGAAATAGGCGGCGGATAGCGCCACGCCTGCCTTGCCCTGCCGTGCGAGCGGGTTGCCGTCCAGGATCGTCGCCTGACCGGACGTGGAGCCGGGCATGCCGAGCAGCACCGCAGGAAGCGTGTCGCCGGTGGGAACGGTCGCGACCATGCCGATGGCCAACGGCAGCGCGATGTACGGGTCGAGTCCATAGGCGAAGCCGAGCAGCACGATGAGGCTGGGAACGGCGCCTCCAGGCATCGCTCCGTTCAGGACCCCAACCATGACTCCCACAACAAGGGCAAGGATGGGTTGCCAACCGGCAAGGTTGCCGATGGCTTCCCCGCCCGCCTCGAACATCGCGGGGAAGCCCGTGAGGATGGAATCGATCATGCTGCGTTACGCTCGCTGCAGCCGCACTTCTTCGTAGCGGCGGTATATCTCCAGTATCTGGTTCAGCGCGGGGCTGTATCTGTCCATGTGGTAGTGGCTCAACTTGAACCCTGCGTCTGTGCCCACAACGGCGGTGACGTCACCCATCTCTGTGAGGCTCATCCGGTGATCGCCCTTCTCAGAGAACTCGCCTCGGGCAACCGGACCCGGTCCGACGTTGACCGGCAGGTCTATCCGCTCGTTCGCGGCAGGGTCGCGGAACACGTTTATCGGGTCGCCTCCGTCCTGCACGATCTTCATCTGGTCCATCAGCATCTTGCGGAACATGATGACGCCGCGGTCCGAGACGCCGAGGCGCTCGTTCTCGCGGTCGGCTATCGCTCCCTGGCTCCACCACGCCGCCAGGTCCTGTGCGAGGACGTAGTCGGCTATGGGGCGCCCCGCCTCATCGAACAGCGGGTGCTCGAAATAGGGCACATAGTCCTGTTCAGGCACCTCGACGTCCGGGCCGGGACAGTACGCCATGTAGTCCAGGTGCAACGTGTGTTCGTCGTCCATCGGCACTCGTATCTGCAGCTCGCTGCGTATCTTTCCGCCCAGGCGCACGAAATACGGAAACACGAGCGGATGGCCTATCGTCCAGTCCGGTGTGTCCTCCTCTTCGCCCTCACGGAGGCGGAACTTCTGAATGCCGAACTCGTTCACCTCCCATTCGGTCTTCAGGTGACGGACCTTGAACGAGTTTGCGTGCTCCTGTGCGATGGCGTCTTGTGCCGGGTCCCCGGTGCCGCCTCCGCGGTCCAGAACGTGATACTCGAACCACCAGCCGTGTGTGTACTCGGTGTGCGACGTGTCAACCGAGTTCTCCATGCACTGCAGCCAGTTGGCATTCAACACGGATGCGCCGACGTGCCGGTACGTGTTGTCCCAGACGAGCACGTCCCACCGCGGGAGCAGCGGTGCAGGCTCCGGGCCGAGGTAGGCGAATATCAGTCCGCCCAGCTCCTGGACGGGGTACGACTTGATGCGGACCTTCTCGCTGAAGTGCGAGCCCTCCGGTTCCGTCGGCTGGTCGATGCACTGGCCGTCCGCGGCATACATCCAGCCGTGGTACATGCACCGGAGGCCTTCCTCTGTGGGGATGCCGATCGAGAGGTCCACCCGGCGGTGCGCACACCGCCGGTCGATCAGGCCTATCCTGCCGCTCTTGTCCTTGAACAGCGTGAGGTCCTCGCCGAGCAGGCGCACCGGCACGACGGGGTCCCTGAGAAGTCGTCCGTTGCTCGTGACCGGCCACCAGTAGCGCCGGAGCAGTTCGCCCATGGGCGTGCCTGCGCCGGTCTGCGTCAACAGTACGTTCTCTTCGGCGCGCATCGGTGCCCTCCTCGATCGCTGGCGCGCTGGGGCTTCGTGCCTACTGGTCCAGGGTGTTCGTGGCGAATACGTCCTCCAGCTTCGCGAGTTTGGGCGTGAGGCCCTGCTCGAACGAGTACTGCGCCGCAGTCTCCAGCACCAGCCGGTTCGCACGTACGCCGTGCTGCACCAGTGGCTGCTTGAGCGCAGCACCGCCCTCTTCGTTCACGAGCCCTGTCTCGACGTAGTAGTCGACGTGCTCGGCGCGCTCGCGGTTGCAGATGTCGTTCGCCCTGTTGAACGCCTTCATCAGGTTGAGCAGCACCCACGGGTGATCCTCGGCGATCTCCCGCTTCACCACCATGCCGTGGTTGATGGGGTAGAGGCCCGTCTTCTGGTAGAAGCGGATGCCCTCGGCCCGCGCGTCCGGGAAGAGGGGCGCGATGTCCGGGTGATGCCAGAGGTCGGCTGTGCTGCGGTCGATCAGGTTGGGGTCGACGATGTAGAGGAGCGTCGCCTCCAACTCGCCGGAGAGCATCATCGAGCCGATGTTCTTCTCCAGTGGGATCTGGTTGACCGTAACGCCTTCCGGAGGCTTGAAACCGGTGGAGCCGCCATGGCTCTGCTCCGGCACGCGCTCCATGAAGAACTCCATGTCCTTCGGTTCGACCCCGAACTCGTGCTGGAGCACGCCGCGCGTCCAGAGGGCCGCGGTCTGCTGGTACTCGGGCACGCCCACGCGTTTGCCCTTCAGGTCTTCCGGCGACTGGATGCCCGCGTCCTTGCGCACCAGGACTCCGGTGTGGAAGAAACGCCGCGTCGTGAATACCGGCAGGCCCACCCAGCGGTCGTCCCCCACCGCCATCGCCATGATGAGCGACGAGAACGACATCTCCGAGACGTCGAAGTCGCCGAACTTCAACTGCCGCCAGAAGAGCTCCGATGCGTGCACCGGGCTCGGGATGAGCTCGATGCCGTCCGGCTTCACGCGGCCGTCGTGGATCGCCCACGTCCGGGGGTTGGATGCCATGCCTAAGCTGAGTTGAATGTCCATCTGTCTCTGCCTCCTCCGGCTGGTTGCTGGCCTACAGGCCCGATATGAACTGCTCTTCCTGGTCCCATTTCCCTACGTTGGAGCGCCACACCATGTCGAGGCGCGCCATGTCTTCTGCGCTGAGCGGCTCCGCTCCGGAGCAGCCTGCCGCTTCTTCCAGGTGCGACATCTCCGAGAAGCCGCCCAGCACCGTCGTTGTCGCCTCGTCCTGCAGGATGAAACGGTACGCCGCCTGCGAGAGCGTCTGCCCTGCACGGGAGAGGAACGCAAACGGCCTGGCGCGCTCCACCATCGCCTGGTACATGTCCGCGTTGCGCGAGAGTCCGCCTCCCGCAAGCGCGTGCCTGCCGCCGCCCGACACTGCGTGGTCCGTCAGCACGCCGCCGGCGAGCGGGCGGATCACCGCCGTCCCGATGCCCAACTCCTGGGCCCGGCGCAGGAACTGGCCGTAATCGTGCTGCACGTCCAGGCCGTCCGGCGTCTCCAGGCCGGCTGTCGGGTTCAGCAGGTCGTACCACACGTTGAGCATATGAAACTCGCCGGTCTCCATGAGGGCCAGCACCGCGTCGGCATCCGCGTCCTCGTTGGCAAACCCGAAGAAGCGCGTCTTGCCCGCGCGGCGCAGGCGCTCCATCCCTTCGAGCGCTCCACCGGGGCCGAGGTAGTCGTCCAGCCCCAGGTGCAGCCAGCCGGGGACCGTAGTGTCGGTCTCGATGCTCGGGGGATTGTGGATCTGGAGCACGTCGACGTGGTCCACCTGCAGGCGGCGCAGCGAGTCCTCAAGCGATTCGACGACTGCGTCCGCGATGTGGTCGAGCTCGTCCGGCATGATCTCTACCTTGGTGGCTATGACCGGGCGGAAGCCGATCTCGCGCATCGCCTTGCCGATGTTCTCTTCGGCCAGGCCCTTGCCGTAGTCGGGGGACGTGTCGAAATAGTTGATGCCGAGTTCGAGCGCGCGCTCGATGGCGCGGAGCTGCACGTCCGGCTCCCCCTTCACCAGCAGCCCGGCGTTGTCGCCGGAGCCGAAGCCGATCTCGGAAACCCGGATGCCGGTCGCACCCATCATGCGGTATCGCAAGGAGAACCTCCGAAGCCGCGGCTCGGAGGCCGTGCGGCAGGGGGTATCTAACGCTGTCGCGTGAGCGCGTGTCAAGCCGTGAGGCCGATGACGCTCCCTACCCGTCCGTCAGCCGCAACGACTCGGCGGACGGCGTGATGTCGCCCGACTCCACGCGGTGCACGAGCGCGGTGATGGCGTCGCAGTACGGCGTCGCGATGCCGTGCACGGCCCCCTTCTGAGAAACCAGGCCGCTGAAATAGTCCACCTCCGTGTTCCGCCCCCGCCGCACGTCCTGGTACATGGACGTCATGGCGCCCGGCCCGACGTTTGCGGCGCGCGCCGCGAGTCCCTGTTCGACCACGTCGGACTCCCCCGCCGCGTTGGCATGGACGTCCGCAGCGTCGTAGTCGCCCATGATGCGCTCCAGCGGGTGCCCCTCTGCCTCGGCGACGCGCATCGTCTCCGCCGCCAGACGCACCGCGATGCGGCGCGCGTCCGCATTGGCCAGCAGCTCCGCAGACCGCATCCCGCCGACGGCCGAGACAGGGTTGAGCATCGTGTTGTTCACCATCTTGGACCAGCGCTCGTGCAATAGGTCGTCTACCGGTTCGGCGGGCCAGACGTGCCCCAGTACGTCCGCGACGCGCCGGGCGTTCGCTCCCGCAGACCCTCCATACTCTCCGACATAGACTCCCGGCAGCGACGCAGAGGCGGAAGCCCGGCTGACGGATCCCGCAGCCTGCACGCGCCCCGGCTCCAGGAACGAGCCGTTGACGAGGATGACGCCGCCCACCGTCCTTTGCGCTCCCACCTCCGGCGCTATCCACTCCTCGTTGATGCTGTTCTGCATCGAGATGAGCAGCCCGTCCTCGGCCAGCCACGGCTTGATGAACGCGAGCGCCTCCAGGGTGTCGTACGACTTCACGCAGAGGAAGAGCAGGTCCATCTCCTCTCCAAGCTCGTGCGGCGCGATGGTTTCCGGCGTGGCGTGCTCCTCGCCGCCGCCCTCCGTCTGCATCGTCAGGCCGCGCGACTGTATCGCATCGCGCTGCGCTTCCCACGGCTCCACCACGAGCGGGTCGAGTCCCGCATTGGCGAGCCGCACCGCGATCTGCCCCCCGATCGCTCCTGCTCCGTAGACAACGAGACGGCTCACAGACCACCTCCGAACTTCCGGCTGTTCACCACGGCCTGCGCGCGCGGGCTGATCTGGCTTTGCACGCGGATGTTCAGCAGCGCCGGGCCGTCCACCTCGAGCGCGCGGTCGAGCGCCGGACCGAGCTCCTCGGGGCGCTCGACAAGTTCAGCGTATGCGCCCAGCCCCTGCGCCACGAGGTCGTAGCGCGACGGCACGAGGTCCGTTATCACGGCCTTGCCGTACAACCCCACCTGAAGGTTCTTGTCGATGCCCCACGCCGCGTCGTTCCCCACCAGAAAGACCACCTTCAATCCATGGCGCACGGCCGTGTCGACCTCCATCGCGTTGAACCCGAACGCGCCGTCGCCCGTGATGCAGAACACGCGCGACTCCGGCCTCGCGAGTTTCGCAGCGATGGACATGGGGACCGCCTGTCCCAGCATGCCGAGGTTCGGCAGGTAGTACCACGAGCGCGGCGTCAGCGCCGGCAGGTACGCGCGCCCGTAGTACGCGTAATCGCCGCCGTCGAATACGAGCACGTCGTCGCGCCGCAGCCGCTGCGCAAGCGCGTGGTGCACGAACATGGAACGAAGCGGCATCTCGTCCAGGACATACTGCTCCAGGTACGTCTTGTGCTCTGCGACCGCGGTGCGGAAGCGCTCAACCCACGGACGCTCGGGCCACTCGCTCCTGGCGGCCGCGTCCGCGAGTTGCGCCGCGATGGGCCCGACGTCGCCCACGAGTGCGAGGTCGACGCCCCGGTTACGCCCCGCCTGCGTCGGCTCCGGTTCAACCTGGATGACCGTCGCGTCGTTCGGGATGACGGGCCCGAAGCCGAAACCGATGGTGAAGTCCAGCAGCTTGCCCAGGAAGAGCACCGCGTCCGCCTCGCGCACGAGGTTCGCTGCGGTGTGCTGGCTCAGGTCGAAGAAGCCGAAGCAGTACGGATGGTCGTCCGGGACGATGCCGCGCGCCGCCTCTTCCGTCAGGATCGGTATCTTCGTCGTCTCGATGAGCCGCTCGTAGATGTGGCCCCAGTCGCCGTACGCCGACGGTGTGCTCGCGATGATGATGGGACGCTCCGCCGCGCGCAGGACGCGCACCGCCTCCTCGACTGCCTCCGCCGATGCGACGATGGGCCTCGTGCGCCGGTACGACTCCGCGCCGGACCAGCGCACCTCTTCTTCTTCGACGATAGTGCTCTGCACGTCGACCGGGACCGTCAGGTGCGCGGGGCCTCGCCGGCCCTCGAACGCGGCTCGTATGGCGGTCGACATCAGGTCGGGGATGCGGCGCGGGTCGTGGGCGAGCCACGCGCCCTTCGTGACCGTCCGAGCGATGCCCACCTGGTCTATCTCCTGCATGATGCCGCGGTGGTAGTTCCGCAGGTCGGACGACCCCGCGATGTTCAGGATGGGGCTCTCCGTGGACTGCGCGTTGATAAGCCCTGGCAGCGCGTTCGCGTGCCCCGGCGTCGTGACCGCGACGACGCCCAGCCTGCCGGTCATGCGCGCCCACGACTCCGCCATGTGCACGGCGGCCTGCTCGTGGCGACAGTCGATGAGCCGGAATTCCTCGTCGTACAGCACGTCCAGCAGGGGAAGGATGTGGTCGCCCGCGAGGGTGAAGATCGTATCGACGCCTTCCTCCCGCAACGCCCGCGTGATGATCTGCGCTCCGCTTACCGGCATGTGCGTCCCGCTCCGAACCATGAGGATGCCCGCGATGCTAGCACAGGGCGCAGCACCGTCGTTCCTGCGGAGGCAGGAACCTCGCCTGCCTTGGACGCAGGGGCGCGCTTGCGGCCAGCGCCCTGACCCGCGAAACTCCGCGCATGGCGCTCGCAGACGAACAGTGCGTGGAACTGAACGCCCAGTCGACGCTCGCGACGGCGGACGAGGCCGCCGCGATGCTGGCGGATCTGCCGGACTGGAGCGTCGCGAACGAGAACGGCATCGACCAGCTGGTCCGCGCCTTCCGGTTCACGACGTTCGCGCTGGCGCTGGCGTTCACGAACGCCGTCGGGGAGGCGGCGGAGGAGCAGGGGCACCACCCGCGCATCGTCACCGAGTACGGACGGGTGACGGTGTCGTGGTGGACGCACTTCCTCGGCGGCCTGCACCGCAACGACTTCATCATGGCCGCGCGCACGGACGCGCTTGCGCAGCAGATTCGGGGGTAACGCATGGGCAGACCGGTCCATTTCGAGATACTCGGTGACGACCCGGCGAAGCTGGCGGACTTCTACAGCAACGTGCTCGGCTGGAAGTTCCAGTCGTGGTCGGGCTCCGAGGAGTTCCAGCAGGAGTACTGGCTCGCCGAGACCGGGCCGAAGGACCAGCCCGGCATCGACGGCGCCATCATGAAGCGCCACTTCCCGCAGCCGGTCATCAACACGACGCTGGTCGACTCGCTGGACGAGACGCTGGCGAAGGTGGCAGCGGCGGGCGGCAGGCTCGTCTTCGGCCCGAACGAGATCCCCTACGTCGGCACGCACGCCTACTGCGAGGACCCGCAGGGCAACCTCTTCGGCATCATCGAGGAGCCGAAAGCGTAAGCGGCTGGAGGCTACGCTCTGCGGGGACGCAGCGGGTGTTGCCACCGGAGCCCCGGAAACCGGCCGAAGTCGGCGTCGGTCGATACGAGGGTGCAGCCATGCTCCACCGCGATCGCCGCGTGCTGGGCGTCCGCAACCAGCTTCCCCGTGGCTCCGGACTCTCGGCACAAACGCTCGAAGATCCCCAGGTGGTCGGGACCTGGGCCCACGATGCGCGCCGTGGGGCGTTCTAGGAGCGAGGACACGAAGGCGAACGACTGGTCGAGCGTGGATGGCGGGTCGAAGACGCGTGGGTTCGTGACGACGCGGAGGAAGCCCCCGAGGACGAGGACCGAGAGAGCGAACGGTTCCGGCCCGGTCGCCACGTTGGTGATCCAGCGGGCGTATTCGGGATGGTCGGGGGTCGAGTCCTCGACGTGTGCGTAGATGAGGACGTTTACGTCAGGCAGCAGCATCGCAGCACGTCAACGTCCGCCCGCGAACCGCGCCTCGTCGTCCCGTGCGTCGAGCGCCCGCGTCCGGTCGAGGTCGACGCTGGGCCTGGGGCGCACGCCGCGCACGGTCACCAGCCGGAATGGCGGTGGCTCGAGCGGATCGGAGCGCTTCAGCGCGTCGTCCAGGACCCCGGCGATGAAGGCGCTCACGCTCATGCCGCGGGCCGCTGCGCCGCGTTGCACCTGCTTCGCGAGCTGTTCGTCGAGGGAGATCGTCGTTCTCATGGTGCACAGCATAATAGAAGTGCATCACTGCATCAATAGCAACGGAACGATGTCCTGCTTCCACCAGTGACCCGAAGAGCAGAAGGGGCGCCCCGAAGAGCGCCCCCGTGCGGCACGCGGCGTCCCTCCTCCTACAGACCGTAGAGCGCCACGGAGTTGTCCACCAGCACCTTGCGCTTCGACTCCTCGCTGATGGTGTCCAGGTTGCGGAAGGTCTCGATGGCGTCGACCTCGCTGGACGTGTCCGTGTGGCCGTAGTCCGTGCCGATGACGATGTTCTCGTCGCCAACGTAGTCGAACACGTACGGGAAGTCGTCGTCGGTCTGGGCCGAGACGTAGATGTTGTATTCCTTGAACGGGTTGTCCGGGTAGTACCAGCCTGCCTGTTTGGCGCGACGGGAGGACTCGTGGATGATCCACGGCACCCATTGGCAGGACGACTCGATGAAGCCCCAGCGCAGCTCCGGGTAGCGCTTGGGGATGTCGCTCAGGATGAGGCCGTTGCAGGCGTGGACGGTCGGCATGCGGAACGTCGGCAGGCCGCCGCTCGGGTCGTAGGCGGACGCGATGGCGCTGACGTACGCCTCGTTCGCGTTCGCGATGTGGATCGTCATCGAGAGGTCGTTCTCCTGCGCCGCCTCGAAGTACGGGTAGAAGTACGGGTCGAGCATGAAGCGGTGCCCCTCGAAGGGTTTTGTCACCACGCCCACCGCGCCGTTCTCCTTCACCCACGGCATCCAGTCGACGGCGGTGTCGAGGTCGGTCAGCGGGAGGACGGCGGCCCAGCGCAGGCGTCCGCCGGACTCCTTCCAGGCCTCGGCCATCCAGCGGTTCCACGCCTTGCAGAGCGCGCGGTCCACCTCGGGCCGCTGCGACACGTCGCGGATCCAGAGCGTGTTGTGGAGGATCTGGATATCGACGCCGAGCCGGTCCATATGGGCGAGGCGCAGCGAGATGTCGTCGAGGGAGCGGGCCTCCTCGGCGGTCACGAGGTCGCGTCCGGCGCGCTCCGACATCGCCTTCAGCTCGCGTTCGACCGGCGACGCGGGGCGGAGCCCGGCGATGCGCCCGTCGATCACCCAGTAGCGGCTCGCGGGCCTCTCGGGGTTGGTGAAGAGGAACGGGCGGTACTGCTTGTCCGCCTCGTCGAGGTAGTCCCATGTCTGCTCGCTCTCGATGACGTGCGCGTCAGCGTCGATTGCCTTGTATTTCACCGCCGTAGTCATGTCCTCGCTCCTTTGGCGTATCGCTGCCTCACAGGACGCCGTAAGTATCCCGCAGACAACGTTCTGCTGACAACAACGCCGCCTCTCTCCGTTAGCAAACGGACAACTGCAGCGAGGCCGGGCTGTCCACAGACCGAGCGTCCTCCAAGCCCTGCTCCAGGAGGTCCGGCTCTGGAGTTGCCTCCCCTCCGGCGGATACTCTAGTTCTGGAAATACTTGTTTGACAGTACCAGGTCCCAGCCGTAGGCCAGCAGTGCATAGTCGTTCCCCATAGCGTTCCCATCAACGGCGTAGTGGAAATCGCCCGCGCTGTCCGGCGCATGGCGTACCGGAGCGCCGCTGAACGGGTTCGTGGGCCAACTGAGCTCGAGGGCTTCCAGGGCATCCCGCACTGTCTCAGGCGTCAACTCCTCGGGATAGCGGCCATGTTCGGTATTGTGCTGGTGCAGTGCCTTGTGGAGAATGTCATCGTTTATTCGGGTTATCCCGTCCAGCGCATCGGCCCGCCGGGCATCCATGATGTCGGTGGGTATCTGTATTTCAATGTCGTTTTCGTAGCCCCAGAACCCGATCACGTTTCCCCCGCCAAAGGATGGCAGGTCGATTGCCAAGCGGCGCACGAGGCCGGTCTCTGTGTCTACCCACAGCCGGGCATGGATGCCTTCCCACTGCTGACGCAGGACCTCACGTGTGTCCTGAACGACGGGACGGACACGTGCCCCCTCGATGAGGTCAGGGTCGGCGCCGTAGGCTTCCAGGGCCGCTCGTATCTCCTGCTCCGCCGAAGGCTCCAGTTCGGCAGCGTCCTCGACGATGACCGAGGCATATACCTCCCGTTCGCCACCTTGCTGACCCTGACGGTCGCCCTGCTCTGCGAACGTCAGTTGGTAGGACCCCTTGAACGCCACCCACTCGGCGGAGTCTTGAAGCGAGGAACCCCGTACCTCGTATCCGAGCGCCCTGAGCCCTTGGGCGTCGGCCCCTTCCGGGTACGGGAAGCGTAGGGTGATGTCAACGTATGGCTTGTTGGGAGGCGCCCTGTCCAGAATGGCCTCCACGTCGATGTCGGTGGACAGGACCAGGTAGGTGTGGTCGCCGATGGTCTCTTCTCCGGTTGTCTCCGGATTAGTGGCGAACCTGAGTGCTACCCGTGGGTCGAGTAAGACGCCGAAGTAGACCCCATATATGGAGCCCTCACTCGACGTCGACCAGCGAACGCCGCCATGAGAAGAGAAGAACGACTCGTCCGAGAAGAGCATGTATGGGGCCCAATCGCCGCCCACCTCCTGAAGGAATGTGAGGCCGGGGACATAAGTGAACGCTGGGTCGGGTGACTCAGACAGCTTGGGTACGAAGGCGTTGCCGCCCCGGAAGCTCTGCCGGTCCATCGCCTCTCGGGCACGAGCGAGGAGTTCCATCGCGGAAGGGTGGCCAGCACCAGGGTCACCAGCGGTCGGCGCGACGGCGGTTGCCGATGGGAGCGCAGCCGTATGGGCTTCCATCATGGCAACCGTCGGCTGAGCTGACTCACATGCGACAAGCGCAATCGCGAGGAAGGTCAGGGTAATGAGGGTGGGCGTCTGCAGGATGCGTCTCTGGCTCATGGAGTAGAAGTAGCGTAACACCGGAGCCTGGCAGCCATTCGTGGTGAGCCTGTCGGGCCACCCTATGCCACGACCTCACGAGGCTGGGCGATCGCCCCACAGCGACACCCGCCCCTGCCTGCCCTATGCAACGCGTCGCATCTGCCCCGCCTCGTCGCGCAACTCCCGCACCCTCCCCGCAAGTTCGTGCACACGCTTCAGCACTTCTTCAAGCGTGCCGGAGAGGTCGAGCGCAGCGACCTCCAACCGCTTGCCGGAGTGGCGTACGGTGTAGGTCGCAGGCTCTCGTTCGCCCTGTGCATAGATCAGCAGCCCGCCCGGCAGGCCGAGCGCGGTGGTATACGCCAACAGTTGATACAGGTCGGCATTGGGGATGTGCTCATCGCGGATCCGCTTGTACTTGGCGTCGCCCACGAATACACAGGAGGAGCCATCCCGCCACACGAGGTCCGGACGGAGGTGCACACGTCCTGTTTCATCGAGCGAGGGAATGTTGCTCTCCCCAAAGAGACGTTCGGAGACGCCCAGCTCCTCCCGTAACGCAACCGTAACGAACTCCTGGAAGATCACGTTCATGTCCATGAGGAAGCCGGACGCGCGCACCTGTCCCCTGTCCGCCTCGAACGCCCCTCGACGCAGAACGAGCCGCGCCAGGGCGACGACCTGCTCGTAGTGCGCGTTGAGCCGGTCGAACGTGACCTCGGGTACGTCGTTCGGCGGAAACTCCATGTACGACACGTTGTCGAGCATCGCCGCGACCCATCCCAACCCCACACGGGCCTCGCGCGAGCACAGGCGCATCCCGCCGAGCCGCACGACCGCCGCCTTCACAAGTTGATTGGCGAGGATGTCGTCGGTGAACTCGTCGTAGCGCACCTCGACCGGCAGCGGGATGCCGAACCTCCGCCGTACCTGGTCGTCGAACCGGATGCGCCCGCGCACCGTGAGCAGTGCCTCCTCCTCGGTGCGGTAGCCGTGGAGCAAGCCGCGTGAGAACGCACGGCGTGAGGCACTGACGAGCGCAAGAGCCAGTGCGTCAGGCAGCGCCGTGTCCTCCGGGAACCCGAAATCTGTCTCCCTGAACCTGACCTTCCCGATGGCGTAGCAGGCGAGCGAGAGCAGGTGCCGAATGCCAATCTTCGGGCGGATGAGAACCGACAGCCCGCCAATCTCGATTGCGCCGACCATGGAGGCAGGGGTGAGCGTGTACGCGCCCTCCGTGCCAGTGACGGGTTCGAGCGTCAGGGACAGCGGTGCCGTCTGCAGCGCGTCGCGTTCCGCGATGGAGAGCACCTGCGGTTGGCTCTGTCGGTACTCTTGCAGGTCAATCTGACGCATCACCCTCGCTGTCGTCCTCGTCTCCGGCATCCGCGTCGCTCTGCTCCACCGCGCTCTCACCCGTTCCACCGGAGCGCAGTACGTCGAAGTCGAACTCGCCGAGGCGGTCGTGTTGTCCGTAGAGGCGCTCCTCGATGTACGGCAGGACGTCGTGCTGCCAGATGCGCCGGGCGCGCTCCTCCGTCAGGTCGTCCTTCATGAAGTAGCTGGGGCCGATGGCGGCGTGACGGTCGTCCAGCCGCTCGTTCGCTCGCTTAACGATGCCCG
This sequence comes from Dehalococcoidia bacterium, assembly GCA_034423175.1. Classification (GTDB taxonomy): domain Bacteria; phylum Chloroflexota; class Dehalococcoidia; order Lucifugimonadales; family Australimonadaceae; genus Bin16. Next base: position 89,426 of record DAOUJA010000025.1, read on the forward strand.
CGACCCACTCCATGCCAGAAGCATTCTTTTCCAGCCAACGGCGCAGCAGTCCCTTGACTGGTTCCTCGCCGGTATTGAACTCCACGAAAGAGAACCGACGCCGCAGCGCAAGGTCCACCAGCGCGATGGAGCGGTCGGCGGTGTTCATGGTCCCTATGATGTACAGGTTCTCCGGCAATGAGAACGGTTCATCCGAATACTGGAGGCGTATCTCTTCATCGCGGTACTCCAGCAGGAAGTACAGCTCGCCGAACACCTTGCCAAGATTTGCCCTGTTGATCTCATCGATGATGAGGAAGTGCTTCGCATCCTCGTCTATCGCAGCCTGCCTCGCCGCACTTCGCAGTGGCCCGTCCCGCAATTCAAACCCTAGCTGCCCGCCCTCAGTCTGTGGGCGAAAGCCCTGCACGAAATCCTCGTAGGCGTAGGAAGGATGGAACTGCACAAAGGTCACCCGCTCCTCGCTCCCAGCGAGATGCTTAGCGAGCGCACGCGCAACGTACGTCTTGCCCGTGCCGGGCGGCCCTTGGAAGATGACCTGCCTCTTCTCTTTGAGGAGCGTGGCGATTTCTTCGAGGAATGAAGCATTTTCGAAGTACAGGTCATTGGCGAGCGATTGCAAATTCGGTTCGAGAGTCAGGGGTTCGTCTGTTCGGTCACGGCCCTTATTCAGAGCCCAAACCACCGACTGCGCGTCGAGGCGGTGACGCAACACGAGTCCACGCAGGGCGGCTTCCTCTATGAACCGGTCGAGGAAACCTAGGGCGTGCTCGTATGTAACCGCCTCGTTGGAGTCGTCAGGATTGTGCGGATACCCTGTACGCGTATACGCGTCATGAAACACCCCAGCCTGGTACGGGGGATACCGTTCAGAGTCCAGAGCCATCAGCAGTAGGGATGTGAAATTGGTGCGAACTCCGCGCCGCTCCAAACCGCTGATTACAGACTGCGGCAGCCTTACGCGGAATGCGTCAATCCGTTCGGAAACACTCCAGTTGTTCCTCGCCCAAAGTGCTTTCAATACCGTCAGCGCATCGTCCGGGTTCTCCCTACACCACGCCTTGAACTTATCCCTGGTCTGCCAAGGGACAAAATTGAGGTCTCTCAGCTCGAATCCATCTGCCAAGCGTTCTTTCCAGTCAGCGGCGTCAGATAGCACCGCAGTTCGCGCTTCTGCCAGATTCCCCGCTATCTCGAGTTTGTAGTTAGTTTCTTCTATATCAAGAAGCCCTGTGCTCACATACTTCTGAGCACGCTGGACAAAATCGGTCCACGGTGAGTCTTGGGATGCTCTGTAGGCCATGATCCTGCCAGCGTGTACGCTTTGGGTTCTATTCTTTAGTCCTGGCCGGCAATTCTTACCTTCCATTGCCTGACAGTTTACTTCCGGGCACTTTACTGTGAGAACTCTCTGGTGCCTCTCGCCATGTAGATAGTTTCGCTGAGGTTCTATCTCTCCAGTTTTCCGATTCTTGGAGCAACACAGTTGTCCTGGTTTCGCTCCGCAATCCTGGTAGTCACAAGGAATACTTAACTCTGCCGGTATCATTGTATCTCCCTATGTTCTTCGACATAACCATAAGCTTGGGTTGTCCGACAGTCAATATAGACCTGTAAACTGTTCAGAGCACCGAGACGTTTGAATCAACGTCCTCTTCACCCTTTGTGATACACGCCCCCTTTCATGATCGCGCTGTGAATCGCATACGCTGGCAGGTGGGACGGCGGAGCGTCGGTGTGCCACGCCACGCATGGGGTTGCGAGGTTCCTGCCTCCTCAGCAACGACGGAACCGTACCCACCCGGCCATCCTGCCCATCGATGCGAGATTGCTGACACCCGCCCCTTACGCCGCCGCCCCTCCCTGCCCTACCATGTTCCCCGGCTGCGGAACCCCGCGGCCATGCGGGCAGCCCCCAGCGTCAGGAGTAAAGTGGCTCACTTTGGCTCACTTTGGCTCACTTTTCGCGGCGAAGGGACAGTCCGCACAGACATAGCAGAAGGAGGCCCCCATGTCCGACGTCAAACCCATCCCGGACGGCTACACCGCCATCACGCCTTACCTTGTCGTGGAGGGTGCGAGCGGCTACATCGACTTCCTGGCGAACGCCTTCGGCGCGGTGGAGCGCATGCGCATCCCCATGTCCGAGGACCTGCTCGCGCATGCCGAGATCGCGATCGATGGCGCCATCGTCATGCTCTCCGACGCGGTCCCGCCCGATTTCCCCGCCCAGACGGCGCACATCCACCTCTACACCACCGACGTGGACGCCGCCTACGCACGCGCCGTGAGCGCAGGCGCAACCTCGGACGCCGAGCCCGAGACCCACTTCTACGGCGAGCGCATGGCGAGTGTGACCGACCCCTGCGGCGTCCACTGGACGCTCGCCACCCACGTCGAGGACGTGGATGAGGCCACGCTCATGCAGCGCATGGCGGAGATGGGGATGGGTTAGCGCAGGATGCGCTAGACTCCGGCCATGACCAGCACCTCGAAAGCAGCAGCCATCGTCGGCGTCGCCGAGTCCGACGAGATCGGGCTCGTGCCGCACAAGTCGGCGCTCGCCCACCACGCGGAGGCCGCGCACAACGCGCTCGAGGACGCCGGGCTGACGCGCAACGACGTCGACGGCCTCCTCACCGCCGGCTACGTCAACTACGACCTCGCCGACTACCTCGGCCTCGCGCCGCGCTACACGGACACGACCACGGTCGGCGGCGCCTCGTTCGTCGTCCACGTGGGGCACGCCGCCAATGCCATCGCCAACGGCCTCTGCGAGGTGGCGCTCATCACGCACGGCCAGGCCGGGCGCAGCAGTCGCGTCCCCATCCCCCGCGACCCCAACCTGCCCTCCGCCATGTATGAGATGCCGTACGGCATGATCGGCATGCCCATCAACTACTCGATGGCCGCCACCCGCTACATGCACCTCCACGGCGAGGACCGGACGCGCCAGGCGATGGCCGAGATCGCCGT
>DAOUJA010000026.1:0-2114 GCA_034423175.1 Dehalococcoidia bacterium
CGGGGTCTCGTCGTCGAAGAGGAACATCGAAACCGCGCCTGAGTCCTCGGCGACCGGTCCGTCTGCGGGCACGGGCATTCGTGCCTTTGCGTCGGGGTGGCCGGTCACGATCAGAGCCTGCCCCGTACCCGATACGGGGTTGGGACCGACGCGCACCGATACCGGTTGCGGGTCCTGGGGGTCGGCGGGATCCACCTTCCACCCGGCCCGTTCAATCGCCCGGAGCAACACGGGCTCCAGGGCGTTGCCCGCCTCCATCGCCGTCACCGAGTCGTCGCCGGGCGGATTGGTCGGTGCGTAGCCTGTGGCCGTGTACCACAGGGCACGGCGGCAGTTGCCGGTCGCCGAGGCCCGGACCTCGAGGTTGCCGTCCTCGTCAAACCGGGCGGCAGGACGCGAGTATACCTCCGCCCTGTCATTGTCAATCGTCGTTGTCATCGTCATTGCCTCCTTGTGTCCTGTAGAGGAATGGTTGTCCGTGCCGCTCTCGCAGCGGCCTTCACCTTCGCCGTCTCCCGCTCCGTTCTGGTCTTCAGGTGCGCCTTGAGGATGTGGGCGATGCCATCACCCAGCCCCAGGACGGGGACGCTCCGGCCATCGCCCAACGTGTTCCAGAAGGGCGCCATCTCCTGTATCCCCTGAATCTGGTCGATCACCTCCTCCAGAGGGGTTCCCCTCCGCAGGTGCAGGGAGATCAGGCGGCAGGCCAGCTCGGCAACGCCGTGCTGGAACGAGCCTCCCTTCCCCAGGAAGCCGAAGACCTCGAACGGCTCGCCGTCCTCATCGGTCGATACGGTGACGAAGAGACTCCCCATCTCCGTCTGGAGCTTCGTCGTGGTGCTGGGCAGGCTGCGCGGCCTGTTCCGTGTCCTGGCGGTCATGGCCCACCCCCTTCCGGCAGGCCGGCATGTCCCGTACCCCGATACGGGAGCGGGCGGGTGCCCGTGCAGTCGATGGCCTCCATCCGCCCGTATCTCCTCACCATCTCCGGGTCGTTGGCGAACGACTCGGCCTCCACGCGGGTGTCGAACCGCTCGAAGGGGCCCATCTCCAGTCCGCCCCGGTAGGCGATGGCGTGGTAGTGGAGGCCGGGCGAGTGGCGGCGCAGCAGCGGGAGCGCAGGAGCGTACCGGTCGAAGTACCCCGCCACCATCAGCGCCATCTCTCTGTCCCCGTCGTCGCCAACGCCCAGGAGCGTTCTGACGATGGGCTCTTCACAGTCCTCTTCCGCGTAGGTGGGAGTGAGCATCGCGTCCCGAACGACAGTGGGCAGGTCGTCCCACCGTTCGCGGCTGAGCTTCAGCCCGCCGTGGCTGGGCGTGGTAACTCTCAGGACGCCATCGGCCAATTCCACAAAGTCCCTCGTCCAACCCCAGGGTGTGTATGTTGCGGTCGTCATCCGTCTTGTCCTCCTTTCTCTAATCGATGCGCAGGGCCGTTGCCGTAAGGAGACGGCCCTGCTCGATGCGGTACGTGGGACTTACTCCTCCCGCATCTGCCGGACCTTCTTCGCGGCAGCCTGAACGAGGGGACTCAACTCCGAGGCGGACAGGTCGTCGAGGCTCTTGCCCGTTCTGTCCAGTACCGCGGTCCGCACCTCGTCCTTGTTGAAGCCCTGCTCCAAGCCCAACTCGACCACCCGTTTCCGGAGGTACTCGTCGTTGTCGTCGTCGCTCCGGCCTGCCGTGGCGGGGAGGGCCTTGCGGTCGGCCTCGACGGGCACGCGCTCCGCCCTGGCAGGCGCGGCTGCCGGGGCCTGGTCTCCGTAGAGGCCGTTTCCGAAGCGGTCGCCGAAACTCCTGAGGGCCCGCTTCATTCCGTCCGTCACGGACCCCTTTATGGCGGTCTCGTGTCCGTCGGCGGTCTCGTCCGTTACGGCGTGGAAGCCGATGTCGGTGCGGGGAGGAGCGCCCGGAACCGTGACCCGGACCGGGGCCGTGTAGATGTCGACGACCTTCACCTCGCCCGTCCGGGCATCCACCGTCTCGATCTGCCGAAGGCTCACGTTCTCAACCAGCTCGAATCCCCAGCCTCCGTAGCCGAAGATCCTGTTGGCCTCGTCGATAGCGGTGTGGCCCTCAATGTAGGAGAAGGTGCGCCCGGCGCGACCCTGG
>DAOUJA010000027.1:0-1677 GCA_034423175.1 Dehalococcoidia bacterium
ACCTCCTTCTGCGGGGTGTCCTCCACCAGCTCCATCTCCTTGCCGGTGCGCCCCTTGACCAGGATGCGCCGTTCCTCCGATTCGAGGACGAGGTTGTCGAGGAATCCCGCCGCCACCAGCATCGCAAGGTGCCCTTTTCGGAGGGGCATCAGCGGACTGGTGCGGATGTCCTTCGCCGGCCACAGCGTATCCGTGATCTCCGTGCTGGCCCAAAGCCCCGACCGCCGCGCCTCGGCGGCCGCCGCGACGGGATCGACCGTCCGCGTGGCGAACAGGACGTCCCCGCCGAGCGTCGTTGCCGGGGTGAACTTCGGGTAGGAGCGACGGCCCAGCGGCGACGGATCTCCGAACGCCCACTCCAGCACCCTCTTCTCGGCGGGAGCGTCCGGTACGGGGTCCTTCTTTCGGTAGCCGAGCAGGACCACTTGGTCGAAGACCTGCCGCTCCGGATCGGGGAAGGCCCAGCACTGCATCCGCCCGTAGTGGGTGGACAGGTAGCGGGCCGAGACCGTGAGACGCCGCCGCGGGACGATGAAGACCAGCAGGCCTTCCTCGGCGAGGTAACGCGTGCATTGCATGAGGAACGCGTGCTCGGTGCGCTTGTCGCCGCCCGAATCGAAGTCGTACGGCGGGTTCAGGTACAGCAGGCCGTAGGCCCCGTTCGCTATGGACGTGGCGAACAGGTCCGAGGCTAGGGCGCGGTCGAGGCGGCCCTCAGCCTCCACCGCCCGTTCCCGGTGCAGCTCGACGCCGTAGGTCTCGACGGGAACGGTGTCGGGCCCGTTCAGCCTCTCGGCCAGCCGAGCCACGGCGTCCCCGGCCCCGCAGCAGGGGTCGAGGATGCGCAGAGCTTGCCCCGTACTTGATACGGGGACCTTCCTCTCCCCGTAGTAGTGGCCGTTGGGGGTGCGAATCAGGTCGGCGACCAGGTCCACCACCCGGTCGGGCGTGGGATAGTAGCCGCCCTTGGACTGTGCTTCCAGTCTCATGTCGTCTCTCCTTTCCCGCCGCCTTCAGGCGGCGATTCCGATGTCTCTGTGAACGGTCTCGATGCCGACCACCTCGCCTATTGCCGTGTTCCGCTGGTAGCAGAGGACCTGGTCCGTCTCCATGCTCTCGGCGCACGCCGTGCAGAAGGCGGTGATCAGCTCGGCGGGGTTGGCGACGGTCACCCGCCGCACCAGCAGCGAGCCTCCCTCCGGCAGCCTGTGCCGGTAGAGGGTGACCCAGGGGTCGCGCCGCTCCCGCTCCGTCGCTGGCCGGAAGAAGTGCGGCTGTGCCGATCTCATCAGGTGCTTCGAGCCGTCGTGCGGGCAGTACCTGCAGTGGATGCCGTCGGGGCAGAAGCGTCGCCAGGCCGCGTTGTTGCGCCGGCCGCGCCGCTTGTTGTTGCGCTTGGCCCTCTGCAGCGTCCTATCCATCGAACGCCTCCCTGGGCAGCGTCAGCCTGCCCGACGCAACTGCGGCGGACAGGTCTTCCCTGAGCTTCTCGGCACTGGGGGAGCACCGGTAGGCGGAGATGCCCACCGATTGCAGCGGGACTATATCCCCCTCGGCGATGCCCCGCTCCCAGAGCCACCCGGCCCATGAGCCGTGCAGGGGAAGCGGGCTGCGCTTGTCGAGGAACCGGTGGTGCAGCTCGGGAGCTTCCTCCTCGTTCTGTGCCAGCAGGAGGAA
>DAOUJA010000028.1:0-7079 GCA_034423175.1 Dehalococcoidia bacterium
CTGCTGGAAGCGTTGCGGAGCAACCTCAACCTGCTGGGAGAGCTCACGATGCGATACGCGGTCGAGACGAAGCCGGAGCGTCCGGCGAACCCTCCAGGCATCACCGAGCCCAGGGACGTGAAGTTGTTGCTGGGGCCGGAGATGTCGGGGCTGGCACAGGAGCAACTGCGCGTGCTCCTGCTGGACACAAAGAAGAAGGTCGTTGGCCAGCGGGTCATCTACCAGGGCAACATCTCCTCGGCCATAGTGAGGCCCGCCGAGGTGCTGCGGCCGGCGGTCGTCGCCGCCGTCCCGAGCATCGTCGTCGTCCACAACCACCCGTCGGGCGACCCGTACCCGAGCCCGGAGGACGTGGATGCCACCGCGAAGATCGCCGAGGCGGCGAAGCTCCTGGGCATCGAGCTGCTCGACCACGTCGTGATAGGCAGGGACTGTTTCGTCAGCATGGCGGAACGCGGCTTCGTCCCGAAATAGTGTCCCGCCAACCTACGGCGCGGGTGCTCGATAGAGAGCGGCCCGCCTCCGGGCAGGCCCCCACGCGGGGAACCCCTTCCCCGCGCATCAACCCGACAGACGCGACGAAAGGAGATAGACCCATGCTCGCGACCCACACCGCAGACACCGAGGACCCCGTATCGAGTACGGGGCAGGCTCTGTACACCATAAGCGCCGGGGGATTCTCGGCCACGGCCGACGCCTTCGCCCGCGACGAGGAAGCCGAGACCATCTGGTTCCTGTCGATGGTCGGCTCGCAGACCGCCCTCAAGGCGATCTGGGCCTCGCTGCTCAAGCAGCCGCCCGACCCCGCCCACATCATCAGGGGCGCCGACGGCATGGCCCTCTCGGGCGGTTACCAGACGTGCGCCATTCCGTTCCAGACGATCGGCACCTGGACGACGAGGATCGCCCGGCTGCCGGTCTCTGGCGGATGGCACGCGCTCGTCTACACGAAGATGGCGGAGTACGCGTTCGAGAGGGACTCGTTCCTGCTGCTGGCTAAGAGCGAGGACGAGGCGCCCGCGCTGCACCACCGCTTCCTCGACAAGAGAAGCCCGCTGCCGCTGCACGGCTCGTGGGCCGGATGGCTCTGGGAACGGGGCCTGAGCGAGGGAGAGATAGTCCCGCTCCAGTCAGTGGGCGTCTCAGCCTATCGGTGTGCCCCCAATGCCGAACGGCTCAGGGAAGACCTCTCCGGGGCGGTGGCCTCCGGCAGGCTCACGCTGCCCGCACAGACGGCACGCGAATTGATCGCCGCATGAAGCGGCAGAAGAAAAAACAAGAAAGGAAAGGAGAGGAGACGTGAGACTGGCAGCACAGGCCAAGGGAGGGTTCTATCCCACCCCTCCCGCGGTCGTGAAGATGATCGCCGGACTGATCCAGCCCCCGGCCGGACACCACCGGCGGAACACTGAGACGCTGCGCATCCTCGATCCCTGCTGCGGGGCCGGGGAGGCGGCGGCGCAACTGGCCGAATGCCTCGGCGGGCCCGGCGCTATCCCCATCGAGACATACGGAGTCGAGTTGCACAGGGACCGGGCCCGAGAGGCCGAGTCCAGAATTGACCGCGTACTGGCCGCCGACCTCTTCGCCACCTCGATAGCGAACGGGGCCTTCGGCCTGCTCTACCTCAACCCCCCGTACGACTTCGACTCGGAAGACAGGCGCACGGAACACGCGTTTCTCACCCACTGCACACGCTACCTCGCGGTGGGCGGGCTGCTGGTGTTCGTGGTGCCGCGGCAGAGGCTGGGCGTCTCGGCCCGCTACCTCGCCACCCACTATGAGCGGCTGTGCTGCTGGGCGTTCCCAGATCCCGAACGGGAGGAGTTCGACCAGGTGGTCCTGATGGGCTACCGCAAGCCCAATCCGGTCCCAAACGCCCTCGGCGAGCAGATAGTTCTCGGGTGGGCCGGCGGGGAGCCGCCGGTGCTTACCTCCCACGCCAACGCCCAGTACGGCGCTCCCGCGACGCCGGAAGGCAACGTCCTGTTCGCCACGCGCACCGTCGATCCCGTCGCGGCCGCCGCCGAGGCGAGACGGGCGGGACTGTGGACGAACACGGAGATAACCGACTCCCTCTGGCCCGCCGGGGACAATCGCACCCGTCCGCTGATGCCCCTCCGCAGGGGCCACATGGCGATGCTGGTGGCGGCGGGCTTCCTCGACAATCTCCAGCTCGAGGCCGATGGGCGGCGCATCCTGGTGAAGGGCCGCACCTCGAAGGAGATGACGATGGTGGAGGACAGTCCCGAGCGGGAGGTCCACCGCGAACGGCTCAACACCACCGTGGTGGCCATTGACCTCGACGACGGCGAGATCACCGACATCGCCGCCTAGACCGGACGGCTCGCTTCGAGCCGCATCACGAGACCCCGTTACTCCCGCGCCCGGCAAGGACGGAGCCCGCACGACCGGAAGGTTCCGCAGGACACCCCATATAAGGAGGGGGAAGAAAGATGCAGATGACCATGACCATGGAAGACTGCTGCCGGTGCGGACAGCCCATCGCCCCCGGCGCGCCCGCCATGCACACCGCATCGGTGGACATCGTCGACGGACGGGCCGTCTCGTCACCGGTGAAGGCGTACCACCTGAGCGGGCGCTGCCACGACGAATACAGGCGAAGGCGGGGACTCCCCAACGCCGCCTGAGCGGCGAAGGCCGAGCCGCGTCACGACACTCCCATCGTCCCCTCCGGGGAATGGTGGAGAATCGCAATCCGGAAGACACGCCAATCTTGGCGAACACAACCAGCGGAGGGTGCCCCACGGCACTCCCCCGGGGCTACTGCCCAGGCACCCTCTCACGCAAACGCCCCCGGGGGTAGCGCGGGGCGTGGTGCGTCTCGCGCCGGCGCGGCCTGCGGGCGGTTCCCGGTGGAGGCGGGCGCTCCGGGTCCGGTGGGGCCTCTTCGACCAACGAGGAGAACCCACGGTGAACCTGGCAGGATTCATAGACAAGTTCAAGGACGCGATAGCGCAGCGGGTGGTCGAGTCCTACCCGCCGCTCTACCGGCCCTCTGAGAACGGCCGCAGGCTGCCCAGTCTGCACCGCACTCCCCTGGGAGCGCAGGCCGACGCCATCAGGGGCGCAGCCCTCTCCCTCGAAGCCCACCGGGGTACCACCGTGGTGGGAGAGATGGGAACGGGAAAGACATTCATCGGCGCGGCGGCGGCCCACATGGCGGGCTTCCGCAGGGTCTTGGTCCTCTGCCCGCCGCACCTGACGAAGAAGTGGAAGAGGGAGGTCGAGGAGACGGTGCCCGGCGCCCGCGCCGCCATCGTCACGTCGATCACCGAGCTCGAAAGGCTCAGGTACTCGGCCGGCTCCGGCCCCCTCTTCGTCGTGATGAGCCGGGAAAGAGCGAAGCTCTCCTACCGCTGGAAACCCGCCGTCGTTCTGCGGTGGGCAACGTCCGGGGGGTGGCTGCTGCGTGACGAGGAGACCGGCGAGCCGTACAGGGTCCCCCGTTGCCCCGACTGCAACGCGCAGATCGTCGACAGGGACGGGGTGCCGCTGACGGAACGGGACCTGAGCCGCAGAAAACGCACCTGCGCGGTCTGCGGTTCAGCCCTGTGGCAGGCCGACTGCTCCAGCGTGCGGAGATACCCGCTCTCGGACTACGTAAAGCACCGGATGAAGGGCTTCTTCGACCTGCTGATCGGAGACGAGGTCCACGAGTACAAGGGCCGCGGCTCCGCCCAGGGAATCGCAGCCGGGGTGCTCGCAGACGCCTGCGGCAAGTCCCTCAGCCTGAGTGGGACCCTGATGGGAGGGTATTCCTCGACGCTCTTCCACCTGCTCTACCGGTTCTCGCCGGAGATCAGGACGGAGTTCGGGCGATCCGAGGAGCGACGCTGGATCACACGCTACGGCTTCGAGGAGGTCACCGTCGGCAAGCCCGACGACGACGCCTTCGAGGACGGCCGCAACAGCAGACGGCGCAGCTACCGCAAGGTGACAAGGGAGCGGCCGGGACTGGTTCCGTCCGCACTCTTCCACATCATCGGCAACACCGTCTTCCTCAAGCTGGCCGACGTGGCCTCGGGACTTCCCGACTACGACGAGCAGATCCTCGTCTCCCCGATGGACTCGGAGGAGGACGCGACCGGGTTCTCACAGCGCAGCGCCTATAACGCCGTGTTCGAGGAACTGCGGAAGCGGCTGGCGGCGGCCCTAAAGAGGGGTTCCAAAAGGCTGCTGGCGACGTACCTTCAGACCCTGCTGGCCTACCCCGACGGCTGCACGAAGGGCGAGACGGTCCTCGATCCCGCAAGCGGGGACATCATCGTTCAGGTCCCGCCCCTGTCGGAGGACCGGCTCTACCCGAAGGAGAAGGCCCTGGTCGACCTCGTGGCCGCGGAGCGGATGGAGGGACGCCGGGTGCTGGTCTACGCGACGCACACGGGGACCAGGGACATCACCGGGCGGATGGACGACATCCTCACCCGGCACGGATTCAGGGTCGCGGTGATGAAGGCCGACGCGGTGGCCCCCGACCGCCGGGAGGCGTGGGTCGCCGACAGGGTGAGCAAGGGGCTGGACGTGCTCATCTGTCACCCGCGGCTCGTGCAGACCGGCCTCGACCTGATCGACTTCCCGACGATCTGCTGGTACGAGACCGACTACTCGGTCTACGTCATGCGGCAGGCGTCCCGCCGGTCGTGGCGCATCGGGCAGACCCGCCCGGTGAAGGTGGTGTTCATGTCCTACAGGAACACACTCCAGGCCGACGCGCTGAAGCTCGTGGCGAAGAAGCTGCAGAGCTCCCTCGCCGTGGAGGGTGAACTGCCGGAGGACGGGCTCGCCGCCTACGGAGACGACGGCGACGACCTGATGATGGCGCTGGCCCGCAGGGTAGTCAGCGGCGACGAGGACTCCGATGCCGAAACGGTGGAGGACGCGTTCGCCCGGGCCAGGGAGGCCGAGGCCAGCGCGGATGAGCTTCTGGTCGACGACGGCTGGAGGCTCGTCGAGAACGAGCCGGAGGCCGTCGGTGTCAATGGTAACGGCACAGTCGGGAACGGGCATCACGACGGCATCGGGCCGACGGTCGAGCTTGTTCTCGGCAACGGGCATTTGCCCACCAACGGGAACGGAGTCAATGGCCACCGCGGCGATGAACCGGAACCGCAGCAGTCGACGTTCTCGTTTGAGGAGTTCATAGCCGAGGAGCCGGTTAGGCCGAAGGGCCGAACCCGCAAGTCGCAAACGCCCCACCTGCCCCTCTTCGAGTGGGCGGTGAAACGGGTACGCGAGGCCGAGCCGGTCGGCGCAGGGCGCTAGACCGCAGAAGAACGGGAGGGGCTGCCGCAATCTGAGCGGCGGCCCGCCCGCACGACGCAACCAATCGAACGCAATAGACACCCACAAGGAGATGGACCAATGGCACGAGTATTCGTATACGACGGACGCGAGTTCCCCGACCCGGACCCCGGGATGAGCGTCGACCAGGTGAAGGCGACCCTCAGCGACTTCTACGGGGAGATAGCCAACGCCTCGGTGAAGGAGACCAGGCGCGGCGAGGACACCGTCCACGAGTTCCAGCGGCGGGTGGGCACCAAGGGGGCCTCCGCCAATGCCGGGACCAGAAGAGTGAGTCCGATGGACAACCGCACCTTCGCCGGTCTGCTGGCGGCGACTCCGCCGGCGGACCTCACCATTCTCGAGCTCACGGCAAAGCTCACACGGCCCGACGGCGCCTTCGACCCGGACGCCGCGGCCGCAAGGCAGAAGGAGGTCGAGATGGCCTGCGCACAGGCGCGGGACTACGCCTCGGCCACGGGTCGGCTTCTGGAGGCGTTGCGATGGAAGCTGCGGTCCCGCCGCGTCTGAGCGGGCTGGCCGAACTGCTCCTGCGGCGTCCGCCGTCGCTGCGGGAGATGGTCACACTCATCGGCCACGTCGACGACTATGCATGGTTCGCGGGGCTGTTTCGCCGCCTCTTCCCAGAGGAGGCGGAGGTGGCGCTCTCAGCCCCCGACGTACGCCGGAGGGTCGAGCGGTTCGCCAGGCTCTTCGGGGAGCGGCACTTCCCCCTCCACGTGGAGTGCTTCGAGTTTCAGATGGACCCCGGTGACGAGCCGGCCTGGACATGGCTCCGGAGGGGAATCCCCTTCGACCTGGTGGGCTTCGGATACGACGCCCTGCACCAGATGTGGGACGGCTACCGCGACGGCATCTCGGCGATGGCCCTCCTGGTCAGACCCCCCGACGTGTACTACGAGGGCCCCGACGGGCTGCGGGTGGCCTGGCTGGAGTCGGCCGCCGCCCACATCCCGCGGGAGACCCTGCTCCGGATACCGGAGGGGGGCATACCCCTGGACGACCTCACCGGTGTGCTGAGGGGCACGAGATTCGAGGCGGCGGCCCAGGCCTGCTCCTGGATCCTCGCCGAGACGGGCAATTTCTTCCTCGACCACAACTACGACGACGGGTCGTGCGACGGCTTCGCCGACCCCTGGGAGGACGAGATCATCCGGGAGGGCACGGACGAGTGGCGAAGGGCCCGCTCCCTCATGGAATCCGTGAACCGGCTGACCGTCTGGCTGGAGGAGGACCTCCCCGGCCGATTCGCCGAGATGCTGGACTTCGTCCTGGAACGGCTTCCCGCACAGGGACAACAGGAAAAGGAGGTAAACGATGACTAATGACGCCGGTGCGACCGGGTGGTCCCTGCCGGGACCTGCGGACGCGCCCAGGGACGACCTCCAGATGCAGATGGAGGTCTACAGGGAGACCATTCTCCTGCGCGGCCTGGACGGCGACTCGAAATGGGTCAGGACCGTCTCCGCTGACGAGATCGCCAACGTCTTCATACAGCGCCTGGGGTTCTCCTCGGGGCTGCTGCCGGTTGACGCGCTCTGGTGGAACCAGGGCGAGACCGGGCAGGTGGTGGCGCTCTGGCGGCCGCCGCAGGTCTGGCCGGTGGCCCTGCAACGGGAGGCGTTCAGGCCCCCCGCCCGGCTCCGGCTTCCCATGCCGGGGCTGGTCTTCGTCTGCTCGCCGGGCCGTGCGCCCTGGGTCTACGCGGCCCCGGAGCGTCCCACGGACCCTGAGCAGCCCCTCTACCGGATGCC
>DAOUJA010000029.1:0-23452 GCA_034423175.1 Dehalococcoidia bacterium
GTCTCGCGTCACCCCTCTGTGGTGACGGATGAGCGGCCGATCCACTTCGTCAACAGCTACGGCTGGACGGCAGTGTTCGCTGACGCTCACGGCCACGCCTACCTCTACAACGAAGAGGAGCTCACCGGCACGCAGGGCGACTACCAGCCGATCGTGTTCGAGACCGGCGACACGCAGCACGGCGCTGCTCTGGCGATCTCGCCCGACCACTTCGTTGTGACCACCGTAAACCCCGACTATCCCGAGAAAACGGAGAGCACCCTCCCGGTCGGCGTTGAGGTGCGCAACCTCGCCGGCAACGTTGTCTATGACGCCAGCAACCGCTCCTGCCCCGGCATGCACGGCGAGACCCACAATGAAGAGGGCGTCATCTTCGGCTGCGTCGGCGGCGTGCTCTTCCTGCACCCGGACAGCGGCAGCTACCACCACGACTTCATCGACAACCCGCCCGAGATGCGCGAGGAGTCACGCATAGGCTCCTTCTTCGGACACCACCATCTGCACCACTTCTTCGGTCGCGCCTCCTACTTCGACGGCCAAGGCTTCGCCGACGACGGCATCTGGCTGATCGACCCCGAGTCCGGCGAGTTCCGGCAGGTCTTCTCCGAACCCATCGCCGCAGGCGCTGTCGGCACGCTCGGTGAGCGCCTCTACCTGCTCACCTCCGATGGCGAACTCCACGTGCTCGACGCCCACGACGGCGATGAGGTTGCGCACCTCCACGTCATGGAGCCGGGCGAGGACGCGCGGCCCCGCCTCATCATCGTCGGCGAGACCATGTTCCTCACGAACCCGGACCACGGCGAGATCATCTCGGTCGATCTCGAACACCTCGAGGTGGAGGAGGTCTGGGATGTCGGCGGTTCGCCCTCCGGCATCGCCTTCGTTGGCGTCCTCGGCGAAGGGGAGGAGCACGGCCATGAGGATGAGGACGAGCACGGCCATGAGGATGAAGATGAGCATGGCCACATGGAAGGTGACGACCACGGCCACGGCGAATTTGATCCTCATTTCTGGCTCGACCCGCTGCGCGCCGTCACCCAGGCGGAGCGCATAGCCGAAGCGCTGATCGAGGCGGACCCCGAAGGCGCGGAGACCTACCGGTCCAACCTCGCTGCGCTCTCCTCCGACCTCCGGGCGCTGCACGCAGAGTTCGAGGCGGGCCTCAGTTCGTGCGCCCACCGCGAGTTCGTCACGTCTCACTCCGCATACGGCTACCTCGCGCTGGCGTACGACCTGGAACAGGTGGGGATCGCCGGTCTCTCCCCGGAAGCAGAACCATCGCCGCAGCGTCTCGCCGGCATCGCCGACCGCATCAAGGAGCTCGGCATCTCGGCGGTACTGCTCGAGCCTGTGCTCTCCGGTGAGAACGAACGCTCGCTCGCCAGCGAGACCGGGGCCGGCATCTACCAGATCCACGCGATAGAGAGCGTCACCCAGGCCGAACTGGACGAACACGGGGACTACTTCGGCTTGATGCGCGACAACCTGAACAGCCTGCGGGCCGCGATGGCGTGTTCATAGGCTGGACGGGCGACGGCAAAACGGCGGCCGCAAAACCTGAATGCGGCCCCCGTCCGGAAACGGAGGTGTGCGATGAAGTGGTACGGCGGACCAGAGCGCATCGACGCAGATCAGATGCTGGACTGCGAAGTATGCGACAGGAAGTGCGCGGACTGCTGGAAGCGGACGGTGAACGGCGGCTTCGCAACGCCGCTCTACCCGGAGTCACGCGGGTTCGAACTGGATGAGCTGCTCAACTTCGCGGCTATCGCGGTCCGCGCGGCAGAGCACCAGCTCGATCCGGAAGAGACGGACGCTGAGTTCAACGCAGTGCTCGTCGACCTGGACGCGGACGATGCCAGCTTCCTGGTGGACCTGATGTTCTACCACTGACTGGCGCTGACAGGAAACCCAACAGTAAGGAGGCGGGAATGGCAGATCTGACGGCCTATTCGGTAAAACTGAGGAAGATGGTGGTCATCAAGGACCCCGAGCTGGTAACTCTGAAGAACGGAGCGAAGGCAGTCCGCGGTGTAGCGGCGGAGGACCCGTCCAGCAAGGTATTCAAGATTCTGAGTGACAAGCAGGCGGAAGAGGTTGGGGGGGTGCTCGGCTGACCGACGCCGACTCCGAGTAGCACCATTGGGAGCGAACTCGTCGGGCACTGCGATGGAGCGCTCGTAATTGAACAGGCCCCCTCCTGGGGGGTGCGCCGAAGTCCTCCCCGGCGCACCCCCCCCCCCTGCTTCCACGAAGCATCCAACTGTAGGAAACAACGGGAAGACGACACCCCAATAGTAAGGAGACGGAGATGGTAGATCTGACGGCCTATTCGGTGAAGCTGAGGAAGGTAGTGACCATCAAGGACCCGGAGCTGGTAACGCTGAAGAACGGACGGAAGGCGGTCCGCGGTGTAGCGGCGGAGGACCCGTCCAGCAAGGTCATCAGGCTCTTGAGTGACAAGCAGGCGGAAGAGATCGGGGATGCTCGGCTGACCGGCGCCGGCTCCGAGTAGCACCACCGGGAGTGAAGTCGCGGGGGCACGCCGACATCCTCCCCGGCGTGCCCTCCCCCCGCATACTGGTCATGACTCCCCTTGCACCCGCACGGGTGCTCGTGTGCGCGTGGATTGGAGCCAGGCTGCGTCATGCGCCAGTGAGACTCACTCAGGGAAGCAGTATCATTTATGGAAGTTATTGATACTCAGTATTGACTTATGTGTGTGCAAAGGAGTTACCCTTCCCTGTATGACTATGATTACGGGCAAGCCGTCGACCGCTGCTGCGCAGACCGAGTCCAATATCCTCGCTGCGCTCGAGGAGCACGGCAGCCGCATGACGCTGCCGCGCCGCGAGCTTGCCGCGCTGCTCGCTCGGCGGACCGACTCGTTCAGCGCCGAGGAGATCGTCATTGAGTCGCCCGCGCTCGGCAGGGCAACCATCTACCGCACACTGCGCCTGCTCGTGGAAGTCGGCATCCTGTGCAAGACGGCGATGCCGGACGGCTCGCCGCGCTACTCGCTGGACGACGCCCACCATCACCATCACCTGGTATGCGTCTCCTGCGGACGCATAGACGAGTTCCGCCACCCGGCTGTGGAGCGCATGCTCCGGGCCATGAAGAACCACGTGGGCACCGAACTCGTGGGGCACCGGCTTGAGCTGTACCACCGCTGCGGTGTCTGTCGCGATAGCGGACAGGGCGCGGACACGCACGCACACGGGAACCACATACACGCGCACTAGCGATAGAGGTGAATTCTTGATGAGACTTAATCTCATAACGTCATTCCGTATGCTCGCCGCCGGAGCGCTTGCTCTGGCAGTTGTCGCTTGCGGCGATGATCCCGAGCCTACGAACACGCCAACCAGCGTGCCGGAAACCCCGGTTACTGCGGCTGAGCCGTTGCTCGTGGTCGCGAGCATCTACCCGATGCAGTACTTCGCCGAGCGAGTCGGCGTCGACCGCGTTGACGTGATTGCCCTCGTGCCGCCCGGCGCGGAGGGCCACACGTTCGAACTGACGGCGAGCGACCTGCGCACGATCGGCGAGGCGGACGTCATCGCCATGAACGGTGTCGAGTTGGAGCCGTGGCTGGAGCGCGCCTTGGAGTCCCTGGGCAACGACGTTACCGGCATCGTGGTGGAGGCTGCGGATGCCGATGCGGCGCTGGAATTCGAGGACCACGAGGCTGAGGAAGGCGAGGACCACGGGGACGAACACGAGGGCGAGGGCGAAGACCACGGTGACGAGGAGGAGGAGGAGGAAGAGGACCACCACGGTGAGGAAGAGGAAGGCGAGGACCACGGGGACGAGGAAGAAGAGGAAGGCGAGGACCACGGCGACGAGGAAGAAGACCACGGTGAAGAAGAGGAAGGCCACGGCCACGGTCACGGCGAACTCGACCCCCACTTCTGGCTGGACCCTCTGCGCGCCATCACGCAGGCCGCGCGCATCGCGGAAGCGCTGATAGAGGCCGACCCCTCGAGCGCGGACACCTACAGGGCCAACCTCGCCGCGCTCTCCTCCGAGCTCCGTGCGTTGCACGCCGAGTTCGAGACGGGCTTGAGCTCGTGCGAGCACGAGGAGTTCGTCACGTCGCACGCCGCGTACGGCTACCTGGCACTCGCCTACGGCCTCGAGCAGGTGTCGGTAACGGGCCTCTCGCCCGGATTCGATCCTTCGCCGCAGCGCCTCGCGAACATCGCGGACCGCATCAACGACCTTGGCCTGGAAGCCGTGCTTGTAGAGCCCGTGCTCTCCGGTTCCCACGAAGAGGTGCTCGCCGGCGAGACCGGCGCAAGGATATACAAGATCCACCCGATGGACGGCGTGACCCAGGACGAGCTGGACGAGTTCGGGGACTACTTCGGCATGATGCGCGACAACCTGAACAGTCTGCGTGCGGCGATGCAGTGCTCGTAGCGGAGCCGACCCCTCAGGGGGGTGCGCCGATATCCTCCCCGGCGCACCTCCCCGTCCGGCTGAAGGAGTGATGGGCCATGGACGACACACTGGCAGTGGAACTTGAAGATGTTTCCTACACCTACGCGGGCTCTCCCGCGGTGCACGGCGTAACGCTGCGCATCGAGCGCGGCGACTTCACCGCCATCGTCGGCCCCAACGGCAGCGGCAAGAGCACGCTCATCAAGGTCATCCTCGGGCTCATCAAGCCGGACAGCGGGAGCGTGCGGGTGTTCGGCACCGAAGTCGAGCAGTTCAGGGGCTGGCACCGTGTCGGCTACGTCCCTCAGGTCGCCACCGGCATCCATGCCATGTTCCCCATCACGGTCGGCGAGGTTGTCGCGCACGGCCGGTACACCGGCTTCTCGCCGTTCGAATTCTGGCGCAGAAGGAGCGGCGCGGACGTGGACGGTGTCCTGCAGATGGTTGACATGGCAGACTTCAAGCGCCGGCGCATAGGCGAGCTCTCCACCGGCCAGCAGCAGCGCGCGCTCATCGCCCGCGCCCTCATCCGCAAGCCCGACCTGCTCGTCATGGACGAGCCGATAGCGGGCGTGGACGTGCAGGGCGGAGAAGAGCTGTACATGCTGCTCCGCCAGCTTCGCGAGAGCGGCGTCACCATCCTCATCATCTCCCACGACGTCGGCGCAGTCATGCGCGAGGCCGGCACGGTGGCATGCATAAACTGCACGCTGCTCTGCCACTGCCCCCCACAGGAATTGACCGAGCAGGACCTCGTGCAACTGTACGGGTTCCCCGTGGAAGTGCTGCACCACGGCCGGCACCACGACCACCACGCGCACGGCGAAGAAGCCGTCCGCCACGACGAGTTCGACCAACTCACCCCCCACGAACACCAGCACTGATCCCATGCCGGCCATCCTGCAATACGACTTCATGGTGCGGGCCCTCATCGGGGGCGTCCTCGTCGGCGGCCTCGCGCCCGTGCTCGGCACGTTCCTCGTGCTGCGCCGCTTCTCGCTGCTCTCGGACACCCTTGCGCACGTTGCGCTGCTGGGCGTCGCCGTCGGATTCGTGGTGAACGTCTACCCCACGCTCACCACGTTCATTGCGGTGGTCATCGCCGCCGTCATCATGGAGACGCTGCGCACGCGCGGGAAGCTCCCCGGCGACGCGGTCCTGGCCGTCGCCCTCTACTCGTCGCTCGCGGCGGCGGTCGTCATCATCAGCGCGGCGCAAGGCTTCAACGTGGACCTGCTCGGGTTCCTCTTCGGCTCCATCCTCACCATCAACGAGCTGGACCTCTGGCTCCTCGGAGGCCTGGCGCTCTTCGTGATCGTCGGCGTGACCGCGTTCTTCACGGAACTCGCGCAGACCTCGTTCGACGACTCGCTCGCCCGTGTCTCCGGCATCAAGGTGGACTGGGTGAACTTCGGGCTGGCGGTGCTCGCCGCTGCCACCATCACCCTCGCCATGCGGATCATGGGCGTCCTGCTCGTCGGCGCGCTCATCGTCATCCCCGTTCTCGTGGGACAGGGCGTGACGAACAGCCTGCGCACCGCGTTCATCGTCGCTTCGTGCGTGGGGATGATCAGCGCCGTCACCGGTCTCACTGTCGCCTTCTACCAGGACATCCCGGGCGGCGGGGCTATCGTCCTTACTGCGGTGTTCCTGCTCATTGTGTCGGTCGGCTTTCGCAGGTTGCGCCACCGCTCCTCCTAGACGGCGCGAGCGGGTACACTCTCCCGCACACCACCACTGACTGAACGGAGGGACCCGCATGGGAGTCATCGGACTTGCCGTCATGGGCGGCGACAGCAACGCAGTGCTTGCGCGCATCGAGGAGGGCGAGCAGCGCGGCATCGGCGCCGCCTGGCTCACCGTCGGCGGGGCCAGCCTGGACGGCATCACGCTCATGGCCGCCGCCGGGGCGCGCACGGAGCGCATCCTGCTCGGCACCTGCATCGTGCCGACGTGGGGACGGCACCCTGTCGCCGCGGCGCAGCAGGTGCAGGTGGCGGCGCAACTCTCCGGCAACCGCTTCCGCTTCGGCATCGGTCCCAGCCACGTTCGCGCCATGTCCACGGTATTCGGGGCCGACTACCGCACGCCGCTCACGGCGCTCCGCGAGTACCTCACCGTCACGCGCACGCTGTTGCACACGGGCGCCGTGGAGTTCGAGGGCAGCATCTACCGCGCGAACGTGAGCCTGCCTGCGCCCGTGCCCGGCGTGCCCGTGATGGCGTCCGCGCTGCGTCCGAAGTCGTACGAGCTGTGCGGCGAGGCGGCGGACGGCGCGATCAGCTGGGTGTCGCCCGGCGTCTACCTGCGCGACGTCGCGCTCCCTGCCCTTCAGCGCGGCGCCGAACGGATGGGACGTCCGTGCCCGCCGCTCATCGCCCACGCGCCGGTGTGCGTCCACGACGACCCGGACGAGGTCCGCGCCGCGGCGCGGGAGCAGCTTGCCAACTACCCCCGTATGCCGTTCTACCAGGCGATGTTCGCCGAGGCCGGTTTCCCCGAGGCCGCCGAGACCGAGGGCTGGAGCGACGGCATGGTCGAGGCCGTCGTCCTCTCCGGCAGTGAGGAGCGCGTGACCGAGCGCATCGCGGAGCTGTTCGACTACGGCGCGAGCGAGATCATCGTCTCCGTCGTCGCGGCGGGAGCGGACGCCGCCGCCTCCCGCGAGCGCACGCTCGCGCTGCTCGCAAAACTGGCGTCCGCCTGACTTCCTCTCCTGAGGAAGGTTGGGGTGAGGGCCGATTCCGTGACACACGCCCCTTCCCCGGACACCCCCGGCGCCGCTTAGAATGGACAACCGTGCGGGACCGCACGCGACCACCACGCCCGACGGAGGCTCGATGAAGTTCTACGTTGCCGGAAAGTTCGAGGACAAGGAGCGGGTGCGCCTTGCGCAGCGCTGCATCGAGGCCGCGGGGCACGAGATCACGCACGACTGGACGATGGCAAAGGCCCTCGGCGGCCGTGTGGAAGCCGTCGACGATATGGAAGGCGTCAAGGACGCCGACGCCCTGCTCTTCGTCAACGTGGACCCGGACCTGCCCTATGCCGGGTCTCTCGTCGAGATAGGAATGGCGATCGCGCTGGACAAGCCCGTCTACTTCATCAACACGGAGCACATGGCGCGCAACGTCTTCTACCACCTCCCCGGCGTGCACAGCGCCTCCACGGCGCCGCACCCCATCGGCGAACGCCTCGCGGAGGAGTTCGGCGCGGTCATGAACGGCGTCGTCTGAGGGTTCCCCGCCCACCTTGCGGCGCGTATCCCAACTGCTATCATCCTCACGCCGTTCCAACGGCACGCTGAGAAGGAGAGGTACATGCCCCCTACCAAAGCATTCGTACTCATAGAGACCACCGTCGGCAAGACCAAGGACGTCGTCAGCTCCCTCCACGGCGTCAAGGGCGTCACCTCCGTTGACGTCGTGACGGGCCCCTACGACGTCATCTGCGTCGTCGAGGCGGACGACCTCAGCTCGGTCGGCGACGCCGTCACCGGCAGCGTCCACACCATCGGGGGCATCGTCCGCACCGTCACCTGCCTCGCCGTCGGCGAGTAACCGCGGCCCTACCGCACGAATGTGCCGCGCGGCCTGCCCCGTGTGCAGGATGGCGCCACGCGGAGGCAGACATGGCTGACACCAACTGCATCTTCTGCAGGATCGCGCAGGGGGAGATCCCTGCCGAGAACATCTTCGACGACGGCACGGTCTTCGCGATACGCGACATCAACCCGAAGGCCCCCACCCACGTGCTCGTCATCCCGCACGAGCACGTCGAGGCCCTCTCGGACGCGGACTCGGGACTCGTTGCCGCTGCCGCCCGCTGCCTCGAAGCCGCGCCCGGCATAGCGCGCGGCCTCGGCGTCACGGACACCGGCTACCGTCTCGTTGCGAACCAGGGGCCGGACTCCGGCCAGGAAGTGCCGCACTTCCACCTCCACATCCTGGCCGGACGCCGCCTCGGCCCCATGGGCTGAGATCCTCCTGTCATGTTGAGCGTTTCTTGATCGTCATGTTGAGCGAAGCCGAAACATCTCTCGGGGAGCGCTCCGGCAGACGGGCGCAGCCTGCATGATCACATGATTGCGCTGCCTGTTGACCTCCCGCCAAGCCTCATCGCACGCCTCGACTCGCTGCCGGACGGCCTCCGCGCGCACGTCGAGCGCGTGCGGGGCATCGCGCGCGAACTGGCCGCGGCTCATGCCGTCGACCCCGCTACCGCCGACCTCGCCGCTGCCGCGCACGACGTTGCCCGCCACATCCCTGGACGGATGCTCATCGAGGAAGCGGAGCGGCTCGGCATCGCCGTCAACGCCGTCGAGCGCGCCGCCCCCGTCCTGCTCCACGGGCCCGTTGGCGCGGCGTGGCTCCGCGAGGACGGCGCGATACGGGACCCGGAGGTGCTGGAGGGCGTGCACTGGCACACGACCGCCCATCCGGACCTTGCACCGGTGGGGAAGACGGTCTTCGTGGCCGACAAGCTGGACCCCGCGAAGCAGAGGGCATACCCCTTCCAGCAGGAGGTATGGGCCGCCGTCGAGCGCAGTCTGCACGAGGGCGTACTCACCTTCCTGGACGGTGCGCTCCGGATGCACGTGGAACGCCGCGAGCTCATCCATCCCATGAGCGCCGAGACCCGCAACAGCCTCCTCATCGCGATGGCGTGCTGAGTGCTATCCCCCTCCCCTGAGGGGAATATGGCGGGAAAACGGGGACGGCGAGGGCAGGGAAGAGGATGGCGGCGAGCTCTCCTTGACGAGTGAACAGCGGAGTTCTCATCATTCCCGGCTATGGCCTGACTTCCGCTCTTTACAATGGAACGCATAGGGCGAGTCTGGTATGAGCAATGGACCACTGACCGCGCGCGCGCAGGAGAACGACCCCATCCTGGCCATGGGCATGGACCGGTGGGGGTTCATGGCGCGCGCCGCGTTGCTCGGCTTGACCGCCGCGACCGCGCACCAGGCGTCCCCGTCGGCCAGGGACACAGGCTTCCCGGACACTACTCCATTCGCAGGCTCTCCCGGCGATGGGCCGGGAGCGTTGCTTCCGCAGGCCCTCCGGGACCAGGACGATGCGCCGCTCGACGAGGCGTCGCGCGTCAGGCACCTGCTGTGGCGCGCCGGGTTCGGCGCCTCGCCCGGCGAGTTGGCGCGCTTCCGGGAGATGGGCCTGCAGGCCACGATCGATCACCTCGTCGATTTCGACGCCGTCGACGACGGCGCGCTCGACACACGGCTCGCGGCACAGGAGCTGGACCTGGAGCAGAGCCTGAACCAGATCCAGCGGTGGTGGCTCCAGCGCATGGCCTACACGGCCCGGCCGCTGCAGGAGAAGATGACGCTCCTCTGGCACGGCATCCTGACCAGCTCCTTCAGGATCGTGGGCAGGGGGCCGTACGTGATCGAGCAGAACAATCTCTTCCGCGAGCGGGGGATGGGGCGGTACGACGAGTTGCTGAAGGCGGTGTCCCGCGACCCTGCCATGCTGATCTACCTGGACAGCCGGACGAACAAGAAGGCCGCTCCGAACGAGAACTACTCCCGCGAGCTGATGGAGCTGTTCTCCCTGGGGGTCGGTCACTACACCGAGGAGGACGTCCGCGAGTCAGCGCGCGCCTTCACCGGCTGGCAGTTCAGGCGAAGGACGGGCTTCTACCTCAACGCGAGGCAGCACGACAACGGCCTCAAGACGTTCCTGGGGCGTACGGGCAACTTCGACGGCGACGACGTCGTCGACATCATCATGGAGCAGCCTGCAGCCGCCGAATACGTCTGCACCCGCCTGTGGAGCTTCTTCGCCTACCCGGACCCGGAACCCGAGGTGATCGCGCGACTCGCGGACGTCTTCAGGACCCATGGCACGGAGGTCCGTCCCGTCGTCCGGGCGATGTTCGAGTCCGACGACTTCTACGGCAGCCGTGCCCGGGCGGCGCTGCCGGGCCGATGTTCGTGGCAGGCGCGCCGGTTTCGGGCGGCCTCTACGGCGAGCGTCCCGGCCTCGCTTCGCTCGACAGGAACAACCTCAGGTTCACGACGGACTTCCGGCAGGTGTACGCCTCGGTGCTGGAGGGCTGGCTTGGCGCGCCGTCGCAGGACGTGCTCGGCGGCCGCTTCGAGCGCCTGCCCCTGTTCGTGCCGGCGGCCGCTCCCTAGCTACTGCAGCGGTGTCAGGTCCTTCCCTGCGAGCGCGGGATGGTCCGCCGTGTAGCGGTGCCCTCGGAAGACCGAATTCGGGCCGCCTGAGCCCATCGGAGCGCCCTCCGGTATGACGTGCGGGTTGACGTACTCCCACACGACCTCGCCGTCCGGTGTCACCTCGAACAGCCGCCCCGGCGCGCCCT
Organism: Dehalococcoidia bacterium; assembly: GCA_034423175.1. Classification (GTDB taxonomy): domain Bacteria; phylum Chloroflexota; class Dehalococcoidia; order Lucifugimonadales; family Australimonadaceae; genus Bin16. Next base: position 10,795 of record DAOUJA010000029.1, read on the forward strand.
CGCAGATGAGCGTGTTGCCGTTCGGCTGCCGCTCCGCCCCGCTGATGTGGTAGCTGTAGAACGAGATGGGCGGAGAGCCCGTGTACTCCCAGGCGATGCGCCCGCTCTCCGGATCGACCTCGATGACGCGGGAGTAGGTAGCCCCGCCGCGGTGCGGTCCGTTGTCGAACAGCATGACACGTCCGTTCGGCAGCTGTGTCGGGTGGTGCTGGTGTGATATCTCCCCCGGGCCCCATTTCCACGTGAACCGTCCGGTCTCGCGGCTCACGATGCCCACCGTGTCCGTCTGCCTGAAGCTGACGAGCAGGTCGCCGTCCAGGGTCAGGTTCAAGGCGTTCTGGTGCAACCATTGGTGACGCCCTTCCATCGGACAGATGGCGTCCTCTTCCGGATCGAGCGCCTTCCACATGCTCCATTCCCGAACGGTTGCCCCTCCGGGGTCCACCTCCCGCACCAGTTCGCCGTACATGGGTTCTTCGACACTCCCGTGACCTCCGCGCACGCGGCGTGCCTCGTCCTGCGGCATGAGGTCGTAGAGCACCATCAGGGTGTGCCCGTCCGGGAGACGTTCGAAGTCGTGGTGCACGAGCGGGTCCGAGTAGCTCCAGACCAGGTTGCTGTCCCAGTCCAGTTCCAGGATGCCTGTGGGTGTGCCGGGCGGCGGCAGGAAGCCGCCGCTGGAGTGTGTCCTGCAGAGCAGGTTGCCGTTGTCCAGCAGGAAGCCGTAGGAGATGCCCTCGTCGCGATGCCAGCGGTGGCAGACGCGGCCTTCCATGTCGATGAGGAAGGCGTCCTTGCCGCTGGACATGGAGACGACGGTGTAGCCCGGGAACGCTTTTGCCGGGTCGTGGTACAGGAGGCCCTTCGGATGATGAATGGTCCAACCCATGGTGTGCTCCTCAGCCTTCGGAAGCTGATCGTCCGGCGCGTGGGGGCGGACGTCTGCTCCCGCCTGACGTGCCGGACAACCTACGCCTTGAGCGATGGGACGGCAACCGTGCCGGCTATGCCGGAGGAAACTGCGGAACATGTGTTCTAAAACGTGTTGACAGCGTAGAACAGGCGTTCTAGTATGCGGGACAGCGTAGCACATACGTTCTGCAAGGAGTAGTGATGAAGACGCCAACGACATTTCAGCGGGAGATAGCAGGCGCAGTTGCCTCGGACGTGTTTGGACGTCAGGGTTCAACCTTCACGGTGGAGATGCCGACTGGATCGGGGGTCACTGAACTGGTTTCCCAGTTGGAGATGCTGGTGATGAGCGTGAACGTGAACGCGGGCGGAGCATCGCTCCGCGTCGTTCCGGAGGTGCAGGCAGACGTGAAAGGGCGGCTCGTCCGTCACCTGCGGGGGAGCTCATTGAAGGGTCTGTGGTCGGACGAGCGGGAGTGCGTTCGCCTGGGCCGCTCGAAGGTCGTGTATGCCGCGCCCGAGGACCTCGCACGCACGCAGGGTCGGTTCGAACTGATACAGGCGGTGGACGCCCACCTTCTCACCCCGGAAGCGATGTCGCGGCTGTGGGAGAAAGCAGACGCCTCGGGCGCGACGGTCGTTCTTTATGGGCGTCCGTGGAACGGAGAGACGCCGTTCGAGCAGGTCAAGCTCACCAATAAGCAAGCCTCTGCTGCGGGCGGGCCGCACAGGCACTTCCGCGTCCCGCTGGACAGGGCGAAGGCGGAACTGCCGGGCTACGAGGCGCGTGTGGAAGTGGAACGCGAGCGGCTCGGTGAAGCGCACCCCGAGTTCGAGACTGCCTATGCGCTCCGTCCGGTCCTGCCTGGCGCTCAGGCATTTCCGCGCGAACGGCTGCGCACCCTGTTCGGGAGCGGCGGGCCTCGGAGACTCGGCGAGGCGGGCAGCCTGACGGCGTCCGTCGTGGTGACGAGGGTGCCGGCAGCAGACGCGCTTCAGGAGGCACGGGCCGTGGCCGTCGTGACCGTTGCATCCCGGACGGCGGGTGGGTTGCGTGTGCTCGATCACAAGTGGGTCGAGGCGGCGGATGTTCCGTCGCTCGTTGCGGGAGTCAAGCGCTTCGTCGAGAGGACGTGGCCCTGCGAGAGCCTGCTGGGAAGGACTTGGACCAGGGATGACGGTGAGCTGAAGGGCCTGCTGGAACAGGGTCTGGAACGGGGCCGCGTGCGGTGGCTGCCGGATACGTCCCACCAGCGGGAGCGCGAGTCGTCGGCCGTTACCGCCGCGGCGCTTGCGGGCCGCCTCTCCTTCTATGCGCCGGATGGTTCGCCCGAGTACCGGGCGCTCCGCCGTGAGATGGACTGGGCTGTACTGCGCCTCGGCGAAGCGCGCGGGTTCGTCGTTGCGGTGGAGGGGCGGGACGAGGGGTTCCTGGAGGGTGTCTCGATGCTGGCCAGTGAGGACGCGGAGCAGGCGGGAGAGCAACAGATGGCTTTCCCCATCGCCATGGCGTCCTGATGCGTGTTGCCTGGAGGACGGAACCGAAGAACGGATGGACAGCCGTTATGAAGCGGAATGACCGGAAGGAGGAAGCGATGAGCATCTACACGAAGTCGAGACGCAGGCGTGAAGACCCGGCCGTGGACGGGCTGCCGGAGCAGATGCGCTACGCCGATACGGGCTGCGAGGCGTCGATGTCCTGCCTGGAGTGTCCCCTGCCGCGTTGCAGGTTCGACGACCCCGCCTGGTACCAGGCGTACAAGCTACGGGAGCGGGATGAAGAGATCGCCTGGACCTACCAGTACGAGCACCTCCACATCTTCGAGGTGGCGGACCGGTTCGGCATCAGCGTGCGCACGGTGCAGCGCGCGCTCCGCCGCGTGCAGACGCCCCTGCCCGCCGCGGCCTGACAGGACACCACCCCTCATACGACAGTATCAACCGAGGCAACACCAGAAGGAGAGGCCGGTAGCTATTACCGGCCTCTCTTTTTCTTGGGTGACGTTCGCGGTGGAGGACTAGCCTGCGCGCTCGAGGATGACCACGGGGATCTCCCGCTCGGTCTTCGCCTGGTAGTCGTCGTAGGGCGGGTAGATGCCGGCCATGAGCTGCCACAGCTCCGGCTTCTCGTCGGGCCCGGCGGTTCGGGCGGTGGCGTCGAACTTGTCCGCGGCCACCTGGACGTGTACGGACGGGTTGGCGCTGAGGTTGTAGTACCACTGGGGGTGGTCCGGCGCGCCGCCGCGGGAGGCCACGACGATGCATCGGCCCTCGTGCACGCCGTAGATGAGGGGTGTGGTGATGGACCTGCCGGACTTCCGACCGTTCGTGGTGAGCAGGAGGGTCGGCACTCCGCGCCACAGGTGGCCGTCCTCGCCGTCGGTGGCAAGGTAGCGTTCGAGGTGCTCGAGCACCCACGAAGGTCTGCCGCTGCCGGGAGTCGTCACGACTTCTCTCCGATGAAGGGTTGGGAGATGGTCGGGGTGATTGGATTTGAACCAACGGCCCCCTGCACCCCATGCAGGTGCGCTTCCGGACTGCGCCACACCCCGGCCGTGCAGTGAGCGTAGCACAGGCGCTCACACGTCGTCCATCACTCCTGCGTCCTGCGCAGGGGTGCCGGATGGTAGAATGGCACGTGATTTCTGCTGGCCCACCGGAGGAGACAGACCTGATGGAAGAGCTGCGACAACGCCTCACCGATCTCGCCGGACACGTTGCCGGCATCATGGTGCGGCTTTGACCTTACCGGACAAGAAGCGGAAGCCGGGCGCCTGGAAGAGCAGGCAGCCGGACCCGGCCTCTGGGACGACCCCGAGCGCGCGCAGGCTGTCATGCAGCGGCTCTCGCGCCTGCGCTCATCCATCGACGGCTGGCGCGGTTTCGAGGCCCGCATACGTTCCACCATCGAGCTGTTGGAGATGGCCATCGAGGCGGATGACGCTTCGATGGAAGAGGAGCTGGCCCAGGAGGGCGAGGCCATCTTCGCCGAGGCCGAGCAGCGCGAGTTGCTCCTGGTGCTCTCCGGCGAGTTCGATGAGCGCAGCGCTATAGTCGCCATCCACGCACGGGAAGGCGGCACCGACGCCCAGGACTGGACTGAGATGCTCCTGCGCATGTACACACGCTGGGCGGCGCAGAGCGGTTTCAAGGCGCAGGTGCTGGACCTCTCTGCAGGGGAGGAGGCAGGGGTCAAGAGCGTAACGCTGGAGGTAGCCGGAGAGTACGCCTACGGATACGCCAAGGCGGAGCGAGGCGTGCACCGGCTCGTGCGCCTCTCCCCCTACGATGCCGCGCACGCGCGTCACACGTCGTTCGCGCTGGTGGAAGTGCTGCCCGAGGCCGACGATAACGTGGCCGTGCAGATCAACCCGGACGACCTCGAGATGGACGTATTCAAGGCGAGCGGCGCGGGCGGCCAGCACGTGCAGAAGAACTCGACCGCTGTGCGGCTCCGCCACATCCCGTCCGGTGTCGTCGTCTCATGCCAGAACGAGCGCTCGCAGCTCCAGAACCGCGAGGTGGCGATGAAGATACTCCGGGCCCGGCTGACGGAGATCGAGATGCGGAGGCGCGCAGAGGAGCGGGCGGCGCTCAAGGGCGAACACGTAGCCGCCGGATGGGGCAGTCAGATAAGGAGTTACGTGCTCCACCCATACAAGATGGTGAAGGACCACCGCACCGGCTTCGAGTCGACCAATCCGGACCTGGTGCTCGATGGGGAGCTGGACGGCTTCATGCGGGCCTACCTCCTTTCCAACGTGGAGGGCGAGTAGCAGCAAGCGCGCCGCCTCGTCTCACCCGGACCCGGACCAGGGCCTCGCCCAACGACGACGCCAGTGGCGTTCGCTCCGGGTGCGGGGATAGAATTCCAGAGTCAGTCTGAAGTTGACGGGCGCCGTTCGAGGCCCGGTGGAGAACCCCCTGTGATGAAACGTGCCGTTTCGTGTGTTCTGTTCCTGCTCGTGGTGGCGCTCGCAGCCGCCTGCTCGGACCCGACTCCCACACCTGTGCCCACGCCCAGCCCCACGGCGATGCCGACCGCGACGCCGCAGCCGACCGCAACCCCCACGCCCGCTCCTACGCCTACGCCCACTCCCGACCCTGTTCCCGAAGGCTTCGTGCCGTACGTAAACCTGGAGCTGGGGGTGTCGCTCTACTACCCACAGAACTGGTCGGTAACCCCGACCGGAGGAGAGGGCGCCTGGTTCATCATCCAGGATGGCGAGGGCATATCGCGCCTGCTGCTGCTGCCCGACTTCGTTACGGCCGACACGCCGCTGGACGAGCGGATGGAACTCATCGTTCCGGCGCTCACGCCGGAGACCGGCGATCCGCGCGTGGTGCGGGACGGGTCCGTCACGCTGGCTGACGGCTCACAGGCGGAACGAGCAGACATCATCTTCACGGAGGAAGGCGGCGAGACCGTACGGCGGGTGCAACTGTCGCAGCGCGGCAGGTTCATGTACATCCTCGTGCTCATCGCGCCGGTAACGGAGGTCGAGCGCCAGGAGGAGACGATCGAGACGATGCTCGCGAGCATCACCACGTCGCCGCCGGCCCCTTACGGCATCTCTCGTGACGATGCGTTCACGATGCCGCTCGGGGAGCCCACCACGCTCGACCCGGCCATCGCCAGTGAGACGACCTCCCACTTCTACGTTACGAGCCTGTTCAGGGGCCTCGTCAACATCAACTCCGACCTGCGGGTCGTGCCCGATCTTGCCGAGGGCTGGGACGTCGACGACTCCGGCGTCGTGTACACGTTCACGCTGCGGGACGGCATCACCTTCCACGATGGGCGCGCCATCACGGCAGAGGACTTCAAGTACTCGATAGAACGCGCCGCTGACCCTGAGGTGCACAGCGACACCGCTTTCCGCTACCTCGGCGACATCGTGGGGGTGAAGGAGAAGTTCGAGGGCGAGGCGGACGAAGTCTCGGGCGTGCAGGTCGTGGACGAGCGCACCGTGCGGATCACTATAGACGAGCCCAAGGAGTACTTCCTGGCCAAACTCACCTATCCGTCCGCCGCTGTCGTTGACCGGAACACCGTCGAGCCGCTCGGATTCGACTGGTGGATGAGCGATCACATCAACGGCTCCGGGCCCTACCGGCTGCTCAGGTGGGAGGAGGAGGAAGTCGTCATCCTCCAACGCTTCGACGACTTCCACACCCCGGCATCGGTGGAGTACATCATCTCTCCGCTGACCGCATTGCCCGGTGTTGGCGGCCTGGGGTCCTACCTTTCGGGAGCCTGGGATGTCGTCCCCGTCGGCGTCGGATCGCTCGATGCGATACGCGCGAGCGAGGAGCTGAGCACCCAGCTCGGCGAGTACGACCAGCTCACGACGTACTACGTTGGAGTCGACGGCTCGCAGCCGCCGTTCGACGACCCCAGGGCACGGCTTGCCTTCCTGATGGCGCTCGACCGCGAACGGCTGATAGAGGTGGTGTACGACGGCAACGTGCAGCTCGCGCAGGGCCTGCTGCCGCCGGGCATGCCAGGCTACTCGGAGTCGTTGCGGGGCATCCCCTACGATGTGGAAGAGGCGCGCCGGTTGCTCGCCGAGTCGGCGTACGCCGGCGATTTCCCGGAGGTGGTGTTCAGCGCCGTGGACCGGGACGGAGAACCCTCAGAGATGGTCCAGTTCATGGTTGCCGCGTGGCAGGAGGAGCTTGGCGTCGACGTGCAGGTGGACCTGATCGAATCGGACCGCTACTTCTACTCGCTGGAAGACGTCGTCAGCAACCTTTGGCACAGCGGCTGGGTGGCGGACTACCCGGACCCGGAGAACTTCCTGGACCTGCTGCTGCATTCGCACGCATTCGAGACCAGGTACGTGAACGAACAGTTCGACAGCCTGGTCGAAAGGGCACGGACGGAACGGGACCGAGAGACACGCCTGCGGCTGTACGGGGAAGCGGAGCAACTGATGATCGACGAGGCGGGCCTCTTCCCGCTCTTCCACATCAAGGACTACGTGCTGGTGCACCCGCGGGTGCAGGGCTTCCGGTTGAACGCTCTCAGCCAGCCGGACGTGTCAGCGGTAACGCTCCTGCCCTTCGAGTAGAGCGGCCTGAGGGGGGCGGCCCGGGCCGGGCGGTGGTTACGCAGCCGCCCGGGCTGGAACGGCGATAGAGCCGCCGTAGATGCCGCGCAGTGTCCCGAACCCCAGGCTCAGCACCACGACGGCAGTGAACCCCAGGCCCAGCACCAGGAGTACGGTAGGGGCCCCGAACCTGTCGGCCGCGAAGCCGTTGACGAGGTTCATCACCGCCATTGTCCCTCCGATGTTGATCTGGTTCAGCCCTGAGATCCTGCCGCGCATGCCGTCCGGGGCGAGGGATTGCACCATCGCCCCGCCTATCGCCATGAACGCCGCCTGGGAACCGCCCATCGCCGCCGTGCCAAGCAGTGCCAGCGTTGTGTTGCCCGACATGGACAGCAGCAGCATGGAGGCCCCGCTTACTGCGCCGGTTATCAGCAGCAGCTTCCCCCGGCCGGCCGCGCTTCGCAGGCCGGCTATGCCGATCACGCCGACCAGCGCGCCCGCGCCGACGCCCATCATCAGGTAGCTGACGCTGGCGTTCCCTTCTCCCAGCACGTCGCGCGCGAGCACGGGCAGCATCGACTCGAACGACATCGACATCGAGCAGTGCAGCGCCAGGAGGATGAAGAGCGCCCGGAGCTGCGGGTCTGACCACGCGTAGCTCATCGCGGCCCAGAGGCTCGCTCCTATCCGCGAACCACGGGTCAGTTCGCCGGTGGACCGGGTGCGTATCGAGAGAATGGCTGCGATACCGGCAACGTAGAAGGTAGTGCTGACGAGGAATGCGATGCTCACGTCGAACAGCAGCAGCGCCGGTGCTATGAGTCCCGGTCCGAACAGGCGCGAACCCTGCTGCGATACCTGGTTCATCGCCATGGCGTTGAGCCAGTGCTCCCGTGGAACCACGTTGGGGATGAGCGTCTGCGTAGCCGTCATCTGGAAGGTGCGGAAACTCCCGTTGAGCAGCGCGAGCACGACGACGTGCCACACTTCCAGCAGGCCCGTGAGGGCAAGCGCAGCCAGCACGACGGCATGAGAGAGTTGGAGTGCGTAGGCAGTGGCGAGCACGGCCCGGCGGTCGAACCGGTCGGCCAGGTAGCCCGTGAGCGGCGGCAGGACGAACCGGGGCGCCATCGCCACGAACGTTGTCACGCCTACCTGCGTCGAGGAGCCGGTCTCCTGGAGCACGAAGATGCCGCGTGCGACGATGAGGGCCCAGTAGGCCGATTGGCCTCCCACGCTGCCAAACCAGATCCAGCGGAAGTCCCGGTACTGCAGGGCTACGCTGTAGCGGTGGAGGACTGACCTGACGCTGGCCTGCATGGCGCTCCTGACCGGGGGCGGACGCACCGCCCGTCGATGGGCGCATCTTACACCGCTGGGCAGGCGTGCGTCGGCAATCGGCTCGAGGAACGGCCAGTATCATTGCCGCCATTTATTGATACATCGTATTGACAAGAGACGGGCGGCCTCCCTACTGTATGGCGCATGTCGGCGGCAACTGCAAGATCGGTTACTGAGACCGAGTTGAACATCCTCGCGGCCCTCGAGGAACACGGCAACCGGATGACCTTTCCGCGCCGTGAGCTGGCCGCGGTGCTTGCGCGCTGGGGCGGGTCCTTCAGCGCCGAAGAGGTCGTCACCCGCACGCCGGTCCTGGGGCGAGCGACCATCTACCGGACCCTCCGGTTACTCGTGGACCTGGGTATCCTCTGCAAAACGGCGCTCATGGACGGCTCTCCGCGCTACTCCCTTGACGCGGTGCACCATCACCATCATCTCGTCTGCGTCACCTGCGGACGGATAGACGAGCTCAGCCATCCCGCCGTGGAGAGCATGCTTCGCGCTATGGCTGAGCAGATCGGAGAGCTCCTGGGGCACCGCCTCGAGCTATACCATCGCTGCGAGGGCTGCCGGAAAGGTTCGCCCGTCGCCCAGCGCACGCACTTCCACAGTGCCCATCAGGATGCCTCCAGGAAGGCAGCCTGATCTGAACTGCTTCGTGATGTAGAGACACAATCTCATAAACGTTTCGCTGCAAACGTTGAAGGGCAGCTTGGCTGTCAAGACGGCGTAGCAGGGGCTGGATGGTTGGCCAAGGGCCCGACGACGGAATGCAGGGCCGCTAGACGGTGAATTGCATCAGGTCTTCGCCAAAGGTGAGCGTGCGCTTATAGTCGGCGCGGATGACCTCGCGCGACCACGCCTCGTCGAGGTCGCTCATATGCGTGGCGACAACATGCGGAACGCCTGATCGAGCTGCAACCTCAGCAAGTCCGTGCGGACAGGTGTGCGAGTTGGCGATGCGCCGCCTGAACTCCGTGAGGCTCTCCCGGTCGATCTCGTGGTAGTCGCGACCGTCCGGTGCAGGCCCGCCGCGGTGCGGCTGCGTCTGCATCAGCTCGTGGACCAGCATGTCTGCGGTCGAGGCAGCCTCGATGATGGCGTCGCTCACGGCTGTGTCGCCGGAGACGACCAGCGTGCCGCGGTCCTCCTCGAATACGAACCCCAGCGCCGGCTTCACGTAGCCGTGTTCGACCTCGAGCGCGGTGGCGCGCCATCCGTTCCCCTCGAAATGGTCGCCGTGCCCCACCTCGATCACGCGCACGTTCATGACGTCCTCGCCCACGCGGTCGTGGAGGAGGCGTATGCGGATGTCCTCCTCGAAGGCGTGGACGAGCCGCTCGACGAAGTCCCTCGTCCGTGCCGGCCCGATGACGGTGAACGGCCGCTTGCGGTACCGGATCCAGCCGGTGAGGAGCACGTGGGCCAGGTCTATGGTGTGGTCCGAGTGCATGTGGGTGAGGAAGATGTAGTCGAGGTCAGTGGTGTCCTCTCCTATCTCCACCATCCGGCGCGCGCAGCCGGTGCCTGTGTCAACGAGGATGGACTCTCCGCCGATGCGCAGGTGGTTGCTGGGCCCTGCGCGCTGCGGGCTGGGATTGGGTGTGCCTGTACCGAGCAGGGTCAGTTCCATCGGTGTCTCCCCTCCACGAACTCCTCAGCCTGTCAGCTCAGGTCCCAGCCGGGCCGGGAGGCGGCCTGCCGGACCCACGCAGCCATCTGCTCCTCGTCGAGCTGGCCCTCGTAGACGTCGATCCAGCGGGCGTCCGGGTCCTTGCCGGAGCCTGGTGGGACGGGTTCCAGCGATATGCCCTGAAAGAAAGTCACCCGCACGTAGCTGGTGAAGACATGGCAATTCAAGAAGAAGCCCATGCCCTCGACGCCGTAGAAAGGTGAGTTCCACCGCACGGCCTTGCGCACGTCGGGCACGTTGCGCTCGATGAGCGCGTCGAGGCGGCGTCCCAGGTCGCTCTTCCATCCCGGCATAGCCGCGATGTAGGCCTGCACGGGGGCATCGCCGTCGCCCTTCGGGACCTGCGGGTTGCCGCCTGAGAGCAGGACCGGCCCTGCGCCGTCACGGCTGCCGTTGTAGGCCACGGCCTCGCGCACCAGCGCCTGCAGCGCGGCCCCGTCTATCGCATCGCCCTCGAGGATGTCTATGGTCCGCATCGTGTCCGCGTCCAGGCTTGCGTTGAACAGCCTGCCGGGGTCGGGGAGGCTCGCGCCGTGGGCGAAGGTCAACCGGACCTTGACCCTGGTTGCCTTGGCGGCGGCGACTACCCCGTCGTGCGACCACACGGCGGAGTTCTGCCACTTCCACTCCTCGATCGCCTCGGGGTCGGCCTCGAGGATGAGCCTGCGGACCTCGCTCAGCCGCTCGCCTCGCCAATCGCCGAGGCTGGCGATCTGCTCGTCGATCTTCCGGGACGCGGTCGAGCGGCCCGATGGACCGGCAGCAGTGCTGCGCGGTGGTGGAGCATTGGCAGGTGTCTCGTTGGCCATCGCATTCACTCTCCTCATCCAACCCTAACAGGGGCGCGACGCCAGCAGATCTGCAGCCTGCATCCCCGCGCTGCAGCCGCTGGCGAGGGCCCCGTTGACCGACGGTACGCGCGTGTAATCGCCCGCCAGGACCAGGTTGTCGATGCTGCCTGCAAGCTGCTCAGGGACGTTCGCCATCGCCGCAAGCATACCGGGTGTCCCCATGCACAGCGCCTGCTCCCACCGGTATACGCGGAAGAACAGGCCCTCGTCGTCGCCTGGAAGAGCGGAGCCTGGAGGCGCCTTCCGGCGAGCGGCGCCCAGTAACCGGCGCTTTATCTCCTCGTCGTCGAGCGGGATGAGCTCCCTGGCGCGGTCGCGTCCGATGAGCAGGTCGAGGATGCTCCTGCCCGGAGGCGCGCAGGCGGGGAGGAAGGCGCAGCGGTCCAGCAGCAGCGGGGTGTCGTCGTCCTCCGGGTAGAGCGCGCCATGCCAACCGGGAGGAAGCGGGGAGTGGTCGAGGCCTATCACCACCCGGCAGCCGGTCGAGTAGTTGACGGTGCTGAGCGCGCGGCGAGTCTCCGCCGGCAGGTCGGGAATCAGGTCGGGGACGTTCGTGCCGGGGACGGCGCAGATGACCACGTCCGCCTCGATAGTCTCGCCGTCCACGACTACACCGGTCGCGCTCCCGTCTGCGACGGCGATCCTCCTGACAGGGGTCGATACGCGGACCGCATCAGAGCAGGCATTGGCAAGCGCCTCGCTCAGGGAGCCGATGCCTCGCTCGGGCATGTACACCTTGCCGGAGTGCAGCATCGTCTCGCCGATGTACGCCCGCATCAGCGCCTGCCCCGCGGGCTCCGGGTCGCCCAATATCATGTCGAGGGGCCCTTTGAGCGTCACCTGCAGGTTCTCAGGGACGCCGAGCCGCTTCAGGTAATCGCCGAAGGACTCCTCGTCGTCGATCTCGGCGAGGGGGCTGTCGCCGGCGAAACTCATGTATGCCGACTGGCGATGGATCTGCCGCATAACCCTGAAGCCGGACCGCATGCCTGAGGGTGAGAGGAAGCCCATGGTGAGGGCCGTACGCAGGTGTCGCACGAAGTTCCAGGGCGACTGGTCCGGCGTCGTGGTAACCCACCGCCCGTTGCGGTAGTGGCCGAACTTCATCTTGGAAGGGACCAGCGGCAGTCCCAACTCATCGCAGAGGCGGAACGCCATGTCATAGGTGGAGGTGAAGACGAAGGCGCCCATATCCAGGGAGAAGCCGTCCACCTTTTCGCCGCTGCCGCGTCCACCCAGACGCTCATTGGCTTCGAGCAGGAGGGGGGTGATGCCCCGCTTCATCAGCGTGTACGCGGCGCTGAGCCCGGCGAACCCCCCACCGACGATGACCACCCGCTGTGCAGTCATGGGCGCAGTTCCTTCAGGATTGCCTTGGGATCTGGTGGGCCACCCTGGAATCGAACCAGGGACCTCAGTCTTATCAGGACTGCGCTCTAACCGACTGAGCTAGTGGCCCACGCGCGCGGGCGAGTATAGCGCGGGAGAAGGGGAGAGACCAGCCGTGGCTGGTCTCTCTGCTGTATGGGCGCCTTAACCCGTGAATAGTGGAAGGAAAGACTTGGCTGCCGCCCGGACCCTCGCGAGGAGGGAAGCGAGTCCGCCGTTGCCGGGACGAGGGAGCAGAAGCTCGACCGATCGTCCTGCGCGGGCCGGTCTCTCCGAGCGGACCGACCTGGGGTTCCCTATAAGAGGGGACTCCCTAGAAAGGAGGTGATCCAGCCGCACCTTCCGGTACAGCTACCTTGTTACGACTTAGTCCCAGTCACCAGTCCCGCCCTAGGCGCAGGCCTCCTTGCGGTTGG
>DAOUJA010000030.1:0-45775 GCA_034423175.1 Dehalococcoidia bacterium
CCGGAGGCCAGCGCCAGCGCATCGGCATCGCCCGGGCCATCGCGGCGGAGCCGGAGTTCATCGTCGCCGACGAGCCCGTCTCCGCGCTCGACGTCTCGATACAGGCGCAGATCATCAACCTCATGCAGGAGTTGCAGGAGCAGTTCGGGCTCACGTACCTCCTTATCGCGCACGACCTCTCCGTGGTGCGGCACATCTCGGACCGGGTCGCGGTCATGTACCTGGGGCGGCTGATGGAGCTCGCGCCCTGCGACGAGCTCTACGAGGACCCGCAGCACCCGTACACCAGGGCCCTGCTCTCCGCCGTGCCCGTGCCTGACCCCAGCGTGGAGGAAGTGCGGGAGCGCATCGTGCTGCAGGGCGACATCCCCAGCCCGCAGAACCCGCCGTCGGGCTGCGTCTTCCATACTCGATGCCCCATGGCCATCGACGACTGCCGCGCCGCCGTCCCCCCGCTCAAGGAGACGAGCCCCGGCCACTGGGCCGCCTGCATCCGCACCGGCCCCGGCGCCGTCTAGGGAAGTTCTCCCACTGCTACTGCGTGACCACACGCATGCTCCTCGTAGCAAGTCTGGCTGGTTCGTTCTCACTACTTGACGATGCCTCTAATGAGGCATAATTTGAGAATAAGTCTCCCATTCATCGGGGATTGAACGGTGTACGGCGATGCGTAGGCGCAGGAATGCCACTGTGCGGAGACACGAAGAAGAAGCGATAACGCTGGGGGTCATCATCTTCTTTGCGGTGGCCCTGGCATTCGCCGTCGTGGTTACCTACTGGGACAGCATTCTGTTGTTCCTTTCCTTCGCGGCACTGGGAGCATTGCTCCTGGTGGCACTGGTGCTGTTGATGAGGTGGTGGGCGCGGTGGTAGAACAACTGGAGGACCATCAGCACCCTTCATTGTCTGAGCGTGTCGTGCGGTTGGAGGAACAGGTCCGAAGCACCTGCAATGGGAAGTCAGAATGGGGCTTGGGTTCGTCGGTACCGTGATCGTAGGAGCAGCCGGGGTCCAACTCTTCAGTTGAACGAACGCCCCTATCCCGTAAGCTGGTCCCCGCCCCCGCGACGCGCTTCGCGCTCAAGCCGCCGCCGTTCCGCGCGCTCCTGCTCTTCCGGCGGGTGGACGTCCTTGAACGCCAGGTACAGGCCGACGAGGTAGACGGTCTTGAGCGCGCCCGAGGCGACGAACGGCGCGCTCGCCGAGGCGGCCTGCCACAGGACCGTGGCGAGCGACGGCGTGACCGCGCCGACAGCCGCCTGGCTCACGTTGGTGATGCTCGCCATCGCCACACGCTCGTCCCGGTTCACGATCGCCATCGTGTAGGACTGCCGGGCGGGGACGTCCATCTGCCCGAAGAAGGCCCGCAGGTACCAGAAGACGACCGCCAGCCAGGCCGTCGGGGCGAAGGGGATGGCGATGGTGGCCGCCACCGCCGGGATGTGCGTATAGATGACCGTGTTCAGCAGGCCGATCCGGTTCGCCAGGCGCGCGGCGATCCAGAGGGAGACCATGTTCAGGGCCGTCGATCCGGCGAGCACGTAGGTGACCTCTGAGAGCTCGAAACCGTGTTCCACGTGGAACCACGCCCCCACGAGGCTGAAGAAGACGAACCGCGTCGCGAAGCCGTCCACCGAAACGATGGCGGCAAGGGTGAAGATGGTCTTCCGCGACTCGAGCTTCAGGGGGTTCCGGAACCCGCCCCCGCTCACGCCGGAGTCGATCGACGGCGAGAGCAGGCCGTACATGGCGGCGGACACCAGCATGAGCACGGCGTACGCCACGAACATGAGCTTGAACGCCGCGATCTCCTCCATCCCGAAGAGCGCGACGATCACCGCGGGTGCGATTGCTCCCAACGTGCCCGCCAGCCGCGCGGCCCGCTCGCCCATGCCGGCAAGCGCGAAGAGGTCAGTCCTGTGCTCGGCCGTGGTCGTGTCGGGGAGCGCGGCCTGCTCCAGCGGTTGCACCGGTCCTCGCGGCCCGCTTCCCGAGATCGCAAGGCTTCCCACGAAGAACGACACGAACGCCAGCAGCGTGTACCGCTCCGTGAACGCGTAGCCGAGCCCGGCGAGCGCCATCATTGCCGTGAACCCGATGAGCAGGCGGCGCCTGCCGATGGTGTCGCCGATGAAGACGATCAGCGTGGCGAATATGGCGCTGCCGACCGAGCCGATGGTGACCAGCAGCCCCATCTCAACGAGGCTGTAGCCCAGCTCGATGAGATAGATCCCGAAGAAGACCGCTATGAGCGACTGCGCGAACGTCCGCAGGAAGCGGGCGCTCACCATCAGCCAGGCGTCCCGGGTCACCCATCCGAGCGGACGCGTCGAAGCGGCCATCGCTCCTACCCCCGCGAGGCGATG
This sequence comes from Dehalococcoidia bacterium, assembly GCA_034423175.1. Classification (GTDB taxonomy): domain Bacteria; phylum Chloroflexota; class Dehalococcoidia; order Lucifugimonadales; family Australimonadaceae; genus Bin16. The sequence goes on from DAOUJA010000030.1 coordinate 2,367, forward strand.
GCGTCGTGGCGCGCCAGGAGGCGCTCGGCGCGCTGCACCACCGGCACGTCGATCATCTTGCCGTCCAACTGGAACGAGCCTCGCCCCGTTTCCTCCGCCTCGGCGTTGGCCTCGATGATGCGCCTGGCGAGGGCGACCTCCTGTTCGCCGGGGCTGAACGCCTCGTTGAGCACGGGCACGACGCTCGGATGGATGCACGACGCGCCCTCGAGTCCGAACCGCCGCGCCTTCAGCGCCACCTCCCGCACGGCGTCCAGGTCCTGGTAGTCGGCGACGGTGCCGAAGATGCCCAGCGCCATCACCCCCGCCGCCTTCGCCGCGTACACGGACTGCGTCTTCGGGTAGAGCAGCGTCTCGGAGTCCGGCTGCATCCCCAGCGACGACGCCAGGTCCTCCGCGCCGATGGTGATCGCCGCGATGCGTGGGCTCGCCTTCGCGATCTCGCCGATCTGGAAGAAGGCCTCGGGCGTCTCGACCATGGCCAGGAACGCCGTAGCGCCGACCGCCATCCCGCGCTCCGCCTCCAGCTCCGACACCATCTCGTCGAGCAGCTTTACGTGTGCGGGCCCGGCGACTTTCGGCAGGACGAGGGCGTCGACCTCGGGCGACACGCTCGCCTCGATGTCGCGCACGGCGAGCCGGAGCGGCTGATTGACGCGCACCAGAACGTCCGCTCCCGTCTGCCCGACACGCTCCGCAGCCGCCTGCACGCCCGCCCGCGCAGACGCCTTCTCCGCGGGCGGCACCGAGTCCTCGAGGTCGAGGATGATGCCGTCCGCGCCCCGCTCGTGGGCCTTGGCGAGATAGCGCTCGACGTTCGCCGGCACGTACAGCAGCGACCGCCACACCGGGAGTTTTCGTTCGTCGGTCATCCGATCACACCTCGCGCTCGAAGATCGGCCAGTTCTTCGGCGGAGACGCCCGCGCCGCCGAATATCTCGTCGTTGTGCTGCCCCAGCCGGGGCGCGGGATAACGGAACGTTCCCGGCGTCCGTGAGAGCCGGGGCAGGATGTTGTGCACGGGGACCGTCCCCACGTCCTCGTCCGGCAGGTCGACCACGACCTCGCGCTCGACGACGTGCGGGTCGTCGAGGAACTGGGAGATGTCGTACACGGGCCCGGCGGTCACGCCGGCGGCGTTGAATGCGGCGAGCGCCTCGTCCAGGCTGCGCTCCGCCATCCAGCCTCCGACCATGGCGTCGACCTCGTCCCGGTGACGCACCCGCTGGGCGTTGTTCCGGAAACGCGGGTCGTCGATCGCGTCCTCCCTGCCCACCACCCGGAACACGCGCTCCGCCATCGACTGGATCGACGCCGACAGCGCCACCCACTTGCCGTCCTTCGTGGCGTAGACGTTCCGGGGGGACGCCGTGTTGGATGCGCTGCCCACGCGCTGCTTCACGCTGCCGTCAACCCGGTAGCCCGCCGCGTCCGCGCCCAGGATGGAGAAGACGGGTTCGAGCAGCGAGAGGTCTATCACCTGTCCCGCGCCGCCCTTCACCTCGCGCTCGCGCAAGGCGATCAGCACGGCCATCGCGCCGTACAGGCCGGCCGCCATGTCCGCCAGCGCCATCGGCGGCAGCACCGGCTCGCGGTCCGGGAAGCCGTTCCTGTCTGCGAACCCGGACATCGCCTCCACCAGCGTGCCGAATCCCGGCCGCTCCCGGTACGGCCCGGTCTGGCCGAACCCCGAAACGCGCACGACGATCAGGCCGGGGTTGTCCGTGTGCAGCGCCTCCGGCGCCAGCCCCATCTCCTCCAGGCGTCCGGGAATGAAGTTCTCCACGAGCACGTCGGCGCTCCCGGACAGCCGCCGAACGAGCGCCCGCCCGTCGGCCTCCCGCAGGTTGACCGACACGCTCTTCTTGTTGCGGCAGTACGTCTTCCAGTGCGTCTGCACTGCGCTGTCGCCCCAGGCGCGCAGCGGGTCGCCGTTCGGCAGCGCCTCGATCTTGACGACCTCTGCGCCGAAGTCCGCAAGCTGGAGCGTCAGCATGTTCCCGGCCACGAGCCGCGACATGTCCAGCACCCGCAGACCGTCCAGCGTCCGCAGTCGTCGGGATCGAATCGCCTTGCGTGAAGCCCCATTCCTCCGCTACTCCTCGCCGTGATTCTACTGCGCCGCCGGCGGAGGACCGGGGACGAGGCGCTCTCTATCCTGCACGAACGCCGCCGTCCACGGTGATGTCGGAGCCGGTGATGAAGTCGGCCTCGTCGGAGGCGAGGAAGGCAACGGCGGCGGCAACGTCCTCCGGTGTCCCCTGCCTGCCCACGAGGTTGGTGACCTGCCAGGCCCGCGGCGGCGCGCCCGGTTCGGCCTCGGTGCGTATGCGGTTGGGCGTGACGGTGTTGACCCTGATGCCGTGCGGAGCGAGTTGGATCGCCAGCGAACGGCTGAGGTTGTAGACGCCGGCCTTCGCGGAGGGATAGGCAACGGCGCCCGAGCGGCCCGACAGCCCTGAGGTGGAGCCGATGCTGATGATGCGTCCGCCGTTCCCCTGGTCGACCATGCGCTGGGCGACGTACTTGGAGACGAGGAAGACGCTCTTCAGCGAGATGTTGATGACGCGGTCCCACTCGGCTTCCTCGGTCTCCAGGATGTCCTTCCGGTCGACGACGCCCACGTTGTTCACGAGCGCGTAGATGTCGCCCAGGGCGTCGACGGCCCTGGCCACCATCGCCTGTACGTCGGCGCTGTTGGTGACGTCGCAGGAGATCGGGACTGCGGCGCCGTCGTGCGCGGCGTTGATGGCGGCGGCGACGGCTTCGGCCCGCTCGCGGATGATGTCCACGACGGCGACGCGCGCGCCCTCGTCGGCGAGCGTGTGGGCGATGCCCTCGCCGATGTTCCGTCCGGACCCGGTCACGATGATGGTCCTGTTCTGCAGGCGCATGGGCTTCCTCGCTTACTGGTCGTTGTGCGCCGGGCGGCGGCGGGCGGTCATCGGGTCGGCTGAGGCGCGGGGGTGAGTGCCCCCCGGAAGAAGTCCAGGAGCAGCCGCCACGATTCCGCGGCGGGAGCCGGGGTCCAGCGCACGGGGTTGAACGGGTCGTTGAAGGCGTGGGGCGCCCCCTCGAAACGGTAGAAGGTGTGCGGTATCCCCAGCCGGTCGAGCTCGCGGTCCACCTCGTCCACGTCGGCGGGGCTGGGGTTCTGGTCCTCGCTGCCGAAGAAACCGGCGAGCGCGCAGCGGATGCTGGGAGCGAACGCGAGTGGGGCCGGGTCGCCGCCCCGCCCGCGGTTCATGTCGGTGCCGTAGAAGATGGCGGAGGCGGCGAACTCATCGGAGGCTCCGGCCATGTAGAGCGAGACGCGCCCGCCCAGGCAGAACCCGGTGATGCCTATGGGTGAGCCGCCTACCTGCGGCAGTCCGCGCAGGCAGGCCAGCGCGGCGAGCGTGTCGCAGTGGAGCGTTTCGAGGCTGGTGAAGCCCCTCCTGATCGCAGCCTCCTCCTGCCGGCGCGGGTCGCCGAAGGGGATGGAACTGAACTCGTGGACGGTCATGTCCGTGTTGCGATGGTAGACGTACGGGGCTATGGCCGCGAACCCTTCGATCGCCAGGTCGTCGCAGAACTTCCGCACACCGGCGTCGACGCCGTAGGCGTGCATCGTGACGACGACTCCCGGGAACGGCCCGTCGCCCTCGGGCAGGGCCAGGTACGACTCCATCCCGCTGCCGTCTACGTCGATGGTCGTCCACGTCGAGGCCATGCGCCCACCTCCGTCCCCGCTGCGACCTCTCGCATCGGGTCGACGCGAGTCTACCAGAGCGCCTCTGAGTGACTCGGTGAAGTCGTCTTGCAGAGGCGCAGCGTGTACACTCCGCGCAGCAGTACGAGCAGGAGGTGAATGATGGCGGAGATCGTTCTCGGTATGGCCTCCTCCCATGCGCCGCAACTGGAGATGCCGCCGGAGAATTGGCGGACCTACGGAGACCGCGGACGCACGCAGGCGGTGCACTGGTTCGCAGGCAACACGTATTCCTTCGGAGAGCTCGCGGAGCTGCGCGCCGGTGAGCACTTCGAGAAGGAGTGCACCGACGAGAAGTTCCAGACCCGTTGGGACGCGTGCCAGAGCGCCATCGCCCACCTGGGGGAGACGCTGGCAGCCGTGAAGCCGGATGTCTGCATCATCCTGGGCGACGACCAGAAGGAGTCGTTCGACGACCAGAACATGCCCGCGATCTCCATCTACTACGGGGACAGCATCGACGACAATCCCAACCCCGGCGGCATGCGCAGCATCCTCAGCGACCCGGTGGTAGCGAGGCGGCCCCCCGAACGGATGACGCATCCGGCAGACGCAGGGCTCGGCGAGTACCTCATCGAGACGTTCATCGAGAACGAGTTCGACGTGGCGCGCTCGAGCAAGCTTCCGCCGGGGCGCGACGGCGACGGCTCCATCGGCCACGCCTTCTACTACGTCTACCGTCGGCTGATGTACAACGTCGTCACCCCCAGCGTGCCGGTGCTCGTCAACACCTACTACCCGCCGAACACGCCGACGGCGTCCCGCTGCTACCGCTTCGGCCAGACGCTCCGCAGGGCGATCGAGGACTGGGACTCGGACAAGCGCGTCGCCGTATTCGCCTCCGGCGGCCTCAGCCACACCGTCATCGAGGAAGAGTTGGACCACCGGATCATCGACGGCCTCAAGCACGACGACGTGGCGAAGCTCACCGACTACCCGGACGTACGCTTCCGGGCCGGGACATCCGAGATCAAGAACTGGATCGCCCTCGCGGGAGCGATGTCCGGCGCCGGCCTCGCCCTGAACATGGTGGACTACGTCCCCTGCTACCGCACGGAAGCCGGGAACGGCTGCGCCATGGGCTTCGGCGAGTGGGTCTAGCCGCCCGCGGTCGTTCCTGCGGAGGCAGGGACCTCGCAGCCTGCGGGGCTTACGACGCGCGAGGGCGCACGAAGGAGGAAACATGCCCGTCAAGGACAAGGTAGTCGTCATCACCGGCGGCGCCATGGGGATAGGTCGATACAACGCCCGCGTGTTCGCTGAGGCCGGCGCGCGCCTGGCGATCGCCGACATAGCGCCGATGGAGACGGTCGCTGCGGAGGTCGCGGAGCGCGGCGCCGCGGTCTTCCCGGTCCAGGTGGACATCCGCGACGAGGAGCAGGTGCGCCAGATGATGGCCCGCGTGCACGAGCACTACGGACGCATAGACGTGCTCATCAACGACGCGGCCATCGTCACCCACTTCCAGGCGGGATCGCCCCGCTGGCCGCGCATCGTGGACATGGACTCGTCGTTCTTCGAGAACGTCATCCGCACGAACCTCATCGGCACGTTCCACTGCACCAAGCACGCCATCCCCTACATGCGGGAGCAGGGCAGCGGCCACGTCATCAACTTCGGTCAGGGCAACGTCCGGAACGACCGTATGCCGGACTCCATCGGCGCCTGCGTCTACCGCACCTCCAAGGTCGCGATACGGGCGTTCACCGCCGACGTGGCGATGGAGGAGCGGGAGAACAACATCTGCATCGTAAGCATGGGGCCGGGCGGGGCGCCCCCCGGCAGCGGCCTGCGCGCCATCGCCACCGACGAGACGCCCGTGGAGAACCGCTCGACGATGCACTGGGTCGGCGACATCGTCCAGGACCGCTACATCCTCGCCTGCGACACGCCGATAGAGCTCACCGGCAAGCAGATCACGGTGCAGGAAGGCCGCATCGTCCCCCTGGACGACTAACAGTCGCCCTCCTCCGGCGTGCCGCGCTCTCCGCCTGGCGTGGGGCGTTTTCCTCCAGCGTGCCGCGCTCTCCGTCCGGCGTGGCGCGTTCTCCGTCGTTCCTGCGGAGGCAGGAACCTCGCAGCCTCGTGGGAGGAAGGGGCTTTCGACATCCCTCGGGGAAGGCCCCCTTCCGCTCCTACCCCAGCACCGCCATGATCTGGCACTGCATGAGCATGCCTCCGCCGAGGTCTGCGTTCTCCGCGTGCCGTGCGGGGCGGTCCTCCGGGTCCGGGAACATCGCCAGCCACTCCGGGTCCACGAACTCGCGGAGCGCGCGGTCCTTCAGGCGAAGCTGCATGTAGATGATGTCGTCGGTTGACCCGCCGGCGGCCTCCATCATCGCCCTGATGTTGTTGAACATGCACTTCGCCTGGCCCGCGGCGTCCTCCGGCATCTCGTCCTTCTCGGAGTCCCGCCCGCTGATGCCGGACGTGTAGAGCACGTTGTCGATCCGCACTCCGAGCGAGATCGGCGCGCGGTGTCCCATTCCGGGGAGATCGATGACCTGACGTCGTCCCATGTCTGCCTCCTGCTCCGGGCATCCGCCCTGCTGGTGATGCGCTGAGTCTACAGCGCGGCGGGGTGTGGTGCGCGGGTCGGTCGACGGACGATGTGTGTGCTCCCTCCCGTGGAAGAGGGATAGGTTGAGGGCCGGGGGCGTGCGAGTGGGAGACTCGTCCAGAAACCTTGTCCGACGGCTGGACACCGGACTACCATGAGCCGCTCCTATGGCGCTTTTCGATCTCTCCAACCACGTCGCCGTCGTCACCGGGGCCAACCACGGCATCGGCGCTGCGATCGCGCGTGTCCTGGCGGAGTGCGGCGCCCGTGTCCTCGTGGCATATCTTCGACTGGCCGATACCGGCGGGCCCGGCATGCCTGAGGAATATCGCCAGGGGCGCTCCTCCGATGCCGATGAGGTCATCGCCCACATCCGGGCAAAGGGTGGGGTGGCAACCGCCGTAGAGGCTGACCTGGCCGATCCGAAGACCCCGCAACGCCTGTTCGACGTGGCAGAGGCCGAGTTGGGGCCGGTGGATATCCTTGTCAACAACGCTTCCGGGTGGTTGGCTGACACCTTTACGGCCAGCACCAGGGACAGGTACGGCCGGCTTCTCACGCCGGTCTCCGCCGAGACTTTCGAGCGGCAGTTCTCCGTGGATGCCCGTGGCGGAGCCGCGATGATCGCCGAGTTCGCGAGGCGCCACGCGGAGAGGGGCGCCACGTGGGGCCGGATACTCAGCCTGTCGTCGGGCGGTCCGGACGGGTTCCCCGGAGAGGTCACCTATGGGGCCGCCAAGGCCGCGCTGGAGAACTTCACCATGTCCGCGGCGTTCGAGCTCGCTCACCTGGGGATCACGGCCAACGTGGTCCACCCGCCGGTTACGGATACCGGTTGGGTGACGGAAGAGGTGAGGTGCTTCGTGCGGGAGAGCGCGGACCACTTCAACGTCGCCGCTCCGGGAGAGGTCGCCAACGTCATCGCCTGGCTGGTCTCGGACGATGGTCGCCTCATCACCGGCAACGTGGTACGCCTGCGCTGAAGACGGGTCAGCCCGTTCCGCCGTTCGGCCCATCCCTGCGATCGGTGACACGCGCCCCTTCCGCAGTCGCGCCCGCACCCCTTACGCTGGACGCATGGCCGTCGTACTGGCAGCACCCATAAACCGGACTTATGGCTCGCGTGTCCCGCCATCGATCTGGTCTATGGCTCCGGCGCGAAACTTCGAAAACATTGGCACCCTTGCCCCCTTGGTCGCGGGAAGCAGGCCACGGCCTTGGAAACACCTTGGACCAAGGGGGTCAAGGGGGCCAGATCGGCAGCCCTCTTCACTCGTGATCGCTGACCAAGGGGGCCAGATTCCGAAAGGGGTTGGCCGCCTTGGTCAACTCTGTTCGTTCAGACCCACTGAGGGCGTGCTACAAGTTGACCCTCTCGGGCGCTGGGGGTATCTTGTCCCCGGATGTGTACGCCTGCGGGCGCACTCCGATGCAAGAAGGAAGAATGCAATCTCTTACGGAGGCGAGGCGCGATGGCTGAGAAGGCAATGGTCGCAGCGAAGGTGGGCCCCAACCAGACCGAGCAGATGGAGTTCGACCTGCCGGACATCCCGGTGGACGGCGCGCTCCTGAAGGTCGAGGCTGCCGGCGTCTGCGGCAGCGACGTGGGCGGTTACGAGCGGGAGATGAGGGGCGGCCCGGTCATCATGGGCCACGAGAACGTCGGCTACCTCACGAAGGTCGGCCACGTCTTCGCGGCCCGGTGGGGCGTGAAGGAAGGCGACATGGTCGCACTGGAGGAGTATCTCCCGTGCGGACGCTGCGAGTTCTGCCGCGTCGGCGAGTACCGACACTGCTTCGCAACCGACGCCTCCGCGAACGACGCCGCCATCCGCTACGGCTCCACGTCCGTCGAGGTGGCGCCGGCGCTCTGGGGCGGCTACGCACAGTACCTCTACGTTCCCCCGAACGCGCCGCTGCACAGGGTGCCGGACGGCATCACCGCCGAAGAGGCCGCGATGGCGCTGCCCATGGGCAACGGCATCCAGTGGGCGCTCATCGAGGGGCAGGTCGGCTACGGCAAGAGCGTGCTCATCCAGGGGCCGGGCCAGCAGGGCCTCGCGTGCGTCGTCGCATCGAAGCAGGCGGGCGCTGACTGCATCATCGTCACCGGCAAGGGCCCCAAGGACGCGAAGCGGATGGAGGTGGCGCGCGCCCTCGGCGCCGACTTCACCATCGACATCGATGAGGAAGACCCGCTGCCCCGCATCAAGGAGATCACGGGCGGCGGGCCGGAGGCCGGAGTCGACGTGGTAGTGGACTGCACCTCCCACGCGGGCAAGGCGCCCACGCTTCTCGCCATCGAGGCGACAAGGCGCAAGGGCGGAAGGATGGTTGCACAGGCGGAGAGCGCGCTTTTCCCGGACTTCCCCATCGGCAGGCTCACCCGCAAGTACATGACGCTCGCGAGCGCGCGCGGCCACAGCTTCGAGGCGGTGGAGCTCGCGCTGAGACAGATCGCGTCGCACCGCTTCCCGCTGGAACTGATGCGGACGCACACGTTCGGACTCGTGGATGTCCACACCGCCATCCGCGCGGTGGCCGGGGAAGGCGTCGACGACGCCATCCACGTCTCCGTCCTTCCCTGGGAGTAGGCCGCGAACACCATCAACGTCTCCATCAGGAGGTAAGCCGGGATGCTGTCGATAACCGAGAACGAGAAACTGACCCAGGTGGGCCCCGGGACGCCGATGGGCGAGTACATCCGCCGCTTCTGGCTTCCCTTCCGCCTCTCCGACGACGTGCCCGAGGCCGACGGCGAACCCGTCCGCATCCGCCTGATGGGCGAGGACCTGATCGCCTTCCGCAACACGGACGGCAAGGTGGGCCTGGTCCAGCGCAACTGTCCTCACCGGTGGGCGGACCTCTTCTTCGGACGCAACGAGGAGAACGGCATCCGCTGCACCTACCACGGCTGGAAGTACGACGCGCAGGGCAACTGCGTCGACATGCCGACCGAGACCGATGAGAGCAGCTACAAGGACAAGATCAAGATCGCCGCATATCCGGTGGAAGAGGTCGGGGGTATCCTCTGGGCGTACATGGGTCCGAAGGACCTCAAGCCTGAACTGCCGGACTTCGAGTACCTGCGCGTGCCGGAGTCCCACCGCTTCGTCTCCTGGAACTGGCAGCAGACCAACTACGCGCAGGCGATCGAGGGCGGCATCGACTCCGCCCACTCCAACTACCTGCACGCCACCCTGGACGCCTACCACTTGACCGACGCCTGGCGCTCCACGTGGGAGCGCTCCCAGAACCTGCGCGACAAATACCACGCGCGCGACCAGCACCCCAAGTTCTTCGCCGAGGACACGGACTACGGCGTCGTCACGGGCGCGCGCCGCGACACGGGCGAAGGCCAGTTCTACTGGCGCTACAACCTCTTCCTGCTGCCGTTCTACACCATGCCTCCGTCGTCCCCGTCCCAGAAGTTCTTCCACGCCTTCGTGCCGATCGACGATTACCACAACATGCGGTGGACCTACGTGTGGAACCTCGCCAATCCACTCCCCGCGGGCTCCATCGAGGAGTGGCGCAACGGCTCGGGCCTGCACGCCGCTTCGCTGCCCGGCTTCTTCCGGATAGGCTCCTCGGCCGATTCGGTTCCCGTTTTCGCGGAACACTTCCCCCTTCGGAACAAGGAGAACGACTACCTCGTCAGCCGCGACTACCAGAAGAGGCTCACCTTCACCGGCATCACCGGCACCGGCGAGCAGGACCTCTCCGTGCAGGAGGGCATGGGGCACATCACCCCGCGGAACAAGGAGCACCTCGGCACCACGGACATCGGCATCATCAAGTCCCGTCGCCGTCTGCTGAAGGAGGCGACCGCGCTGCAGGACGGCGAAGAGCCGTACGCCGCCTCCCACGGCGACGTCTACTATGTGCGTGCAGGCGACGTCCTGCTCTCCCCCGAGGAGCACTGGGTGCACGACAAGAAGATCAGGGACCTGCAGACCGCCACCTGGTAGCACACGCAGCACACCGGACACGGTGCGGGGGCAGGAGTTCGCTCCTGCCCCCCCTTGTCGTGGGTCGGGCACACCGGAAGCCCCCGGCTCGGTTAGAATGACCGCAGACCATGACCAACCGCCGACAGCAACGCTCCGCCCCGGCGCCTCCGCCCGACCCGGCACTCGTCGAAGGCAGCGCGAACGACATCCGCCGCCATCTGCGCCAGGCGGGCCGCAAGGACGTCGCCGACCGCATCCGCAAGGAGGCGGGACGGGACGTGCCGTGCTACGGCGTGCCGCCAGCCGAGGTCTACCGCATCGGATTGGACCTCGTCCGGCGGCTGCGCGCGCCGGGACTCCCGGCCACGCTCGCCATCGCCGACAACCTCTTCCGCACGGGCAACGTCGAGGAAGGACTGGTCGGCGCGCAGATAGTCGGCGCGCTGGCGCGGCTCATCACCGGCGACGACTTCCAGCGCATCGAGCCGTGGGGAGACACGCTTACCGCTCCGCAGACGGCGGACGCGCTGGGCGCCGGCTGTCTCAGCCCCTCGCTCGCCGCCAAGCCGTCGCTGGTCAAGACGATGCGGGAGTGGGCGCGCTCCTCGAACCCGTCCAAGCGCCGCGCTGCCGTGTCCGCGTTCGGCCCGCTCGTGCGGGAAGGGCGCTTCATGACTGACGCGCTCGAGGTCGCGGAGGTTGTCATGCGGGACGAGAGTGAAGAGGTGCAGCGCGGCGTCGGCACGATGCTCATGGAGGCCACCCGCCTCAAAGCAGACCGGGTGGTGGAATTCCTGATGGATTGGAAGGACAAGAGCCCGCGGCTCATCCTGCAGACCGCCACCACCAAGCTGCAGCCAGCCGAGCGCGGGAAAGTGCTGGGCTGATGGGGGACGCCCCGGATGCGCGCCGCACGCCCGGCATCGGACGACGGCTCTACCGGGGGGTAGCGTTCGCGCTCATCGTCGGCCTGGCGGGAGCGGGCCTCAGCGGGGTTCCCGCGCTCTTCCTGCAGTCCGTGTTCGTGGCCGAGGCCCAGCGGTGCATCGAGGCCATCGAAAAGGCCGAGGCCGGGGGCGACGTTACCCTGACCTGTCCCGACCAGTTCGTCAACCCGCCGGTGTGGCTGCCCGTCGTCCTGGTTGGGGGCGGTGCGGTCATCGGCGCGGTCGGAGGGCTCGCCTACGGCGTCTTTTCGCCGGGGCGCAGAGCACGGGAACGCACTCCCGCGGAGCCTCCCTGGCTGCCGTTCTGAAGGCCGCGAGCAGGCGTCGGATTCCGCACAACTGCCGTCGCTAATGCATCGCACCCCTTCCGGCGCACGTAGTATTCTTAATCGCGGTTTCTCTCATGCGTCATCAGTTCGTTCGCGCTCGTATCGCCTTACTCACAGTCGTCCTGCTCCTCGGGACGGCGCTGTCTGCATGCGACCCGTTCCCGCAGCCGGACTACATCGTGTACACCTCCGGCCTTCCCGGCGCCCGGGACATCGCACTGGCACGCCCGGACGGCACCCACGCGTTCATCCTCACGGACGACGTTCAGGGGCTCTCGGCAGACAACTTCGACCCCGTCTGGGACCCCAATCGCCAGCGGGTTGCCTTCCTGACCAACCGCGACGGCAACACCGAGATCTACGTCGGTGTCGCGTCCGAGGACGCGCCCACGTTCTACCGCATCACGAACTCCGCGTTCGACGAGTCACAGGTCTCCTGGTCCATGGATGGCAATCGCATCGCGTACACATCCCAGGACTTCGAGGGCAGGCGCACCGTTCAGCACGTGGCGCTCAACGAGCTCGTGCCCACTGCGGTCATCTTCGGGAGCGACGGCGAGACGGACCCGGCTTGGTCTCCCACCGAGAACCTCATCGTCTTCGCCAAGCTCAACGCGGATGGCGATTCCACGGGCATCTTCCTGCGCGACCCCTCCAATGTGAACACCGTTCAGCTCACCGCGGGCCCACACCGCTTCCCCAAGTGGTCGCCGGACGGCAAGCGGCTCGCGTACGTCTCTACGCAGAACGACGGCCAGCGGGACCTCTACGTCATCAACGTGAGCGCACTCGGTCCTACCTCCGAACCGGTCCGCATCACCCAGGACAACGCCGAGGACCATAACGCCGACTGGTCGCGTGACGGCAGCAGGATCGCGTTCATCTCCGACCGTTCCGGCAACTCGGACGTCTACACCATCGGCCCGGACGGCAGCGGCCTGACGATGATCACCCAGAACGCTGTCGACGAGTTGTCCGTGCAATGGGGCCCCGACGGGGACCTTGTATTCCCCTCCGGCCCGGAGGACCAGACGGCGCTGTTCATCGCCAAGACGGAGGGCGGGCAGCAGCAGCTCACGTCCGGCGCCACGGCAACCTTGCCGGACTGGTAACCTCCCTGCGTGGGGATCGACGCTCTCACTCATAACGACGCTGGCATCTACACCGCCCCCGGCTCCCCGGAGGCGTGGGAGAACTGGGTCTCGGCCACCCGGCTCAGGGGTTACCTCCTGAAGAACACGCTGGGCGACTGGCTCAACCTGTACGGCGAGGCCAGTGGGTTCCAACGCGACGACTCGTTCGAGGGCTATGAAGAACGGCTCGTCTTCCCTCCATTCATCATGGAGCAGGGCATCAGGTTCGAGGACGCAGTCTCCAGGCACCTCGCCTCCTTCCACGAGTTGACCACGATCTCTCGAGAGCCGGATGACGTGCGGGAACTGGAGGTGGCCCAACAGACCTTCCAGGCGCTCGCAGACGGCAGGCCCATCGTCCACCAGGCGGTGCTCTGGAACCCGGAGTCCCGGACGTACGGCGCCGCAGACTTCCTCATACGGTCGGACGTCTTCGATGAGCTGTTCCCCGGGCACCTCGGGCCTGGCGAAGCTGCGGTCGCGGCACCGGACCTGGGCGGGCAGTGGCACTACGTGGTGGTGGACGCAAAATTCACGACGGTCCACCTCTCCAGGCAGGGGGAGGTCGGTAGCGGGGGCTCGTCTCCCGCCTACAAGGCGCAGCTGTACGTCTACAACGACGCGCTGGCCCGTCTGCAGGGCTACGCGCCGCGCCGCGCGTACCTGCTCGGACGCGGCTGGGAGCAGAACCAGGAGCGCGGGAGTAACGCGATGGAGCGCCTCGGGCCCGTACCCATGAGCGCGGACCTGCAGGGAGAGGTGGAGGCTGCTGCCGCGTGGGTGCGCAGGCTGCGGTCGGAGGGTGCGCAGTGGCGTCCGCTGCCCACGCCAAGTGTGCCGGAGCTGTGGCCGTCCGGGGCAGACTGGCCGTGGGAGCACGCAGGCAAGCGGATCACGGAAGAGTTGGAGGACCTCACCAAGCTCTGGCAGGTGGGGCCGGAGAAGCGCAACAGCGCCGTGCGGAAGGGCATCACGTCCTGGAAGGACCCGCGCGCGACCGCCGAAACGCTCGGCGTTACGGGTCCGACGACCAGGCCGGTGCTCGAAGCCATCCTGGACGTGCACCGGAATGACGGACCGGCGGTCCGCCCCGCGCACGTGCGCGCCGGGGAGAGCGAGTGGCGCGAGCAGCCTCCGCTTGAGTTCTTCGTGGACTTCGAGTACGTCTCAGACCTCAAGGACGACTTTTCCACGTTCCCTGAACGGGGCGGGCAGACAATCATCTTCATGATCGGCTGTGGGCACATGGAGGGGGGACAGTGGCGGTTCGCACAGTTCACAACCGACCGCCTGGATGAGGCAAGCGAGGCGCGGGCGATAGACGCCTGGCTCGACCACATGAGGGAGACGCAGTCCCGGTCCGGCTCCGATAACGGACCACGCCTCTTCCACTGGGCGCCCGCGGAGGAGATCAACTACGAGACGGCGTACAACTCCGCCAGGAAGCGGCACCCGGAGAAGGGCTGGCCCGCAGTCAACTGGTTCGACCTGTTGCGGAAGGTCGTTCGCAGGGAGCCGGTTGTCGTCAGGGGCTCAATGGGTTTCGGGCTGAAGTCTGTCGCGCGGGCATTCCACGGGCACAGCCTCATCGAGACGGATTGGGGAAGCTCCAGGGTTGACGGCATGGGCGCGATGGTGGGCGCCTGGCGCTGCGAAGACGAGGCTGCGGAGCGCGGCGTCCGCCTGCTGGACCTCCCGCTCATGCAGGAGATCGCGGCGTACAACGAGGTGGACTGCAAGGTGATGCAGGAGATCCTGTACTACCTCCGCGCCCATCACTAGCCTAGCCTCCTCTTCCATGCCCGCCTGTCCGCGTGGCGCGCGGTCCACACCCTCCTCTTGCCGGTCGGTGTTGCCGGTGCTACCATCCGATTGTGCATTCTTTCTCAATCTCTTTAGCACCCTGGGTCCAGTGAGGTCAGGCACAGATGACGTTGCACATAGTGGTGACCGCCAAGCAGGTGCTCGACCCCGAAACCCCGCTCTCCGCGTTCAACGTCGCCGACAACGCCGTCTCCACTGCGGGTAACATCCCGCCGGTCGTCAACGGGTACGACGAACAGGCGGTCGAGGCGGCGCTCCGCATCAAGGAAGCACACGGCGACGCAAAGGTCACCGTTATCTCCTGCGGCACGGACTTCGCGCTGGACGTCATCAAGAAGCCGCTCGCGATGGGCGCCGACGAGTTGGTGCTCCTCCAGGACGCCGCATTCGATAACTCGATAGACCCCACGATGGTCGTTGCCGCGCTCACCGCCGCCATACGCAAGCTGGGCGACGTGGACATCGTCATCTCCGGAAGGCAGGCGAGCGACTGGGACAATGCGCAGGTGCCGCTGGGCGTGGCCGAGGAACTAGGCTGGCCCGTGGCGACGATCGGCAGGAAGGTGGACGTGCTGGACGGCACGGTACGCGTCGAGCGCGTGCTGCCGGACGGCCACGAAACGGTCGAAGCCCCGCTGCCCGCTGTGGTGACCGTCTCGAATGAGCTCGGCACGCCGCGATACCCGAACATGCGCGGCATCATGGCGGCGCGGCGCGTGCAGCCCACCGTGTGGAGCGCAGCCGACCTGGAGGTCGACGGCGCAGCCCCCGCCTTCGAACTGGTATCGCTGAAGAAGCCGGAGCGCTCCGTGCAGACGGAGATGATCACCGGCGAAGACGACGCGGACGCCGGGCGAAGGCTCGCCCTGCGGCTCCGCGAGGAGCGGTTGCTCTGATGGCGGACGCGCTCATCATCGGCGAGGTCGCGGACGGCGGACCCTCGTCATCAACACTGGAAGGCATCGCTGCTGCGCGCGGCATGGGGGTCGCTCAAGTGGCCGTCCTGCTGCCCGGCCCGGACGCCGCGAACACGGCCTCCGCAGCCATCGCGGGTGGAGCTGACGCCGTCTACACCGTGACGGACGGCCCCGCCGCCGAGGGTGAGTTCGACGCGCTGGTGGACGCGGCGCAGGCCGCCGCCGCGCAGTGCGGCGCGCGGTACGTCATCGGAGCGAAGACGCTCACAGGACGCGACGTGATGCCGCGCCTCGCGTTCCGACTCGGCACCGCGCTCGCGTCGGACTGCTCCAGCCTTGCTCTCGACGACGACGGGCGGCTCGTGGCGACCCGCCCGGTGTACGGCGGCAACGCTGAGGCATCGGTCGCGTGCCTCGGCAACCCCGCAGTCGCTTCACTGCGCCCCAAGAGCGTGGACGCGCTGGAGCCGGACGCCTCGCGCACCGGGGAGGTGCTGTCGCTGGCCTTCGAAGCGAACGTGCGCACCCGGACACTGGAACGCGTCGAGGAAGCAGGAGAGGGCGTTCGGCTGGAGAACGCGCGCGTGGTCGTGTCCGGCGGACGCGGCCTCGGCGGGCCGGAGCCGTTCGGGGCGCTGCGCGAGTTGGCGGACATGCTTGGCGGCGCGGTTGGCGCGTCCCGCGCGGCGTGCGACGCCGGTTGGGTGCCGTCCAGCCATCAGGTGGGGCTCACCGGCAAGACCGTTACGCCGGACCTGTACATCGCCGTCGGGATATCCGGCGCGAGCCAGCACATGGCAGGGTGCAGCAATTCCCGGACGCTCGTTGCAATCAACAAGGACGCCGGCGCCAACATCTTCAAGGAGGCCCGTTTCGGTGTTGCCGGAGACTGGCAGAAGGTGCTGCCCGCTTTCATGGAACAATTGCACGAACTGTTGGGTTAGGATAGAAGGCACAGGGAGGACACGGACGATGGCAGACCAGGAATACGACCGCGAGATGGCCGAAGCGATCGAGCATGCCGAGGCGTCGGAGGTCGTCTGCGTCATCCTTCCTCTCATCAACCAGTGCCTGGTTTACGACAACCGGAGCACCGCAGAAGACCCGCCCCGCATCTCGGTCTCACCGCCGCTTGGTTCGGCTGAGCGGCGGCTGCGCCACGTCAACCGGGCCCGCCCCAACCTGCCCCACGCGCGGGAGCTCGCAGCCATTCCCTGGGTCGGATCGATACGGAGCCTCGAAGAGTCTGGCGTTTGCGAGATGCTGCACCGTCGCGTCTGCGGCTCCGGCTTCGACTCGGCGCAGCGCCAGTACGACGAGGCGCTCGACGAGTTGCGGCAGTGGGAGCGCCGCTCTACCGTTGCGATGATCCGCGGACAGGGGCCGTACCACACGCTCTGGTCGCGCAACGGCAACTAGGGCAACCCTCACCCCGCACTCACCCCGGCTCGCAGGGCCCTCACCCTGATTCTTCCTTCAGGATGGGGAAGTTGTCCTCCGTTCTGCTCAACCCCAGACGAGTCGTGCCGTTTCCGCAACGACGCGAAGCTTGGCGTTCTGCTCCGCGATGGTGAGGCTGTTGCCGACGACGGAGGTGCCGAATCCGCATTGGGGGCTGACGCCAAGCTGCTCACGCGGGAAGTATCGGGCGGCATCCGCGATGCGCTCAGCGAGCTCCTCCGGCGTCTCCGGGCGCGGCGACTTGGTCGTCACCAGCCCGAGCACGACGGTCTTGTCGTCCGGCACGGAGCGGAGGGGCTCGAACGAGCCTGAGCGTTCGTCGTCGTACTCCAGCATGAGCCGCTGTGCGTTCACGCGGCGCAGCACGGGTTCCACGAGGCGGTCATAGCCTCCCTCGGCCAGCCATCGGCTGCCCTGGTTGCCCTTGCAGAGGTGGAAGGCGAACGTCACGCCGGGGAAGCCGTCCATCACGGCGTTATCCAGCTCCACGCCCTGCGCGACCCAGTCCTCCGCCGTCCAGCCACGGCTCGCGTAGAAGGCGGCCCACGCCGGGTCCAGCACCAGCGGGTAGTGCGGGGCATCCAATTGGATGTACGTCGCGCCGAGCCTGACGAGCTCCTGGATCTCCTCCCGGATGATCCTCGCGACGTCGACAAGGAAGGCGTCGAGGGTGGGATAAGCCTCGGCAGACTTCGCGGGCGACCAGAAGTTGGCGAAGAGGCTGGGGCTTGGCAACGTTACCTTGGGAAGGCGGGACGTGCGGCTGCGCAGGTACGTGAACTCCTCGGCGGAGAGATGGCGCTTGCGACGGAGCGTGCCGGTGACGCCGAGCGTGGACGGGCGCTCCCTGCGCAGGTCGCCCACCTGTACGTCTCCCTTCCAGTCGCCCCAGAGAAACGCATCGAGGTCGAAGTCGCCGAAGCCGTCGACAGCCTCAGGCATCTGGCTCTGGAAGGAGAGCCTCCGCATCTCGCCGTCGGTGAGTGTCTCCAGCCCCGCCCCCTCCTGGGCGGCGACAGCCTGATCGACGGCAGCGTCCTCGACGCGCTTGAACTCGTATGGGGCGACGCGCCCGGCGGCGAGGTCTTCGCGGGCGGCGAGCAGTTCCGGGGGCCTGAGCAGGCTGCCGACCACGTCGGCGTGGGACAGTTCCGTCATGTTCCTTACCTCGTCGTCCAAAGCTGTCAGAGACAGGGTACGTGGTCACCCGGCATCGGCGTAAGTGGCGTCCGCCACCGTTGGGTTGAGGCGCTCCATGTTCCCTGCGCCGTTGTCCACTTGGCGCGCGGACGAACGGCTGCGATAATGGTGACGGTCCCACCGGCGTCAACACCCCGGAGAGCAGCGGCGCAAGCAAGCTGAGGCGAGGCACATGTCATACCAGGTCTATTTCGCGAACTTGTCTGAGGAGAACCGCGGGCTCACTATGACGCTCCTCCGGCTGAAGGAGGAGGCGGGCGATATTGAGCCCAACGAGGCCAAGCTCCTGGAAGAGCTGCGAGGCAGCCCCACTCCCTGGCCTTCGATAGCGGACGAGCCGCAGCCTCGCCAGCACTTCAATCGCGGCAGGGGACGCGGCCCTCGCCGCGGGCCGTCCAACGGCCGCGCCTACCGCGTCGTCGAGGGCTGAGCCAGCTCCGCAGTCAGTTCCCCGGCCCGCTCCCGGAACGCGGCAAGCTCCTCCAGCACTGCAAGCAGAGCCTGGCCCCATGGTATGCGTTCCTGCACAAGCGGAACGTGCACCTGCTGGTTCCCTACCGTCGTTCCGTGCCCCAGCGCGCGCTCCAGCGCGATGCGCGCCCCTCCCGCCTCGTCGACCAGCTTGAGCGTGACGCGGTCGTTGCGCTTGGTCACAGACTCGACGCCTGCGGCCTTCGCGAGCACCCGCACGCGCACGCCGAAGAGCAGGTTGTGCAACTCGTCCGGCAGGCGGTGGCCGAAGCGCTCCATGAACTCGCGCGGCAGGTCGTCTACGGCCTCGACTGTCGTAGCACGCGCGAGCCGCTGGTACATCGCCATGCGGGCGGGCATGTGGGGAACGAGCTCCTCCGGTATCGAGGCCGGCAGGCCGAGGTCGATGATCGGGTCGGGGACCGGGGGTGCCGGCGGCGCGCCGCCGTCCCGCATCGCACGCAGTTCGGCAACAGCTTCTGAAAGCAGCCGAGTGTAGAGATCGAATCCCACCGCCTGGATGTGGCCGCTCTGCTCGCCGCCCAGCAGGTTCCCCGCACCGCGTATCTCCAGGTCCTTCATGGCGATGCGGAAGCCTGCGCCCAGTTCGGTCGCGGCCATGATGGTCTCCAGCCTGCGCTTCGCGGTGTCCGTCAGCCGCCGGCCGCGCTCCACCAGCAGGTAGGCGTAGGCGCGCTGGGAGCGGCGTCCGATGCGTCCACGCAGCTGGTAGAGCTGCGCGAGGCCGAAGCGGTCCGCGTGGTCGACGACGAGCGTGTTCACGTTCGGAATGTCGAGTCCGGACTCGATGATCGTGGTGCAGACGAGCACGTCTCCCTCGCCGTCAGCGAAACGCTCCATGATCTCTGCGAGTTCGTCCTCCGGCATCTGGCCGTGGCCGATGAGTATCCGCGCCTCGGGAACGAGGTCTCGCAGTGCGGCGGCGGCGAGGTGGATGCTCTTCACGCGGTTGTGAAGGAAGAAGACCTGCCCACCCCGGTCCAGTTCCCGCTGCACGGCCTCCTTTACGAGGTCGTCCGAACGCTCGGCGAGATACGTCTTGATGGGGAGCCGCTCCTCCGGAGGAGTCTCGATGGTGGAGATATCGCGTATGCCGGACATCGCCATGTGGAGCGTGCGGGGGATGGGTGTAGCGGTAAGCGTGAGGACGTCGACTTCGGTGCGCAGCTCGCGCAGGCGCTCTTTCTGCGCCACGCCGAAGCGGTGCTCCTCGTCGATGACGACGACGCCGAGGTCCTTGAAGTCGACGTCCTTCTGCACGAGCCGGTGCGTGCCCACGACGACATCTACCTCGCCGCTCTTCAGCCCGCGCACTACCTCGTCCTGCTCCCTTGGAGTGAGGAACCTGCTGAGCATCTCTACGCGCGCTGGGAAGGGAGCGAGGCGCTCAGCGAAACTGCGGTAGTGCTGCTGTGCGAGGACGGTCGTCGGCACAAGCACCGCCGCCTGCTTGCCGCTCATGACGGCTTTGAACGCAGCCCGCAGCGCCACCTCAGTCTTGCCGTAGCCGACGTCGCCGCAGACCAGCCGGTCCATGGGACGGGCTATCTCCATGTCTTCTTTCACGTCGTCGATCGCGCGCTGCTGGTCCAGCGTTTCGACGAACGGGAAGGCGTCCTCCATCTCGCGCTGCCACGGCGTATCGCCGCCGTGCGGGAAGCCGTCGGCGGACTCGCGTTTCGCGTAGAGCGCCAGCAGGTCTATAGCGAGCCGCTTGGTCGACTCGCGGGCCCGGGAGACGGCGCGCGTCCACTCCTGCCCTCCAAGGCTCGTGAGCGACGGCGGCTTCTCCTCGCCTCCGGCGTAAGGCGAGAGGCGTGCGAGGTGCTCCATCGGCACGTAGAGGCGGTCGCCCCCCGCATACTCCAGGATGAGGTACTCGCGCCCCCCAGCTGCGTCGGACTCCTCGGAGCGAGAACCCGTGCCCGCGAAGCGTCCGATGCCGTGGTCCACGTGCACGACGTACGCTCCCGGTGTCAGTTCCTCTACGGTCGTCGCCTGGAAGCGTTGCGCGTGACGCCGGGCCCGGGTAACGCGCTGCTTCCGCGCGCCGAACACCTCCGCGTCCGACAGTAGCGTGACGAGCGGCTCCCTGCCTTCCTCCCCCGCAAGCGTCCACCCACCGGCGATGGTTGTGTGGACGACGGTGACGGGCTGCTCCGGTACGGCATCCAGCGTCCGCTCCTCCGCTGCAGCCACGTCTGCCTCGGCGAGCAATTCCCGCAGCCGCTGCGAGTGCTGCGTCGCGATCACGACGGCACCGCGATGTCCGGCCTGCACGGCCTCCGCGAGGTCCTCGATGGCGCCGTGGTAGGACGGCGCGGCGTCGAACGGCAGCGTCAGCGCGGGACCCCGCGCCTCTGCGTGGCGATAGCGGCTCAGTTCCAACCGGCTGGGGAACGCCTCCAGGGCCATGGATATGGCGTTCCAGTCCGCGAGCGGCGCGGGAAAGCCCATCGGCAGAGCGCCGCGCTCCTCCTTGGCAAGGCGGAGCTTCTCCGCGCCGCCCTCGACGTGCCGCGCAGCCTCGGCAGCCTCGGCGGGTTCGTTCATCACGATGACGACGTTGTCCGGCAGGTGATCGAGCAGCGTGTGCTGCAACAGGAAGCCCGCGTAGAACGAGGCGTTATCCAGCGACAGGCCTGACAGCAGGTCTGCGAGTTCGTCCTGGATGCGGTCGCGCTCGGACGTGCCGGTGTTGGCGAAGTCCAGCGTGCGCACCAGTTCGTCGATACGGGCGTGGTCGGCCAGCGACGGGAGCGCTTCACTCGCGGGGAGTACCGTGACCGAGCCCAGGTGTTCGCCCGAGCGCTGCGAGTTCGCGTCGAACGAACGGATGGAGTCGACTTCGTCGCCCCAGAGGTCGATGCGCACCGGTGTGTCGTGTCCCGGCCCGTACACGTCCACGATGCCGCCCCGCCGCGCCGCCGTGCCCGGATGGTCCACGAGCGGACCAACGGCGTAACCCATGCGCGCCCAGTGAGCAAGGACCGACTCGACGGCCAGTCGCTGTCCGCCAGTGATCGAGTGCGCGGTCTCGCGAAGCACCGAGGGGGAGAGCGTCTTCTGCAGCACCCCCGTGACCGAGGTGACGACGAGCGGAGGGGGGCCGCCGGTCCCTTTGCCATTCAGCGCTCCCAGCGCGCGGATGCGCTCGTGCATCGTGCCGGCCTCGACGGACAACCGTTCGTACGGGAGCACTTCCGCTTCGGCAAAGTGCAGCAGCGGCGCGTCCTCTCCGCAGTACGCCTCCAACTGGTCGAGGAGGCGCCGGGCGTCGTCAGGGTGGGAGCAGAGCACGAGCACCGGACGCCGGAGGTCGCGCCACAGGCCAGCGATCACGAGCGGCTTGGCCGCGTCCGGCGCGACCGCAGCGTGAACGCCGCCCGAGGTCACCGCTTCCACCGTGCGCCGGTAGGCTGGCGCGTTCCCCAGCATGCCGAGCAGGCCAGTGAGACTCAAGAAGACCCTCCTCGATGCGCTATAGACACAGCCAAGCGCCCCACGCTCGCTGCGGGGGACGCTGGGGTTCGCCGGTTGGTTCCGGCAGGGGTTCAGTGTAACAGGCTACGCTGTCTCGTTGACTGGGGTGGGACGCGTGGCTAATGTTGCCTGAGGGTTATGTCGCTTCTACGCACCCTCCCTGTTGTCCGCCTCGCGGGCACCGCCTCGTGGCGCTCGTTCTCGTGCGCTGCAATCGCGTGCCTGTGCGCCGTGCTGCTCGCCGGAGCGGCATGCACGTCTCCCGACCCCACGCCGGTGCCTCCACCAACGGATACCCCAGAGCCCACCCCGACGCGCCCAGCCCCGACTCCCACCGCAACTTCCGTGCCCACGGCGACGCCCACCCCTACGCCCGTGCCAACTCCGACCCCCACGCCGAGTCCGACTCCCACTCCCACAGTCGCACCCACAGCGACGCCCACGGCCGTTCCCACGGACACGCCAACGCCGACTCCGACTCCCACGGCAACCCCTACTGCGACGCCCACCCCCCTTCCCAAACCGTGGACTGCATTCCCTCCGGGCAGGTACCGCGTAGGCCAGGACGTCGTGCCAGGCATCTACGTAAGTGCGCAACTTTCCGCACACTGCGAGTGGATCCGGGCGCACGACACCCGCGCACGTCCGGAGGACATCATCGGCTCCGGCTCCGCCGGCAACGGCGTACTGCGCGTTGCCGTCCTCCCCACCGACAACGCCGTGCTCACTTCTGCCGGCTGCGGCGAGTGGACACTCGAATCTCCTGCGAGCGATCCGCCGCCCTGGGACAATACGTTCTCGCAGGGCAACCAACCCACAACCCTGAGCAGCAGCACCGACCACAACTGCGCGCTCCGCCCGGACATGACCGTCGTCTGCTGGGGGAGCGACGCCTACGACCAGTCCTCACCCGAGAAGCTCCGTGACAAAGAAGACGAACCCCTCCCGCCGGAGAAGTTGCTGTTCACTTCCATCAGCACAGGCGGCTTCCACACGTGCGGACTACGTCCGGACCGCACCGTGCTCTGCTGGGGCGACGACAGCGAGGGACAGTCCACTCCACTCGTCCGCGCCGTCGGCGAGCAGTTCATGGCCATCGACAGCGGCACGCTGCACAGCTGCGTCATCCGCCGCGACGGCGCCCCATTCTGCTGGGGCAGCGACGGCCCGGAACTGGCCGGAGTGCCGACCCCCACGCCGGTGGGCCGGGAAGCGAGCGACTGGGACGGGTTGCGTCGGTCAATGCCGCCGCCGAACCAGCGCTTCAATGAAATCAGCACCGGCGGCCAGTACACATGCGCACTCCGCAGGGACGGCTCGGCGATGTGCTGGGGTGACGCCCGCTACGGGCAGACCTCACCACCGGCAGAGAAGCGATTCCTGGCGATCAGCGCGGGCGGGCTTCATACGTGCGCCATAGAAGCGAACGGCGCTGCGGTCTGCTGGGGCTCCGATGAGATGGGGCAGGCAACGCCGCCGGACGGTGTGACGTTCAGCGCCATCAGCAGCGGCCTGCGGCACACCTGCGCGCTGCGGTCTGACGGCGCGGCAATCTGCTGGGGCAGCGACACCCAGGGGCAGTCCTCGCCGCCAGACCAGGACGCACGGTACGCAGCGATCAGCAGTGGCGGGATCCACACCTGTGCGCTGGAGGTGGACGGCACGGCGGTCTGTTGGGGAAACGACGCCTACGGCCAGGCGTCGCCGCCGGAAGGTGAGCGCTTCGCAGTGGGCAGAACAGGGATGGAGATGGAAGAGCCGACAACATGACACGCGCCCGTTGCGCGATTCAATGTACGCTCTCTAGCATGGTCTGAGCGGCGGTACGGGAACTGAGCGATGCGTCGGGGAGAGCCCCGGTCTTGAGCGAGACCGGGGCTCTCTCGTGTTCGTCGCGCAAGGCCGCGCCGCATAAAACCAGGAGAGGAGGCAGAGATGCTTGGAATGCTGCGGGAAGTGATGGATGGGATCGCGCCGGTGCGAAGGGGGAACGTGCCGCTCGCCGCGTCGTTGCGGACGCTGGCGCCGGACCGGGGCGCGGTCCCGGAGTGGCAGTCGACCGGCTACGGCGAGTACTACGCGAGGAGCGCGGACGTGTATGCGGCTGTGAAGCTGCGAGCGGAGGCAGCTTCACGCCCTCTGCTGCAGGTGCGAGAGGTCGACGCATCGGGCGCGTGGCGATGGGTTGGGCCGGAGCACCCCGTACAGCTACTGCTGGACACGGTCAATGGCTGGTGGAGCAGGAGCGACCTGCTCATCGCGACGGAGACGTACCTTTGCTTGTGGGGTGCCGCCTTCTGGTACCTGGGGCGCTCCGGAGGTGCATCATCCTCGTCGATGCCGGACGAGATATGGGCGCTGCGGCCCGATCGCGTGCGGGTGGTCCGGGACCCGGGGCGGTACGTCGCGGGGTTCGTCTACGAGGAGCGCGGGAGAGAGACGGCGTTGCTGCCGGAGGAGGTGGTGTGGTTCCGCTACTTCAACCCCTTGGAAGAGTTCGCGGGGTTCGCGCCGATGGCGGCAGCCCGGCTCACCGCGGACATGGGCATGGACGCGCTGCGGTTCAACCGGGAGTTCTTCCGCAATGGCGCGCAGCCACAGGACCTCGTCTTCAGGGCGAGCGGGCCTGTGACCGACGGCCAGATCACGGAGTTCTATTCGCGGCTCGAGGCGCGCCACGCCGGGCCGGGGCGAGCGCATCGTCCGCTCGTCACCGGGGACGGCTGGGACGTGCAGCGGCTGGGACTGAACCAGCGGGACATGGAGTGGCTCGCGGGGTTGCGGTGGAGCCTGGAAGGCGTCGCACGGGTGTACGGCGTGCCGCTTCCGCTGCTGGAGGACTTCAGCCACGCGACACTGAACAACGTGCGGGAGGCGCGGCGCATGTTCTGGGAGAAGACGATGGTGCCGGAACTGACGTTCCTCGCAGGCGCGATCAACGACGGGCTTCTGCCGAGGCTCGGCCCGTCGGCGCGCGGGCTGTCGGTAGCATTCGACCTCACGCAGGTCGAGGCGCTGTCCGAGACCGAGAGCGAGCGTACAAGGCGCCAGGTGGCTCTCGTGCAGGCGGGGATCCTCACGCTGGAAGAGGCGCGCAGGGAGCGGGGGTTGGACTAACCCCGCCGACGCTTGCTGACCCAGGGGCCGGGCGGGCCGTCCAGCGGCGTGCAGACGCGGCATGGACGGTAGCCCGCCGCTGCGGCCTCGCGTTCGTCCGCGAATGCGACGCGGTGCTCCGGCATCGTGCGGCGCCCCGGCGGGCAATCGGGGCGGCAGAAGATGCGCGTGGTCGTGCACCCGTTGAACATGGCGTCATTGTAGTGTGTGCGGGTCCTGCTCAGGGCAAGGAGGGCGCTGGACGGGATGCGGCCGATGCTACCATTTCGGTAGGGAGGACTCCGATGCAACACGAAGCGTTCCCGTCAGACGTTCGTCACGGTTACATTCTGGCAACCTGGCTCCAGCGGTTCGCCGCCCACTTCATAGACCGCCTCATCTTGTGGGGCCTCTTTGTGGTCGGGCTCCTCGGTCTTGCCGCGGGCATCACTGACTTCGTCTTCGACGAGATCGACATCACGACCGAGGAGGAGTGGGTGCCGGTGCTGAGCGATGTCGTCCAGGGCGGATGGGGGTGGTGGCTGTTCTGGGCCTCCGGAGTTGCGCTGCTCGGCTATGCCGTGTGGTTCGCGTTCACGCTCAAGAACGGGCAGACACCCGGCAAGCAGATGGTCGGCATCCGCGTCATACGAGCGGACGGGCGGCTTTCGGACTGGGGCTATACCTTCATCCGCGAGGTCATCCTGGAGTGGCTCGTGGTGGGCTTGCTCTCCAGCATCACGGCCGGGGTCTTCTATGTGGTCAATTACCTCTGGCCGCTGTGGGACAAGGATCGGCAGGCGCTGCATGACAAGATGGCGGAGACGCTGGTGGTGGTAGAGCGCCCTTTGCCGGTCATCGCCTCTTCTGCCGCGGAGGGATCAGAGGACGCGCCGGGCGCTGGCGACACGCAGTAGAACGACGGCATTCGTGAGCGTGGCGAGCACGACTAACGTCGCGAGGCCGTATCCCGACAGCGCTCCGACCATCACGAGCAACAGGCGCACGTCCCGCGAGGCCAGCGACGTTATCCCGCTGTCGAACATCGTCCGCCGTGACTCGTCCACCCGAGCGCGGGTGTAGGTGACGGCGAACGAGCCGGCGAGCGCCGCGAACCCCGCCAACCAGGGAAGCATGGTCTCTGTGCCGCTCGCCGCCCAGATGGTGAGGCCCAACAGGACTAACGCATCAGCGTAGCGGTCGACGACGGCGTCGAAGAAAGAGCCGAACCTCGAACCTCGTTTCGCCAGCCTCGCGAGGTCGCCGTCCACGCCGTCGACGATGGACCCGGTCTGGGCGAGCAGTCCTCCGGCTACGGGGTAACCCGTGGCGAACGCCGCCAGCGCGCCCGTGGTTATACCGAGGCTGAAGACGGTCACCTGGTTCGGTGTGATCGGAGTGTGCGAGAGGAGCCGGGCGATGGGCCGGGAGATGCGCCGGTTCAGGTAACGGGAGACCAGTCCGTCATAGGGAGAGGTGTGGTGTTGATTCGAGGTGGTCATAAGCGCTCTTGAAGTCTGCAAGGGTGTCGATGTCGGTCCAGAACAGGCCCTGTATGTCGCGGGTCGATACTCCGCAGGGCTTGTTCGCAAGGTGCTGCATAACGCGGCTGAGTTCTAGCGCCGCCCCCTCCCGTTTGTAGAGGTCGTCGAGGTCGTCGAATACCGACGACTGGAATACGAAGACCCCTATATCCACGGCATTCCACCGTCTCAGTCCCTTCCCGATGCGCCGGAGGTAGCCGTCGCCGTCGACAAGCACCTTTGTGGCGTCGCTCAACTGGCCCTCCATGCACGCGGCCGAGTCCACCCCTAGAAGCGCCGGATGCCCGCACCCTTCCACCAGCCGGACGGCGACACCCGGCTCGATGATGTGGTCGCTCATCGCCAGCATGAACGGGCCGTCGCCAGCAAAGTCCCGAGCGGCGCGGACTGAAACTGCGTTGCCGCCCTCGAATTCCGGGTTGTGGATGAACTCGAGGCGGACGCCGTGCGGCACCCATGACGCGAGCCCCTTCACTATCCGCTCCGCCTGGTAACCGACAACGATGCCCACCTCCCTGATGCCCGCCTCGGCCATCGCCACGAGCGGGTACGAGATGAGCGGACGGTCCCTGAGTGTGATCAGCGGTTTCGGCGTCCGGTACGTGAATGGCCGGAGTCGGCCGCCGTCGCCGGCGGCGAGAATCACGCCTTTCATGGCACGCTCCTTCAGCGTTCTGCTATAGAAGCCTGCCGCTGGGGGAATAGCGGAAGGCAGCACCCTCTTGTTCGGCGAGGGCGCGAGTAAAGAAGGCCGGTTGGCGGGTTACGCCCTGGCCAGCTCCTGGGACTCCTCCACGATCTTCGGAGTCAGGTGCGCGGGGACCTCGCTGTAATGGTCGAACCGCATGGAGAGTGTTCCGCGCCCCTGGGTGAGCGCGCGCAGATGGGTTGAGTACTGCTGCGCCTCGGATTGCGGTACTTCTGCTTCGATGTGTGCAACGCCGCCCACCGGGGTCATGCCCGAGATGTGCGCGCGCCGCGTGTTCAGATCGCTCACGACCGCGCCGGCGAACTGCTCCGGCGCCTCGATGTTCATGTGCATCACCGGCTCAAGCAGCGTTGGGGAGGCTTCCACCACACCCTTCTTCATTGCCATGCTGCCGGCGATCTCGAAACTCTGGCCGGACGAGTCCACGGAGTGAGAACTGCCGTCTGTCAGCACGACCTTCACGTCCACGATAGGGAAGCCCGCGAGCGCGCCTTCCTCCATCGTCTTATGTATGCCCTTTTCCACGGCAGGGATGTACTCTCGTGGGACGTTGCCTCCTACAACCTCGGAGGCGAACTCGAACCCTTCGCCCCTGCTACGAGGCTCCAGCCGAAGGAGCACGTGTCCGTACTGGCCGTGGCCTCCGGTCTGCTTCTTGTGCTTGTACTCGACGTTCGTCGTCCGTGAGATGGTCTCGCGGTACGCAACGCGCGGCGGGGCGAGCTCCAACTCGACGCCGAACTTGCGCTTGGCGCGCTCCGCCATTACCTCCATGTGCGTGTTGCCCTGGCCCGCGATGACCAGCTCGCCTGTCGCCTGGTCACGATTGAGGACCAGCGAGGGGTCTTCTTCGGTGAGGCGTGCGAGCGAGGATGAGAGTTTCTCGAAGTCCGCCTTGCTCTTCGGGTGCACTGCGATGTGGAAGACGGGCTCAGGAAACTCGACGCGAGGCAGCGAGACGGCATCGGCCTTCATCGTGAGCGTATCTCCGGTGACGGCGTGGGCCAGCTTGGAAACGCTGCCGATGTCACCTGCTGCCAGGCTTGTGACGTTCTCCTGTTTCTTCCCCATTGGCACGAACACCTGGCCGATACGCTCCGTCTCGCCGGAGCCGCTGTCGAAGACTTCGCTGTTGGAGGCGAAGGTGCCGCTGACCACGCGGAAGAAGGAGAGCTTGCCCACGAACGGGTCCGCGGTCGTCTTGAAGATGAATGCGGCGAGGGGGCCGCTTGAGTCGGCAGCGAGTTCCACTTCCGCGCCGCCCTTCGTGGCATGTACTGCCGGGAGATCGGCGGGAGACGGGATGTAAGCCACGATGGCATCCATCAACTCAGCTACGCCGGTCCCCGTAGTGGATGAGCCCGAAAGGACCGGTACGGTCTGTCCCGTGCGCACTCCGGCGGTCAGGCCTTGCGCTATCTCGTCGTCGCTCAGTTCTCCCTCATCCAGAAACTTCATCGTCAGGTCGTCGTCGGTTTCGGCAACGGCTTCCGCAAGCTGGTCCTTCGCTGCCGCAATGGCATCTTCCATCCCGGCGGGTGCGCTTCCCTGAACGCAACTGGCGACGCCGCTGAACGCGGCCTCCGCCCCGATGGGGAGGTTGATGGGAGCACACCGGTTCCCCAACTGCGAGCGCACCTGGGCCATCGTGGCCTCGTAGTCGGCGTGCTCACGGTCCATCTTGTTCACAAAGACGATGGCGGGGATGCCCAATTCGCGGACGCGCTGCCACGCCATCTCCGCGCCAACCTCCACGCCCCCCGGGGCGGAGAGCACGATCACCACAGCGTCGGCGGCTCGGAGCGCGGATACAGTCTCACCCATAAAGTCCGCGTAGCCCGGCGTGTCGATCACGTTGATCTTCACGCCCTTCCAGACGCACGGAAGGATGGCGAGTTGCAGGCTGGTCTGCCTGCGTTGCTCTTCTGGTTCGAAGTCCGATGCGGTGTTTCCGTCCTCCACGCGGCCGGCGCGGTTCAGCGCCTGGGTCGCGAGGAGCATCGCCTCTGCGAGGGACGTCTTGCCTGCACCCGAGTGCGCCAGGAGTGCTACGTTACGGATCTGCTTCGTCGTGAACTGTTCCACGATAGGCGCCTCCCCTGATACGCCGGAGTGGTTGTCCGCGCATAATAGTTAAGCGGCCATGAACGTGCAACGCGCAACTGTCAACGTGTGCGGGAGCCGCTGAGGTGGGCGGAGGCTAGCCGATGCACACACTGAAAGGCAACTACACCTTGGGCTTGTGGACGCTCGCGGCACTGCTGCTGGTGACGGCGGGCATCGGGCGCGGCGACTCCGTCAGCCAACTGCACCGCACCTCGGCCCCCTACGAGCAGGACCTCGTGCGGTGGGAGGTAACCCACTTCCCGGACAAGTGGCTGCGGCAGGCCATGGGCATCTTCGGCGGGCCTGAGGAGGATGAGCTGCTGGAGCGCGTGGAGGAGTTCTTCCACGTGAGCCAGCAGATGAGCGAGAAGCGCCGGGAGATCGAGCGTTCGCTCGCCGAGGGAGCGTCTGACGCGGAGGTCGCAGGACTGGAGGAGGAGCGGACGCGCCTGGAGCGCCGCCGCGGCGCGCTCTCATCGGTGGTGGAGGAGGCGCTCGAGTCTGCCATATCGCAGAGCGCCGACGACCTGGGCGTCATCGCCCGGTTCGGTCCGGTGCGCTGGCCTCCGGTCGACTTCGCTTTCCAGGAGGGAGGCCACGTGCTCGTGCGCTCGCCACGGAACGAGATCGTCCGGCTGGACGACCGCCTGCTGACTTCCGACATCAGCCTGCCGGAGCAGGACGCGCTGGAACGCGATGTGGAGGCGCTGGAGGAGAACATCTCTGCGATAGTCGTCCGCATCGGGGGCGTAGCGACGTACCCTGCGCAGGTGACGCCGGACACGTCGCTCCGAGGCGCGCTGTCGGTTGCCAGCCACGAGTGGGTGCACCACTGGCTCTTCTTTCATCCGCTGGGACGCGCGTGGTTCGCCGGCGGTGAACTCACGAGCGTCAACGAGACCGTCGCCAACATCGCAGCGGAGGAGTTGAGCGACCGCGCGTTCTACCTGTTGACCGGCGAGGTGGTGGCGCGCGATCCGTGGCAACCGCCCGGGGCCGGCGAGCCCAGGCCGACGCCGGAGCCCGGCGTGTTCGACTTCCGGCACGAGATGCGGCAGACGCGCGCACACCTGGAGGTGATGCTGGAGGAAGGGAAGATTGAGGAGGCGGAGGCGTACCTCGAGGAGCGGCGCTTGGAGTTCGTGGAGCAGGGCCACAGCATCCGCAAGTTGAACACTGCATGGTTCGCGTTCCACGGGACATACGCGGACGGGCCGGCGTCGATCAGCCCCATCGAACCGCAGTTGCGCACGATACGCGCCGGCTCCGCGGACCTCGCCGAGTTCCTGGACCGTGTCGCCGTCATCGACGAGAAAGGCGAACTGGAGCGCCTCGCCCGGGAGGCTGGCTGGAGTCCGTAGTGGCATCCTGCACTGGTAGAATCCGGCCATCTCCTGCCCGTGCGAGACTGCATTGCTTCCGATAAGCCTCTCGCTCTCCAACTTCCTCTCCTACCGGAACGCCGCCCCCACGCTCCACCTGGAGGGCATCCGCGTTGCCTGTCTGTGCGGGCCGAACGGCCACGGAAAGTCCGCGCTGCTGGATGCGATCACATGGGCGCTCTGGGGAAAGGCGCGCGGCCAGCGGCACGAGCAACTCCTCCACCACGGCCAGGCCGAGATGCACGTCGAGCTGGTTTTCGACGTCGGCAGCGAGCGCTACCGCGTCTCACGGCGCTACTCCCAGGCGCGACGCAACCCGCAGAGTTCGCTTGAACTCGCGGTCCAGACCGCTGGTGGGGAGTTCCGTCCCATCACGGGCGACACCATCAGGGCGACCGAGGCGCAGATCGAGCGCCTCATCAACATGGACTACACCACGTTCGTGAACAGCGCGTTCCTCGTGCAAGGTCGCGCCGACGAGTTCACGATGGCCACGCCCGGCGTGCGGAAGGACGTGCTCGCCAAGGTGCTCGGTCTCGGACGGTACGACGAGCTCGCCGAACGGGCGCGCCTGCACGGACGCGATGCGCGGGCGAAGCTCGAGGCAAACGCCCTCGCGGTCGACCGCCTGCGCGAGCGCGCCGCACAGGCGGAGGAGACGCGCGCGTTCCTCGCCGAGGCGGAGCGCGATCTGAACGAGGCGGTGGCCGCCGTGACCGGACTCACAGAGCGGCTGCAACTGCTCCGCGACAAAGTCGCGTACCTGGAACGTCGGCAGGCGGAGCGGGACGAGCAGGCCGCTGCGGCGCAACGCGCGCGCCAGCGGCAGGCCGACGAGGAGGCGGAGACGGCGACCCTGAACGACCGTCTCGTCGGCTGGCAGCGCGCCATTGAGCGCGCAGCCGAGATCGAGCAGGGCGTCACAGCGTTGCAGCAATGGCGCGAGCGGGAGAAGTCGCTTACCGACGCCTTGCGCCAGGATGCCGCGCTGCGGACGGAGCTCGCGCCGCTGGAGAGCGCGGTGGCGCAGGCCCGTGCCCGGCTGGAGAGCGAGGTGGGGATGCAACGCCAGCAGATCGAGACCCAACTCACACCGCGGGCGGAATCGTTGCCGTCCATCCGACTTGGATTGGACGCGCTGGGCGAACGGCAGGCGGCACTGGAGCACCGCCGGGGCGATGCGGCGCAGGTGGAGCAGTCACACCGGCAACTCACTCTGGAGGCCCAGACGCTGCGTCGGGACAATGAGCAGATAGAGAAGAGCGGCAGGGAGCTGAGGGGCAAGCTCAACATGCTCGGCCACGAGCACACGCACTCAACGACCTGCCCGCTGTGCAGTAGTCAATTGGGACCAGACGGCTTTGAACGGATCCGTACCACCTACGAGGGCGAGATCGCGGTGTTGCTTCAGCGGCACAAGGAGCAGAAGCAGCGCGCAGAGCAACTGGAGCATCAGGCATCGGAGGCCGCAGCAGTTGCGGAACGCGTGCAGGGCGAACTCGCCGCCGAGCAGCAGCGCATCGCCGAGGAGCAGAGTCGCCTCAGTGTGAAACGAGAGGAGGCGGAGCGGGCTGCAGAACAATTGAATCAGGCGGTGCCGTTGCTGCAAGAGAGCGAGGCGACCCTTGCGTCCGGCACCTACGCGCCGGACGAGCAGACTGCGGCTCAGCGGGTACGTGAGAAACTCAACGCGCTCGCATTCGATGCCACGGCGCTCAACGCGGCGGAGGAGCAGGTGCGGGAGCTTGCACACTGGGAAGAAGAACGGCAGGCGCTCGCCATGGCACGCCAGCGTATGGACGATGACGCAGCGGCGCTCGAACGGGCGCGCCTACGGGCGACAGAGGCGGCAAACGACGCCGCACGCGCTGAGCAGTTGAGCACCGCGATAGCCGGGGAGCTGGAGGAGTTGCCGTCGTGGACCGCGCAGCGCAGGCAGGTGGAAGGGGAACTCGGGGCCGCGTCCGCAAGGCGTGACGGCCTTCAGGCGCGCAAGGGCTCGCTTGAGAACGAGATGCAGCAGATAGCGCAGGCCGCCGCAGACCTGGCCGAGGCCGAGGGGCGACGCGACGCCCTCACCGACGAGGCCGGCGCCTACACAGAGCTGGCGCTTGCATTCGGGAAGGGCGGTGTGCAAGCGCTCCTGATGGAGGCCGCGATCCCGCGCCTGGAGGACGAGGCTAACGATCTCTTGCGCCGTATGACGGACGGCAGGATGACGCTGAAGCTGGAAACCCAGAAGGAGCGCAGGAGCGGCGGGGATGCGGTCGAGACGCTGGAGATCGTCATCGCGGACGAGCTCGGCTCCCGCTCGTACGAGATGTTCAGCGGCGGCGAGCGCTTCCGCATCGACTTCGCCGTGCGCATCGCGCTCAGCAAGGTGCTCGCCTGGCGGGCAGGCGCGCCGCTGCCCACGCTCTTCATCGACGAAGGGTTCGGCACGCAGGACGCCGAGGGGCGCGACCGCATCCTCGAGGTCATCCAGGCGATCGAAGACCGGTTCGAGCGCATCCTCGTCATCACCCACATGGACGACATCAAGGAGGCCTTCCCGGTGCGCATCGAGGTCTCGCGCGGGCCGGAAGGTTCCACGTTTGCCCTCACCTGAAGCCGCCCGGTTCCCTGCGTCTCGTGTAGCATCGGGGCTGCGGGCTGGGCCCGCGCCAGCGAAATCAAGGAGGTCTGTTCATGTCGCTGCACCAGGCGGAGGAGAGCAAAGCGCGAGGGCGCGCGGTACGCAAGGCGATCAGCGGGTCGGAGGGCTCCCGGAGCACCGGCAACGCCGCTGGACTGGACATGGTCCCCGGGTTGGAGGACTTCGTCATCGGCTACAACTTCGGGGAGATATGGTCGCGCGAGCGCATCGACCTCAGGACGCGCTGCATGATTGTGCTCGGCATGATGACGGCGCTGGGACGCACCCCGCAGGTGGGGGCCTACACCCGCTACGCCCTCCACCTCGGCATCACGCCGGAGGAGATCGCGGAGGTCTTCCTGCAGGCGGTCCCCTACGCCGGGCTGCCCGCCGCTTTCAACGCCATGCAGGCCGCCAGCGACGTCTTCAAAGAGCAGGGCGTCACCGTCAACATGGAGGGGTAGAGACCGATGACCACCACGGGTTCCCGATGGAACGACAGCTCGATGGTGGAGCGGATGTCGTCCAACCGTGGACGCCGCTATCCACCCGAGTTCTGGGCGTTCTTCGATTCCGCCGTCCGCCCCCGCATCGGCGATGCTCCGGCCATAGCCGACCTCGGCTGCGGGCCGGGTCTGCTGCTGCTGGACCTGGCGGCGCGCTTCCCCGACGCCACGCTGCGCGGCGTTGACGTGTCCGACGCGATGCTGGCAAACGCGCGGGAGCTCGAGTTCCCCAATGGCGCACCGTCGTACGTGCTGCACGACCTGAACAACGCGCCCTTCCCTGTCGAGAACGGGTCGCTGGACCTCTGCATAACCGCGAACGTGGCCTGCTTTCTGAACAATCCACTGGTGCTGATTGGCGAGGTGCGTCGGATGCTCCGGCCCGGCGGCGTGTACCTGCTGTACGACTGGCAGCGGCAGGCGCTCGCCGACTACATCGAGAACCGCGGCGGGCTCGGCGACGACCCGACCTCGATGATGGGCCTGCAGCCGTTCCACAACCGCTTCACGGCGGACGAGTGGAAGTGGTTGCTGGCGGAAGGCGGGTTCGAGGTCGCTGGCGAGGCGCAGCCGCGCATCAGCCACGTCGCCATCGCAAGCGTGCCGCGATGACGCAGCGGGACGACCGAGCCCTCCGCCGCCAGATCGAGCGCTACACGGTGCGCTTCAACGACGCCTTCTGGCGGTTCTGGGACGAGCAGGTCGCGCCGAAGCTGCCGCCTGCGCCTGTGATCGTGGACGTGGGGCCGGGGCCGGGCCTCTTCCTGCGCGACCTCTCCGAACGCCTGCCGGACGCCACGCTCCACGGCATCGACGCCAACGAGGCTATGGTCGAAAACGCGCGCTCGCTGGACTATGAGGGGGCGGTGCCGACGTTCGTGCTGGCGAACGTGGAGGGTTCGCCGCTGCCCTACGACGACGGCTCGGTCGACCTGCTGACGATAGCGGCAGTGCTGCACACGTTCGACGACCCGTTCACCTTCCTGCGGGAGCAGGCTGCCCGCGTGCTGAAGCAGGACGGGCGCATCATGCTGTTCGACTGGGTCCGGGAGCCGATGCGGGACTACATCGCGAGGCGTCTGATCGAGCCGGGTGACCCGGAGGAGCTGCGGTACGAGCGGGCGCTGGAGCAGTTCCGCATCCACAACAAGTACACGCTGGACGACTGGCGCTGGGTGGTTGCGGAGTCGGGGCTGCGCATCGAGGCGGAGACCGCCGAGCCGCACCCGTCCGCCCGCGTCTGGCTCCTGCGCCCGGAGTAGGGCGCTACGACTGCCCCAGCCGAGCGCGGATGACGAGCAGGATGGCGAAGCCCTCCACTCCGAGGACGAGGCTGTACCAGAGTTGGTCCGCGCCCACGGTGAGGATGAACCCGACGAGGCCGGGGGTGTGCGCGAAGAGGAGCAGCCTCTGCGCGAGACGTGCGGGAGGCCGGTCCGTGGCTACCGCGTTCGCGGTGACGAGGAGCGACGCAACGGGCACGGCAATGCCCGTAACGACTGCCACGATGGTCGCGAGGCGCGTGCCGAAGAACGGCTCGCTGTCCACAATCGCGAAGTAGACCACCGCGACGACGACGTAGACGAACGGCGCGGGGAGCATCCCCCGCACCAGCACCTGGAACCTGCGCCGTTCGATAGGGTTCATCGCGGATGCTCCAACGTCTGGCTCAGCTCTGCCCGAGGCAGTAGAGCCTGTGGAACCTGCTGGAAGGGGTCCCGTTATCCCATGCGTTGGGGTCTGGTGCGTTCTCTTGAGTTACGTCAATCCCAGCGACGGTGCACTCCAGTGTGTAGGGCTGGCCTTCGGCGGCTGCGGCCGCCATATCGGATGAGACCTCGGCCCGTATCTGCCATACGTTGGTGACGTACCCCTGGGCCTCATCCGTTTCCATCTCCGATGCCATGAGGATGGACCAGGTCAGGTTCTCATACGCCTGCACCGCCAGGACAGCGTTGGTGAACAGCTCGACTTTCTCGCCCCTGTAGGTAGCCAGCAGCTGCTCCGAGTTGGTCTTCATGAACTCCATCAGGAAGTCAACGGAAACCCTCTTTGGCGCCGGCGTGGGAGTAGGTGTGGCGGTAGGAGTCGGCGTTGGGGTTGCAGTGGCCGTGGGAGTAGGGGTGGGAGTAGTCGGCGGAGTGGCGGTTGGAGTGGGTGTGGGCGGCGCACAAGACTTGCCATCCTCGGCTACGACGTGTCCCTCGAACTCACACAGCACTGGTGTAGGGGTAGGTGTCGGCGGGAGGCAGGCCGCCAGGGGTAGTGCGGCTGCGAGCAGGCCGACCAAGAGCAGATAACGGACCTTCCGCGAACGCTCCCAACCCAACGCAAGCCTGCCCGGGCCGCTGGCCAAGCTGTGCGGCAACGCCATCCCCTAGTCCTTGACGACGACGCTGACCAGGTAGCGGCCGGGGACGAAGACGACTTTGTCGACCTGTTTGCCGTCCGTCCAGGCGTGCACCTTCTGGGACGTGAGCGCGGCCTCCCTGGCGTCGCCCTCGGAGATGGAGGCGGGGACGGTGATGCGGTCGCGCACTTTGCCGTTCACCTGCACGACGAGCGTCGCCTCCTCGATGGCGGCGAGCGCCTCGTCCCACTCCGGCAGGGGCTGGTTGTGGATGCTGTACGGGTGTCCCGTACGCTCCCAGAGTTCCTCCGCGAGATGCGGACCCATCGGCGCGAGCAGCAGCAGCAGCGACTCGACTGCCTCGTTCCACGCGCCGCGTGACACCGCGCCGGCGTCCCAGGCGGGAGACATCTCGTTCGTCAACTCCATCATCGCTGCGAGGGCCGTGTTGTACTTGAAGCGCTCCAGCCCTTCGATGACAGAGCGGACCGTCTGGTGCGTCTTGCGCACCACGGCGCGGTCGGATGCGCCCTCGGACTCGGGGAGGGCGTCGGTGTCCCTCAGGCAGAGGTCCCAGAGGCGGTTCACCCATCGGGCGACGCCGTTGATGCCGGAATCGCTCCAGTCGCCGCCGCCCTCCCAGGGGCCCATGAACATCAGGTAGAGGCGCACGACGTCCGCGCCGAGGTACTGCACGTATTCGTCCGGCGCGATGACGTTGCCGCGGCTCTTGCTCATCTTCATGTGGTCGGAGAGCACGGTGCCCTGGTTGAACAGGCGGAGGAACGGCTCGCCGAAGTCGATGAGACCGAGGTCGCGGACCACCTTGGTGAAGAAGCGGGCGTAGAGCAGGTGCATGACGGCGTGCTCAGCGCCGCCGGTGTACTGGTCGACCGGGTTCCACGAGCCGACGCGGGCGGGGTCGAACGGGCCGTCGCCGAAGTCCGGGCTGACGTAGCGCAGGAAGTACCACGACGAGTCCACGAACGTGTCCATCGTGTCGGTCTCGCGGGTGGCGGGGCCGCCGCAGGCGGGGCAGGCGGTATGGAGGAAGCCGTCGTGGTAGCGGAGCGGCGACTCGCCGGTCGGCTTGAACTCGGCGTCGTCCGGCAGCACGACAGGGAGCTGGTCGTAGGGGACGGGCTGAGCGCCGCAGCCGTCGCAGTAGATGATGGGGATGGGCGTGCCCCAGTAGCGCTGGCGGCTGATGAGCCAGTCGCGCATGCGGTAGCCGACGGTGCGCCTGCCCCAGCCCTGCTGCTCGACGTGGTCGGCGATCGCCTCGTAGCCCTCGGCGTTCGGCATGCCGTTGAACTGCCCGGAGTTGACCTGCGTGCCGCGCTTCTCCACCCAGGCCTCCCGCAGCGGCATGCCGCTCCAGCCCGGCGGCGCGACGACGACACGTATCTCCAACCCGTACTTCAGGGCGAAGTCGAAGTCGCGGGAGTCGTGGGCCGGCACGCCCATTACCGCACCGGTGCCGTAGGTGAGCAGGACGTAGTCGCCCACCCAGATAGGGACGCGGTCGCCGTTGAGCGGGTTGACCGCGTAGGAGCCGGTGAAGACGCCGGTCTTCTCCCGCTCGACGGAAAGGCGGTCGATCTCCGTGGCCTCGCGGGCGCGGGCGACGTACGCCTCGACCTCGCCGCGCTGCTCAGGTGTCGTGAGCTGCTCCACGAGCGGGTGCTCCGGGGCGAGGACGACGAACGTGACGCCGAAGATGGTGTCGATGCGCGTTGTGAAAGTGGTGATGTCGCGCTCGTCCAGGCCGTACTCGGAGATGTCGAAAGAGATGTCGACGCCCTCGCTGCGGCCTATCCAGTTAGTCTGCATCGTCATGATGCGCTCGGGCCAGTCGACGACGCCGGAGAAATCGAGCAGCTCGTCGGCATAGTCGGTGATGCGGAAGAACCACTGGTCCATCTCGCGTCGGATGACGACGTCGCCGGTGCGCTCGCACTTGCCGTCGACGACCTGCTCGTTGGCGAGCACGGTCTGGCAGGTGGGGCACCAGTTGACCGGGGCGGAGGCGCGGTACGCGAGGCCCTGCTCGTACATCTTCAGGAAGAACCACTGGTTCCAGACGTAGTAGTCCGGCTGGCAGGTGACGATCTCCCTGTCCCAGTCGTAGACGGGGCCCATGGAGCGGAGCTGGGCGTGCATGCGATCGATGTTCTCCATCGTCCAGATGGAGGGGTGGATGCCGCGGCTGATCGCGGCGTTCTCCGCGGGGAGGCCGAAGGCGTCGAACCCCATGGGATGGAGGACGTTGTAGCCCCGCATGCGCATGAAGCGGGCGTGGGCGTCGGACGGAGCCATGGCGTACCAGTGGCCGATGTGGAGGTCGCCGGAGGGATAGGGGTACATCGTGAGGGCGTACCACCGGGGCCGGGGGTCGTCGTCGCTCACCTGGTAGAGGTTGTCGTCGGCCCACCGCTGTTGCCACTTGCGGTCGATCTCGTGTGGGTCGTAGCGGAGGGGTGTCATGCGCTGGCGGGTCGTCATGGAGTCGCTCCGAGAACGGGGAACTATGGAGTCTCAGTGTAACTGATACCGTTCAGGCGTGGGGCACACTCACATCGATGCACAGGATGAACAGGATGGGAAACAGCGGATGGGGAGAGAGGCATGATGGTCTCGACGGCTCGGCTAAAATAGCGCCATCCTTCCGCCGGGAGCACGAGAGGAGGGGATTATGGCAACAATCGTGGGCAGGTTCGGCATGTCGCACGGCCCGCAGCTCTACGTCCCTCCCCAGCTGTGGCCCAACATCCTCCGCCGCGACGACATGGGCGCCGAGAAACCGGGTATGCGCGAGGAGACCACAGAGGCGGTGATGCAGCGCCGGTACGACGCGTGCATGAAGGCGATGGACGCCGTCAGCGCCAGGATCGATGCGGCCGCGCCCGACACGATCGTCGTCGTCGGGGACGACCAGCGGGAGAACCTGCTCCCCGACAACACGCCGCCCTTCCTCGTGTACATCGGCGAGGAGGCAGACGCGAGCACCCGGGTCTCGCACTACCACCTCGGCGAGCAGTTCACCGACACGATCACCAGGTACCAGGTGGACGTGCCGCTCGCCCGTTGGGTCATCGACTCGCTGCTCGATTCCGGGTTCGACCCCGCATGGTCGAGCGCCACCCGGCATGAACAGGGGCTCGGGCACGCGTTCGGGCGGCCGCTCCACACGACGAACGACGACGCCCGCTACCGCATCGTTCCAGTGATGGTGAACACCTACTATCCGCCCACGGTCTCACCACGGCGGTGCGTGGACTTCGGACGCGCACTCGCGAGGGCCATCGAGTCGTTCGACGACGCCCGGCGCGTCGTGGTCGTCGCGTCCGGCGGGCTCTCCCACACGATGATCGACGAGCAGGTCGACCGGGAATACC
This sequence comes from Dehalococcoidia bacterium, assembly GCA_034423175.1. GTDB lineage: Bacteria > Chloroflexota > Dehalococcoidia > Lucifugimonadales > Australimonadaceae > Bin16. Next base: position 42,143 of record DAOUJA010000030.1, read on the forward strand.
TCGAAGCGGTGCAAGCTCACGACATCGATTACATGGCGGCGATGGACCCCAACGTGCTTGTGGGCGGAACGTCCGAGATCAGGAACTGGATCATCGCCGCCGCCACGAGCGAGAGCGCGGGGCGCGTCATCGACTACCAGCCCTGCTACCGGAACCTGGCCGGCGTCGGCTGCGCGATGGCCTTCGCCGAGTGGGAGTGACCGGCTGAAGGCCTGCTCGTTCCGGGCTTGGAGAGGCGCCGCGGCGCCGGGGAGGGAAGCATGGCGACCCAACAGCAGGAAGCGCCGACGCTGACGAACGAAGGAGAGACGTCGCTCCCCACTATCGACGCCGACGCCCACGTCATCGAGACCGAGCGCACGTGGGAGTACGTGGACGCCTCGGACGAGAAGTACCGGCCAGTGCTCGTCGCCCCGGTCCGCGGGGGCGGCGAACGCCCCCGGTGGCTGGTGGACGGCCAGGTGCGCGGGTTCGGCTCCCCCTCCAGGGAACCGGGCCGGATGGAGGAGCGGGAGAAGACCTCAGGGCGCACGATCCTGACGCCGGAGGAGTCCGCGCAGATGGCGGACGTGGACGCGCGCCTGCGGCACATGGACGAGGTCGGCGTCGACATCCAGGTGCTGCATACGTCGTTCTTCATCAGGCGGGTTGCGGACCGGGCCGAGGTCGAGGTGGCGTTGACGCGCAGCTACAACCGGTGGTTGGCGGACGTGACGAGGGACAGCAACGGCCGCCTCCGGTGGACCGCCGTCCTGCCCTTCATGGCCGTCGACGAGGCGATCGCGCAGCTCGAGTGGTCGGTCGCCCACGGAGCATGCGGCGTATTCATGCGCCCCGTTGAGGCGCAGGGCATCGTGACGGAGCCGTACTTCTACCCGGTGTACCAGGCGGCGGAGCGGCTCAACGTGCCGATCGTGCTGCACGTGGGCAACGCCAACGAAGAGGTCAACAGCGTCCTGGGGCGCGCCCCCGGCGAGTCGGCATTTACCTCGTTCAAGCTAATGCTGGTGGCGTGCGCCCACGCGCTGATATTCAGCGACGTGCCGTCGCTGTTCCCCGGCCTCCGGTGGGCGTTTCTGGAGTCCGGTGCGGGCTGGGCGCCCCACGTGGTCACGGACCTGCGCCAGCGCGTGCGGGGCCCGCGAGAGGGCGCCGGCAGGGAGCTGAGCTCGACGGTGTTCGCCGACAACCGCATGTACCTGATGTACGAGGTCTACGAGGACCTGCCGCACATCATCCGATACACGGGCGAGGACAGCCTCGTGGTCGGGACCGACTACGGGCACACGGGGCAGTCGACGCAGATCGACGCGATGCGCCGGATGGCGGGTCGAGGCGACGTAGACCCGCGCGTCGTGGACAAGATGCTCCGCCGCAACCCCGCCACGCTCTACGGGTTGTAAGAGCCGCCGGCAGCCCTCCATCGTACCGCTCGACAGCGGGCCGCCGGGAGCGTTTTTCCTGTAGCGGATATATGGAGTGTTTCCGGGCAATCTGACGGCATCGGGGAACAACAACAGCGGTAGAGAGATGCTTTCGGCGAAGAATCCTTTCCTTGACTCTCAGAAATCGACGCAACTAGAATCCGCTACAATGAGGCGCGTCTGCAGGGCGGTTGCTGGACCCGGAGCCCCCGCCGCCACGCCTACCGGCTCGTAGAGCGTCCCCCATAGCGAATGCTCCCGCATATAGTCGCTGGGTTTGCGTTCCAGGTCCGGCATCCCCCAGAAGTGGCGCATCATCGGCTGATACCGACGATAGTTGTCATCGAGCATGTAGAGGGTGAAGGGCAGCCAGCCGGTCATGGTCTCAGCGAAATAGATTTTGAGTTCCGGGAATCGGTCCCACACGCCGGCGTATGCCAGCTGCATGACTCCCATGCCGTTGTTGCTTCCACCCTGGTTGGAGAAGAGCAGGCTCAGCGCGTCGTCCTTGTGATTCTGCGGGGAGTGGATGACGTGAGGATAGTTGAAGAGTGGGTCGTTCTTGTTGGAGCCGAGCGCTCCCCCGCCGAACCCCCCGAACCGACCTCCTCCATGTGAGGAGATAGCGATGCCGAGGTCAAGCGAGGCCGCCCAGAAGCGGTCGTCCTCCGGAGTGGGAAAACCGCGGCCGCTGGGAAACGTATTCAGCGTTACACCCTTGTACCCGAGCTCGGCGCAGTGTTCGAGCTCCTGGACGGAGTCTTCGATGCCCGTAGTGGGGATGATGCCGTTGGGGAAGAGGCGGTCAGGCGCGAAAGAGACGTACTCTTCGGCGATGTACTCGTTATAGGCATGCACCAGGGCAAGGTACAGATCATCGTCCTTCGCCTTCCGGAACAGACCGTCCGCCCAGGTGAACATGATCTCCGCGTCGATGCCGTCGCGCTCTTGCTCTTCGACGCGCAGTTCGGGCGTGCCGTTGCCGACCGGCTCGGCAAACCTGGAGATCTGGAACGGTATCTCCTCGAAAGGGACCCCAACGTTGCGGGTGAGTCCTATCGTGTCCGGCTCGCTGCCGTCGCAACTGACGGCATCCGATCCGTCAGACATAACAACCCGAACGGGAGCCCGGTCTCTCCACTTGGCCGGAACCCGGTGTCTCCACACTTCCGGGTTCAGGTCGAGGTGAGAATCAGCAGAAACAACCCGGTAATCTCGTGCCATCGCTCGACTCCTGTAGCGGCCTCGCCGGCGCTGCCTGTTCCCGTTAAGCGAATCGGCCAGAAACAACCTCGAAGTGTAGGGAGGCGCCGGAGGAACGTCAAATACTGCTTCCGCTACAGGCCGCCTAATTTCGATACGCCCAGCGTGTAGGTCTTCACGACCCCCTCCTCGGTGACCTCCACCTCTATGATGATGTTGAAGCCGCCGAGCTCGATGGCGCCGCTCTGCTCTCCGTCGTTCACCGGGCTCAGGCTGACGGCCCTGTTGCCGCCGCTGTCGTACGTCACCCTGCCCACCCTCACAGTGGAACCCGCGTGGGCCACCCTGGGCGCCAGCTTCACGTGGGTGGCCGACCCGTGAACCAGCGCCCCCAAGCCGTACGAAGACGGGTTCGCGATGCCGTACTCGGTGAAGTCGCCCTGAGCGTCGTCGTCCCAATGCACGCGCACGGTGTCCAGCGTGGCCAGCGGACGTCTCATGCCCAGGATTACGTCCCAGCCCGCGTACCATCTCAGGCCGGTGTTCTTCCACCGCGCCTGCGTCCTGTTCTCGTTGAGATTGGCGAGGGCGACGGGGAACTCCGTCGAGGTGCCCGGTACCTCCACGCTCAGGGTGAAGTCCGGCGGGATCGACCGGTCCATGGTGAGGACCAGGTCGCCTTCCGGAGTGAGGTAGAGCTCGATTATCCGGTACTCCAGGGTGTATTCCTCGCCGTAGATCATCCTGGTGTAGGTGATGCGATCGGACGGGAGCACGCTGGCCGAACTGCACTCGGCGCCGCTGACGGCGTTCCTGCAGCCCAGGCCACCGCCGCCCACGCCCTTCAGCGACAGGGCGGGGGTCCATTCCAGGGCTATGGTGGTGGATGGCGCCGGGGCGTCCAGTGACCCGTCGGAGTTGTAGCGCGCCAGGGCAAAATCGATGTTTCCCGTGCTACTACTTCTGTAGTACCCGGCCGCCACTATCCTCCCATCGGGCTGTATCG
>DAOUJA010000031.1:0-56289 GCA_034423175.1 Dehalococcoidia bacterium
GGCGCGTGATAGACGCCTTCTGCGAGGCGCGGGGGCTGATGTTCCCGTGGCGGTTCCTCAAAGTTGTGCCGGACGAGGACGTGCTGGCGCAAGCAGCGCCGGAGCCGTAGCGCTCGACCCCTGTGCCATTCACGACAACGCCCGCCCCTCCCATGCCGTTCCTCTCGGGCGCGTCAGCCGGACTCGTTGCCGCTGCTCTTGATGAGCTGTGCACCGAGATAGACGCTCCAGGCAACCCACAGGAAGTAGCACGCCCTCGATACGGTGATCCCCGCCAGGCGCAGATCGACCGAGAAGAGCCCAACGACCAGCCCGGCGAGCGAGACAAGGGAGACGACCACGATCCCGTTCGCCACAAGTACGTTGGAGCGGGTCCTCATCCATGGGCTCAGACCCAGGACGAGGAATCCAGCAGCGACTAACAGCCCGCCCAGCACACGGGCCGCGGACTGCACTTCGTAGAGCGCCAGCCCTGTCGCCATCGATTCCGCCGATGAAACGTCAATCTCGGAGATCGGGTGGTTCAATCCCTGGGTTATCCCCCAGACGATCATGCCTGTCCCGAGGAACACGACAGCGAGCAGCGCGGCTCCGATACCGCCGCCTTCCCGGATGGCCCCCGCTTGGAGAACGATGTACCCGAACAGCAGGAGCGCGAGACCGAACGGCACGACCAGCGCGGTCAGGTGAGCAAGCGCCGTGTTCGCCGACTTCGCCGTGATGCTGGCAACCGCGTCGGTCGAGTCGGCGCTGTCTATCAGCAGACCGCCCGGTTCGATCAGGAAGAACCCCAACGCGAGCAGCGGGCCGATAATGAGAGCCAATCCCCCTGACCTGTTCATAGCGGCACTCATCACATCCTCCTTCCCCAACCGTATGCAGGGACGCTAGCAAGCCCCAACGGATGCGGTCAAGCGAGAGTTTCGCGCGTTTCGCGGGCGTATGCGACGCATCACCGCCGGGGACGGTGACGTTCAACCGAGTCCAGGACAAGCGTCACCGGGCCGTCGTTCACGAGCGCGACGTCCATCATCGCCTGGAACTGTCCCGTCTCGACGGGAACGCCGGTGGCGCGGAAGCGCTCTACCAGTGCCGCGAAGCGCTCCTCCGCCTCGGCTGGCGGCGCCGCCTCAGTGAATGACGGACGCCGACCCCGCCGCACGTCGCCATACAGCGTGAACTGGCTCACAACGAGCAGGCTCCCGCCCACGTCCTCCACCGAGCGGTCGAAGCGTCCATCGGCATCAGGGAACACGCGCAGGCGGACCGTCTTCTCAACGACGTAGTCCGCGTCAGCGTCTGCATCGTCCCGTCCCACCGCGACCAGCACCACCAACCCTGTCCCGATACGGGATACCACCTCGCCATCTATCGACACCGAGGCGCTGCTGACGCGCTGGACGACCGCGCGCATCGTTACTCAGAGGAGGTGGACGCTTTGCTCTTCGAGTCCGCCGTCTTGGTGCTGCTCTTCTCCGATGAAGAAGAGGACGGGGATGAAGAAGACGAGGAGGAGGCAGATGAAGAGGAAGACGACGAGTCGCTCATGCCCTTGCGAGCGTAGTCCGTGGTGTAGAAGCCGGACCCCTTGTAGATGACCGCAGGGAGCGAGATCCTGCGGCGGCTGAGGCCGGAGCAGGCCGGGCACGGCTGCTCGGTGCTGGCGCTGAAACTCTGGCGCAGGTCGAACTCGTTACCGCAGGACTCGCACTGGTAAGCGTAGGTGGGCATACGGTAAAGGCCTCTCTCGCAGTTAGCAGTCGCGGGTGGCGACTGCTAACGTCAACATACCCTCGCGCGTCGGCGTTGTCAATCGTGCCGTGCTTGCTGGTGAGCGTGACCCTGTGCTAGCATCGCCCTGCGCGGCGCAAGCGCACGGAGCATCCATGGCATACGTTGAGATGAGAGACGGGGAGCCGCCTGAGGCGATCGTATCGCGGTTCCGCGCGGCGGTTACCCGAAACGGCATCCTGAAGGCCCACAAGGACCGGCGCTTCTTCCGTTCCAAGGGCGAGAAGGCCCGCATAGCGGCGCGGCGCTCCGCGCGGCGTCGGCGCCGCGCAGGCATGTAGCCATCATCACCGCGCGACCAGCGCGTGTCGGCCGGTCAGGACTGCCAGCCCTCAGCCCCGCTACCTGATTCGCACGGGGGCGATCGTGAGGCCCATCCGTATAGCCCTCGGGCAGATGAACGCAACCGTCGGCGACCTCCACGGCAACGCCGAACGCATCCTTGCGCTCGTGCAGGAGGCCCGGGAACGGCAGGCCGACCTCGTGGCCTTCCCTGAGCTGGCGCTCACCGGCTATCCACCGGAAGACCTCCTTTTCAAGCGCCAGTTCCTCCTCGACGCTCGTACTCAACTGGAGCGACTCGCCGAAGCAGCCGACGGCATCACCATCGTCGTCGGCGTTCCCGATTTCGTGGACGGCGAGCCCTTCCATCTCGGCGCGGCCCTCTACCCGGACGAGATGGCAGGCCGCGTCTACAACGGCGCCGCAGTCCTCCACGACGGCGCCGTTGCCGCCGTCTACCGGAAGATCCTCCTGCCGAACCACGGCGTATTCGACGAGCAGCGCTACTTCGCCCGCGGCAACGAGTGCCCCGTCTTCGAGATCAACGGCGTGCAGACGGGCGTAAACGTCTGCGAGGACATCTGGTACGACACCGGCCCCGCAACCGTGCAGCGCCTCGCCGGTGCGGAGGTCATCGTCACCATCAACGGCTCGCCGTACCACCAGGGACGTTACGCCCAGCGCAGCGCGATGCTCTCGCGCCGCGCCGGCGAACACGGCTGCTTCATCGCCTACGTCAACCTCATCGGCGGGCAGGACGAACTCGTCTTCGACGGGCAAAGCCTGGTGTTCGACCCGCGCGGCGACCTCATTGCGCGGGCGCCGCAGTTCGAGGAGTCACTGCTGTTCGCGGACGTGGACGCCGACGAGGTCGGCTCTCCTGACCCGGAGGGACCGCTGGCGAGGCCGGACCTCGAATCCGTGGGGGAGCCGCGCCACCACTTCCTGTCAGGGCCGAGCGGAAGCGCACCCCAGGAACAACTCGCGCCGTCCATCGCGGAGGAGCTGCACCCGCTCACGGAGGTCTACCAGGCGCTCGTGACCGGCACGCGGGACTACGTGCTCAAGAGCGGGTTCAGGGGCGCGGTCATCGGCCTCTCCGGCGGCATAGACTCCGCGCTGACCACCGCCATCGCAGCTGACGCGCTCGGGCCGGAGCGCGTTACCACGTTCTTCATGCCGTCACAGTACACGTCCGGCCAGTCCTGGGACGACTCCAGGGCGCTTACGGACAATCTGGGCGTCCGGCTGGTCTCGCTGCCCATACGCCCCATCTTCGACAGGTTCCTCGAAACGCTGGCGGACGAGTTCTCCGGCAGAGAGCCGGACACGACTGAAGAAAACCTGCAGGCCCGCATCCGGGGCAACCTGCTCATGGCGGCGTCCAACAAGTTCGGCTGGATCGTCCTCACCACCGGCAACAAGAGCGAGATGGCCACCGGCTACGCGACTCTCTACGGCGATATGGCAGGCGGGTTCGCGGTCATCAAGGACGTGCCCAAGACGCTCGTGCAGCAGCTCGCCCGCCATCGCAACGTGATGGCCGGACGGGAGGTCGTCCCGGAGTCGATCATCGTCCGGCCGCCGACCGCGGAGCTGCGCCCCGACCAGAAGGACGAGGACTCGCTGCCTCCGTACGACGTGCTGGACCCTATCCTGCAGGCCTACGTCGAGGACGACCGCAGCTTCGACGAGATGCTCGCCGCAGGGATGCCCCGCGATGCGGTCGAACTCACCGTGCGCCTCGTGGACCGCAGCGAATACAAGCGCCGCCAGGCCCCCCCCGGTGTCAAGATCACGCGCCGAAACTTCGGACGCGACCGCCGCCTCCCCATCGTCAACCGCTACCGTCCTTCTTGAGCCGCAAGCAGTCCACCGCCCGCCGATGGGCTCAGTTCGGCGCGATTTCCAGAATTGCGACACGGGCCCCTTGCGCGGTTGCGCCATATGCGTGGGAAACTCGTCGGCAAGCGCCACACAGCCCGCGGATGCGGGTGTGATACGATGAAAATACTGGCGAGTGGCAGCCAGGAGACGAGGCCAAAAGGAAGATGTCTGACAAGGAACAAGCACTGGCACTGGCTCTCGGGCAGATAGAACGGCAGTTCGGGCAAGGGGCGATCATGCGGCTGGGTGAAGCCACCCACAGCCTGCATGTGGAAGCCATCCCCACGGGCTCCATCGCGCTGGACCTGGCCCTGGGTATTGGAGGAATCCCAAGAGGGCGGATCACCGAGGTATTCGGAGCGGAGTCCGCAGGAAAGTCAACGCTCTGCAGCCACATCGTCGCGGAGGCGCAGCGTCGGGGCGGTACCGCCGCCTACATAGACGCTGAGCACGCACTGGACCCCACCTACGCCGCGCGGTGCGGCGTGCAGGTGGACTCGCTCCTCATCTCCCAGCCTGACTCGGGTGAGCAGGCGCTGGAGATTGTCGAGTATCTCGTGCGCAGCGGCGCTGTGGACGTTGTCGTTGTGGACAGCGTCGCCGCCCTGGTGCCCCGGGCGGAGCTCGAGGGCGACATGGGCGACGCCCACGTCGGGCTGCAGGCACGGTTGATGTCGCAGGCCCTCCGCAAGCTCACCGCAGCTACCAACGTCTCTCACACCGCAGTGGTGTTCGTGAACCAGTTGCGGGAGAAGGTGGGAGTCTTCTTCGGGAGTCCGGAGGTCACTCCGGGAGGCAGGGCGCTCAAGTTCTACAGTTCCGTCCGCATAGACCTGCGGCGCATAGAAACGCTCAAGCAGGGGACGGACCCCGTCGGCTCGCGGGTCAGGGCGAAGGTCGTCAAGAACAAGGTCGCCCCACCCTTCAGGCAGGCCGAGTTCGACATCATGTTCAAGGCGGGCATCAGCAAGGAGGGAGACCTGATCGACCTCGGTGTGGGGATGGGGATCATCCGGAAGTCCGGCGCCAGCTACTCGTTCAATGAGACGCGGCTGGGGCAGGGCAGGGAGAACGCCAAGACGTTTCTCACCGAAAACCCGGATGTGGCCGCCCGGATCGAGGCCATCGTTCGCGGCGCGGACGCCGCGAATGGACACGACGAGGCTCCCGTTCCCGAGGGCGAACTCGAACCGGCAGTTCCGACAACCGGATAACCGGCATCGTCTCACTGGCTGCCACTCGCCGGATAATGAAGGACGGCGGTGGCAGATAACGTGCGCTTCACCAACGCACAGAACGGCGGGTACCACACCCGCTACCTCGCGCCCGCGGCCTGCGCGCCGCGGGGCTGTGATGCGCGTGCGCTTCGCTGCCGCTCCCGCTACCGGGGAACCGTCGTCTGCCCATAGCCATGGCCGGCCTGTCCGGTCCCCCTCGACGGGGACGCGCGCGCGGGCCGAGCCCGAAAGGAGACGCTCATGGAAGCGTTGGTCATTGGTATCGCAGGAGCAGTAGCGGGGTCCGTCGTCGGCATCGTTGTGGTCTTGTTTGCCCGAAGCATGGGAAGGAACAAGCGCGCGGAAGCCGCTCAGGACGAAGCTGCGCGCATCATCGCGAGCGCAGAGGAAGAGAAGAAACGCGCCCTGTTGGAGGCCAAGGAAGAGGCGCTGCAGGCGAAACAGGAAGCGGAAGCCGAACTGCGCGACAGGCGGCGGGAGGTGCAACGCGCCGAGAACCGGCTCGCCAGCCGCAGCGAAAGCCTCGACAGCCGGCAGGAGGGTCTCGAACTACGCGAACAGCGTGTCGCCGACCGCGAGCAGGACGTCGAGCAGCAGTACGAAGAGGCCGAAGGACTCAAGGCAGAGCAGGCCGCCAAGCTCGAGCAGGTCGCGAACCTCAGCATGCAGGAGGCGAAAGCCCAGATCATGCAGAATGCCGAGGCCGAGGCTGAACACGAACTCGCCAAGCGCTACTACGCCCTCGAGCAGAAGATGCTCGGCGAAGTGGACGAGAAGGCGAAGAAGACCATCGCACTCTCGATCCAGCGCCTTGCCTCAGACGTGGTGAACGAGTCCACGACGTCCCAGGTGGCGCTGCCGAATGACGAGATGAAGGGCCGGCTCATCGGCCGCGAGGGCCGCAACATCCGCGCCATCGAAGCCGCCACGGGGGTCGACCTCATCATCGATGACACGCCGGAGGCGGTGACGGTCTCCTGTTTCGACCCTATCCGCCGCGAGGTGGCGAAGGTCGCGCTCACGAACCTCATCGCGGACGGGCGCATCCACCCCGCGCGCGTCGAGGAGGCTGTCACCAAGGCGCAGAAGGAAGTGGAAGACTCCATCGCTCGATCGGGCGAGCAAGCAGTGCTGGACTCAGGCGTCCGCGGGCTGAACCCCGAACTCATCAAGCTGCTCGGCAGGCTCCAGTACCGCTACAGCTACGGCGAGAACGTTCTCCAGCACTCCGTCGAAGTCGCGCGCATCGCGGGGCTGATCGCCGGGGAGATCGAGGCGGACGTGCAGACCTCCAAGGCCGGAGGCCTGCTGCACGACATCGGCAAGGCGCTCACTCACGAGTTCGAGGGTACCCACATCGAGCTCGGGGAGGAGGTAGCCCGGCGCTACTCGCTGTCGTCCGCCGTAACCGCCGCCATCAACGAGCACCATGACGACGACAGGGGTTCTGTCGAGGCTTTCGTCGTCGCGGCGGCAGACGCCATAAGCGCCGCGCGGCCCGGCTCGCGTCGTGACACCGTGGAACTCTACCTCAAGCGTCTGGAGGCGCTCGAGGACGTCGCCAACAGCTTCGACGGCGTGCAGAAGTCGTACGCCATACAGGCGGGACGAGAGGTACGCATCCTCGTGCAGCCCGAAGAGATAGACGACGTGGAGGCTTCCAGCCTTGCCCGCAAGGTAGTCCGCAAGATTGAGGAGAACCTCGTCTACCCCGGGGAGATCGTCGTCACCGTCGTGCGCGAGACTCGGGCCACCGAGGTTGCCCGCTAGGACCCGTGGTGCGTTGCCCGTGCCTTGGCGCGGGCAACGCACCTGACGGAGACCCATGAAGATAGACCTCCACATGCACTCCACACGGTCGGATGGGCGACTGACGCCCACCGCGCTCGTGGAGTTCCTCGCGCAGCGGGACGTCAGCGTGGCTGCCCTCACCGACCACGACTCCACGGAGGGCCTTGACGAGGCTGTCGCTGCGGCCGGCGCTCACCCCGCGCTGCGCATCGTCCCCGGCATCGAGATCAGTGCCTCGCATCCCACCCAGAGCGATTCGGACGTGCACCTGCTCGGCTACTTCGTGGACCGCTCAGACGCAGCCCTGCAACGACAGCTTGCCGCGCTCCGGGAGGAGCGTGAAGAGCGGGGACTGCGGATGCTCGCGAACCTCGAGCGGCTCGGCTACCCCCTCGACTGGGAGCGCGTCCGGGAGATCGCGGCGGACGCGAGCATCGGGCGCCCCCACATCGCACGTGCGTTGGTGGAGCGCGGCTACCTCACGCACTACAAGGACGCCTTCAACGGCTTGCTGAACAACGGAGGCGAAGCGTTCGTCGGCCGTGCGGGCGTCACGCTGGAAGACGCCGCGTGCACGATACGCAGCGCTGGCGGTGCAGCCGTGCTCGCGCATCCACTCTACGTCGAGGAATACGAGACCATCGTGCCTCGGCTTCCGGACATGGGCATCGTGGGGATCGAGGCACACTACGCCAACTTCAGCGGGGAGGAGCAACGGCTCCTGTTCGGTCTCGCGGAACGGTACGGCCTCCTGCCCTGTGGCGGGAGCGATTATCATGCGATGGGGCACGAGGACGAGGCGCTTCCCGGAGCGGACGGACCGCCCCTGGAAGTGCTGGAAGCGCTCGAGCGCCATGCCGGAGCCGGATAAGGGCCCCTTGCGATGGACGATTCCTTGCAGATAACGCTGGTGCTCCTCTACGCGTACCTGCTGGGCTCTGTGCCTGCCGCCTGGATCGTTGCCCGCCTGGTCAAGGGCATAGACCTCCGCAAGGTCGGCAGCGGGACCATCGGCGCGTCGAACGTCTACTATAACGTCGGTCGGTTCTGGATCCTGCCCGTCGGGATATTCGACCTCTTCGTGAAGGGACTAACTCCCGTCTACGTGGCCCGTGCGTTCGACCTGGGGATCGAGGTGCAGGCGGCGGCAGGGCTGCTCGCCGTCATTGGCCACAACTGGCCCGTCAGTCTCGGGTTCAAGGGCGGCAGGGGCGTCGCTCCGTCGGTGGGGGCGCTTCTCGCACTCGGGCGGTTGGAACTCGCCTTCTTCATCGTCGTCACCAGCGCGGGATGGCAGTTCACGAAGGCGTCCGGCGTCTGGGTGCTGCTGGGTTTCGCCTTTCTGCCGTTCGTGGCGCTCTACTTCCAGAGGCCGTCGGCCGTCGTCCTGCTCATGGCGGGACTGTTGCTGGTGACCGTCGTCAAGCGCCTCGCCTCCAACTCGCTGCGCGGCTCGGACGTGCCGCTGCCGCGACTGCTCTTCAACCGCCTCATGTACGACCGCGACATCGCGGACCACGACGCCTGGGTACAGCGCAACACGTCCCGAACGGAGGCGGAATGACGCAGCCGGCAACATGTCACTGGCACCCGGACCGGGAGACGAGGCTGCGCTGCGGCAACTGCGAGCGCCCCATCTGCACGGAGTGCATGCGACAGCACCCCGTGGGCATACGCTGCAGGGAGTGCGGCGCTCCGGTGGGGTTGCCGACTCACGCCGTTTCCACCAGCTACGTCCTGCGCGGCTTCGGCGCCGCCCTGGGATCCGGGATAGCGGGGTTCATCGCCCTCCAGATCACCTTCAGCGTGCTCCCTTTCGGAGGGTTCTTCCTCTTCTTCGTGATGCTGGGGCTGGGGTATGTCCTCGGCGAGGCGGTCAGCAGAGCGGTCAATCGTCGCAGGGGACGCATCTACCAGTGGATGGGACTGTGGAGCGTGGTGATCGCCACGCCCCTGATGCTGCTTGACGCCCTGGCGGACTTCCCCGGCGGACTGTTTCGCCTCGCAGCCATCGGGGTAGCGATGGCTGTCGCCTGGGCTCGCCTCGCGCCTTAGGGCGTGCCAACGCGCCGGAACCGCGCTACAATCTCGCACGGCGCGGGCGTAGCTCAGGGGTAGAGCATCTGCTTCCCAAGCAGAGGGCCGTGGGTTCGAATCCCATCGCCCGCTCCACGATACTTCCCCCATTCTCTTGCACGAGCCGATCCAACCGTCCGTTACAGGAGGAGCCCGATGACAACGTCCACGCCTGAAACACGCCCGGACTTCGACCGCATCGTCAAGTACAACGCCTACCGCGCCTTCCAGGAGAAGGAGGGCATCCCCGTCATCACCGGCTTCGCGGTGGACGATCTCCGCACCGTCGAGGTGAAACCGTGGGCGCGCCTCGACTGCCTCGGCACCTACATCAACCTCGATGGCGCAGGCGACACCAACGACGCGTACGTCGCCGAGATCCCGCCCGGCGGCAAGATGGCGCCGGAGAAGCACATCTTCGAGAAGAACATCTACGTGCTGGAAGGCCGGGGCGCGACCCTCGTCGGCGACGACCCCAACAGCCGGACCAGCTTCGAGTGGAAGCGGGGTAGCGTCTTCTCCATCCCCATCAACGTCTGGCACCAGCATATGAACGGCAGCGGCTCGGAGCCTGCCCGCTTCGTCGCGGTGACCACTGCCCCTATCACCATCAACCTCTTCCACAACGAGGGGTTCATCTTCAACAACCAGTACGTCTTCGAGGACCGCATCGGCAACCCGAAGCACTTCCAGGGTGAGGGAAAGATGTGGACGGCCACCACCGGACGCACCAACGCCTGGGAGACGAACTTCGTGCCGGACATCGAGACCTTCACGACGTTCACCTGGAAGGAGCGCGGCGCAGGCGGCGCGCACATGAAGTTCGAGCTCGCTGACCAGACGCAGACGGCGCACATCTCGCAGTTTCCCGTCGGCACCTACAAGAAGGCGCACCGGCACGGCCCGGGCGCGCACGTCATCATCATCAAGGGCGAGGGCTACTCGCTGCTCTGGCCGTCCCACGGCAGCCCGCACGACGGCATGGAGCGCGTCAACTGGCAGCCCGGCTCGCTCGTTGTGCCGCCGAACGGCTGGTTCCACCAGCACTTCAATGGGGGCGCGACTCCCGCGCGGTACCTCGCCTTCCGCTGGGGCAGCCAGAAGTACTACTTCTCGCTCGGCGTCGCGATGGAAGGCGAGACCGACGTTGACGTGAACCAGGGCGGCGGGCAGATCGAATACGAGAACGAAGACCCCATCATCCACGACATGTTCGTCGAGACGCTTGCGAAGTCCGGCGCGGAGTCCCGGATGGCGGAGTTCATTCCCCGTCTGCGTGGCGAGTAGCCAGGCGCTGGCTACGACGTTGGGGGCGGCACGCCGGGCGGCAGGGGCGGCAGTGGTATGTCGTCGATGTCCCCGGACTCCGTCCCCGACTCCGTAGTCTCTCCTGTCCCGTCGCCCGTTTGTCCCGCCTCCGTCAAGCTGGCGGGGGGCGTTGACTGCCCGGAGTCGTCGCTACCCCAGCAGACGACGGCGCCACCGAGCGTCACCCCGCACGTGTGCGCTTCGCCTGTGCAGGTCTGAACTCCGTCGACCTCGCCGCAGCTGTAGTTGCGTCCGCAACTGACCTGGGAGAATGTCTCGTTCGACACCTCGTCACCGCCCCATTCGCCCCAGCAGAGCGGAGTCCAATCGCCCCGTAGACCGCACGAGTGCGACCCTCCACTGCTGATGGAGAGGAAGACAGTGTCGACGGGCGTCCCTGTCCGCTGCCCGGACCTGTCGCTGCCCCAACAGACAGGCTTGCCTTCCGCCGTAAGCGCACACGTGTGGTCACCGCCGCTGGCGATAGCGAAGAAGGCTCCCTGCGGTGGGTCCAGCCTCCCGTCCGCGTCGTTCCCCCAACAGACCGCGCCGCCATCCAACCGGAGCCCGCACGTGTGGCTTCCGCCACTGCTGATCTGGGTGAACTTCTCTCCTTCAGGAGGAGTCGACCCCTGGCCGCCCCAACAGACCGGCGTCCCGTCAAATGTGAGAGCGCACGTGTGGTTGTCGCCGGCGCTGAGCGCCAGGAACGTCTGGCCTGTCGGCGCGCTGCGTTGACCGAAGGCGTCACTGCCCCAGCAGACAGCCGCGCCCTCGAAAGTAAGCCCACAGGAGTGGTCGTTACCGCTGCTTATCGTCCTCAGCGGGAGGAAATCGATGGGCGTCGACTGCCCTGAATCGTTGTTGCCCCAGCAAACGGGTGTCCCGTCCGGCGGCAGTGCGCACGTATGACGGTCTCCTGCGCTGATGACGGACATACCCTGCATCACGATGGAGACTTCCGGCCGTGGCGTGAGTATCCCCGGCTCTTCCGGTATGGGCGTGGGCGTCAGGGTGGGCGTGGGCGTCGGGGTGTCCGTCGGTTCCGGTGTCGGTGTATCGGTTGGCTCAGGGGTGGGCGTGGGCGTCGGGGTTGGTGCAGGAGTTGGCGTGGGAGTAGCCGCCCCTTCGGGAGTAGCCCGCGATTCGAGCTGTACAACCGACGGCCCGGAATCCCCGCAACCGGCGAGCATCAACAGCAGCAGGGCTGCGAAAGGGAGGGACCGTATGAAGTGGCGGGGGGTATGCATCCACAATGCCGGGGGACCAAGCAACGTACGGACTATACACAGCGTGGACGTTCCAAGTCACCCGCTCTCAGGAGCGAGTATCCTTGAGACGTGACCGGCCGTACCACCAACTTCCGCAGTGGGCTCGTAGCAATCGTCGGCAGGGCTAACGTCGGCAAGTCCACGCTGCTCAACGCCCTGCTCGGGCAGAAGCTCTCGATCGTCAGCGCGAAGCCCCACACGACGCGCCACCGGGTCCTTGGCGTCCTGAACGGCAGCGGCTTTCAGGCCGCTCTCATCGACACCCCGGGCTTCCTCCGGAAGGGCCGCGACCAACTCGACGCCGCGATGGCAAGGCAGCTCTCGGGAGCCCTCGGCGACGCTGACGCCGTCGTCCTCGCCGCCGAACCGCGGTACCCCGGCGACGTCGAACAGTCGCTGATTGCCCAGATCGCAGCGGCCGACGTGCCCGCCCTGCTCGCGCTCACCAAGACCGATGCCATCGCCAAACAGAAGCTTCTGCCCGTGATGGCGCGCTACGCCGAGACGCATCCCTTCGCTGAGATCGTGCCTGTGAGCGCCGTGGAGCGCGACGGCCTCGACCCGCTTTCCCGGGCGATAGCCTTGTGCCTGCCGGAGCAGGAGGCCCTTTTCCCATCGGAGATGCTGACAGACCGCTCGACGAGGTTCCTCGTAGGCGAGTTGGTCCGCGAGAAGATCTTCGAGGGCTATGCCCACGAAGTCCCCTACGATACCGCCGTGGAGGTCGTCGATTTCGACGAGCGGGAGGGCGACGCGCCGGACTACATCCGCGCGGTGGTCCATGTGGATACTCCTTCACAGAAGCGGCTCCTCATCGGCAAGGGAGGCGCAGCGCTGAAGGAAGTCGGCGTACTCGCGCGGCCTGAGATCGAGGCCCTCACCGGGCGTCCCGTCTTCCTCGAACTCTGGGTGAAAGTGAACGCGCGGTGGCGCAGGAAGGCCGGCTTCATCCAGCGAACGCTGGTGGAGGAAGCGTAGCCGCTCGCATTGACCGATGGAACATCGTTGCGGGTATCATGCCTTCGACAGATCGGAGGTGCGTGCATTGTCCCTGATTCCACGAGTGATGAGCACCCAGCACCCGGACAACGCGGAGGCGCCCGCCTACGCCATCGACGGGGTGATCAAGGGTGACGGCGAGATCATTGAAGCCGCGGACGTGCTGGCGCTCGGCTGCGACGAGCAGATGTGGGACTCGGAGGGCAAGGACACCGACACCCACGTCATCCAGAAGCTGCTCAGCAACTATCCCGACTACTTCGCGAACGAGATGAAGCTGGGGAGCGACGCTGTCATAACGCTCCGCGTCCCTAATCCCTCCATCGAACTGGAGATGCGCAAGCTCCTGGTAGAGGCCCTGCAGGGCATCCCCATCGCCTACGACGTCGCAAACGAATTCTACGATGGAGACCTGGAGCCTCCCATCCAGGAAGTCATCCTTCCCTTCACGACCAACGCCGACCAGATAGTCAAGGTGCGGGACTACTACGCCCAGTTCATAGCGGGACAGGAGAGCAGGCACCTGCCGGACGGCAGCACCGTCCGCGACTGGATAGGCGAATTCTATCCCAAGCACATCCGCGTCATTCCCCTCTTCGAGGAACGCGAGCAGATGATGACCGTGGACGATATCGTTCGCGAATACCTCCAGGGGTGGGAGGTCGAGTACCAGCGCATCTTCCTCGCCAGGAGCGATCCGGCGCTGAACAACGGTATCGTTGGCGCCGAGCTGATGCTGAAGACCGCCCTCTCCCGGCTGGACCGGCTCGAAGGCGAACTGGGCATCCCGCTCTACCCCATCATCGGCGCAGGCTCTGCCCCCTTCCGGGGACATCTCTCCCCCGTGAACGTGGAGCGTGCGTTCCGTGAATATCCCAGCGTCCAGACGCTCACCGTGCAGTCCGCGTTCAAGTTCGACTACCCGCGTGAGCAGGTAGTGGACGCCATCGCACAACTCCACGCGTATGAGCGTCAACCCGCTCCGCCTGTGGATGAAGTCCGCGTCAACGACATCCTGAACAGGGCAGGGGCGGCCTATCAGGCGCAGGTGCGCCAGCTCGCTCCCACCATCGCCTCCGTATCCGCTCACATCCCGCGCAGGCGGGAGCGCAAGCTGCACGTCGGGCTCTTCGGCTACGGACGCACGCTGCCGGGGGCCGACGACGTGACGCTCCCGCGCGCCATCGCCTTCGCAGCCTCCCTCTACTCTATCGGCGTACCGCCGGACCTGCTCGGACTCGCCGCGCTCAACGAAGACGACTTCTCCTACCTGCGCGAGATATACCCGAGTTTCCAGGAGGACCTCAGCACCGCCCTCCGCTTCTCGAACGAGACGCGCATCACCCAGCTCCTCGGGGACGACTATCGGCGCATGTTCGTACGCTTCACCCAGGAGATCGACCGCGTGCACGAGGGGTTGACCACGGCGGTCTGGGCCGGGCTCGTGCGGAACCGCACGTCACGGACGCGGCACTTCATAGAAGAGGCTGCGCTGATCCGCCGGTTCCTCGGTTAGCACCCACCAACAGTTCGGCTGCCCCTTCGCGCTTACCCTTCCTCGGCCTCCACCTGTATCTGGGGCAGCCAGTTGAGGAAGCCGGGCAGGTACCAGTTCCGTGCGCCGAGCAGCTGCATGCTCGCCGGGACGAGGATGCTCCGCACGAGCGTGGCGTCCAGCAGCACCGCTACCGCAAGCCCGAAGCCTGCCTGTTGGTTCACGACCATGTCGCCCGAGGCGAACCCGCTGAACACCGCGACCATGATGAGCGCCGCGCCGGTGATGAGGCTGGCGGTCGAGCGCAGCCCGTAGGCGACGGACTCGGCGTTGTCGTGTGTCTGGTCGTAACGCTCGCGGATGCGGCTGAGCATGAACACGTGGTAGTCCATGGACAGCCCGAACAGGATGGCGAACAGGATGAGCGGCAGCCACGCCTCTATGGTCTCGATCTGCTGGAACCCGAGGAGGTCAGCGCCCACTCCCTTCTGGAACACGAGCACCATCAACCCGTAGGCAGCGCCGACGGAGAGCAGGTTCATGATGATGGCCTTGATGGGAATGACGATGGAGCGGAAGACGACCAGCAGCAGGATGAAGCTGACACCGAGGATGAACGCGAAGATGATGGGCAGGTAGGCGCTGAGCTGCGTGTCGAAGTCCAGAAACTCGGCTGAGATGCCTCCCACGTACGCCTCTGCCGGAACGCCGGAGAACGCCGCGGGGATATAGTCGTCCCGCAGCCGCTTGATCAGGTCGAACGCCTCCGCGCCACTGGGAGCGCCTGGCACCGGTATGGCGACAACGGTGAGGTTGCCGTGCGTGTTCGTTGGGAGCGCAGCCGCTGAAGGGTCGTTGAGCACCTCCGGGTTGCTCTGCAGCAGGGCTGCGATGAGAGCGGGGTCGCTCTCGACTGCCTGCCTGATCTTCTGCAGGGCCTCCGTAACCACCGGGTCGCTGACGATGGACTGCTTGAACCTCTGCAGCGCTTCCGCTACCGCCGGGTCGTGGATGTCTCCCTCGATGAGCACGCGGGCAGGGTTCGCGGAGCCATAACCGAGAGGGAAGTCCTCTTCCAGCGCGGTGAACGCCTCGCGGGTGTGCGAGTCCTCCGGGAAGGTCTCAACGCTGTTGAAGCCGGTTTCGATGCTGAAGTAGTTCACCGACGCCCACACCATCAGTCCCCCGACAACGAGGATGCTGATGACGGGGAACCGCATGGTCTTGCGCGTGATGAATTCCCAGAAGCCTTCACGTTGTTCCTGGCTTGCCCCCCCTGCCGCTCTCCGGACGAACGGGAGCCTGAGGAGGTCGACGCGCGGGCCCAGCACCGTGAGCGCTGCCGGCAGGAGCGTGAGCGTCGCCGTGACCGAAACGATGACGACAAGAATGGCGCCGAGGCCGGTCGCGAAGAACAGCGTGTGCGGAACGATGAACACGCCGAGCAACGCAATGACCACAGTCATGCCGCTGAAGAACACCGTGCGGCTTGCCGTCGCCCCGGCCTTGATGACCGCGTCCCGCACGCTCAGGCCGCGGGCCAACTCTTCCCTGAAGCGGGACACCACGATGAGACTGTAGTCGATCCCGACCGCAAGGCCGATCATCGTTATCCACAGAAGCACGAAGAAGACCAACTGTCCGAAGATGGTGCCGATGACCGCCACGATCGCCAGCGTGATCAATATCGATACGATCGCGAGACCGACGGGTATCAACGCCGCCACGACTGCGCCGAACAGCACCAGGAGGATGAGGAGCGCTACCGGAAGCCCGATGCGCTCTCCCTGCTCAAGGTCCATCGCCGACAGTTCCGCCTGCTCGAAACGGCTGCTCACGTCGCCGACGACCAGCACTTCGAAACCGTCCTTACCGTCCTCTTCCACTACGACGTGGATGACCTCTTCGATATTCTCCAGCGCCTCACCGAGCGTGCCGGTCATCTGGAGCGCCACGATGGCGCTTCTGCGGTCCGTTGAAACCAGGGCGAGGGAGTCCAGGGGATTGGCTGCCAGCACCTCGTAGTAGTTCGTCCCTCCCTGTATGACGTCGGGTTCCAGCTCGCGGAGCTTGGCGGTTACCTCTTCCACTTTCGCCCGGAACGCGGCGTCGTCCACCGTCAGTGACTCTGAGTGAACGATCACGATCTCGGCGGGCGGAGGTTCGATGGGACTGCCTTCCAGCAGTTCACTGACCGTCACCGATCCAACCTCGCCGAAACGCGGGATGATGCGGAGTTCAGTGGTAGTGGCGGTGGGAAGGAGTTGGCCAACGATTCCGAGTGCAACCAGGACGAGCAACAACCATACGCCTATGGTGACCCACGGCCTTCGCGAACTGATACGGGCGAGCGATTCGGTCATCGTGCGGCTCCTGTCGATTTACCGGGAGAAGTCGGCGGGATTATAGGCATCCAGCGGGCTGACTCGTAACCCTTGCCGGTGCGTTCAACCCACGTATTGCCTCACCCCGCGCGAACGTTGAGCGGATAGTCGAAGTAGGCCTCGCTTATCATGAAGTGCAGGTTGGACGCCTCGTCCAGGACTCTGCGCAGCAGGCTCTCGCGCTCCCGGCTGTCCGGCCATTCGTTCTGCAGGAGAGAGAGCATACGCCCCGTCAGCCGTCCCGCGGCGCGGCCTGAGTCCGTGCCTGGTCCGGTTCCGAGCCTGGCGAGTTCTTGGGAGATCTGATTGAACGACCGCCCGAGCGAGCCGGGCAACAACGGATCGGTCACCAGCAGATCGAGCGCTGCCTGCGGGTGGATCGCGGCCCCATAACGCCGGTTGTACACCTCCAATGCATGTGAGGCTTCAAGCAGGCTTACCCAGTCTTCCTCTGCATAGCCGTCGCTCTCTGCGTCTATCGCAAGCTGCTGGAGCAGCAATGCGGTCGCGAACTGTGCCCGCTCGATGAAACCTCCCAGGCGGAGGAAGCTCCAGCCCTCGTCACGATACATGGTCGCCTGGGCTGCGCCATCGACGGCGTCGGTCTCTGCAGCCATCTCCAGATAGAACCCCTCGGGCAGCGACCAGATATCTTCGATGTCCATGTCTCGGAGGCGCAGGTATGCCAGGTTTAGGCGCTGCCACATCTCCACGCTGATGCAATGGCGTGTCTGGCGTGCGTTCTCCCTGCCCTGGGCGAAGCAGTTCCACACAGAGTCGGGGTTGGAACGCTCGAAGGTCAGGTCTCCCGCAAGCGTGTAGGAGTCAGCGAGCGTGAAGTCGTCGCTATCGGCGATGTCCAGTATGCCCCCCGGCGGTATGCGGCGCAGCACGCCATACAGTCTTCGCCACCCGACGTAGATGTCGCGTGCCGGGCGGTCCACCAGTGCTTCAGTCTGGATCTGCATAAAGCGGCACAGGCACTCGGTCCGCTCGAGATAGCGGCCCATCCAGTAGATTCCCTGTGCGCTTCGAGCAAGCATCCCCTTACTCTTCCAGTACCCAGACGTCCTTGCCGCCGCCGCCCTGGCTTGAGTTCACAACGAGGCTCCCGCGGCGCAGTGCCACTCGGCAGAAGGCTCCAGGAACGATCCGCGTCTCCCTACCCTGGAGGACGAACGGACGCAGGTCAACGTGGCGAGGCTCCAACTCCCCATCTACCAGGCAGGGCGCCCGGGAGAACGTCAACACCGGCTGCGAAACGAAGTCTGCGGGGTTCGCCCTCACCTGTTCCGCGTACTCGTCGCGTTCCTGCGGCGTGGCATGCGGTCCTATCAGCATCCCGTAGCCCCCGGACTCGCCGACGCGCTTCACCACCAGCTTGTCGAGGTTGTCCAGCGTGTACTGCAGGTCGGCGGGACGTCGGCACACGTACGTTTCCACATTCCCGAGCACCGGTTCCTCGCCCAGGTAGTAGCGGATCATGTCCGGCACGTAGGGATAGACGCTCTTGTCGTCTGCGACGCCGACCCCTGGAGCGTTCACCAGCGTAACGTTGCCGCGCTTGCACGCGTCCAGGAGGCCGGGTACACCCAACATCGAGTCCGGGCGGAAGGCGAACGGGTCCAGGAACAGGTCGTCCACGCGGCGGTAGATCACGTCTACGCGGCGAAGGCCGGACGTTGTGCGCATATACACGAACCCGTCGCGTGTCAGCAGATCGCGTCCTTCCACGAGCTCTGCCCCGATCTCCTGTGCCAGGAACATGTGCTCGTAGAAGGCTGCGTTGTACACGCCCGGCGTCATGAGGGCGATAGTGGGGTCCGAGTTGCCCCTGGGGCCCAGCTCGCGCAGCGTCTGCTGCAGCAGGTTCCCGTAGTGCTCAACCTCCCGGACATGCGATGCACGGTAAAGGCGGCGCAGGCCTGCCTTCACCGCGTTGCGGGTCGCAATCATGTACGACACGCCGGAGGGTGAGCGAAGGTTGTCCTCCAGCACGAAGAAGCCCTCGTGCGTTCGAAGGAGGTCCGTCCCGCAGATCGCTACCCAGACGCCTTCCGGGGGAGAGTAACCGAGCATCTCAGGGCGGTAGTTCGGACATCCGATGATCAGGTCTTCGGGGACCACGCCGTCGGCGATCGCGTGGGCCCCGTTGTAGACGTCATCGATGAAGCGGTTGAGCGCTCGCAGGCGCTGGGAGAGTCCTTCATCGAGCGAGGCCCATTCCGATGCGGCGAGCACTCGCGGCACGCAGTCCACTGGGATGATCCGCTCCTGGGCTTCCTCGTCTCCGTAGACCGTGAAGAAGATCCCCTCGTGCAGGAAAGAGCGGGCAACCCCCTCCTGTATGCTGCCCAGGCGTTCGGGAGAGAGGCTCAACAGCGTTTCGTACAACCGAGCGGAATGGTCCCTCGGCGACCCGTCGAGCAGTAGCATCTCATCGTAGATGCCGCTATCGAGAGGATACGAGTCGAAGTTCATGTCCCGCGCCTGCGCTAGTTTGCTTCTCCATCCTCGGTGTCATCGCTCTGGCCGTTCTCATCATCGGTGCCGTCGGTTGGCTGGTCTTCAGCCTCGTCAACGTCCGTCTCCTCGTCTCCGGCGTCACCGTCGTCCCCGCTGTCGCTGCCGTCGGCTCCAGCCGCTGCAACCGGGTACCTGAAGGGCAGGTTGACCGTCATCTCGGTGTACTCGCCGGCTTCAGAAGTGACGGATATCGTCCCTCCGTGCTGCCGGATGATGTCGTTCGAGAGCGCAAGTCCCAGCCCCGTTCCCTTGTCGGTGGGCTTGGTCGTGAAGAACGGGTTGAATATCTTGTCGATCACGTCCTGGGGGATGCCGCTGCCGTTGTCCCGGATGCGGACCGCTACGGACTCATCCGTGCGGTTCGTCTTGAGCACCACTTCGGGCAGGTACTGACTGTCACCGGCCGCTTCCTTCTGTTTCCTCTTCTCGTCCACGGCGTAGCATGCGTTGCTCACCATATTCAGGAAGACACGGCCCAGGTCTCCTGGAATGGCCTCCACTTCGCCTGCGTCGGGGTCGAACTCATGCCGGATCGTGAGTTGGAAGTCAGGGTCCAACGCTCTGGCACTGTGGTACGCGAGCGACGCATGTTCGTTGACGAGGTCGTTGATGTCGATGGGGCGGGCCTCTCCTCCTCCCCTGCCCATCATCAGCATGTCCTGGACGATGCGGTTTGCCCTCTCGCCGTGCGAGCGGATCCGCTCCAGATTTCCAGTGAGGTCGGCCGATATCTCTTCGATGTACTGCTTCTGGTCGTCGGTCAGCCGGTCGCTGGTGTCCTCGATGGCTTCCTTCAACTCATCGAGCAACTCGGACGATGCTTCGGAGAAGTTCTTGACGAAGTTCAGCGGGTTCCTGATCTCGTGCGCAACGCCGGCGGTCAACTCACCGAGCGCCGCGAGTTTCTCCCGCATGACTATCTGGTCCTGTGCCTTGTCCAGGTCGGCCATTGCGGTTTCCAATTCATCATTCTTCTCCCGCAACTCCTCCGCCAGGTGCTCAACGAGGTTCAGCCGCTGCACCTCCAGCGCATTCCGCCGGAACACCTCCAACGCCGCGGCCATGTCCGCTACCTCGTCGCGGCCCGCGACGGTCACTTCCTCTTCGAGCTCGCCGCCCGCCATCCGGCGCATCCGGTGGGAAAGGAACTCAAGGCGGCGCAGCAATATCCTCCAGACGAAGAGCCAGTCGATGAGCAGCGCTCCCGTCACGCTGACGATACCGATCGCTATCAGCAATTGGCGTCCCCTGCGGATCGACTGGTCTGAGGAGAGGGTCGCCTCCTGCGCGTGCTCGTTGGCGGTCTCGACCAGGCCGTCCACTTCCTCGACCAGCTCGATGGCTATTATCCGGTTCAGAGCGAGCAGTTCACGCTGTCGCTCAGCGAGTTCCAGTCCCCTCTGCACCAGGGCAAAACCACCCTCCTCGCCGAGGCCCAGGTCGCGGAGCCGGTCGGCTAGTGGCCTGAGCACTCCCAACAGGTCCGGGTTCACTTCCTGACCCAGGAAGGTGCTCTCGGCGCCTTCGAACGCTTTGAACTCCGCCTCGAACCGTTCCCGGAACGGCTCCACCAGTTCCGGTTCCGAAACGGTGAAGGCGCTGGCAAGGACCTGTGCCGCGATGCTCAGGTCTCCCTGCATCTCCGAGATCCGGCGGTATTCGATGATCCCATCTCCGGTGAAGGACTCCTCCAACGAAGCGGGAGGCGCGTCCAGGCTGCTGTAGCCGGTCATGATGTAAAAGAGCTGGTCGTCCAGGGCGGGGATCAGTATCCCTTCCAGCTCATCCTGGACTGCTGTCAGGTCCTCTCGCAGAACGTCGGTGCGCGCTTCGAGCGAGAAGAACTCCGGCATCTCGGATTCGATCGTATCTATGTTGGCGATCAGCCGGTCCGCCTGCTCCTGGACGCGGTTGAGAAGCTCTTCCTGGCTGCCCCGTTCCGCCAGGGCAGCCAGTTCTTCCTCGAAGGCATCGTGCGCCTCGTTGATCTCAGCAACCACATCCGCGAAGGTCTCGGCTTCGGCGGACGTCAACCGCGGCGCCGCCGCGACCAGCACGCTGGCGGACTCCGCCACGTGGAACGCAGTGGTGATTTCAGGCAGGCTCGAGTCGTTCACGCGGCTCTGCGCTTCGCTCACCTCACTGAACGAGAACCAGCCTACGAGGCTGGCGGCCAGTGTGAGGGCAACCGCGCCCGCAATCACCAGCTGCAACTGCGTAGAGATGCGGGAGGGGAGTCTGATCATCCGGAGAGGCTGAATCATGGCCACGCGTCCTGCAGTGTCTGGATGGGATAGTACTCACCGTCAGAACCCAGCACGGTCAGGAAGACCGTGTCGGACCCCTGGTTGTCGTCTTCTCCGTACATGAGCCTGAAACCGTCCAGGTCGATTGCCTCAGCGTTCCGCAGGCTGTCCAGGAAGCATTGCCGGGAAGGCTCCTGTCCGCAACCCTCCAACCCCGCTACCGCCAGGCGACCCGCCAGGTATCCCTCCAGAGATACGAACCCCGGGATCGCACTGGGTGCATAGGAGGACAACGCCCTATGGTAAGCGGCCACTACCGGTTGCGACAGGTCTTTCGGGAAGGGCACTACCTGCGTAACGAAGACACCGGCCCCTTCCGAGCCGAGCTCCCGCGCCAGAGCGTTGCTGCCGACGAAGGAGATGTTGATGAACTTGGCGTCCATCCCGATATAGCGAGCCCACCTGATGAAGGTTGCTACCGGCTCGTAGGCGCCCACCATGATGACCGCCTCGGGCAACGAACGCTCTATGTCCAGCACCGCGGTCTTCACCGCCGTTGTATTGCGGGTGTACAGGCCTATGCCCACCGGCGACATGCCGCGGTGCCGCAGCGCGCGCACTGCCCCGTCGTAGCCTGCCCGTCCGAACGAGTCGTCCTGGTACATCACCGCTATCCGGGTGATGCCGAGGTCCTCGGTCAGACGCTCGACCATCTCCTCCGTCTCCTGGTTGTATGAGGCGCGGACGTTGATCACGTTCTCCGGTCCCAATGTGCGCAGGAACTCGGCTCCCGTGAACGGCGCGAGATAGGGCACGCCTGCGGACACCGAGATCGGCGTAGCCGAGCGGGACGTAGGCGTTCCTACTGCGCCTATCAACATGAAGACCTTCTCGTCCTCGATCAGGTTGAGCGTATTCGTGACCGCCTGCTCTGGTTCGTAGGAATCGTCCAGTGATAGCAACTCCAGCGAGCGCCCGTGCACGCCTCCCGCCTGGTTCGCTTCATGGAAAGCGGCCTCGATGCCCAGCCGCATGTTCGAACCCAGCTCCTCCGCCGGGCCGCTGAATGCGGCGGACTGCCCGAACAGGACGCGGTCCTCGCTGACCCCGGGCACCTCCCCGTTTTCTCCTCCCATTGAGGTCGCCGGCTCCTCGTGATGGGGGGTGGGAGTAGGAGTAGAAGTTGGAATGAGGTCCTCCTCAGGATCGCTCGAACAACCGGCCAAGCCGGCGGCGATAAGAAACGCTAAGGTGAACCCGAGTAGTCGCCCGGACCGCAGAGTCTCGGACATTCCCGGTAGTCCCTTCATCCCTCTCTCGGGACCGCAACCGTCAGGCAGTTCTTGCCCTCCTCCCGCCGGTACTGCATGTCCGAGGTCATTGAACGCACGAGGTAGACCCCCAATCCTCCTACGCTGCGCTCCTCCATGGGCGAATCCATGTCCGGCGCAGGCGCGTCCTGGAGTGGGTTGAAGGGTATCCCCTCGTCCGTAATCTCAATGACGAGGTCTTCTTCGTTGCAGACAAGGCTCACGTCCACTTGGTGGCCGCTCTCTTCGTAGGCGTAGTTGATGACATTGAGCACCAACTCTTCCAGCACGAGATTCACCTTGAACGTAAGCGCGGCAGGCCAGTTGTCCTGCTCCGCCAGTGTTTCGACTGCGGCGGTCAACCGCTCCAGCTCTTCGGGGCGGGTTTCGAGTGTCAGGGCCAGTCCGTTGCTCATGCCTGCGCTCCTACCCGACGCAGCGTCAGGCAAGTGATGTCGTCTGATTGAGGCGCTCCTGCCACGAACTCTCGGACCGCCGCGAATACCGCCTCATTCGCGGCTTCCGCACTCTCCGGCGCCCCTCCTGCGAACACAGCCTGTAGGCGTTCCATGCCGAACTCTACATTCTCGGCGTCCATTGCTTCCGTCACGCCGTCCGTGTACAGGACCAGCGTATCGCCCGGTGCGAGCGTTACCTCACCCGCCTCGAAGTCCATCCCTGACAGGACGGCCAGCGCGAGTCCCTGCGTGTAGGGGAGCACCGTGGAGCTCCCGTCACCGTGGAATATCACGGGCAGGTTATGGCCCCCGTTTGCATAGGAGAGGCGTCCGGTAGCTGGGTCGTAGACCGCGTACAGCACCGTGACGAACATGGCGGACTCGTTGTCCTCGGCGAGCAGGTTGTTGACCTCGTGCAGCACTCGCCCGGGTTCGGTCAAGCCTATCGCCGATCCCTTCAGCAGCGTCCGGCTGGACATCATGAACAGCGCCGCCGGCACACCCTTGCCCGACACGTCCGCTATGGCCAGGCCGATCTGACCGTCATCCAGAAGCACGACGTCGAAGAAATCTCCGCCGACGTTGCGCGCAGGCTCCATACTCCCAAAGGTCTCGTAGTCGTCGCCACGCGGGAATTGGGTCGGGAGGATCGACTGCTGCATCTGGCTGGCCACGTCCAGCTCTCGCTGGAGCGATACGAGCTTATCGCGAGAGGAGAGCGCCTCCTTCCATGCCTTCATGTTCTCCAGCGTGCGCTCTATAGTGACCTGCAGGTCATCGAAGTCGAGCGGCTTCGTGACGAAGTCGAAGGCCCCCCGGTTCATCGCCGTGCGGATATTCTTCATGTCCCCGTACGCAGAGACGATCACGGCGCGGAGATCAGGGTTCAACTCCGATATCTGGGACAGCAGCGTCAGGCCGTCCATCCTGGGCATGTTGATATCGGAGACGACCATGTCTATCTCCGAATCGTTGTTCAGCACCTCGAGCGCCTCGACGCCGTTCTGCGCGAAGACGAACGAGTAGCGCCCGGAACGGATATGGCGCCGCATCCGCTGCAGCATCAGCGGCTCGACATCAGGCTCGTCGTCAACGACGAGTATCTTGTACGATTCCGATTCTGGTTCTGACATCGGTTCCTCACGTCCCTGCTCGGGGGCGAACCGAATCAATCAGCCCTTGCCCCGGAGACCCAGCAATCTCAGGTGCTGCAGATAGGTCGTGGCAAGGCAGGCTTAGTCTTCGAGTGCCTTCAGCGCATCCGAGCGGCTGTCGTGCACGGGCACGATCTTGTCGAATCCGCTGATCGCGAATATCTCCCGGACGGACTCAGAGAGCGCACAGCCCAGCAGCTTGGCGTTCTGCTTCTGAAGCGACTTCGCAACCAGGAGGATGACACGAAGCCCCGCGCTGCTGATGTACTGCAACTGCCCCATGTCCATGATGACACCCTGATCGCTCTGCTGGATGGCTCCCTCGAGCGCTGACTGGAAGTCCATCGCGTTCGTTCCGTCCACGCGGCCTTCCACGTCCACGATCAGATTCGTGCCTTCTCGTGTGGTCTTGAGCTCCATCTTTTCTCCCCTTGTCAGGATTCGCGAGCCTCCGGAGGCTCATTGCGTAACTGTACCAATGTCTACCACGGTGCTCAATCGCTACGCGTGGGAATCACGCCCCGTCTGGCTGTCACACCGCCCTACCATACCCTACAATGCCCCTCAGGATGCAATTCGGGAGGCCGAACGGATGGGACTATGCTACGACATATTCGAAACCGGCTGGGGATGGGTGGCAGTGGCCGGGTCGGACAAGGGTATACGCTATGCCACTCTTCCGGAACCCGCTCCTGAACGAGCACTCGACGACCTGGAACGCAGCATGCGTGCTCCGCTCCCTGAGTACGTTCCAGACGCCTTCGCCTCTTATCGCGCCCAACTCGAGGCCTACCTTGAGGGCGAAGCTCCAACATGGGACGTACCCCTGGACCTCGAGGGCGTGGCCCCGTTCTTTCGACGCGCATGGGACGCGTGCCGCTCCATCCCTTCCGGGGAGACGCGCACCTACGAGTGGCTCGCGGCCTCTGCCGGAAACATCCGGGCGGTGCGCGCCGCAGGTCAGGCGATGGCGCGGAACCGCGTTCCCATCGTCATCCCGTGCCATCGTGTGATCGGGAAAGACGGCGGACTGCATGGGTTCGGCGGCCCTGGCCTTCCCATGAAGCGGCGTCTGCTGAACCTGGAGGCGGCGTCTGCCTGATCAGGCTGCCGTGCTGTCGTACTCTACTGCCGACCCGCCGTCCAGCATCGCGTTCAGTTGCATCGCGAGTTCGTCGCAGAACTGCGTTCGGATGAGCGGCATTTCGATGCGCCAGAAGGCGCCCCGGCTCTCCACCAGCAGGTACACCTCGTCCGTGCCCGGATAGTCCAGGAGCGTCTGCAGCACCTGCTTGAGCTTCCGGTTGTCCTCTGAAGGCTGGTCCGTCTCCTTCATCTTCACGCGGACCTTGCGTTGTGCCGCGGTGGACCCGTTCGCCGTCGGCACAGCCTCGGCATGGACAGCCGTTCCATCCGGTGACACCGGCTCGGAACCGTTGACCGACGGTTGCTGCGGCGCGCTCTCGTGCGCCTCCACGGGTGGCTTCCACTCTTCCACCTTGGGCGTAGCCGGGACCGCCGGAGCAGGCGGCGATTCAGCCGCTGTGTCCGAGACCTCGAACTCCACCGCCTCGTCGCAGTGTATCGAGGTCTCGTCGCCCCGCCGCCGCACGACTCCCTTCACCTGGACGAGGTTGCCCTCTGACCACAGCTCGGCGGTCTTCTCGAACACGCGGCTCCAGACAGCCACGTCCAGCACCGAGCCGTCGAATATCTCCAGGCCGACGAAGCAGATCTGCCTGCCTTGCTTGTCCGTGGTGAACCGGACCGACGCCACCTCCCCGGCCAGCAGCACCTTGTCGCCTTCCGGATATCCGTCCACTTCTTCGCGGGAGAGCACTGCTCCCTCAGGTGCGTTCACCGGGTCCAGCACGCGGCGGCCCAGCGCAACGCCTATCAGTTCGCGTTCCCAGGAGACCAGCTCCCGGACCGTGGGCTCCCGTGCGGGCAGCAACTCGATCTCGGCCAGCGGCGTCGGCGCCGAAGCGCCAAACATGTCGAACATCGTGGACTGGCCGCTCTCACGCAGGCGCGCCTCGCGCTGCATCAGGTGAACGATGTGGTCCGCGCTTGCGGTGAGCTGGCCTCGCGAACCGAAGGCATCGAGCGCCCCCACGCGTGCGAGACTCTCGATGACCCGCCGGTTGGCCGCTTCCGACCCGGCCCGCCTGCAGAAGTCCTCCAGCGACTGGAACGGCCCGTTCTCCTCGCGCTCGGCCGCCATCTCCTCCACGGCGGACGCCCCGATGTTCTTTATCGACGCAAGCCCGAACCGCACGGCTTCCCGCCCGTCCTCCGACCAGTCGACGCTGAAGTCCACTCCGCTCCGGTTCACGTCCGGGGGCAGCACCGGTATCCCCAGGCGCACGCATTCCGCCACGACCGGGCCCATCCGATCGTTCCCCTGGTACGCGTTCAGTACGCACGTCATGAACTCGACGGGGTGGTTCGCTTTGAAGTACGCGGTCCAGTAAGCAACGACGGCGTAGCTGACACTGTGCGCCTTGTTGAAGGCATACCCGGCGAACGGTTCGATGAGGTCGAACACGGCGGCGGCGGATTGCTCGTCGTACCCCTTGGCGCGCGCTCCCGCGACGAAGCTGTCGCGTTCCTGCTGCATCAGCGAGGCGATCTTCTTCCCCATCGCCTTGCGCACTACGTCCGCTTCGCCGAGCGAGTAGCCCGCGAACCGCCGCATGATGTGCAGCACCTGGTCCTGGTAGACAATCACACCGTAGGTCTCGTTGAGTATCTCTTCCAGGTCGGCATGCGGGTAACTCGCGGGGGCGCGCCCATGCTTCGAGTCGATGTACCGCCCGATGTGTTCCATCGGCCCCGGACGATAGAGCGCGATCATCGCCGCGAGCTCGCCCAGGGTGCCTGGCCGCAGCTCCTTGATGTAGCGCCGCATGCCCGGGCTTTCCAGCTGGAACAGCGCCGTAGTCTCCCCGCTGCTCAGCAACTCATACGTCTTGGGGTCGTCGAACGATATCTCCTGCAGCCGTACCTCCACCCCATTGCGTCTCCGCACCATCTCGATCGTGTTGCTCAGGATGGAATAGTTGATGAGCCCCAGGAAGTCCATCTTCAGCAGGCCCAGTTTGGCGACGGGTTCCATGGCGTATTGCGTCATCGCCACGCTGTTCTCGCCGCCCTTCGTCGGACGCTGCAGCGGCACGTGGTCGGTCAACGGGTCCTCTGAGATGACGACTCCGGCGGCGTGCGTGCTCACGTTGCGCGTCACGCCCTCCAGGCTGCGAGCCGTATCGATCAGCTTCCGGAGCTCTTCGTCCTGCTGGTACGCCTCCTTCATCTCCGGCGACTGCTCGAAGGCGAGGTCTATCGTCATCCCGAGTCGCTGCGGAACGAGCCGCGCGACTCGGTCGACGTCCGCATACGTCATGCCCAGCACCCGCCCCGAGTCCCGGATGGCGGCCTTCGCTCCCAGCGTGCCGAACGTGATGATCTGCGCGACGTGGTCTCGCCCGTATTTGTCGGTGACGTACTGGATCGCTTCCTCGCGCCGGTCGTCCTGGAAGTCCATGTCGATGTCCGGCATCTCTTTACGCTCGATGTTGAGGAAGCGCTCGAACACCAGGCCGAAGTCCAGAGGGTCGAGTTCGGTGACTCCCAGGCAGTAGAGCGCGAGCGACGATGCCGCACTGCCGCGTACGCCGAAGACGATGCCTTCCCGTCGTGCGAAGTCCGCGATATCCCAGACCACCAGGAAGTAGTTCGGGTACTGCGTCTCGGTGATGACGTCGAGCTCGTACTCGAGCCGCTGCTTCGTCGCGTCGGATGCTCCGCTCGGGTAACGCTCGGTGAACCCTTGCCAGCAAAGCCTGCGCAGGTAAGCGTCCGCATCCTCGTTGTCCGGCGTCCGGTAGCGCGGCAGGCGCAGCGTCGAGAAATCGAGTTCTACGTTCGTCATATCGGCGATCGCCTGCGTGTTCGCGACCGCTTCCGGCAGGTCGGAGAACAGCTCTGCCATCTCCTCGTGCGTCTTCAGGTAGTACGACGAGTCGGAGAACTGGAAGCGGTTCTCGTCCCTGACGTTGGAGCTCGTGCCGATGCAGAGCAGCACGTCGTGAATGCCGGCGTCGCCCTTCGCTACGTAGTGCAGGTCATTCGTGGCGACGATGGGGATGTCCAGCTCTTCGCCAAGTCGCAGCAGACCGGCGTTCAGCGTGTCGAGGAAGTCGAGGTTCTCGTGGCGCTGCACCTCCAGGTAGAAGGAGGGGAAAGTGTCCATGTGCCACTTGGCCAGCTCCTTCGCCGCTTCGTAGTTGCCATTGATGAGGGCCACCGATATCTCGGAACTGGGGCAACCGGAGAAGACGATCAGGCCGTCGGCAAGCTCTTCGAGGAGCTCGTGGTCGACGCGGGGCTTGTAGTAGAAGCCCTCAAGGTGCGCACGCGAGGAGAGCTTCATCAGGTTCCGGTAGCCTTCGTTGTTCTTCGCGAGGACCGTCAGGTGGTGGTTCTGGGCCTTGGCGCCCGTGGTGCGCTCTGTGCGCTTCCCGTTCGCAACGTACAGCTCGCATCCGATCACCGGCTTGATGCCGGCCTCCTTGCACGCGGAGTAGAAGTCCACGACCCCGTACATGGAACCGTGGTCGGTGAGGCCAAGGGCGGTCATCCCCAGATCCTTGGCGCGGTTCACCATCGCCGGTATGCGGCTCAGGCCGTCGAGCAGGCTGTACTCTGAGTGAACGTGGAGATGAGTGAATGGCACGCTGCACACTCCGGGACAAGTCCGGCCATTATAAGGACACCGCCGGCCCAAGCCCAACCCTGAAATATGCAGGATTTTCCGTTGTCCCGCCGCTTGCATACAGCATCCTGTGCACTATGTTCCTCCTGTCTTCCCGCAGGCATCGCCCTTCACAACCTCACTCGCGTTGACTGCGCCGCTGCGCCGCTGCTACGCTCGCTGAACGATTCTCATGCCTGCGCACGACCCTGAACACGCCTCGGACACTCCTTACGACAAGGCCCTCCACCTACTCCTCAGCCTCGCCGACTTCGAGCGCATGAGAGGAGTGGCCGCTCCCGCGTACAAGTACGACCTGGAGCGCATGAGGGAACTCGCGGGTCGCATGAGGCTCCTCGATGGCGGCCCCCCGCTCATCCATGTCGCCGGCACCAAGGGGAAGGGCAGCGTCGCCTCGATGATCGCCAACGCCCTCCGGACGCACGGCCTGCGTACGGGGCTGTACACGTCCCCGCACCTGCACTCGTTTAGGGAGCGCATCCGCCTCAACGGCGACCCTCTCGGCGAAGACTCCTTCGCTGCTGCCGTCGGTCGCATTCGGCCTGTCGTTGAAGACATGGCGGGCGGACCCATGGGCGCCCCGTCGACCTTCGAGGCCCTCACTGCGATGGCGCTGGACGTCTTCCGCCACGAACGGGCGGAGGCCGTCGTGCTGGAGGTCGGTCTCGGAGGGCGATTGGACGCCACCAACGTAATGGAATCGGACGTCGCTGCGATCACCTCCGTCAGTCTCGACCATACCGCCATCCTCGGTTCCACGGTAGCGGAGATTGCGGGAGAGAAGGCCGGCATCATCAAGGGTCCGCAGCCGGTTGTCTCCGCACCGCAGGACCCGTCCGCGATGGCCGTGATCCGGAAACGGGCGCAATCGATGGGGGCGCCGCTCACCGAGGTGGGACGCGACGTGACTTATGCTCAGGAAGAGCACGACCTCTCCGGGCAGACCGTACTGGTCACGACTGCTCATGACCGCTATCGCATACGTCTGCCACTGCTCGGGGCGCACCAGGCAGAGAATGCGGCGGTGGCTGTCGCCGCACTTGAGCGCGCACCGCTGCCCCTGGCCCGAAGCACCATCGAGGCAGGCCTTGGCTCCGTGCGCTGGGACGGCCGTTTCCAACTGCTCGCCACCGACCCGTACCTCGTCGTTGATGGCGCGCATAATCCCTACTCCATGGCGAGGCTGCGCGAGACCGTGCGCGCATACCTGCCCGGAGCGCGCGTCCATCTCGTATTCGGCGCCTCCGGCGACAAGCAGATAGACCTGCTCTCGGGAGAAGCGGCAGCCTTCGCTGACGACGTCTGGACCGTTGCCTCCCGCCATCCGCGAGCTGCAGACCCGGACATGCTTGCCTCGCTTTTCGAGCGATTGGGGACGAGCGTGCACAGCGCGGGAAGCGTCGCAGAGGGCATCGAACGAGCCATGGACGCGGCGGGGAACGGCGACCTCGTGCTCGTGACCGGCTCGCTCTTCGCCGTCGCTGAGGCGCTCCAGTACAACCTCGGCATCGCCGGGGAGTATTATCCTGAGTTCGACCCGCAGGCATCCGCCCTGGGGAGGGTGTGAGCATGGCCGACGTCACACAGAACGGACGCAAACGAGTTGTGGTCACCGGCATGGGCGCGGTGACGCCGCTCGGCGAGAGCGTGGCGGACTTCTGGGACAGCCTGATCGCCGGGCGCTCCGGCGTCGGCCCGATGACGCTCGCCGATCCCACGGACTACCCGTGCCGCATATCCGGAGAGGTCTCCGGCTTCGATCCTGAGCAGTACATCGAGAAACGGGAAGCCCGCCGGCTGGCACGCTTCTCTCAGCTCGCCATCGCAGCAACCGGGGAGGCCATGCGGAACGCCTGCCTTTCCGCCGGGAAAGTGGACAGCGAACGAATGGGGGTCTATCTCGGCAACGGCAACGGCGGCTTCCCCACCATTGACGAGAGTATGCGCATCCTCCTCGAGCGGGGCGGAATGCGGATGTCTCCGTTCTTCTTCCCCATGATCCTGCCCAACATGGCAGCGGCGAACGTCAGCCGATTCGTCGGCGCGCACGGTCCAAGCAGCACCATCGTTACCGCATGCGCGGCATCCACGCAATCCGTAGGCGACGCCGCAGAGGTCATCCGCCGGGGCGCGGCTGACGTGATGATTACCGGCGGGACCGAGGCTGGCATCAGCCAGATGGGACTGGCCGGGTTCTGTGTCATGCGCGCCCTCAGCACCCGGAACGACGATCCTCCCGCCGCGAGCCGCCCATTCGACGCTGACCGCGACGGTTTCGTCCCTGCGGAGGGCGCGGGTATCCTCGTTATCGAATCGCTCGAGCACGCCCTCAGGCGCGACGCCCGGATTATCGCTGAGGTGCTCGGCTACGGAGCGTCATCGGACGCCAGTCACCAGTTTCAACCGGACGACGATGGCGCAGGCGCGGCGCGCGCCATCCGCTGGGCGCTGGAGGACGCCGGCATCGGCCCGCACGAGGTCGACTACATCAACGCTCATGGCACGTCCACTCCGCTCAACGACGCGTCGGAGACCCTCGCCATTAAGCGCGCATTCGGCGATACCGCCTACAAGATCCCCATCAGTTCCACGAAATCCATGATCGGACACGCCCTCGGAGGCGCGGGGGGCATGGAAGCCATCGCCTGCATCCAGACCATTGTGCACGGACTCATCCACCCCACCATCAACTACACGACGCCCGACCCCGCCTGCGACCTCGACTACGTGCCGAACGAGGCCCGTCCCGCCGACGTGCGGACCGTGCTCTCCAACAGCTTCGGTTTCGGCGGTCAGAACGCCTGCCTGGTCTTCAGGCGCTACGAGGAGTAACCGCGCATCGCCTCAAGCCGTCTGCGCTTCCCCATGCTGACGCGCGGGCGGGGGTCCCGCAGCCGACGCGCCCATCCGTAGTCGACGCGCCCATCCGTCATTCCCGCGCCCATCCGTCATTCCCGCGCAGGCGGGAATCTCGTAGCCGGAGGGAAGGTGGGAGGGAGGGTCTCCTACCGCTTGGCAGTCTCCGCGTAGTTGATGCGGTCGTTGATGATGCGCCCGGTGCCGTGCTCCACCTTCACCGTGTTGGCCGTAGCGCCTGACCGCGTGCCGATCATGATGAGCGGTGCGCCGCCGGTGTTGTGCAGCTGGTAGAACGATCCGCCCGTTATCGTCGCCATCATGCCGGGCGTCAGCACCGCGTTGCCGCCGTCCGGGAAGTTCATCGTCAACTCCCCTTCGATCACCTGGAACGTCTGGTCCTGGTTGTGGCAGTGCATCTCGTCCATCTGATCGGGCTGGTAGTAGTGGATCCACACGTGGAAACGGTTCGTGTCCATGACCACGGTGCGCTTCTTCGTCTCGTGGCCGAACGCTTTCGTGTCGAAGACCTCTATCGGCATAGCGCTGCGCCTCCTCTGGATACTCTGCCTGCACTCTAGGCACGCGGGGGGTGCGTGTCAAACGGGTTGGCCTCCACACCGCAGGATGCCGAGCGCGTTGACGCGCACCCCGGCCGGTGCTACATTCGTTCAGAGGAGTTAGCACTTGAGCAAGCCGACTGCTAACCAGGCGGCCCCCTCGCTCAACACGCGCAGGCAGGCGCTGCTGGAGATCATCGTCAGCGACTACATCGAGACGGCTGCGCCGGTCTCGTCGCAGCAGCTTGCCCGCCGCTACGAGCTCCGTGTCAGCCCCGCCACCATCCGCAACGACATGGCGGAGCTGGAGGAGATGGGCTACATCTCCCGTCCGCACACCTCCGCCGGAGGAGTGCCGTCCGACCCCGGCTACCGCTTCTACGTGGAGCGCGCCGGGCAGCGCAATCGGTTGCCCCGTCACTTCCAGGAGCGCGTGCGCGACGCCATCGACTTCGACGAGGCCGACCCCGCGGCGTGGGCGCGCAGCGCGGCCGGCGTGCTCGCAAGCGCAGTCCACAACCTTGCCATCGCCACCACCGTCAAGCGCGC
This sequence comes from Dehalococcoidia bacterium, assembly GCA_034423175.1. GTDB lineage: Bacteria > Chloroflexota > Dehalococcoidia > Lucifugimonadales > Australimonadaceae > Bin16. Next base: position 32,956 of record DAOUJA010000031.1, read on the forward strand.
TGGCGCGCGGGTGAAACAGCTGCAGATCGTGCACCTGCACGACCGCGAGGCGCTCCTTGTGGTCGTGATGCAGGACGCGCAACTGCGACAGCGCATCATCCACCTGGACTCCGACACCACGCAGGACGAGCTTACCCAGATCGCCAACCGGCTGAACCAGCTCATCGGCGGCATGAACGCCGCGGAACTGCGCACGCTGTGGGACTCCGGCTTCTCCGGCGGCAACGTCATCATCGCCGCACTCATGGAGACGATCCGAATCCTCTCAGACGAGGAGCGCCGGGAGACACGGGAGCGCTATCTGAATGGCCTCAGTCACATGCTCAGCCAGCCGGAGTTCCAGTCCGGCAAGAGCGCGCACGACGCCGCCGAGGTGCTCGACGACGACTCCATCACGCGGATATTCGACGACTCCCCGCGCCCGGCAGAGGTGCGGGTCGTCATCGGCCAGGAGAGCCACGACGAGCACCTCCGCCCGTACAGCGTCGTCTACGCCACGTACGGGGCCCTGGACGGAGCGACCGGCGTCATCGGGGCGATGGGCCCCACGCGGATGGACTACGCCCGCGCCATGTCCAGCGTCCGATACCTCGCCGCGTTCCTCAGCGAACTCGTGCAGGCGCTCGAACCCTCGCAGCAGTGGCAAGGGTAGTCGTCGTCCCATGACAACGAAACGCGATTACTACGACGTGCTCGGCGTCGGCGCTCAGGCGTCTGAAGAAGACATCCGCAAAGCCTTCCGCCAGAAGGCGATGGAGTACCACCCGGACCGCAACAAGGCGAGCGACGCCTCTGAGCGCTTCAAGGAAGTGAACGAGGCCTATCAGGTGCTGAGCGACCCTGAGCGCCGCAAACAGTACGACCGCTTCGGTCACGCGGGCGTCCGCAATGGTGCGGGGCAGGGAGCCGGAGGCTTCGAGGGCTTCGACATCTTCGGCGGTTTCGGCGACATCTTCGACGCGTTCTTCGGCAGCGGGACGGCGTCGCGGACGCGCCCGCGCCAGGGAGACGACGTGCGCGCGGCCGTGAACGTCACGTTCGAGGAGGCGGCGTTCGGTGTCGAGCGCGAGGTCGAGGTCAGCCGCACCGAGCAGTGCCCGACGTGCAACGGCGCCCGCGCCGAACCGGGTACGCAGCCGGAGACGTGCGGCAACTGCAACGGCAGCGGTCGGGTCCGCCGTATGCAGCGCTCCATGTTCGGCCAGTTCGTGACCGAAGCCGCGTGTAACGTGTGCGGCGGCGAGGGCCGGCGCATCATCACTCCCTGCTCGGACTGCAAGGGCGCCGGTTATAAACGCGCCAGGCAGCGCCTGCAGGTCTCGGTTCCGGCCGGAGTGTACGACGGCGCGCTGCTGGAGCTGCGCGGCCAGGGCCATGCAGGGATGTTCGGCGGCCCGCCCGGCAGCCTCATCGTTGGCGTGCACGTGCAGCCGCACGGGTGGTTCAAGCGCCGCGAGAACAGCGCGGACGTCCTGCTGGACCTGAACGTCACCTTCCCGCACGCCGCGCTGGGTGCGGAGATAGAGGTGCCGACGCTGGATGGCATGGAGAGGATCAAGGTGCCTGCCGGGACACAGTCCGGTGAGGTCCTGCGCATGAAGGGCAGGGGTATCCCGCATCTGGGGCGCGACGGTCGACGCGGCGACCAGCTCGTCACCGTGCGCGTGGCGACGCCGGACAAGCTCTCCAAGGACCAGAAGAAGCTGCTGGAGGAGCTCCAGCGCTCCTTCGACAAGAAGAATTAGGCGCCCGCGCTCTTGGCTACGCACCCCTGGCTGGAACTCAAGATACGCGTGCCGTTCGAGTTCGTTGAGCCCGTGGCGGAGCTCTTTCGTCGGCATGGCAAGGGCGGGGTCGCCATCGAAGAGGCGGGCGGCTGGAACCCGGACGAGGGCGAGTCGCCCCCGGAACGGCAGAGCGCCGTCATCCGCACCTACATGCCGCAGACGCCCGGCTATCGCCGTAACAGAGAGATCGTCCACATCGGCCTGCAGCTCATCGGCAAGCTGACCGACCTGCCTGAGCTTGAAGAGCGCGAGATACAGGAGCGGGAGTGGGAGGACGCGTGGAAGGCGCACTTCACGCCGCTCCGCATCGGTAAGCGGCTGCTCGTGCAGCCCCCGTGGTTGCGCGAGGAGGCGGGGCAGGACGACGTCGTCGTCGAGATAGACCCCGGCCTCGCCTTCGGCACCGGCCACCACCCGACGACCAACCGCACGTTGGAGTGCATGGAGCGGCTGATGCGTCCTGGCCTGAACGTGCTGGACGTGGGCTCCGGCTCCGGCATCCTCAGCATCGGCGCGGCGAAGCTCGGCGCGTCCCGCGTCCTTGGCGTCGAGATCGACCGCGTCGCGCTCAAGGCGGGCCGCACCAACGTGCGCTCAAACGGCGTCTCCGGCCGCGTCCGCTTCTACGCCGGGACGCTCCCCAACGACAAGATACTCCCGGCCTGGGCTGACCTCCTGCTCGCGAACGTCAACTCGGTTGCGCTCGCGAACCTCGCACCGGAGCTGCGGCGAGCGCTCGCGCCGGAAGGTCGGCTCGTCGCCGCGGGCATCCTGCAGGAGCGGCGAGGGCAGGTCGTGGATGCGTTCGCCGCAGCGGGCCTGTCGTTCGTCGAGGAGCACCGCGACGACGACTGGGTGACGTTCGTGTGCGCGCCGGAGTCTGAACAGGCGTAACCTCTGGCCTGACCCAAGTTAGGCCGATGGGAGAACTCCGTGACCACAAAGCCGACGTTCAGCCTCGCGTTCGCGCCCAACCCCCGCAGCCGCCCCGTCATGGACGGCACGATCAAGCCGGAGGGCATCGACCTCATCCCCACGGCATCAGGCCCGGCGGAGACCTTCCATCGCCAGCTCACGCACCAGGAGTTCGACGTCTCGGAGATGTCGCTCTCCTCGCTCGCCATTATCACTGCGCAGGGCAACCGGGACTGGGTGACGCTGCCCATCTGCACCACGCGCACGTTCTTCGGCGTCGGCGCGCTCGTGCGCACGGACGCGGGCATCGAGTCTCCCGCCGACCTCAAGGGGAAGCGGGTAGGCGTGAACGAGTACCAGCAGACAGCCGCCCTGTGGGCGCGGGGCTTCTTCCAGCACGAGTACGGCGTTATGCCCTCGGACGTCGAGTGGTGGATGGAGCGCACCCAGGAGTTGAGCCACGGCGGCGCCACGGGCTTCGAGCCGCCGCCCGGCGTGACGCTCCACTACATGGACCCCGCGAAGGACCAGAACCTCGGCGGCATGATGGCAAACGGCGAGCTGGATGCCATCTACGTCTACTTCTACGGCGGCGGTGGCATCAACCGCAGCACCCTGGACCTGCGGACCCACGACAGGGTGCGGACGCTCTTCCCGGACCCGCTCGCGGAGTCCGCGCGCTACTACGCCAAGACCGGCATCTACCCCATCAACCACGTGGTCATCATGCGGCGGTCGCTCTACGAGCAGCACCCGTGGGCTGCGCGCAACCTCTACGACGCATTCGTGAAGGCGAAGGAGCTGTGGGTCTCGCGCACGCTCGAACAGGCACAGCCCTTCATCGACGCCGGTCTGCTGCCGTCAAACACGCGCTCCGCGCTGGCGGCCGACCTCTTCCCGTACGGTGTCGCAGGGGTCCGTCACACGCTCGAGACCGCGCTCGCCTACTCGACGGAGCAGGGCCTCACCCCGCGCGTCGTCACCGTCGAAGAGCTGATCGCGCCCACGCTGCTGGACACCTGAGGACAGGGTGAGGGTACTGCGGGGCGCAACGGCGGTCCGTGAATCGAGGTCACAGGCGTGGCAGAAGACCAGGGACCCTACTCGACCAACACACAGGGTGAGAACGCCTTCGGCCCGGTAGCGGAGTCCGACCGCATCACGAGCCTGGACCTCCTGCGGGGCGTGTCGGTGCTGGTCATCGTGCTGATGAACGTCGTCTCCTTCAAACTGGGAACGGCTCCCTACCTGAACCTCAACGCGGCCGGGTCCGAGAACATGCTGGACTGGGCCGTCGGCGTCTTCGGCGAGGTCTTCGTCGACCAGAAGTTCATGGGCATCTTCTCGCTGCTGTTCGGCGCGGGCATACTCCTGTTCATCGAACGGGCCGAACGCCGGGAGCGCCGCCCCGTGCTGCTCAACCTCTGGCGAAACGTCCTGCTGCTGGGCATCGGCATCCTCCACGCCATCCTGTGGGACGGAGACGTGCTGGTCCCCTACGCCATCGCAGCCGTCTTCCTGCTCGCGCTGCGCAAACTGCCTTCCAGGGCCCTCGTCGCCGTCGGGGCTATCGTGTTCCTGCTCTCCGTCCCCTTCATGCTGCTGACGCAGTCCATCGCCAGCGGGACGGACGCATCGCTGGCCGGCATCTGGGAGCCGGGGGAGGTCGGCGGCGGCAGCGACCCGTCCCTCAGCGAGAGCATGGAGGCTCTGCTGCTCTTCGGCTACTTCCTGCGAGCACTGGGGCTGATTCTCACGGGCGCTGGTCTCTATCGCTTGGGCTTCATGAACGGCAGCATGGCGGCGAGCACCTACAGGCTGGTTGCCGTGGTCGGCCTGGGCATCGGCCTCTCCCTCGCGACGGTCGGCGTCGTCGTTACGGCGCTCGGCGACTACTCGCGGGACGTGGCCTTCATAGGTCAGGTCCCCAACACCTTTGGCACCATCCCCGCGTCCCTCGGGTACATGAGCCTCATCATCCTCTGGAGCAAGAGCCCGGATAACTGGCTGAAGCGTCGTCTGCTCGCTACCGGGCGGATGGCGCTCACCAACTATCTCTCGCAGACCGTCCTGGGGATGCTGGTGCTCAACGTGCTGCTCGGCGGCGTATCCCTGACCCGCACCGGGCTTCTGGTCTTCTGCGTGGGGGTCTGGGCGCTGCAGCTCTGGTGGTCGCCGCTCTGGCTCAGCCGTTTCCGCTTCGGCCCCGCCGAGTGGCTGTGGCGCGTCGGCACCTACCGCAAGCGGGAGTTGCTGCGCCGCTGACTGCCTGTTGCAGCACCTACTCCTGCCGCGGAGCCCGGGCCATCAGCTCGAGGAGCGCGTCCTGCGGCGACGCTCCTTCGAACAGCACGCGGGCCGTCGCTGCGGCGATGGGCGCCTCGACGCCGAGCGCGTGCGCCATCTCCAGCGCCGCCGACGTCGTGCCGACGCCCTCGGCCACCTGCCCCCCGAGCGACTCGACCGCCTCTTCGAGTGTCCGGCCCTCCGCGAGCGCGAGCCCGACGCGGTAGTTGCGGCTCAGGCTGCTGTAGCACGTCGTCATGAGGTCGCCGACGCCTGCCGTGCCCGCGAACGTCGCAGCCTGCGCACCCGCCGCGACGCCCAGCCGCACCATCTCCGCCAGCCCCCGAGTGACGAACGCCGCCTTCGCGTTGTCGCCCAGTCCCATGCCGTCGCAGATGGCCGCGCCGATCGCCATCACGTTCTTGAGTGTCCCGCCCAGCTCCGTTCCGATGACGTCGGCGTTCGTGTAGACGCGGAACGTCGGCGAGTTGAACAGCCGCTGGACCGCTGCTGCCGCGTCGGCCGACGCCGACGCCACGACCGTCGCCGACGGCAGCCCGCGCACGATCTCGCGGGCCAGGTTGGGACCCGAGAGAGCGCAGAGGCGCGGCGCTGCACTCGGCAGCTCCTCCTCCAGCACGACGCTCATGCGCTTGAACGTCCCCTGCTCCAGCCCCTTGCACGCCGAGACGACGATGGCGTCCGCCAGGAGGTGCGGCGCGGCGCGGCGGGCGTTGTCGCGAAGGGTGTGGCTCGGCACCGCGAAGAGCACGAACGGCGCGCCGTCCATGCCCGCAGCCCAGTCAGCCGTCACGCGCAGTGTAGGAGGGAAGGGGTGCCCCGGCAGCCGCGCCGCGAGTTCGCCGTCCGACGTGAGCCGCTGCGCCTCCTCATCGGTGCGCGCGAGCAACCGCACGTCGACGCCCCGCCGCGCGAGGATGAGCGCGAGCGTCCCCCCCCACGACGTTGTGCCGACGACCGCAACGGGCCCGTGCTGCTCTGCTGAGGTCATGCCGCCGCCTCCCACGGCAGAGGCGATTCTAGCGTCGCACGTCCACGAGGGGGAGGCGACAAGAGGGCGGTCTTTGGCCCGCCCCGAAAGGAAGGGCGCCCCGGGTAGGGGCGCCCTTCAGTTCACCTGTACTTGCCGCGGCCGGGCTAGTCGTAGTCCTGGAGCGCGCCCTTCTTGTTCTCGGGGCCGGGGACGCCCGTGCAGGTCGCGACGAGGTTCTTCATGCGGCATTCCTGGCCGTACTTGGCCAGCTCTGCCTCGTAGATCTCGTGGACGCGGGGGTCTTCGTCCTCGTACTCGAGCTGGATGCCGCCCTCCTTGATGCTCACCATCGCCCGGATCTCTCCCCTGCGGGAGGGGTCGTTGATGCCGCGCTGGTAGGTGTACTTGCGGGAGTTGGACGGGCTCATGTTGATGTAGCGCGCCGGCGTCGTGCCCACGTTGAAGTGCTGGTGGAAGTACTCGCTGTAGGCGTCCTGCGTCGGGAGGTAGAGGCTGCCGCGCTGCCAGTCCGCCTTCACGAGGTCGGACATGTCCTCCTTCTGCCACACGAGGGCGAAGCCGACGCCGCCGGTGATGAGCAGGTGCGCGCCCGGGCCGTGGCGGTGCGCCTTCTTGTAGGTGCCCACCGGGAACTCGGAGATGTGGGAGGAGACGGTGTTGTCGGACAGCGAGAGCATGATGTTCGTGCCGCCCGCGCCGCGCTCGGACCAGTCCGGCATGGGCATGTTGGCCGCGTCCGGCAGGAAGTTCGTCTCCCACACCCGGCCCTTGTACATCATGCCGGAGCCGGAAGCCCACCCTTCGTCGGCGGTCAGCCGGTCAGGGAACACGTAGGGGTTGTTCCAGATGAAGTCCGGCGTGATGAACTTGCGGATCATGCCGGGCAGGTTGGTGACGGAGACCATGCGCGTCGGCTCGGCCCCGCTGCCGTTGAAGTGCTGGTAGGTGGCGTTCATGGGGATGGAGAAGTACGCGCCTTCCGTCCACTCGAACGTCTGCTTGCGGGACTCCTCGTACCAGACGGACGTCGCCCCGCGCCCGCTGAGGACGTAGATGACCTCGTTGAACATGTGGTGCTCGGGGTTGGTCTTGCCTGCCGGCTCGATCTCGATCACATGCTCGTCGGTCTCCTCGTCGCCGTCGAGGTAGACGACCGCGCCGTAGCAGCCCTTGCGGGGCCAGTACTCGAGCTCCAGGGCGTAGAGGTCCTTGATGTAGAGCCCGCCGTGCAGCTTCACCCCCTCGCTCTGCTGCCACTCCTCGTACGTGTCGATGCGTTCGAAGACTGGGGCCGTTGCCGGATCGTAGTTCGTCGTCATGGTGTCCTCCTCTGACGAATTCTGCACAGGCGAACGCGCCAGCCTGCGCAGGCCGGAAGGTACGCCCGCGCGCGCCAGCCGTCAAATCGGAGGGGACGGTCTTCACCTCCATTGACGCTGGGCATGCGGTTATCGAGAATGAGGAGACTTCCCCTGCACGCTTCGGCGGTAGGGTCGAGACCGCCCTCGTGGCGGTCTCTGTCTTTGCGGCACTCCTACCCCCGCCTCGCAGCCTCGTCCGCGATGCGGGCGGCGACGTCGGCCACCGGCAAGAGCCCCAGGTCATCGCCGGAGCGGAGGCGCACCGCGGCGCCGTCGGCCTCGGCCTCCTTGTCCCCCACGACGAGCATGTACGGCGTCTTCATCAGCTGTGCGTCGCGGATCTTGGCGTTCATGCGCTCGCTGCGGGCGTCAACGTGCACCCGAACGCCCGCAGCCTCCAGTCGCGACCGCACCGATTCCGCGTACTCGACGTGACGGTCGGCTATGGGGATGACCTCCGCCTGCACCGGCGCGAGCCACACCGGGAACGCGCCGCCGAAGTGCTCGATCACGACGCCGAGGAAGCGCTCGATGCTGCCGAGCATGGCGCGGTGGATGACGACCGGACGCTGCCGCGCCCCCTCTGAGTCGACGTACTCCAGGTCGAAGCGCTCCGGCAGGTTGTAGTCGAGCTGCACGGTGCTCAGCTGCCACTCCCGCCCGATGGCGTCGGCGACGAAGAAGTCGATCTTCGGGCCGTAGAACGCGCCCTCGTTCTCGGCGGGCTCGTACTCCATGCCCCGCGCGTCCAGCGCCGCCGCAAGCGCGCCTTCCGCTACGTCCCACAGGTCGTCAGTGCCGATACGCTTCTCCGGGCGCAGCGAGAGCACGACGCGAACGTCGTCGAAGCCGAAGACGTCGAACGTCTCGCTGACCATGTTGATGAATGAGAGCACCTCGCTCTCCACCTGCTCCGGCGTGCAGAAGATGTGCGCGTCGTCCTGGGAGAACGTCCGCACGCGGGTGAGGCCGTGCGTGACGCCGGAGCGCTCGTAGCGGTGCAGGCGTCCGAAGTCCGCGTAGCGTATCGGCAGGTCCCGGTAGGAGTGCAATTGCGAGCCGTAGAGGATTGCGGCGGCGGGGCAGTTCATGGGCTTGACGGCAAACTCCTGTTCGTCCACGTAGGTGAAGTACATGTTCTCGCGGTAGTTGTCGTAGTGGCCGGAGCGCTTCCAGAGCGAGGAGTCGAACACCTGCGGGGTGATGACCTCCTGGTAGCCGTAGCGTTCGTAGAGGCCGCGCACGTACGTAGTGAGGGCGTTGTTCAGTTCAGCCCCGCGCGGCAGGAAGAACGGGCTCGCGGGCGCGACGGGATCGAAGAAGAACAGCCCCAGTTCCTGACCGAGCCTGCGGTGGTCGCGCCGCCCGGCCTCCTCCAGCCGTTCCAGGTGCGCCTGCAGCGCCTCCTCGGACTCCCACGCGGTGCCGTAGATGCGCTGCAGCATCTCGTTGTGCTCGTCGCCGCGCCAGTACGCGCCCGCGACGGTCACCAGCTTGAACGCTGCCACCTCGCCGGTCGAGCCGACGTGCGGGCCGCGGCACAGGTCCACGAAGCCGCCGTGCTCGTAGGTCGTGATCGCCTCGCCCTCCGGTATTTCGTCGATGATCTCCAGTTTGAACGGCTGGCCCGCGAAGTGGCTGCTCGCCCCGTCGCGGGTCAGCTCCGTCATGTTGAACGACGCGTTGGCGGCGATGGACTCGCGCATGCGCGCCTCGATGCGCTCGAGGTCGTCGGGCGCGAACGGGCGCTCAACCGAAAAGTCGTAGTAGAAGCCGTCCGCGGTGGGCGGCCCGACCGCGAACTTCGCCTCCGGGAAGAGGTCGAGCACCGCCTCGGCCATGATGTGGGCTGCGGAGTGGCGGATGCGGAAGCGCAGGTCGTCGAGTTGCTGCAGTTCGGGGCTCTTCTGTTTGACGGGCATCGGTCTGCCTCTCTGCTGTCCTGTTACGAGAAAAGGGGCGCTCGGCGCGCCCCTTCATGCGTGGTTGGAGATACGTACGCGCTCAAGCGGCTCAGGCCACGGCTGCCGTCTCGCGGACGCGCGCAGCCGCGGCCCTCGTAGTGCGGGTCGTCGTCGTTGTCGTAGCTGCGGTGCGCTGCATGACGCGGGCATTGTAGCACGCTCTCACAAACGGCATGGACGCCGGTGCTACAATCGTTCCACAGCACCGCGTGGCCGTGTGCGCTGACGCGCACTCCTGGATTCCCGCCTTCGCGGGAATGACGGGGACACGCGGGGGAGGGTGAGCGCATGAAGGCCGTCTACGACGAAGCAACAGCGCTGACGAACGACGACAAGGACTTCGTCATCGCAACCGTCGTCCACACGCAGGGCTCGACGCCCCAGAAGCCGGGCGCGGCGCTCCTCGTGCGGAGCGACGGCTCGACCGTCGGCACGCTCGGCGGCGGCTGCGTCGAGGGCGACATCTGGTTCGCCGCCAAGGAGGCGCTCCGCGAGAACACCGGCCCCCAGTACAAGCGCTACTACCTGAACGAGGACATCGCCGCGCGCGACGGCCTCGTCTGCGGCGGCACGATGTACTTCTACATCGAGCCGCTCACCGGCGACGCGGGCGGACGCGCGCTCTCCGCGGAGGTCGCCGACGCCTACGCCGGAGGGCCCAGCCTCTCCGTCGCAACGCTCGTGAAGAGCGACCGCCTCGCCCAGGGCGCGCGCATCGTCGTCCGCGAGGACGGCGCCTCCGAGGGCACGCTTGGCGACGCCGCGCTCGACGCCGAGGCGATCGAGACAGCGAAGGACGTCATGCCGATGGGGCGCACCGCGCGCATCCACACCGGCGAGGGCGACGAGCTGTTCGTCGAGGGCTACACCGCGCCCGCGCTGCTCGTGCTCATCGGCGGGGGACACGTCAACCTGCAGGTCGCGCGCATCGGCCACATGATGGGCCTGCGCGTCATGGTCACCGACGACCGCCGCGAGTTCGCGAACACGGAGCGCTTCCCGATGGCGGAGGCGACGAACGTCGCGCCGTACGACCGGGGCGTCGACGCTTTCCCCGTAACACCGAACACGGCCATCGTCATAGGCTCGCGCGGCCACCACTTCGACGACCTCGCGACCGAGGCCGCGGCGCGTACGAACGCCGGCTACGTGGGGCTGCTCGGCAGCAAGCGCAAGACCATCATGATCTACGAGTCGCTGCTGCGGAAGGGCGTGCCGGAGGAGCGGCTGCGCGAGATACACGCGCCGGTGGGGCTGGACCTCGGCGGGCGCACGCCGGAGGAGATCGCGCTCAGCATCGTCTCGGAGATCGTTGCGTGGCGGAACGGCCGCGCGGGCGGCCCGATGAAGATGGAGCCCTTCCACCTCGACCGGCTCGTCGCCAAGGTCAACGGCGCGGCAGCGCCCCGGTAACTCCCAACCGCGTCCTTCTACTCGTCGTAGCGCAGCGCTTCCGCCGGATAGATGCGCGACGCCTGCCGCGCCGGCAGGTACGTCGTCAGGAGCGACGCGCCGTACGCGACGACCACCACGAGGACGATCGTCTCCCACGGGATGGCGTAAGCGACGCCTTCGAAGCTCTCCCCGACCTCACTGATGATGCCGGCGGACAGCCCGAACCCGAGTCCGAGTCCGACGGCGATGCCCAGCAGGGCGATGAACGAGGACTCGATGAGGAACGAGAGCTGCACCATGCCGCTGCGGTAGCCGATGGCGCGCAGGATGCCGATCTGCACGCGCCGTTCCACGACGGAGCGCGCCGCGATGACCCCCAGCGCAGCGATGCCGACCACCAGGCCAAGCCCCATGAAACCCTGGATGATTCGATTGAAGGTGCGGTTCAGCGCGGTGAAGTCGTTCACGACCTTCTCGAGCGAGGACGCCTGCACTCCGTGCTGAACGAATTCCTCCTCCAGCGCCGCGGCGACTGCCCCGGCGCGCGACGGGTCGCGCAGGACAATCTCGTAGTTCAGGTACGGCAGGTCCACCGGCGCAAGCCGCTGCAACGTCTCGTGCCCGGTGGTGACCGTCCGCGCGAAGAACGCCGACTCCTCTATCACGCCTATGACGCGCAGGCGCACCATCCGCTCTTCCGAGGAGTCGAATACCTCCACGTACACCTCGGGAAGCACGTCGTCCTCGCGCTGGAAACCTTCCAATTGGAAATCGAAGTCCGGGCCGCCCTGTTCGAAGTCGGAAGCGGCCGGGACCATCGCCGCGCTGACGACGGCGACCTCCTCTCCTTCGGCCAGCGCGCGCCAGACGGCGCGGTCGTCTGGATAGCGCTCGTCCCGCAGGCCGAACCCGTAGGTGACCGCCTCCGCATAGGCGGGGTCGACGCTTGTCACGAACCAGTCCTGCAGCTCCTGCTCGGTGTCCTGCTGACGGATCAGCACCGGGAGCCCGCCCATTGCGCCTATGACGGCGAAATCGGCTGCGTCCAGCCCCGGTGACTCGTCTATGCGCGCACCGAGGTCGTCGATGGGATTGGTGAAGCTGGCGCTGGCGGTGACGTCGAAACCGCCCGAGAATCTCCGGGTGTCGCCGAACGCGCTGTTGAACGCCGCGTCGATGAAGCCGATGATCGACAGCGTGAAGATGACGAGCGAGAACATCGCCAGGGTCATTCCCGTGCGGAACCGGCTCGCCATCGGGTATGCCAACGCGGTCCGGATGATCGGCGCGAGCGTGCGTCCCCGTCCTCCCAGGACGGCTATCGCGCTGACCAGGTACCCCGAGTTGTACATGACAACCCATACCGCGCCGACCACGAGCGTTATACCGGAGAGGATGAACAGCTCTATCCCTCCGCTGAACTGGGGCAACCCGAAGTCCTCCCAGTCGATGGGGATGAGCCAGAGCAGGACGAGCACCACGCCCGCGACGGTGTAGGCGATGCGTTCCGGCAGCCGCACGGCATGCCTGAGCGACAGCGGAACGCCGACCACGACGAGCGACAGCCCGATGGAGAAGACCCCCAACTGCTCCACGGAGATGCCGTTGAGCGTCAGCAGGACGCCGGCCACAACCATGAGGTACCCGGCCATGAACAACGCCCAGGCCAGCTTGACGACGGCGCACGGCCCGCTGAAAAACAACCGCCGCAGCACGCGGAGCGGGCGCAGACGCGGTATCGCTCGCAGGCCGTCCAGGTAGGCGCTGCCCACCGCACCCCAGTATTCGCGCAGACGGTGGCCCGTACTGGGTGGCTCCGGGATGTCGCGCACGGCGCGCACGATGTTCAGCGCGCTCACTCGCGCCGCTGAGACGACGACCACGAGGTACGTGACCACCATCCCCAGCGTGTACGCCAGCAAGAGGCTCTGCCAGCGGAACGCGAACACGATCTCGAACCCGTCGAAGTCTTCTATCGCCCCCAATGCGACAGATATGATCCGCACCATGACCAGGCCGATCACGATGCCCAACACGCTGCCGACCGCCGCGGCCGCGAGCGAGTACACTGCTCCCTCGAACGTGAACAGCCGCACGATGTCCCCGCGCTGCGCGCCCACGGCCCGTGAGATGCCCAGCTCGCGCTTCCGCTCCGCCGCCAGCATCACGAAGATGAGCGCGATCAGCAGGATGCCTGCCATGATCGAGAACGTCCCGAACAGCAGGAAGATGCTCGCGAACTGGTCGCCGGTGTCGTCCGCCTGCTCGAGGCCGTCCCGCTTGACGTCGTCGTAGTCCAGGCCGCGTTCGTCCCGGAGCTCCTCGAAGGCGTCCAGCACTGCTTCGGTGTGTTGCGCGCCCGCGATCGTGCCTCCCTCGTTGGAGATGAAGATGTAGTTGATGTTCCCCTGCTCGCCCAGCAGTGCCTGCATGTCGCTCAGGCGCATCACCGATAGCGGGAGGGCGGAGCTGGTGGACCCTCCCGCTTCGAAGATGCCTGCGACGCTCACGGATACCGGCGTCTCCTCGAAGAAGAGCGCGATCCGATCGCCCTGCCCAGCGCCCAACTCCTCGGCGGCGTCGGCGCTGAGGTACACCTCGTCCTGCCCGATCGCGCCGAGGTCGAGTTCGTTGCCGTCGGCGTCGAGATAGCGCCCGAAGCCGTCCGTTTCCGCCGGGTCCAGCCCCTGCACCTGCAGCCTCGGTACGTTGCGCTCCGACGTGAGTGATACGGCAGGCGCCGACAGGCTGATCGCGGGCATGACCCCGTCCACGGGCGCGCCGTCGAGCGCGGAGCGGACCGCGTCCGCCGTCTCGGCGGGGATGAAGACCCGGACGCCGGAGGCATCCCGCTCTTCGGAGAAGACGGTCTCATCGAGGTGTCCCAGGCTTTTGACCACGAGGACGCGCACCGAGTGCGCGAGCGTGTCGCCCGTGGCGAACGACGCGGAGAAGAGGAGCGTTGCCAGCATGAGGCCGACGACGATGAGCACGGTCTGCGCCCGCCGTCGCGGGATGTTCCGTACGGCCATCTTCAGGACGACCGGGTTGCGCAGCACGAACCAGCCGGTTATCGCGGCAGCGATGAGGAACACGACCGTGAGGATGGCGGTCAGCGTGCCGATGGGTATGCCGAAGAGCGTCTCCACCCCTAGCTGCCTTTGCCGTCGGCGGAGAGCGTCTCATCGCTCTCGACGTGGCCGTCGCGCATCCGCACCATGCGCCCTGCGCGGGAACCGACCACCGAGTCGTGGGTAACGAGAACGAACGTCTGCTCGCGCTCGTTGTTGAGGCGGCAGAGCAGGTCCATGATGTGCGTGCCGGTCTCGCTGTCCAGCGCTCCGGTCGGTTCGTCCGCCCACACGATGGCGGGGTCGTTCACGAGCGCTCGCGCTATGGTGACGCGCTGCTGCTGTCCGCCGGACATCTCGGCCGGGCGCTTGTTCGCCTGGTCGGCGAGCTCCACCATCTCGAGCACCTCCATGGCGCGGGCGCGGGCTTTCCCCTGGCCGTAGCCCGCGAGCAACAGCGGCAGTTCCACGTTCTCCGCGCCGGTGAGCACCGGCAGCAGGTTGTACGCCTGGAACACGAACCCCATGTTCGCCGCTCGGAACCGCGTGCGCTGCCGGTCGGACATCTCATGCACGGATGCCCCGTCTATCACCACTTCCCCGTTCGTGACGTCGTCTATGCCCGAGAACGTGTTGAGCAGCGTGGTCTTGCCGGAACCGGAGGGCCCCATGACAGCGACCATCTGTCCCTTGCCTATGGACAGGTCTATACCCTGCAGAGCGTGTACCTCTATCTCGCCTGCCCGGTACGTCTTGACGACGCCCCGCGCCTCTATGATGTTCGTCAAGCGGCTCCTCCTGTGCCATACCGAATGCCAAGCACGAATCATCGCATCTCAAGCGGCTGCTGGCAACAGGAAAGTGGCGCTGCGTAGAGGCAGCGTGGCGGCAAGGCACCGTATTGCGGCGTTACGGGTGGAGAGCAAGATCCACTTAGCCTTGCCAACCACGGGGTTTGGAGAAACTTCCCTTGGCATCGGTCATTTGCAGGGGAAACTGGTTCCCCTCCAGCAGTTCGGTGCCAATGTGGTCAATCATCTCCGTCGATGCTTGGCGCAATTCCACAGTTCCTCTGGCGGCGCCGCGCACAGGATTAACCACAACGACTCTCTTCTTGAGTTCGTCCCGCACAGTGCGAACAGCCAGGGCAAGGTCGGAATCATTGGATATGACCACTGCCTGCTCATACTCTCCCTTGAAGCAGTCAAGGAGCAGATAGGTGGCGATATTCACGTCAGTGCCCTTTTCTTCTACTCTTCTGACCCGTTCCATGAGTGGCTTGGCACCTGGACCAGACCCAGGAGCGTACCGCCGCGGGTAGACCTCGTACCAGCCATCGCGGCGCCTCAGTCGACCCTCCGTAATCTCTAGGCCGGATAGGGTTCGAAGAGCACGCCAGTAGATTCGCTGCCGCGTTGGCGCATCAGGGTCCTCAGGACGCGCCATGACCGGGGCAGCGAAGTACCGGACGCGAGCAATCGAAGCGTAGGGGAGAAGCGCCTGGACCAGTGACTGGGGGTTGAGCCACTTGTAGGGAGTATCCTTGAGGGCACCGTAGTACAGGTTGAAGCCGTCTATGTAGACGTTTGTCCGCAAGGAATGTTTCCTTAAATGCGTAACCGCTCCGAAGAGCGGTCACGCTGCCCGGTAGCCTCAGCATCCGGGGAGATAAGGCATCGCTACAAATCTATTATACACAAAAGAGGTGGTCTGTCAAGCGTCTGTCAGCTTGAGCGTACGCTCAGGTTGACATCGTCTCAGCGTCCCTTGTCCCCCGCACCGACCCTACCCCAGGGCGCTGAACGCTCGCTGCGGGTTCACGGACAGTATCTTGTCGATGGTCGCGGGGCTGAGGTCCCCGCGGCGGTCGAGCTCCTCGGCGAGGTGGTCCTCGCGGAACGCGTCGCCGTGCGGGTAGTCGCTCGCGGTGACGAGGAAGTCGTCGCCGAGCCGGTCGACGACGTACGACAGGTCGTCGCCCACGGCGCAGGACACGAAGATGCGGTCGCCCAGCAGGTCGTCGATGCGCGTGTGCCTGCGCCCGCGCAGCCCCTTCGCGATCCAGGGCGCCCAGTCGCAGCCGATCTCCAGGATGACGACCTTCAGGTCCGGGAACCGCTCCATCGCCCCACTGTCCATCAGCTGCCAGAAGCCGTAGATGACCTGGTTCAGGCCGCCGCTGTACGGGTTCGTCTGGGGGAACTGCTGACGGTCGGGCCGCGGGTACGGCTCAGCCATGTGACGGAGCATCGGCGACGTGCTCCCCGTGTGGATGAGGATGGGGAGGTCGAGCCGCGCGGCCTCCTCGTAGATCGGCATGAACGCCGGGTTGCTCAGGGGCATGTCCCACGGGATGCCGTGCGTGTAGATCCCCGCGGCCCCGCCGAGCTCCTTCACCCGCCTGAGCTCCGCGACCGCAAGGTCGGGCCGGCGGTACGGGATGACGGCGGCGAAGTAGAGGCGGCCGTCCGACTTCCCGGACTGCGTCGCCATGAACGTGTTCCAGCTCCGGGCGAGAGCCGCCTCCAGCTCCGGGTTCTCGGCCACCGGACCCTGCCAGATGGTCGGGAACACGATCTGCTTGTCGATGCCGGCCTCGGCCATCGCGGCGATGCGGCCCTCGATGTCCGTCAGCTCCTGCACGGGGATGTCGGCCCCTTTCTGCAGGGCCCGGTTCATGATAGTGGGCGTGCCGCCGTAGAGGCGGATCTTGTAGTCGATCACCCATGCGGCGTTATGCGCGCCGAACGCGGTGTCTTCCGGGAACTGCACCGGGAACGGCCGGTACCTCTCGAAAGCCGGGTCCAGGTACTCCCAGGTCTCCAGGCCCTCCTCGACGTGAGCGTCGCAATCGATGACTGCCATGGTCGCCTCCCCTCTCGCGCGAAGTCTCCGGGGCGTATCGAGCGTGAGCATACGGCAGGCGTGCGCCGCCCGCAAAGGAGACGCGCACCCGGCGCGCGTCGGGTAGAATCGCCGCGTCCCCGAACCCTTCCGCACGAGGAGTTGCCCCATGCCCGGCCCGCTCGACGGCATACGCGTCATTGACCTCACTCGCATCCTCGCGGGGCCGTTCTCGACCATGCTCATGGCCGACCTCGGCGCGGACGTCATCAAGGTCGAGCAGCCGGAGACGGGCGACCCGGCGCGCGGCAACGGCCCGTTCCTCACGCCTGAGGGCGCCGAGACGGACGAGCAGGCCTTCAGCACCTACTTCATGAGCATCAACCGCGGCAAGCGGAGCATCGCCATCGACCTCGCGAACCCGAAGGGGCGCGAACTGCTCTTGCGCCTCGCCGAAACCGCCGACGTCCTCATCGAGAACTTCCGCCCCGGCGCGATGCGGCGCCTGGGGCTGGCCTACGAGGCCGTGCGGGCGCGCAACCCGCGCATCGTCATGTGCTCGGTCTCCGGCTTCGGGCAGACGGGGCCCTACGCGCAGCGCCCGGCGCTGGACGTCATCGTGCAGGGCATGGGGGGCATGCTCAGCATCACCGGCGAGCCCGGACGCGGCCCCGTCCGCCCCGGCGCCAGCATCGGCGACATCACCGCCGCGCTCTTCGCCACCGTCGCCATCCAGAGCGCGCTCCTGGAGCGCGAGCGCTCCGGCGAGGGCCAGTACATCGACATCGGCATGCTGGACTGCCAGGTCTCCATCATGGAGAACGCCTTCATGCGCTACTTCACGCTCGGACAGGTGCCGCAGCGTATCGGCACGCGACACCCCAGCTCCACGCCGTTCCAGGCGTTCCGCACCGCCGACGGCCACGTCGTCGTCGCCATCATGGGCGGCGGGACGGACCAGTGGCCCCTCTTCTGCGCCGCGATAGACCACGTGGAGCTGATGGACGACGCCCGCTACCTCACCGGCTGGTCGCGAACGCAGCACTACGACGAGCTGGTCCCCGTGATCGAGGAGGCGATGCTCCAGAAGACGACCGCCGAGTGGGTGGACGTCCTCAACGAGATGGGCGTCCCGGCGGGTCCGGTGCAGGACATCGCCCAGGTGGCGGAGGACCCCCAGGTGAACCACCGGGAGATGTTCGTGGAGATGCAGCACCCGGTGCTCGGCCCGGTGCGGTTCACCGGCAACCCCATCAAGCTCTCTCGGACGCCCAGCGGCCCCAGCCGCGTCCCGCCTCAGCTCGGCGAGCAGACGATGGAAGTGCTGACGGCGGACCTCGGGATGCCGGAGGACGAGGCCGCGGCGCTCGTGGCGGAGGGGGTCGTCGCGTGATATTCGGCGCGCTCCTCGCGCTCGCCTCCGCGTTCTCGTTCAGCGTCAACTTCATCCTCGTACGCCGGGGCATCGCCGACGCCGGAGCGACGGCCGCGCAGGGCGCCTTCATCACCGTGCTCCTCGGCGTGCCGTTCGGCCTCGTCTCCGTCGTTGTGACAGGCCAGCTCTTCAACTTCGGCCGGATCGCGCCGGAGGGCTACCTGCTGCTCGCCGCTGCGGGCATCGTCCACTTCGGCATCGGGCGCTACTGCAACTACCGGGGCATCGCCGCCATCGGCGCTCCGCGCGCCGCCACCATCCAGGCCATCGCCGTGCCGTACAGCGTCCTCATGGCGATGCTCCTCCTCGACGAGCGGCCCACCATCCTCATGTACGTGGGCATCGCGCTCATCCTCGGCAGCCCGGCGCTGATGGTCGACCGCGGAAAACGGACGACGAGGACGAGCAACCCTCTCCCAGCCACGAGCTCCGCCTCCACGCCGACCGCCGCCCCTGCCGTGGAGGTGCGCATGGTGGAGGGCTACACCTTCTCCCTCCTCGCGGCGGGGGCCTACGGCACGAGCCCCATCCTGATCCGCGCCGCCGTGGAGGACGCTGCCGGCATCGCCGCCGTTGGCACGTTCGTCGCCTACGTCGGGGCGTCGACGATGCTCCTGGCCACGCTGGCGCTGCCCACGCAGCGGCACCTGATGGGGACCATCAACCTGCGATACATGCGGCTGTTCGGCGGCGCGGGGTTCGCGGTGTTCTTCGCCCAACTGCTGCGCTTCTTCGCGCTTTCGATCGCCGAGGTGAGCATCGTGAACCCCCTCATGCGCATGATCGGCGTCTTCACCCTCATCCTTTCGTACCTGGTCAACCGGCGGTTGGAGCGCATCACGCTCGGTGTCGTCCTCGGCGTGCTCGTGTCGTTCGCAGGCTCCGCGCTGCTGGTGACCGCGGCGACGGGCCACTGAGCGATGAGGTGATGCAGTGATATTCGGCGCGCTGCTCTCTCTCGCTTCGTCGTTCTCGTTCAGCGTGAACGCCATCCTCGTGCGCCGGGGCATCGCCGGCGCGGGCGCCACCGCGTCGCAGGGCGCCTTCATCACCGTGCTGCTCGGCGTGCCGTTCGGCTTCATCGCCGTCGTGCTCACCGGCCAGGTGCTGCGCTTCGGTGAGGTCTCGCCCATGGGCTACCTGCTGCTGCTCGCGGCGGGCGTCGTCCACTTCGGCGTCGGGCGTTACTGCAACTACCGGTCCGTGGCCGCCATCGGCGCGGCCCGCTCGGGCCCCATCATGGGCATCACGACCCCGTTCAGCATCCTGATGGCCGTCATCCTCCTCGACGAGGTGGTGACGCTGACCATGCTGCTCGCCATCGCGTTCGTCCTGCTTGGCCCGGCGGTGATCCTCGAGCGCAACCCCCGGA
This sequence comes from Dehalococcoidia bacterium, assembly GCA_034423175.1. GTDB lineage: Bacteria > Chloroflexota > Dehalococcoidia > Lucifugimonadales > Australimonadaceae > Bin16. The sequence goes on from DAOUJA010000031.1 coordinate 52,401, forward strand.
CTCCGTCGTCTGCCCCGGCGCAGGCGAGCGGCGCTGGGGGAGGGTCCGCGCCCCCGGCGTCGGCGCTGGAGGTACGCCTGCTGGAGGGGTACGCATTCGCTACCCTGGCGGCGGTCGCGTACGGGACGAGCCCCATCCTCATCCGCGCCGCGCTGATGGACGCGGCGAGAACGGCGGCGATAGGCGCCTTCGTCGCCTACAGCGGCGCGTCTGTGGTGCTGCTCGCGAGCCTCGTGCTGCCGAAACGGCGGGCGCTGATCGGCGCCATCAACGTGCGGTTCATGCGGCTGTTCGGCGGCGCAGGCTTCGCGGTCTTCCTCGCCCAGCTGCTGCGCTTCTTCGCGCTGTCGGTGGCGGACGTGAGCGTCGTGAACCCCCTGCAGCGCATGGCCAACGTCTTCACGGTTATTCTCACCTGGATGTTCAACCGCTCGTTGGAGACGATCACGCTGCGCGTCGTCATCGGCGTGCTCGTGTCGTTCGCGGGCTCCGCGCTGCTCGTCTACGCGGCGGCCACGCGGTGAGCGGGGAGGTGGCGGCGTGATACTCGGCGCGCTCCTCGCCCTGGGCTCCGCCTTCTCCTTCAGCGTCAACTCCATCCTCGTCCGCCGGGGCTTCGCCGACGCCGGCGCGACGGCGGTGCAGGGCGCCTTCATCACCGTGCTGCTCGGCGTCCCGTTCGGGCTCGTGGCGGTCGTCGTCACGGGACAGCTTTTCAACTTCGGCGAGGTCCCGCTGGACGGCTACCTGCTGGTCGCTGCGGCGGGCGTCGTCCACTTCTGCATCGGGCGCTACTGCAACTACCGCAGCATCGCGGCCATCGGGGCGTCGCGCACCGTCACCATCCAGGCCGTCGCCCTGCCGTACAGCATCGTCCTGGCGATCGTCCTGCTCGGCGAGCGGCCGACCCTTCCCATGTACCTCGCCATCGCGCTCATCCTCGCCAGTCCGTTCCTGATGATCGACCGGGGGCAACGCTCCGCCTCCGCCCCCGCCGTCGAGATACGCATGGTGGAGGGCGTCGTCTTCTCCCTGCTCGCGTCGGCCGCCTACGGCGCCAGCCCCATCCTCATCCGCGCCGCGATGGAGGATGCGACGGGTGTGGCCGCCATCGGCACGTTCGTCGCCTACGCCGGGGCGTCGGCGGTGCTCCTGGCGTCGCTCGTGCTGCCCGCGCAGCGGCACCTGGTCGGCGCTATCAACGTCCGCTACATGCGGCTCTTCGGCGGCGCGGGGCTGAGCGTCTTCATGGCGCAGCTGCTCCGCTTCTTCGCCCTCGCCCTGGCCGACGTCACCATCGTGGACCCGCTCATGCGCACCGTGGGCGTCTTCACCCTCATCCTCTCCTACCTGGTCAACCGGCGGCTGGAGCACATCACGCTGGGCGTCGTGCTCGGTGTGCTGGTGTCGTTCGTGGGGTCGGCGCTGCTCGTGGTAGCGGCTGCGAACCGCTGACGCGGCGTGTGGGGGTGCGTTTTCGCTCCCTCTCCCAAGCGTGGGAGAGGGTTGGGGTGAGGGTTGGCCCCCCTACGCCTGCGCGAGCCGCAGCGCGGCCTCGTACTGCTCCCGTGTGTTGAGGTTCGTCAGCGTCAGCGGGTCGTCGACCGGCACCAGCACCCGCTCGCCGCGGTGTCGCGAGACGACCTCCCGCAGCCCCTGCCCCTCCTCCGTGATGGCGCGCAGCTCCGGCAGCAGCGCGGCGTCGAACAGCGGCGGATGCCCCGCGTTCCCGTCCAGCGACGGGACCGCGATGGCCGGCCTCGACGCCAGCCACGCCTCCCGCAGCCGCGACAGCAGCGCGCCGGAGCGCGGCTGGTCCACCGACACGATGAGCACGCCCGATACGTCGTCCGGCAGTGCGCGCAGCCCCGCGGTGATGGACGTGGTGCGTCCCTCGCGGTAGCGCGGGTTCTCGACGATCTGCAACGGCTCGGGGCCCGTGAGCACCTGCCGCAGCCGCTCGGCGAGGTGTCCGAGCACCGTGACGATGGGCTCGTACCCCGCCTCCGCCAGCGCGTGCGCCTGGTGCGCCAGCAGCGGCCTGCCGCCCAGCCAGGGCAGCAGCGCCTTCATCTCGTGCATCCGCGTCGACTCGCCCGCCGCAAGCAGCACCGCCGCGACGCGAGGCTCGTTCTCACTGTGCAGGGTTGGGGGGCTTGTCATGTCAAATCTGAACAGTCAACGCTCGCCCTCAGTCATGGCGGACATCTTACCGCCGCTGGTACGCTCGGCGCAGTCCCGCTGGTGGAGCGTAGCGCTGCTCGACGTTCACGGAGAGTACGTCTGGTAACCTCGGTAGCTGATGACCAAGGGGTGCGGCGGGTAGCCGATCACGGAAGGCGTGGATGTTCGAAGACGGGACCACACTGGCGCCGGCCATCATCTTTACGACGCTTCTGGGCTCTCCCGTGGTGGCGCTGGCTCTCCTGTGCATGTTCAAGGGGAAGCGGGGCAAACGGGTGCTTGTGCTCTTCGGAGTCTCGCTGGTGGCCCTGCTGGCGTTCGCGGTCTACAGCTACTCGCAGTCCTGCGCACCTGACGTGGTTGGACGCGAAGGAGAGGCCGACCACGCCAGTTGCGCCATCGGCGCCTTCACCTGGGCCCCCTTGGTACTCATCGGCGCCGCTATCGCAGCACCCTTCCTGCTTGCGGTGTGGGAGCGGATCGAAGAGGTGATAGCCAAGCGCCGGGGATAGCTTCCCCCGCCGTGCCAGACTGAGACACTACCTTGATGGAGGTCCCACATGCCTGTCCCGCACGACCAGCTCCACGCCCTCGCCCACGCGCTGAGCGAGGCCGAACACAACGCGACGCCCATCCCGCCGCTCACCGAGCAGGCCCCCGAGATCACGTCCGAGGACGCCTACGCCATCGCGGCCGACATCCTGCTGCACGAGCGGGAGCACGGCCACCGTATCGTCGGGCGGAAGGTCGGCCTCACGAACGAGACGCTGCAGCGCGCGTTCGGCATCGACACGCCCATCTACGGCACGATCTTCGACGACACCACGGTGCGGGACGGTGGGCGCGTCAAGACGTCCGAGCTCATCCATCCCAAGGTGGAGCCGGAGCTCGCGTTCCGGCTGAAGTCGCCGCTGAAGGGGCCGGGCGTCACGATGGGCGACGTGCTCGCCGCGACCGAGTACGTCTTCCCCGCGATCGAGATCGTGGACAGCCGCATCGAGGGCTGGCGCATCAAGGAGCAGGACATCATCGCGGACAACGGCGTGGCGGCGCGGTTCGTCGTCGGCAGCACGCGCCTGCCTGCGGGCGGGCTGAACATTGCGACGGAGCAGGTCGTCCTCTACCGCAACGGCGAGGAGTTCGAGCGCGGGCGGGCGTCCGCAGTGCTGGGGAACCCGGCCCGCTCGGTGGCCTGGTGCGCCAACAAGCTCGCCGAGTTCGGCCAGGGCCTCCGCGCCGGCGAGTTCGTCACGACCGGCTCCATCACCAACGCCATGGACGTCGCCCGGGGCGACACCGTCGTCGCGGAGTTCGCGACGCTGGGCATCGTGACGGTGCGGTTCACGTAGGGGAGCGGCTATCACTGACTCCATGACCGAAGGTCACTCAGGCAAGGTGTCCAGGATCATTCGATAGCTGTGGTACCGGCTCTGCGGTATCGAGCCCGTCGCCACTCCAACGGCCACCGCACACCGGGGTTCGTTGAGGTGGGTACAGTTGGCAAAGTAGCACTGGGATGCCTGCTCCACGATCTCCGGGAATAGACTGGCGAGTTCACGTCGGCGAAGGCCACTGAGACCGAACTCACGTATACCGGGGGTGTCGACTACGTGGCCTCCCATGTCCAGATTGTGCATCTCGACCATGGTGGTTGTGTGACGTCCCTCTCCGAGGCGCTTGCTGGAGGTGCTCACTCCTGACGTAC
>DAOUJA010000032.1:0-42572 GCA_034423175.1 Dehalococcoidia bacterium
GACCCATGCTAGCAGGACACGACGACCGGCACACCGTCCCCGTCTGGGGACAGCTGCGCGTGCTGAACGAGGCCGCCCACCGGCGCTACCTCGCTCGCAAGTTCGCGCCAGGCAACCCCGGGGGTCCCGGACCAGGGCCCGCCCGGTGGCGGCTGAACGTCTCCGCCTTCTTCGACCTCTGCGGCGCCCACGGCCTCAACCAGGTTGACGTCGCGGACGCCACCGCGAGCAGCCGCGGCATGCTCTCGAAGCTGATCTGCGGGCACCGCAGGGCGGGCGACCGCTTCGCGCAGAAGCTCTGCGACTTCTTCGGCATCGGCCTCCTCGAGCTCTTCGAGGAGGTGCCGGCATGAGGGCGGCGCCGTTCGTCCCATTCACACCGGAGGACGACCAGCCGCTGCAGGGACGCACGCGGCTGGTCGTGGAGCTCGGCTGGCACCCGACCCGGCGCGCCTGGGTCTGGAACTACGCCAGCCGCGAATCGGCCGGCGGGCCGCTCCTGCTCCGCGAGGAGCAGGCCCCCTACGGCCCCAGCGACCGCACGAGACGCCGCCGCCGCTCGCGGACGAGGGTGCTCCTGCGGCGTCTCGGAGACCTGCGCGAGCACCCCGTCCTTGAAGGGCTGGAGATCGGCTCCAGGGCGTGGGTGAGCAGGGCGGAGCACCTGCTCAGGACGCAGGGGTCATGATCGTCTACGCATCCCTCAGGCTCGTCGTCCGGCACGAGGACGAGGCCGACGAGGAGCGCTGCCTGTGCGGCGCGCCTCACGGCCACCCGACGCCTCGCTGGGCGTGCACCGCCCGGTCGAGCCTCTACGCGCGCATCCTGCAGCAGCGGGGCGCGTGGACGCCGCTCCGCGAGCGGACGTCCAGCTGCGCCTCGCGCTCGCCTCACCGGCGTAGCACGGGCGCAGGACTACGAACACACATCAACCACAGAGGGGGCCGGGGCAACCCCGCCCCCTTCTTCGCGAACCTCGCGAACAAAGAAAGGAGACCTCCCATGAACCTGGCAGGATTCATCGACACGTTCAGGGACTCCATCGCCCAGCGGGTGGTGGAGTCGTACCCGCCCCTTTACCGTCCCTCCGAGCAGGCCGTCCCGCTGCCCGCGCTGCTGCGCAGGCCGCTCGGCGCACAGGCCGACGCCATACGCGGCGCGGCCCTCTCGCTGCAGGCCCACCAGGGCACCACCGTCGTCGGCGAGATGGGCACAGGAAAGACCTTCATTGCGACCAGCGCCGCCCACGCAGCGGGCTTCAGGCGCGTCCTGGTGCTCTGCCCGCCGCACCTCGTCCCCAAGTGGAAGCGCGAGGTGGAGGAGACGATCCCCGGCGCCCGCGCCGCCATCGTCACCTCCATCACCGACCTCGAACGTCTCCGCCTCTTCCCCGGCACCGCTCCCATCTTCGCGGTCATGTCCCGCGAGCGGGCCAAACTCGCCTACCGTTGGGAGCCCGCCGTCAATGAGCGATGGGCCGTGGCGGGCGGCAGGCTCGTGCGGGTCGAGGAGACGGGCGAGCCCTTCCGCATCCCGTGCTGTCCCGTCTGCGCCGCGCAGGTCCTCGACAGGGAGGGCGTGCCCCTGTCCACGGCGGACCTCAACCGCAAGCGGCACGTCTGCGACGTCTGCAACTCCCCGCTCTGGCAGGCGGACAACACCGGCCCCCGCCGCTACCCCCTGGCCGACTACGTGAAGCACCGGATGCGGGGGTTCTTCGACCTCTTCGTCGGCGACGAAGTGCACGAGTTCAAGGCACGCGGCTCCGCGCAGGGCATCGCCGCCGGCGTGCTCGCGGAATCCTGCGGCCGCTCGCTCACCCTCTCGGGCACGCTCATGGGCGGGTATGCCAGCACTCTCTTCCATCTCCTCTACCGGTTCTCCCCGGAGATCCGCACCGAGTTCCGGCACAACGAGGAGGGGCGCTGGATCCAGCGCTACGGGTTCACCGAGGAGACGGTGTACAAGAACGACGATTCCTCCGTCGAGGACGGGCGCAACAGCCGCAGGCGTCGCTACCGCAGGGTGGTGCGCGAGCGCCCCGGCCTCGCTCCCTCCGCGCTCTTCCACCTGATCGGGAACTCCATATTCCTGCGGCTCTCGGACGTGGCGTCCGGGCTGCCCCCGTACGAGGAGCGGGTGCTGCTCTCCCGGATGGACTCCGAGCAGGACCACACGGGCCTTTCGCAGCGCTCGGCCTACGACATGCTCTACGGGGCGCTGAAGCAGGCGCTGGGCGCCGCGCTCGCCACAGGCTCGAAGCGGCTGCTGGCCACCTACCTGCAGACGCTGCTCGCCTACCCGGACGGCTGCACGCGGGGCGAGACCGTCTTCGACCCCGCGACGGGCTTCCCCCTCGTGGGCGTGCCGCCGCTCTCCGAGGAGCGGACCTACCCGAAGGAGCAGGCGCTCGTCGACCTCGTGGCGGCGGAGCGCCTTGAGGGGCGCCGGGTGCTCGTGTACGCCACGCACACCGGCACGCGGGACATCACCGGCCGGATGGAGGGCATGCTCGCCCGGCACGGGTTCCGGGTGGCGGTGATGAAGGCCGATGCCGTTGAGCCCCAGCGGCGCGAGGCGTGGGTCGCCGAGCAGGTGGAGAAGGGGCTCGACGTGCTCATCTGCCACCCCAGGCTGGTGCAGACCGGGCTCGACCTGATCGATTTCCCGACCATCTGCTGGTACGAGACGGACTACAGCGTGTACACGATGCGGCAGGCGTCGCGCCGCTCGTGGCGCATCGGCCAGACGAGGCCGGTGCGGGTGGTGTTCATGGCCTATAGGAACAGCCTGCAGGCCGACGCCCTGAAGCTGGTGGCGAAGAAACTCCAGTCTTCGCTGGCGGTGGAGGGCGAACTGCCGGAGGACGGCCTTGCTGCCTACGGCGACGACGGAGACGACCTCATGCTCGCGCTGGCGCGGAAGATCGTGAACGGCGACGAGGATGAGGCGGAGACGGTGGAGGCGGTCTTCGCGGCAGCGCGGGACGCCGAGACCGACGCCGAGGAGTATCTCGTCGATGACGGCTGGCAGGCCGTGGAGACCGAGCCGGAGACGGTTGCGGTGGACGGCACGGCCACCGGCATCGAGCAGGTGCTGGACGACGGCAGCAACGACGAGTCCCCGGAGTCAGCGCAGACGCTGTTCTCCTGGGCGGAGTTCATGGCTGAGGCGCCGGTCAAGCCAACGGGCCGGAGCCGCAAGCCTCAGCCCGCGAGCCTTTCCATGTTCGAGTGGGCGCTCGGCATGGAGCGGGAGCGCGAGGAAGAGCTGGTCGGCGCGCGGCGCTAGATCGGAGCGACAGGGGAGGGCGCAGTCGACGCCCTCCCCCTGTCTGCTCATGTATGTCGCCCTTTTGCATTTAAGGCAGATAAGGACCGGCGAGACTCACGTCGCCGGTCTCGATCCCTGCCCAGGCGCGCGGAGGTCTGGTTCGTATCGAGCGATGTCATTAGGGCACACCCGCTTCGTAGCGGATGTTCTCGTCCTCGTCTCGAACTCGCACTTGCGGGACGTAGTCGTGACCGCCATCAACTTCCACTTCAACCAGTCCTACTTCGAGTCGGTCTATTCCGTCCCTGTCCTTCATCACCACCCACGGATTATCATCACTGAGTCCAACTTCTAAGCGTGGTTTCTCTTCGCTGTCCAGCACGCTGAGTTTGGGAGTGTCAGCCGATTCAGTTCCAAACAGACCTAATTCGAGACGGACGTGCCTCCCTGCGTCTCGAATCCTCAATCTTGGAGGATTGGCAACGACCAATGGGCCGAGTTCGTAGTCATCGCCGACCCGCGCTACCGTCTGGTCGAGTTCAACCTCAACCAGTTCAATCTCCAAACGGGCCCTGCCAACCTTGTCTCGCAGAACCAAGCCTGGACTGTCCCCTTCATCACCGCCGTACAATCCAGCTTGAAGTCTGGTGATACCCTTCGCATCCTGCATCACGAGGATTCCGCTGCCCAGCTCAATTGTGCCACCCCCGTCTCGCACCAGCAACGATGTCTCGCCGGAATTATCCACTGACAGGCTGAAACGATCGTCCTCTTCTTCGTCCCCCATAACTAGCCGTGGGTGATCGAAATAGCTCAGAGACACGCTAAACTGAGTGTGTCCCTTCGAATCCTTCAGTTCCAGTGTTGGCTGAGTTTCAAATCTGTCTCTGTCCAATGCATCGCGGTATTCGATAACGTGGCAACCCAACTCCGCTCGGACATTCCCATCATCATCCACCACTTGGAATGATCTGGCCTGAACTACGTCTCTGCCCTGGGTTCGGGTCTTCCTGTATTGGTCGTAGACAGCCCGTCGAGCCGGATCGCTCAGCACATCATGTGCGTGGTCGACGACGTTCAGCATCTCGCCGGCGTTCGGGTAGGGATAGCGGTTGGGATCGTACAGCTGGGTCAACTGCCGATGGGCGGCCCGAATAACCTCGGGATGGGCCGACGGGTGGACTTGGAGTATCTCGTAGAGGTCTTCGAATTCCAGCATCTGCATGCGCTACTCCGAATGGGTTGCAACGAGTATAGCAGCGCGGTACGTCTTGGCTCCGCTGCAATCCATTCAGAGGAGCAGGCGGACGAGCCAGCCAGCAGGTCCTAGATGGCTAAGGGACGAGACCCCACCTCAGGCTAGGCAGCCTGCGTTTACACCGGCAACGTCCTGCACATCTCGCTGACCTCTGTGAGACGCTCCAGCGTCTCTCGAACCTGCGCCAACACCTCCCGCCAAATCAGCGCCTCCCACCCACCCTCCACGCGCAGAGGGTCCGGAATGCCTACCTTCCCTTGACGCAAGAATTGAGCACTCCTAGCATACCCTCATGGAAGATGAGGGCGTGCATTTCCTGCCGGGGTTGGTCAAGATGATGGAGGAGCGCCTAGGGTGGGCTGGGCGCCCACTCACCACGGCCATGATGCTGCTCATCGTGCTGGCCGTCATCCTCTTCTGCGCGAGGTTCCTCTATACAGTGGCACTTGACCCGGTCTTGGCGTGGACCCGGGCAGACAGTGGACTGCTAGCCGCGTTCGCAACGATGGTGGCATTCAGCGCGGTTGGCGCAACGGCAGTGACCGTCTACCACTACTACCTCCAGCGCCGCCGGAGTAAGTTGCTCACCGACCTGGACGAGCGCATCAAGTTGTTGCGGTTCCTACTTGCGATTCCCCCTGAAGGCCCGACAGACCAGTCACACGAACGCGCCGACGCCAACAGGCCCCAGCTTTCGAAGGACGCTACCAAGGGCACTGAATCGCCCGGTTGAAGTCGGGGAAGATGGCATTGACTGGCTGGCCCCAGAATGCACGTCGGGCGGTACTCACAGCGTCGCGCACGAGCCGAGCGCTGAGGGCAGGCCGAGGAAGCTGAGCCCCCGGCGTCTACCCCGAGCTCCATCCGCTCATCGCAGCGTCGCTCGTGGCGCATCGGCCAGACGAGGCTGGTACGAATCGTCTTCGCAGCCCCTCGCCCAGCCTGTCCGCTATGCGGCGCTGTTCGCCTATCACGGCCTCCGGTGTCCTGTCCCCCGCGACCCCGAGGGTCGGCAAGGCTCCGCCAGGGGCCGCAAACGTCTCCGATGGTCCCTGTCGCCACCTTCTGGCTAATCAGATCGTGCGTGTGGTACGGTCGGTGTCCCAGGCCTGTTCTGCTTATCACACGCATGGGTACCTGGGTTTTGGGACTTCAGAGGTGTTGCCAAGCGAATGGCTGCAATCAGAGCCGAAGGACAGCCGCCTAGGGCTGTCGTTGACTTCCTAAGGCACTGCTACCGGTTCGTTGCCGAGGAGTGGCAGCATGCCAACCGCCTCGACCTGCCCGACCAAGGGTTCGAAAGCACCTTCCGGACCAGCTGCGCAGTTCAGTTGATCGGATGGGAAGTCTCTGAACACAGGGAGATGCGACTAGGTCAGGAGGTCTCCACCGCCTCGGGTGTGTTACACGAGATTGACATTGTGGCCAGACACTCGGACTGTAACGCCATAGCCGAGCTGAAGAACAGGCAGGATTCCCCGAACAAGAATGACATAGTGGTACTGTTCGCCAAGATGGTGGACTATCTCGCTATCAATCCAACCATCCTGCTCAAGGAGATTTGCCCTGTCTTCCTGACAACCAACACGTTCGAACCCAACGCATTAGCGGCCTGCCTAGGGCTCGGCATTCACGCAGTAAGCCCGGGCTTGCGACCTGTGCCGCTACTAGTTGACAATGCCAAGAGGTTAACGTTCGAGTTGGCGCAGGGACTTGAGGTCAGTGATGAGATTAGAGCAAGGTTTGAGGACTTCTGTGCTGAGCTGAATGGCCTGTGGCTGAGCCTGTCGGACACTTGGACTAATAGTAGGTTCGGATATCGCTCAGAAAACACCATTATAGTATGGGCTGCTACCGAACCGGACTCGCAAGCCATAGTCCCTCTTGTCAGGCGGCTAAACGCGGAATGCAATTGGCTCTTGTCCAATGTGTGGAAGGCAAAACAATGAACATCACGAGTTATAATGTAACAGACGTCGGCTACCACTACATAGGCCTTAGGGCACTCGATAATCTGGCGCCCGGCACTCACAGAGACAAACAGACGATGACGATATCACAGAGCGTGCGTAAGTATGTCACCGATAAAGCACTCAGGATGATGCTGCCAGAGCCACGTGGGACATTCGAGACCGCAGGCGTAAAAATAACCCAAGAACTCACACATCTCGGGCTGGCGGCTTCGAATAAGGGCTCGTACGAGTTGACAGAGGACGGCCAAAGGGCCTTGCTTCTTCTGAATACCCGACAGAACAAGGATTTGCGCAGGTTTATGGTGAGAGCCCATCTGAAAACCTACGACAATCTCAGGATGGTGGTCAAGAAACATCTCATTCTAAATGCAGTGTGGCGCCCGTTCGTTGGTGCTGTAAGTAGGATGGATAGAGAAAACATTGCTTCCTTGCTGATCCCCACGTTCGGATCTGAGGCATACGAACAAGCTGACGAACTGCTAACTACCCATAGCGGCAACAATCCTAAGGAATTGGAAGATGCTCTAAGTCGCCTTGTCCTGCGGCGCACCTTGCCAGAAATGCGCATAGGTGTACCCATGTTCAGGGCGATGTGCGATCGCCTCACAAGCCTACGCCTGCTGAACCAGATGCGTTCCCACCACAATGGCCACGAATTCCTCAAGACTTACACCCCTTGTGTCGAGGACACCCCGCCGAACAACTGGTATGTCTTCTTGGATGTTGACCTGATTTCCGGAGAATCCTTCCCTATATACCTTTGCGAACCAGATATGGCAGAGGAAAGTACGATAGATGTCCTTCTTGCAGCTGTGTACGATGCATTCGAAATGCTGACGCCAACGGCTGGCTACTTCGACCTACCGGAAATCCGTGACACCGTAAGCGAGAACCTGAGAATCCCCGAGGCCGCATTCGATGAAGGACTTAACCGGGTGCTAGACCTTTCCCCTTGTCCTCTGACGGTCGGTCTGACCTACGAAGGCACGACCGCACGTCGTAAGCCCTTGGTCCGCGACCGTGGCTCCACCCAAATATTCAACCTCATAAGGAAGGCATGATGATGCAACTGCCCCAAAGGAGACCGCAACAGACGACCTCGCCCTACACCGCCCTAGGTCTAAGGGACTTGCCGTTCCCCATGACGGCAGTCGCTGATCCTTACAACGACGACCCTAGGCGCAACGGAGCCATCTATGCCGAAGGGCCGGTGCGTTCGAGTATCGACAAGTTCGAGCGCCTTCTGATTCGCCCTAACGACTTTCAGAACAGAGTGCGTCTCGCCTACCTCTGGTCCAGAGGCGACCAAGAGACTGGTCGAGGCATGGGAAAAACCGCCCTTCTGCGCTATTTCCGTCAGCGTATAAACCAAGACTGGGGTCGGACAGAATTTGGTGGACAGTTTTCGGCATTGGTGGTCTACGTGTCTTTCACGTCCCAGATCGACAGGCGTTACATGGAGCAGTTGGCTCTGTCTGCATTAGTGGACATATGTCGCAGCCGTGTGCTGGAGTCTTCCAGAGCATCCTTGCGATTAGAACATTTGACGGACGAAGGGGCTCAGCAGGTTGTGACTAACCAAGACGGCACTCAAGACTACGCCAATTTGCTGAACGATGAGGTGTTGAGTGCCAACGGGGTTGATTCAGACTTCCTAGATCAGCAAGTTGCAGCTAGACTGATCGAAGAAGGCGTGCAAGACCCTTCGGCGAGGGCCCTCGCTGGAGGGTATTTCGAGGAGTACCTTAAGTCCTTCAGGCGTGATCACAGCTTGGAGCCTCTGTATGTTCCTAGGGATACCAAGATATTGGATTACTCGCGCGGTTTTCTTTTCAATGACATTGTGCTCTACCTGCGTGCTGCAGGGTTTGAAGGAGGCTATCTCTTTATCGACGATATCGAGAATCTAGTGGATCAGATGGCGCGCAAGCACCGGCTCGAATTCGCCAAGGAATTCGCGCTCTGTACGGTGCGACCTGGGTATGCCAATACTGCACACAACTTCTTCTCATGTGTTCTTACCACGCACCAGCAAGCATCGGTGGGCCTGTCAGCCGCTTGGGGGGAGGCTGGGTTAGCGGGGATCGCTAGGTTGGACCCTAACGACCCCAACTCGGTCGAGCTTCCGCTTCCTAATACCGACCAGGCAAAGCAGATCATTGTTGCCCACCTTGACCATTACCGTCTGGATTCGGAGAAAAAGGGAAGCATCGAGCCCTTCACTGAGGATGGGATGACCGCTCTAGTATTGAACAGGCAGCATCCCCGCCTCTTGCTGAGTGTGGCGGCCTCAGTGGTTAGCCGTGCAGCGCAGGACGGTATGAACTCCATAGACGCGGCGTACGTTAACGCAGGAATCGAGGGGGCAGCCATGCAGTCCATGCCAGACATCACCGAAGGAATCGAAGGGGCGATCTAGGTACCTCTTCATCCCTACCAACCACGCCTGCGGTTCCGAATGGCTCGTTTGCCATGCGGCTACGCCAGCCCGTCGGAACAGACGATGCGCACGACCTGCGGTTGACCTGTTGAGTCCGCGTCCTGTTTGTCAGGCGGATTGAGCCGGTACCGCTCGCGCAGGGCATTGAGCCGGTCGAGCAGCGGCTGGCCCTCGATGCGCTGCGTGGCGAGTTCCACTAGCGCCCGCTCCGCCTGCTCCGGAAGGCTGCCCTGAAAGATGAGCCGCAGGTCGCTGATGCGCTGGATCGTTGAGGCGCTTACCTCAGCGTCTCGCGCGATTCTCAGTTGTCGCGATACGTACTGCCGACTACGGTTCCCCCGGGGGCGCCGGGCGCTGCCAAGGCGCCGTGCGACATTCTCCCGGAATGTTGTCGCTGCCGCCATGACGCGCTCGTTCGTGTCCTCTGGCAGCAGCTGTGTGGGCGTATCCGGCTCGCACTCGGCGGCGGCGGTGAACTGGGCGGCGCTGATGGGCCGGGGAGCAAGGTCGCTTCCCACGGCGTAGCACCCCTTCACGTCGCCCGTTGCCAGCAGCACCAGGGTTTCATCGGGGCGCGGGTTGTCGAATGCCGCCGGCTCTGCGCCCGGCGAGGACGGGGATACGAGCGGCATCTGCGCACCTTCCACTGCCATCGGGGCCTGGACGTAACTGGCGTCTTCGTCGGACTGTTGCTCGATGGGAGCAGAAGGTCGGGGGCCGCGCGCGACCAGCGCTGAACGGATGCCGTCCGGCAGGGTGGTCAGCCAATCCCATCTGTCGGGCTCGTTCTCCCTCATACGCTGGAGCAGAGCGACGGCGCGCTGGCTCGCGGCCACCGAGTCCAGTTCGTCTTCGTTCTCCACCATCTCCTGCTCCGCGTAGATGCGGTACATGGCGTTGAGGTTCAACTGCTCGGCGTCGGAGAGCAGTCTGCTGTCCAGTCCGATTAGGTCGTGGAACGATTGCACACGGTTGAGTAGCCGTTCCGTGAGTGAGAGGTTCGCGTCCACGGCGGTGTCCGGCCACATATTGTGGAGATGGATGACGCTGTGTTCCGTGCCGATGCGGTCGACGCGCCCGAAGCGCTGGATGAGGCGGACGGGGTTCCAGTGCAGGTCGTAGTTCAGCACGCGGGCGCAATCCTGGAGGTTCTGGCCCTCCGAGACCACGTCGGTTGCCATGAGCACCCGTATCCCCGGGTCGCTTGTCGTGCCGCCGGGGTTGGACCCCGGAGAGAAGCGCCGGACGATCCCCGCCATCCGGTCGCGGTTGCTGCCGGTAAGCCGTTCGACATCCGGGGTGTCGGAGTTCGGATCGAGTTGCTGGTACAGGTACTCGATGGTCGTTTCGGCCTCGGAGAAGATGAGTAGCTTGCCGGAGCGCACGTCCTTGCGGTCCAGGAACTCGCGGAGCGCGCGGAGCTTATCGTCATCATCGGGACCGACGTTCTCCATGCGCCGCAGCAGATCGCTCAGTACGGCATGGTCGGCGTCGAGGTCGGCGAGCCACTCCTCGACCCGGAAATCGTTCGCTGGGCGAACCAGCACGTCGCGGCGTGCTCCACGTTCCTGCCGCCGCCGCTCTTCCGCTTCCAGCACCGCCAGGAGTGTGTCGGCGTCGAATCCTTCGCCGTTGAGCACGCGGGTGGCCGTCTGCCCGATAGGCACGTAGCCTGCCTTGAGCGCCTCCACGAAGTTGCGGTTGCTCTGTTGCAGGTTCCGCAGCGTTGAGCGGAACGCCTCGATGCTCGACTCCAGCCGCTTGAGCAGCAGCACCCGCATCAGTCCCGCGATGCGGTCGCTTGCCCGCGAGAGGTCGCGGTACTCCCGTCTCTTCGCCGCACCCTTGGTGAGGTAGTGGGCGGCGCGGTAGCGCGCTCCCTCGTGGCTCTTGATCAGCTCCTGTATCTCCGTCAGCGACCCCGCCTTGGCGTATACCTTGTCGAGTTGGTAGCTAAGGTTGTCCAGTTCCGGGTCGGGGAACCGCACGGGCCTGCCGTTCACTTCCGCGCTATCCCCGTACAGTTCATTGATGTCCTTGCGACGGCGCCTGATGAATACCGGCCCCAGCACTTCCTCTATGCTCGCTAATGGAACGTCGGGCTCGGCCGGCTTGTTCATCGGCGCTGCGACTTTCCGCCCGCCGGCCTCCCATGCGGCGTACTCGGCCTTGTATCGCTCTTCTTCCTCCCGGTAGTGGTTCCATCGCTGCGCGTTGCGGAAGTAGTCTTGCAGGTTCACCGGCTCGATGTTGAGGCCGTGGTCCTCGTCGTCTAGGAAGAGGCTGATCTGGCGGTAGATGTCCTGCGGGCCGAGGTTCTGCGGTGTGGCGCTGAGTAGCACCACCTTGTGACTGCCCGATTCGAGGTAGTGGCGCAGGCCTCGGGACCGCCGGTTCACGTTGCGGAAGTTGTGGGCCTCGTCCACCAGGACAGTACCGCGGTTCGGGTACTGCTCCTGCAACACCACGCCGCCACCGGCGCGGTCCTCGTCCTCGTACCGCCCGGACTCCTCGTCGTACTCAGGGGCGGGCGGTGCGCTGATAACGGCGTGTGAGAGCACTTCCGCCCCCAGCGCGAACTGTTCGTTGAAATAGCGCCACATGGGCATGAGTCCAGGTGGACAGATGATGAGCGGCGGGCCGTCGTTCGGGTGTATCACCTTGAGTTGGCGCAGTGTCTCCGCCCCGATATAGGTCTTGCCCAGCCCCACGACGTCGCCGATGTAGCAACCGCCGTAACGTTCGATCATGCCCAAGGCTCCCTTGACCGCGTCCAACTGAAAGTTGGCAAGTTCCGTTGCACGCCCCTGGTCGAGAGGCAGGTCCTCACCCATTTGTCCACCGTACAGTTCGTACAGTGCTTTGAGGTAGACCTCGTACGGAGTAGTTGCCGCGAGCGCCCAGGACTTGTCGAGTTGCGCCACCAAGTCTTTCCCGATGTCGTCCGAGTCCGCCCAAAGTGCATCGAACCAGCGCCCTAGTTCTCTCATCTCTCCGTCGCCCGTCACGCGCACGTTGAGCTCCGTGTTGTGCGTGAACCCCGCAAGCGTCAGGTTGGACGACCCCACCACAGCTGACCCAGGTTCCGGATGGTGCGCGTACCAGCAGAGGTACGCCTTCGCGTGCAGGGGACCGCGTGGGTAGGCGCGCACTTCCACTCTTCCGGACGCCACGAGGTCACGGAGTGTAGCCACGGCACTTTCGGAGTCCCTGTCCTGTGGCAGCAGCGATACGCCGACGCCGACCTCGGCGGCGGCCTGCGAAGCCCTCGCGTTCCGATCGCTGCGCCGTACCAGTCCATCCCGCTCCTGCTGCGCACGCAGCGCCTCTGCCTGTTGCAGGCCGGAGGCGACCTGCTCTAGCACCGGCCTGTCCACATGTCCTACCAGGATGCGCACCCGCTCCATCCCGTTGTGCGACAGGCTCTCCGCGAGCGGCCCGAACCCGCTGATGAAGAAGTAGCCCACCGCTATATCGGCTTTCGCGGACCCGGCCAGCATCTCCTGGAGACGCTCCAGCAGGGGGGGATCGGTGTGTGCGTGGAGGATATTCATGCCACCGAATCCAGCTATGCTTGGCCTTCTCTCAGAAGGGCAACGAAACCCGCCTGTTCAAAATCACGGTCGAAGGCCAGTGCCTCGGTAATGCTCCGCTCCTCCATCACCAGAAAGCTTGAGCAATCCGTGAGGCTCCACGTCTGGTCGCTACGCTGCGTGTACCGCTCCGCGGCGGCCCTGAACTGCGCATCCGTCTGTTCGACGATCTCGACGTTGGGATCGTTCTGCAGTTGTTGGACCGCCTCCGCTGCGAATCGTCGTCGCGACTCGCCAAGACTGGACATGAAGTTGAGTGTTTCGGTCAGCACCATCTGCGTTGTTATGACGTGCGCAGATGACAGGTTGGCGGCTATCGTCCGAGCTCGCTGGTGTAACTGGTCACCTGGATACATGATGGCTATCCAGTAGCCCGCATCGGCAAAGAGTGTTGGCATCAGGCCTCTTCCTTGGAGTGGCCGTAGAGGTAATGCTTCTTGCTCTTTGCCAGGTCCGAGGGCAGACCGTCCCATGTCTCTGGAGGATAGGACTCACGTAGCCGGTCAATCATTCCCACGATGGATCCCAGCCCTCGGTCCTGCACTGGCGTCTCCTCTACTGATACCACGACCTCCGCCCCGTCCTCTATGTTCAGCGGTTCCAGCGGCTTGAGCACGCCCTCTGAGAACCTAGCCTTCACCTTGGCAATCATCTCACGTCCTTTCGCGTCCACAACCTTGATTACCTCTACGCAATCAAGCTTGCCCCAAGATGACTTGCTCGTGCAAGCCCACGCGGCGACTGTACCTTCGCGTAGGATAGGCCATTGCCCAGGGAGAAGTGGACCCGAGTAGGGTGGCCCAGAGCCAGCTGATGATGGCTGATCAGCCTGCCTGCACCTTGAACAACCCCGAGCTTAGCTTCCTGCGGTATGCCTAGCACGCCGCCGACATCCCCCACCCAGCCAGTGGCTAAGGGTAGAGAGAGCGTCGCACCCAAGCATATTGCACCTCAACCTGGTGTAACCCTCTATGTTGGCTCATAAGAAGCGCCGTCCAGCATGATCAGTGAAGGCATCCGCATCACGGATGTATCGCATTACTGTCGCGGGGTTCGTGTGACGGGTAACCGCCATAATCTTGTCCAGGCGCGCATGATGAACTGCCGCGCTGGTAACGAAGCCTGCTCTCAACGAATGCCCTGCTACGTCCTTAGCGTTCAGGCCTATGCGGGCAGCGTAGTGCTTGAGGATACGAGGGATATCGCTGTGGTGCATCGGCTTGCCACGCAAGTGCCCTCCGCGCTTCATCGTCTGAAACACCGGGCCCTGGGTTATGCCTGAGTTCTCCATCCAGACTCGAAGACGATTGATCGGCCGGATGACTCTACCATCTAGGATTGCCACCCTTTGCCCCTTGCCCTGTTGGTCGGTCTTGGACTGGCGAATCGTGAGCCACATGCGCTCTTCATCATTCTCGTCCGGATCAAGGAACTCAAGATCGTCAACCATGAGACTGCAGATCTCTGAACGCCGCAGGGCCGCAGCGAACCCGACGGCAATGACTGCGGCGTCCCTGTTGCCTATCAGAGAATCGGGGCACGATTCCAGCATGGCTTTGACGTGGTGTTCCCGCAACGCCTCTACTCTGCGGGCCGAGGAGCCTTTGAGTCGGGCCAACCCTCTCAGGGTCGAACGAACCACCGGATGATTCGTCGGCGAGGGACATCCTGCCTCCAGGTACTTCCTGTTCACCGCACTTCTGTACAGTATCACTGTACCCATTGAGGGTATCACGCCACTTCGCGGCGCCGGGCGAGTCGCAAGACTGACAAAGAAGCGCGCGACCTCGTCCGCCGGTACTGAGAGGGGATCGGCAATGCCCTCGGCGGCGCAGTAGTCCAAGAACCTGTTCCATCCCTTCTGGTATGCGACCCGGGTGTTGTGGGATAGCTCCGCAGACAGCGCCTTCTGCTGAAGGTCTTCACTGATAGTGGCCAAGGCATCCATGTAGTCCTCCCATGCCCAAGGTAGAGTTGTTAGGAGAGATGTAGCAGGCTACCCGTGCCATAGTCATATCGCCTCAAGGCCGCCGTAAAATAGGGCAAGGGTCAGGACGCGGATACGCCATTTACCGAGGAATAACAACCGGGCTCAACGACGCCTTCATCATCGATAACAAGACTAAGGACGCACTAATCGCAGAGGACCCTCATTCAGCAGAGATCATCAAGCGCGTGCTACGGGGAAGGGACATCCGTCGCTACCGAGCAAAGTGGGCCAGCATGTGGCTCATAGACACTCACAACGGGTACTTCGACGTCCCAGCAATAGACATCAACAAGTACCCCGCCGTCAAAGCTTACCTAGATGGCTATTACGAACAACTGGCACAGCGGTATGACAAGGGCAGCACACCATATAACCTCCGTAATTGCGTTTACCACGCAGAATTCGCCAATGAGAAGCTCTTCTGGATAGATCTGACGGAGCAAGGCAGGTTTGCCTACGACAACGGGGAAATGTTCTGCGTGAACTCAGCATACATGCTTACTGGCAATTCGCTAAAGTACTTATGCGCTATACTCAATTCAACTCTTGTAACGTGGTTCATGCAAAACAGCGCACTCAATTCAGGAATGGGTACTGCGCGGTGGGTTAGATTCACTGTTGACCGCATTCCAATTCCCATGATCAACGCTGCAGATCAGAAACCATTCACTGAGATTGTAGACAAAATCCAACATGCTTTGACTACTCGATCAGACACTGCGACCTTAGAATCGGATATAGATACTCTTGTGTACAATTTGTACAAGTTGACAGACGAAGAGATTCGAGCGACGACCGGCGCATGACCATTGCCAGACCTCGCCATCACCATAAAGAGTGCGGCGCAGTAACCTCAGTCAAGGGCTAACGGGTCTCCTCCACCGCGGCTACCTCCTTGTCTGTCAAACCGTAGAGTGCGTACACCAGTCGGTCTATCTCCGCTTCCTCCTCTCCGCAATCCGCCTGCGGGTTGGCATCCTTGGCAGATAGGATGCGGCCCACGGTCTGCACGAAAGAGTATTGCTGGTCCAAGCCAATTTGGGGAACCGGTATACGTTCGACCGCGAACTTCTTCCATTGGATGAGCCCCATTCCAGTCGTTAGTGCGTCGTTCCTGATTAGCCAAGTAATCAAGGTGCTATTGAGTATTGCACAGAGATACTTAAGATTGATCCCCGTCAGAATGAACCCCTTATCGTTGCAGTACATCTCCTCATTGGAGTAGGCGAACCTACCCCTGGGAGACATGTCCATCCACAGCAGCTTCTCCTTGGTAAAATCTGTGTGGTAAACGCAAGTATCCTGCATTTCATACCAAGCGTGGCCTGTCTTCTTTCTGGCATGAGCTCCATCAGGGAGGCGCTGTCCCCTGGAGCAATAGCCGTTAGGGAGGAGTTTTCCGGATTGTTCTAAGCGTTCTCGACCGAAGGTTAGCAAATACTTCTTGACAGCCGGATAGTCATCGATGTTAAGAACAAGAGCAGGGAATGTAGCTATGAGCCACCGTTCCTTCCAATGAGCTTGGTAACGTTGGATGTCTCTTCCGCGCAGAACAGGCTTGATAATCTCGGCTGACCTGGGGTCTTCGGCAATTAGTGCGTCCTTAGTCTTGTTATCGATGATGAACGCCTCGTTGAATCCGGTCTTTAT
Source organism: Dehalococcoidia bacterium (assembly GCA_034423175.1). Classification (GTDB taxonomy): domain Bacteria; phylum Chloroflexota; class Dehalococcoidia; order Lucifugimonadales; family Australimonadaceae; genus Bin16. The sequence goes on from DAOUJA010000032.1 coordinate 16,178, forward strand.
TCCGTAGTTAATGGCGATATCCCATTCTTTGAGTGGAGTACCCCTGGCACGCATCTTGTCCAACACACTCAGTTCGAGCGGCGAGAGGATGCTCCACGGAGCTTCTCCCTCTGGGCGGACCCAGCCCCAGGAATCATCCCGTGGGGGAATGCTCTTCTCGGTCAGACGGTCCAGATCCACGCCCGGGAAGGACTCAGCCGTGCCCCCTGTTTGGAGCATCAACACGCCGGAGTCGACGATGGCCGATTCAAATACGTCCTTGCCCAGCTCCACCAATCGCAACGGCGTGTGCTCTTCGGCGAATAGTCGGCGCGTCGTCTTGCCATACTCCGCCTTCAACCAACTGTTGGAGGTAATGTAGGCCAGCAGACCGCCGGCTGGCCGAAGCGCCTGGCACCCTCGCTCAAAGAACAGTTGGTAGACATCCCCTGTGCGAGCGAAAGTCCTGTACCCAGCATTCCTGTATCGGTTGGCCAACTCTCCGCCGTTCTTCTGTAACTGCACGTAAGGGGGGTTGGCGATAGCCACGTCGAACCCGCCACGCTCTGCAAAGACGTCGGCGAACGAGACGCGCCAGTCTATGGCACCCTGCGGCAATGGCTTGTCGTCCGCGAGTGCCTGGGATAGAGATTTCTCGGTTTCGCGTATCGCGTGCTCTGCATCTGCCTTCTCGCTGCCGGTTTTGGTGAAGTATTGTTCCTTCTTCTTGGCGAGGGCGTCCGCCTGCTCTCGCACGGCGTTGCGGAAGAGGTCACCGTAGTTGTTGGGGCCTGGGTCGGGCCCGAGCAGACTGTCGCCGCCCACGATCTTGAAGTCCAGGTTGGGGAGCGGCTCGGGAGTGGCACCCTCGTAGTCTATGGCGAGTGAGAGCCAGAGCCGGAGCATGGCGATGTTGACAGCAAAACCGTCGATGTCTGCGCCGTAGAGGTTCCGTTCGATGATGCGCAGCTTCAATTCGTGCAGGCTCTTCGGATCCACTCCCGCCCGATAGAGCGAGGTGTGCAGGTCAACCAGTTCCTGCATCATGCCAAGGAGGTATGCGCCGGAGCCGCAGGCGGGGTCCATCACGGTGACGTATTCGAGCGCGATGGCGGCGGCCGCTGCCTCGGCGACAGGCAGGTGGGAGGTGTCGTGCTCGTCCACAAACGCGGCTATCAAGTCCGCTCCCAGCGTGGGGCATTGCGTAGCGAGGTAACCCTTCAATGCCTCGCGGCACATGAAGGAGACGACCAATCGTGGTGTGTAGTACGCCCCTGACTTGTTCCGCTCGTTTACGAGTTCCTCGAACACCTTGCCGAGCATCTCCGGGTCCACGGCCACTTCGACGTCGTACGGCGTGGACTCCATGACGGTGAAATTGAACCGGTCGAACAAGTCATACAGCACAGGTCGGATGGCCTCGTCCGGTACATGGATGCCCGTGCGCTCGTCCAAGTCGGACCTCTCGAACAGGCCGCCGTTGAGGAACGGGACTTGGCCGTAGATGGACTCCATCGGGCGGCCCTTGAAGTTCAAGTCCCGGGACCCTGGAGGAGTATTGAGCCCGAAGAAGAAAAGGGGATAGAGCCGGTCACGGTAGAAGTTCTCATCGCCCTCTTGCGGGTAGTTCTTCCAGAGTGCATTGAGATAGTCGGTGTCTTCCTGGAACCTGAGCCAGCGCTTGCGGGAAAGAAAGTAGACGAACATGAGCCGGTTGAAGAGCGTCTGGGTGAAGAGGCGCTTGGCCTCCTGCTCACTCTTGTCGCTGCCGAAACCGGTGATGCAACTCTCGGCGTCCTTGAAGATGCGCCGGTACTCATCGAAGAAGCGGTTGGTGACGGCCTCCACGTCGAAAGCGGCATCCAACGCCTTGGAGAGGCTGCGACGGTCCTGCCACTCTGCATATATTTTCGCGACCTGCTGGCAGGCGGTACGGCGCGGCAGGTCGCGCTCCACGGCCATGCGCCGGAGCGTGACGCGCGTGCCATCGAAGGACGGGCGGATCAGATGGAACTGATCGGCGCCGCGGTTCGTGAACACGAGCAGGAGGTCGTCGCCCAGTTCGGCCTCGATCCGCTTCGCGGCTGCGTCGGCCTCCGCCTTGCGGATGCGGTTCGTGTTGATATCCGCTTCGCTGAGGTCGACGTAGACGATCTCCACTCCGACGTCTTCCACTGACGCGACGCGGTGGGCGTTCGACGGGAGGCCGACACCGCGCGCTCCGGCGAGGCTCACGCGCTCCCACTTCGGCGAGAGGTCGAGTTGCTCAACGAACAGCAGCCGCACGGCCTGCGCACGCGCGTCGGTGGAGCCAGCGTCGAAGACGCCGGCGATGCGCTCCTCGACCGCCTGCACGTCTTTGAGGATGTCAGCAATGACCATAGAGCTTTAGCTTACAACGCCCACACTGCCATGCCAAGCGATTTCGCTGGCAGGTAGTGTGCCAGTTTGATCGTGCGGGTAACAGCTGCTAGCTATCGCTGCGGCGGTGTCCAGTGGTCGCCCTAAGCGCCGGTTTGCAGTCCTGACATAGGACCTGCAGGTCGTCAGACAGTCCTGGGGAACACGACAAGTCGTTGCTCGTCCCCCGGCTTGGCGCCGAGGTTGGCGTGCACCTGCCGTCCATGCTTCCTGCAAGGAACCGTACGCACGGTCCCTAACTGGTCGACAACTGCCTTATGAACGCGGCCAAGTCTGCTACAGTTTCGCAGTAGCAGTCAGGCTCCGAGCTCAGTAAGGCCGTCCGGTCTGTCGCCGCCCACCCCGCTCCGATTGAGTAAATTCCCGCGCGCCTCGCCGCTTCTGTATCAGAAGGCTGATCTCCGATGTGGTAGGTGTTTTCCGGAACCGCATTGCCCCTTTGCATCGCGAGTTGGATACCTCTTGGGCTTGGCTTCCGTTCCTTATAATCGTGCCATCCAATGATGATTTCAAGTGGCCAGCCTTTGTCTCTCGCGTATTCGGTAGGAACCATACCGGGACTATGGGTTACGATTGCCAAGGAATGCCCAGCACTGTGAGCATCGTTGAGCATTTCGTTGATACCGTCGCAGGGTGGAATCTCCATAAGCCTGTTTCTGTATTCGGCCCACCTCCGTGTGTCACGCAGGTGCGCTAAAGCTTGGGAGTCCACTAACACTTGGTCGAAGTCAAAAATCAGCATATGGGTTCCTAAAACAGCTTGCGTTGTAGGAGAGGTGGCTTTTCTGTGAGGATTTGCGAGGCAGATTCCAGACCTGCGGTAGAGCGATTCTCCGAAGCAGCTTTGACAGTCGAGCCCTCAAGAAACTCTCCAACCAACTGAGAAAGTTGCCCGGATTCGCTGATTGGTTGAGCTTCACCGGTCTTGAGCAGTTTCAATGTTCCTTGAACTTTCTCGTGTGCCAAGAATGGTTCCACCGGAGTCACACAAGCCAAGATTTTCTCTTGCTCCAAAGCGGCCCTTATCGTATGCTGGGTCCCGCCCTTAAGTCCGGTCTCAACTATGATTACAATATCGGAAAGTGCGCTCTGCAACCTGTCCCGCTTGGCAAAGAACCAGCGGGTAGGCTTAACGCCCGGCGGATGTTCACTGACCAACGCGCCTCCAGTCTCCGCGATGAGGTGAGCCAACCCAAGATTTGGCTTGGGATAGAGATAGTCTAGGCCGTGTGCCATCACCGCGATGGCCGTCCCATTAGCTTCCACACAACCCTCGTGGGCAAGGGTGTCGCAACCGAAGGCTAGCCCACTGACCACTGGAATGCAATCCCTAGCCGCCTTCCCGCCCAGGGTCTTAGCCGCTTTCTGCCCGTGACGTGTGGGCTCGCGAGTGCCCACTATTGCCACGATTACCCTTTCATGAATTGGTTCGCTGTTTCCTTTGACGTACAAGACTGGTGGAGGGTCCTTGATGGCGCTTAGCCTGCCAGGGTACATAGCCTTGTCACCATAGACGATCGGCATAATGTCCAGTTTCTCGCAATCCTCGAAGATTCTGTGTGCTCTTTGCCATGCGGACTCTACGGAATTGTCGTCAGATTCGAATCTCTCTTGGCATAGCTCTTTGAATTCTGCCAAATTACCGAATGTCTGAGTGACCTGTATCGCCTTAGCCGGACCGACCTGTGGAAGCTCTAGGAGGGCTATCTTGCTCAGGGCTTGCATGCTTGCTGAACTGCTCATGGCTCATGACTCCGACTCTTACGGCGCGTGTGATCGCCAAATCTTGTCCAAGATCAAGGGTACCCGAGCATTGGCACGCTCGGCGGTCTCAAATGGTAGATAACGGAGGCTCTCCTGTTTGGCGAGAACGATGCCGAAGACTCGTGCGTTGGGGTTAGATGCGTGGATTGCAGTTGCGATCGTGGACAAAGTCTGTCCAGTTGTTGATACATCATCTACGACTATGATGTAGTCTTCATCAACTACTGAGGCTCGATAATTCGCGTTGAGGAGAATCTCCGTGCGCTCGGCCGCCCTAGCCCTCGTCCTGCTGAGGGAATCGTGGCGGCTCTTGCGCAGAATCTCACAGGACATCCTAGCCCCATACCCTGCAGCAGCCGCAGCAGCCAACCTCGCCAGATTGCTTTGAGGGGAAGAGACGGTTTCTTGGGAGGTGAGGGCAGGAACGAACAAGGCCTGTCCCGGCACGATCCCGTGTACGGGAGGGGTTGGCAGATTTTCTTCGAGTAGGGGGCCTAGGTGCCTGCTAGCTTCGCGAATGACCGCCAGACCGGCCTTAATGGCCGCTGGCTGACCGTCCTTGAATTCGTTGATTCGTCTTGTCCAGGTCTCCGTCTGCTCCACGGACCTGCTTCCTATTCGGTACCAAAGGGCAAAAATCCCTTCGACGTCATGGCATTGGCCGATGCTCATCCAGTAGTTGGGTTGATTGGCCTGAACCATACCTGAGGTTACTCCTCTCGACCATAAGCCCGCACGGCGAATGTATTGTACTACTCGCAGACCGGCTTCCGACAGAGGCGGCTCACCGCCGCACACCTATGCGCCGGACCGCAAGCACCGCCGCGGACTAGGTCGGCGCGTCCAGCTTCTCGCTGGCGCAGTCCTCAGAGGATCAGGGAGGGGATACGAGGCTAGGCCTTGCCATCTGCAGGGGGGATCGTGGAGGCTCACGGGGGTGCACCCGGGCCGAGAGCGACGGGCCGGGCCGGGGCGCCCGCTTCACCTTCAACCTGCCCGCGGTCGCCGACGCCGGGAGCGCCACGAGGAGGGACCTTCATCGGCCGAGGCGCACACCTCAAAGCGCGGGCGGGGAGAGACTTCAGCCTTCGGCATGGGTGCCCAACAGGACAGGATTACAGCGCCAGCGCGAACCTGATCTGAAAGGTTCTTGATTTCGTATAGGCTGGTACCCCTGCAGGGACTCGAACCCTGGCACGCGGTTTAGGAAACCGCTGCTCTATCCTCCTGAGCTACAGGGGCACAAGCGTATTCTACTCCTCCGCCTCTGCTCGAATCTCCGCAGCGATCCGGTCAACCAGGGACATGGCTTCGCGGAAGATGCTCGCGGCGTACGTCACCCGTCGCGCGCCCGCCTGGGCCGCGGCAGTAACCGAGATGGGTCCCCCACGACGGACGGTTACATTGACGACCTGGACTGCTTCAACCAGGGCGCGGATCGCGGTGGGGTCGCTCAAGCTGATGGGGTATATACAGTCTGCTCCCGCCTCGCGATAGAGCCGGGCACGCTGCAGGCCCTCCGCCAGCTGCGTGTCCACGTCCCCGTCGCGCCGGATGAATACGTCCACCCGTGCGTTGAGGAACAGGTCGACGCCAAGGGCCTTCGCCTCGACCTTTACGGCCGCCAGCCGCTCTGCCTGCGCCTCAGCCGGCACCAGCCCCAACGTCCCGTAATGGTCCGTGTCTTCGAGGTTCAAGCCCACCGCTCCGATGTTGATCAACCGTCGAGCGATCTCAGCCGGGGGCAGCCGGTAACCGGCCTCGAAGTCAACGGTAACGGGCAATGGGACTGCACGGACGATGCGCTCCGCCGCAGCGAGCATCTCCTCGGCCGGGGCCGCCTCGTGGTCCGCGTGGCCGAGGGCTGGTGCTACACCTCCGCTGGTCGTTGCGACCGCAGGGAAGCCCGCCGCCTCGAAGCGCCGGGCGCTCGCCGCGTCCCAGGCATTCGCCATCACCAGCATGCCAGGTCCCGCATGCAGGTCCCGGAACGATCGAGCCTTCGATGAGAGTTGTTCGAGGTCCACCATGGTGTTGGTTCCACTACACTGGAAGGCGCGTTCAGGAACGCTGCTCTATCCTCCTGAACTACAGGGGCACTACCCTGTCAATCCTACCACTCAGCAGCCATACGCCGCGTCCGGCGGGGAGTCCAGGAGACCCAAATGAAGGTATTCGTTCTCGGAGGGTCGTCGAGCATCGGGCAGGCCGCGATAGGCGCGTTCCTGCAGGCGGGCCACGAGGTCTGCGCAACGTTCCGCAGCAGCGTTCCGGGTGGCCTCGACGGTGCAACCTGGGTGCGTGCCGACGTGCGCTCTCCCACCGAACTGGACGCGCTGGCCGGACCGGCGGAAGGCTCGGACGTGCTGCTCCTGCTCCCCGGCCTCTCCCTCGGCCAGACGCTGGCGAACTACGACGACGACCAGATATCGGAGGTGGTGGACGTCAACTTCTCCGGCCAGTTCCGCGCGATCCAGCGCATCGCGCCCGTCATGGCGGACGGCTCCAACGTCATCATCCTGGGTTCGCAGGCGGGTCAGCGGGGTTCGAGCGACCCCCTCTACGGCGCGACGAAGGGGGCGATGCACGCGCTCGCGAAGTCGCTTGCGAAGTCGCTCGCGCCGCGCACGCGCGTCAACGTCGTTGCCCCCGGCATGGTCACCGACACTGCCATGCACGACGGAAACTCCCCGGAGGTGCTGGAAATGCACCGCAGGACCACACCGACGGGGCGCTTCATCAGCGCAGCCGACCTCGCCAAGGTCCTGCTGGACCTGATGCAGCCCCACTGGGCCCAGCTCAACGGCGCGTGCATAGACCTCAACGGCGGGATGTACGTCCGGTAGACGCACGCTGCTGGTAGCCTGTTCCCATGCCGTACGAGCCGTCGCCGTTCCTCCGCAGCCTGCCGCTCTTCGCGCAGGAGGAGCACCAGCCGTTCCGCAAGTCCGCGCGCGGCGCGGTCCGGGGAGCAGCGCTCCTCGTGCACGGCTTCCCCGGCACCCCCGCCGACATGAGGCCGCTCGCGTGGTTGCTGTCGGGTGCAGGCTGGGACGTGGACGCTCCCCTGCTCCCCGGGTTCGGGCCGCAGATCATCACCCTCCCCAACCGTCGCCGCACCGAGTGGCGAGACGCGGTCGCGGAGCGCGTGCGGTCGCTGCGGCAGGACCACGGGAAAGTGATCGTGGTGGGGCACTCCCTCGGCGCCTCGGTGGCCGTCCTCTCCGCCCGGCGAGAGATGGCCGACGGCTATGCGCTGCTCGCCCCCTACTGGCGGTTCGGCGGGCCGACGACGCACATGTTCTGGCCCTTCCTCCGGCTCTTCATCGGGCGATGGCGCCCGCTGCGCCGCGCGGACTTCTCCGACGACCACATCAGGGGAGGGATATGGGCCCTCGTCCCCGACCTGGACGTCGACGATCCCGCCGTGCAGGCGGAGCTGCGCTCCTTCGTTGTCCCGGCGCAACTGCTGAGCGAGTTTCGCAGGCTCGGCATCGCCACGGGGATAGAGGCGCGACGCCTGCACGCTCCGACGCTGGTCGTGCAGGGCATACGGGACACGCTCGTGAAGCCCCCCGACACCGAGCGCCTCGTGCGACGCCTGCCGGCGGTGCGGCGCTATGAGAGGGTGGACGGCTCGCACGGCCTGCCCCTCCCGGAGGGCGGCGCCTGGGAGCGTGTTGCACAGGCGGTGATGGGGTTCGCTGAGGAGGTCGCGGGTGGGTCGGCGGAGCCTACCGCCCCGCGAGCCAGCGGCCCAGGCGGTTGAGGGCCTCGCGGATGTTGTCCTGCGAGTTGGCGAACGAGATGCGGACGTAGCCCTCTCCGTACTCTCCGAACGAGGTCCCCGAGAGGAGCGACACACCTGCTTCCTGCAACGCGCCGCGCTCGAACTCGCTGCTCGTCATCCCCGTGCCGGAGATGTTCGGGAACGTGTAGAACGCTCCCATCGGCATCGGGCAGGTCACGCCGGGCAGGTCGTTGAGTCCGGCCACGAGCAGTTCCCGGCGCTCGTTGAACTCGCTCACCATCTCCCTGACGGAGTCCTGCGGCGACTGCAGCGCGGTGACGGCCGCGATCTGCCCGAACGCCGCCGTGCAGGAGACGCTGTTCGTCACGAGGCGCGTTACCGGCTCCACGAGCGGCTCCGGGAAGACGCCGTAGCCCAGCCGCCAGCCGGTCATGGCGTAGCTCTTGGAGAGCCCGTCCAGCACCACGGTGCGCTCCCACATGGAGGGGAAGCTGGTGATGGAGGTGTGTGAGCCCTCGTAGTAGAAGTCCTTGTAGATCTCGTCCGAGAGGACGACGGCGTCCGCCTCGACCGCGAGCCCGGCGATGCGTTGCAGGGTCGAGTCCGGGATGACGCTGCCGCAGGGGTTGTTCGGCGAGTTGACGATGATGAGGCGCGTGCGCGGGCTGATGAGGCCGGCGAGCTCGTCCGGGTCCGGGTTGTAGCCGAGCTCCTCGCGCAGCCGCATCGGCACCGGCGTCGCGCCCGCGAAGCGGACCATCGACTCGTAGATGGGGAAGCCGGGGTTCGGGTAGATGACCTCGTCGCCCTCCTCGGCGAGCGCGAGGATGGTGAAGAACATGATCGGCTTGCCGCCCGGCGTCACGATGATGCGGGACGCGGGAAGCTCGCAGTCGAGCCGCTGCCCGACGTCGGCCGCTATCGCCTCGCGCACCTCGGTGATGCCGGGAGACGGCACGTAGTGCGTGTACCCGGCGTCCAGCGCGCCCTTCGCCGCCTCGACGATGTGGGCGGGCGTGTCGTAGTCCGGTTCGCCGATGCCGAGGAAGACGATGCTGCGGCCCTGCGCTTCGAGCGCCTTCGCGCGGGCCAGCGCCTCGAACGCGGTCTCCGTTCCCAGTCGCGACATCCGGGATGCCAGCTTCATCTGCCGCCTCCGCGTATTCCCCGCGCACCGGCGATGGCGCCGCCGGCGATGGCGGGGATGAAGTGCACCTCGGAGCGCTCGTCGATAGGGGTGAGCAGGCCCATGTTCGCCGGTTCCCCGTCCACGACGGCCCCCAGCCCCGGCATCAGCCGGTCGGCGTCGTCGGGATTGACCAGGCTATCGACGATGCCCGGGTACCGCTCGTTGAGGCCCCGGACGATGGCGCGCAGGGTAGTTCCGGGGACTTCCATGCTCGCCTCGCCGCCGGTGTAGCGCCTGAGCGGTATCGACAGGAAGACCGTCGCCACGTTGGCCCTAGCCCTGGTGTCCGTTCTTGCCGTTCCGCTTGTTCGCCAGCGCCTCCATGATCCGGCTCGGGTTCATGGGCGTCTGGTACATCCGCACGCCGATGGCGTCCGCGATGGCGTTGCCGACCGCGGGCGCGGGCGGAACGATGCTCGTCTCGCCGATGCCGCGCACGCCGAACGGGTGGTTGGTGTTCGGCACCTCGACCACGATGGGGTCGATCATCGGGAGGTCCAGCGCGGTCGGCATCCGGTAGTCCAGGAAGCTGGAGTTCTGCATCACGCCGTCCGGGCTCGTGTAGTACTCCTCGTTGAGCGCCCAGCCGATGCCCTGCGCCGCTCCGCCCTGGAGCTGGCCCTCGACGTAGGATGGGTGCACGGCCTTGCCGGCGTCCTGCGCCGCCGTGTACCGGAGGATCTGGACCTTGCCGGTCTCCGGGTCGACTTCCACGTCGACGAGGTGCGCGGCGAAGCTGCCGCCGCCCGAGCCGCGGACGTTCACCGCCCCGGTCTTGAAGACCGGTCCGCCCGTCTGGCCGAGCTTGCCCGCCGCCTCCTTGAACGTGAACCGCTGGTCCGGCGCGACCTTGTTCTGGAAGACGCCGTCCTCGTACTCGACGTTCTCCGGCTCGGTCTCCCAGATCATCGCGACGCGCTTCTTGATCTCCTCCACGATCTGCCGGGCCGCGTCTATCGCCGCCTGCCCGCTGGCGTAGGTCGTGCGGCTGCCCGCCGTGAGGTCGTTGTAGCCGACGGAGTCCGTGTCCACGACGGTGGGGTGCACGTCGTGCGCCGGGAGGCAGAGCACTTCCGCGGCCTGCATCGCTATCGTGGTGCGCGTCCCGCCGATGTCGGGGTTGCCCTCCACGAGCGACACCACGCCGTCGTCGTTCACGCTGATCGTGACGGACGAGCGGTTGCCGCCGCCGTTCCAGTAGCCGCTGGCGAAGCCGCGCCCGCGGAGCTTCCCGTCCGAGCTTTCGCCCAGGTCGCTCTTGAAGTGGTCGGAGTCCCTGATCGCCTCCATGCACGCCACGTTCCCGATGCGGGGGAACACCGGCCCGTCCGGCCTGCGCGTCCCCTCCTCAGCCGCGTTGAGCAGGTGGAACTCCATCGGGTCCATGCCGATCGTCTCGCAGAGCTCGGAGACGAGCGACTCGCTGGCGAATGTCGCCTGCGGCGTGCCCGGCGCGCGGTACGCGGCAGTCTTGGACATGTTGATGACCACGTCGTAGGCGTCGATGCGCACGTTCGGCACCTTGTAACACGCGAATATGCCGGCCGTCGCCGCGCTGATGGACGAGCCGGGGTACGCGCCCGCCATGTAGCGGATGTCCGCCGTAGCCGCGACGATCTTTCCGTCCTTGTCCACGCCCATCTTCACGGTGACCTGTCCGCCGGGGCCGGGGCCGGTCGCGTCGAACACGGACTTGCGGTCCATGATCATCTTCACCGGCCTGCCGGACTTGCGGGAGAGCACTGCGGCAAGCGGCTCCAGGTAGAGGTTGATCTTGCCGCCGAACCCGCCGCCGATCTCCGTCGGGATGACCCGCACGTCGGAGAGCGGGAGCTTCAGCACCGTGGCCAGGTTGCCGCGCACGCCGAACGGGGCCTGCGTGGTCGTGTAGACGGTGAGCTTGTCGTCCGGGCTCCAGAACGCGGTGGAGCTGTGCGGCTCGATGTAGCCCTGGTGCGCCCGGGCGATGGTGTACGTCCGTTCCAGGACGTGCGCCGCCTCGGCGAACGCCGCCTCCGGGTCGCCGAACTCGGAGCGGGTGTGCTCCGCGACGTTGGTGTACTTCACCTTCTCGCCCAGGTGGGTCCCCTCGAGGTCTTCGTGGACGATGACCGCGTCCGGCTTCATGGCGTCTTCCAGGCTGATCACCGCCTGGAGCGGTTCGTACTCGACCTCGATGAGCTTCAGAGCCTCAAGGGCCGTGTTCTGGTCGACGGCGGCGACCGCGGCGACCGGGTGCCCCCGGTAGACGGCCTTGCCGTGCGCCATGACGCGCTGGCTGGACCACTTGAGGTTGGTCACCTCTTCCATCATGTCCACCATCTTCGGTGCGGTGACCGGCATGTCCTCGCCGGTGACGGTGGCGTAGACGCCGGGCGCAGCCTCGGCGCGCGAGACGTCCACCTTCTTTACGATGGCGTGCGCGTAGGGGCTGCGGAGCACCGCGCCGTGGATGAGGCCGGGCAGCTTGACGTCTGCGCCGTACTGAGCGCGGCCCAGCACCTTGTCGACGCCGTCGTGCCTGATGGGGCGGGTGCCCACCACCTTGAAGTCCTGTGCGGGACGGTCAGCGGTCGTAGTCATTTCACTCGACTCCTCGAGGCGCCGTCGGGCGCACTACGTGGTCTGGTCTGCAGCGCGCTGGACGGCGCGCACGATCTTGTCGTACCCGGTGCACCGGCAGAGGTTGCCGGCGAGCCAGAGGCGGATGCGGTGTTCGTCCGGATGGGGTTCGCGTTCCAGCAGCGCCCGCGCCGCCACGAGGAAGCCGGGCGTGCAGATGCCGCACTGGAGCGCGGCCTCCTCCAGGAACGCCTGCTGCAACGGGTGCAGGCCGTGCGGCGGGGCCATCCCCTCGATGGTGTCCAGCTGTTTGCCGTCCACCTCCGCGGCGAGCACGAGGCACGAGTCGACGATGCGCCCGTCCAGCGAGACGGTGCACGCGCCGCAATTGCCGTCGTTGCAGCCTTCCTTCGTTCCCGTCAGGCCGACCACCTCCCGGAGCGCTTCCAACAGCGACTGGTACGGCGCTGCGAGGAACTCCACCGGCTGACCGTTCAGCGTACAGGCGACCGGGACCTTTCGGACTGGTGTCTCTTGTTGCGTCATCCCCTACCTGCTTCTCAGCGATTTGCCTGGGCGCGGCCGAGCGCCACGGCGAGCGTCCGGCGCGTGAGCACCTTGACCAGCTCGACGCGGTGCTCCGCCGTGCCGCGCATGTCTCCTATGGGCGTCGCCTCCGTGGAGGCGATCTCGCCCGCTTCCGCGAACGTCTCCGCCGTCGCGGGCTTTCCGGCGAGGAACGCCGACGCCCGCGCCGCGAACAGCGGCGTCGGCCCCACCGCGGCCATCGCGATGCGCCCGGACTCGATGGTCGAGCCGTCCTCTCCCAGCGTCAGGGCGCTGCCGACTCCCGCCACGGCGATGTCCATCTCGTTCCGCGGGATGAAGCGCTGGTACGCCGCGCCGAAGCCCTTGGGCGGGGCGGGCACTTCCAGCGCGACGAGCAACTCACCCGGCGCCAGGACGGTCGCGCCCGGTCCGGTGCAGAACTCCTCCACGGGCACGCGCCGCTCGCCCTGCGGGCCGCGCACCACCGCGACCGTGGAGTGGACGATGAGCGGGCAGATGCCGTCCGCGCTCGGCGAGGCGTTGCACAGGTTGCCGCCCAGGCTTGCCCGCGACTGTATCTGGATGCCCCCGATGAGCGAGGCCGCGTCGATGAGGCCGGGAAACGCTCCCGCTATGGCGTCGTCCTCGTAGATCCGGTAGCAGGGAACCGCCGCGCCGATCCGCAGGCTGCCGTTGAACGACAGCTCCGTCGCCTCCGGCACGCTCTTCAGGTCGACGATGGCGTCGAGCTCGAACCGGCCGCCGCGCAGCTGCACGAGGACGTCGGTCCCCCCGGCGAACGGCCTCGCCCGCTCGCCGTGCCGTTGGAGGACGGCGACCGCTTCGTCCAGGGTGCTCGGGGCGACGTAGATGAACGGATGCAAAAGGACGCTCCTGTGTGGTGATGCGTGAGCGCCCCCATTATTCACGAAACGCCGACGCCATCGCAATCTCCGGTAGTCGCGCCGAACAGACCGCAGCGCGCGGGACGGCAGTGCCTGCATTCCGGCAGCCTGTCCAGCCCGCGATGCGATTTTCGACGGTGAAACATTCCCGCTTGCATGTAGCCCGTCACCGGGCTACAATGCGGTCGCCGCTCGGGTTCCACTCGAATCTGAACAAGCCTCCGGCCTTGAACAGCGTGGGAGGGCGGTAATACACGGCTTGCGCCGTAGCGTAGTTTGGAGGACAGCGACAGTGGCAGAGGACAGCAATCGCCTGTTTGTAGGCAACATACCGTTCAGGATGACCCAGGATGAACTCCACGACCTCTTCTCCCAGGCAGGGGCCGTGGTCTCCGTTCACATCCCATCGGACAGAGAGACGGGACGGCCCCGCGGCTTCGGATTCGTCCAGATGGAGGACGAGACCTCGAAGGAGCAGGCAGTCCAGATGTTCAATGGCTACTCGGTGAGTGGCCGGGCCCTCGTGGTCAACGAGGCCCGCCCCCGCGAACCCCGCTTCTAGGAATCGCCCGGGCAACCAGGAGCGCCGCAGCGATTGCTGCGGCGCTCCTTCAACCTACCCCGGATACGCTCTTTCGGTTCACGCTCCCATCGCCACGTCCGTGTATTTGCTCCCGGCGCCCGTGACCAGGAGCACCGTCTCCATCTCCGGGGCGAGGAAGCCGGACTCGCGCAGCTTGCGGTACGCAACGAGCGTCGCCGCGCCCTCCGGCGCCGACCAGACACCCTCGGCCGACGCCATCTCGCGCATGCCCACGAGTATCTCCTCGTCCGTCACCGCGATGGCGGTGCCGCCGCTCTCGCGCACCGCGTCCAGGATCAGGTAGTCGCCAACCGCCGCCGGCACGCGGATGCCTGCCGCTATCGTCTGCGCGTTCTCCCACTGCTCCGCGTGACGGAGCCCCTGCTCGAACGCCCGCACGATAGGCGCGCAGCCCGTGGACTGGACCACGATCATCTTCGGACGCTCGGGCCCTATCCAGCCGAGGCACTCCATCTCGCTGAACGCCTTCCACATCCCCACGAGGCCCGTGCCGCCGCCTGTCGGGTAGATGATCGCCTCCGGCACACGCCACCCGAGCGACTGCACGATCTCGTAGCCCATCGTCTTCTTGCCCTCGACGCGGTACGGTTCGCGCAGCGTCGAGACGTCGAACAGGTCGAGCTCCGCCGCCTTCTCGCGGGAGAGCCGCCCCGCCTCGTTGATGAGCCCGTTCACCAGCGTCAGGTGCGAGCCCGCGAGGGAGGTTTCCACCCGGTTCGCCACGGGCGCGTCCTCCGGCATGAAGACGTAGGACTCCATGCCGCCCCGCGCGCAGTACGACGCCAGCGCGCCGCCAGCGTTGCCCGCGGACGGCGCCGTGAGCCGCGTGAGCCCCAACTCCTTCGCCCGCGACACCGCGGACGACAGCCCGCGCGCCTTGAACGAGCCCGTGGGGTTCTGTCCCTCGTCCTTGATGTAGATCGTTCGCGCGTCCAGCGAGCGTTCCAGGTTGGTTGCGCGGAGCATCGGCGTGCCGCCCTCGCCGAGCGAGACGACGTTCGCCTCGTCGCGGACGGGCATCAGCTCGAAGTAGCGCCACATCGTGGGCGGGCGCGACGCGAACACCAACGGGTCCACCTCGCGGCGCACGGCATCGAGGTCGTAGCGGGGATAGAGGACCTTCTGTGCTGCGGGCGAAAGGGTGTGGGGTTCGTCGGCGTTATACGTCTCTCCCGTCTCGGTGCATTCGAGATGGGACAGATAGCTGCGCATGACCTAGCCTCCGGTGATCCACCGCCAGAGACGGGAGAGGGGGCCGGCAGGTTGGGGGTCATCCATCGGCTGCCCGCGCCAGCGCCGTTCAACCGTCCGACGCGGCCTGGTGAAGTAGACGACGTAGGCAAAGACGAACAGCACTACGCTCGCCCATAGGAACGGGGTCACGCCCGGAGCATCGAGGGCCTTCAAGAGGACCGACAGGACGAGCAGGACGATGCCGGCGAGCAGCAGCCTGCCGGGCGTGGGCCGTATGAACGCGCCCAGCCCGCGGCGCGGGGAGCGGGAGGCCCGGCGCGGCCCACGGGGCGGTTTGGAGCCGTCCGAGCGGCCCCCCGAACCCTCTTCCCCGGCCTGGCCGAGTATCTCTTCTATCTCACGCTGGTAACGCTGCGCCACGGGCCCCTTCCTCTTCCGCAGAGTTCCGGCGAAGCAGGTCACTTAAATCATAGCACCACCACGCGCGGATGTAAGCGTCAACCCCCCGCTCGCAACCCGTCCTGCAATGCCCCCGCCCCTTCTACCACGAGGCAGGGGCGCAAGGTTGTGGGCTGAAGCGCGAGCTTCGCAGGAATGGCCCTAATGACGGAGCCCTTTCCGCAGGAATGGCCCGGGCCTTGTCAGGCCGTGCAAGGGAATGAAAATGGGGAGGCGGCAGACCGCGCCCGCCAGCACCCCCGTCCCCGCCCCCGGTAGGGGCAGGTTTGAAACCTGCCCCTACCCCACGCCGGATTCCCGCCGGTACGGGAATGACGGGGGCTATTTTCGCAGGAACGACGGGGTTACAGCCCCAGGAAGCGTATGGTGCTGTGGGCCTTGTGGATGCGGTTGAGGTTGACGAGCAGCGCGGTCAGCTCCTCGACGTAGCGCGAGTTCGACAGCGGGCCCGCGTCGACGGCGCGGAGCGACGGCATCGCCTCCGCGAGCGCCATCGTCTCGCGGCGCGCCGACTCGTCGTCGGCGGTGACCGCGACGTCGCCCTCGAGCGGGTGCTGCGCCCGCAGCAGATCGCGCGAGCTCATGTTCTGGAACGCGGCGGCGACGCGGCTCTCCGGCAGCAGGTCCCGCGTCAGCTCGCCCGCCGACCCCTCCGGCACGCTGACGGCGCGCATCTGGCCGTCGACGAACTCCACCGGCGCGACGATGCTCACGACGAGCCGGCCCGCGAGCGCGCCGCGCAGCGACTCCGCGGTCGGGCGCAGCCCCTCGAACGGCACCGCGAGCAGCACCACGTCCGCGTCGCTCACGGCGTCCGCGTTCGCCGCGCCTTCAACCCTCAGCCTGACCCTCTCCCACTCCTGGGAGAGGGGAGTTGAAGAAGGAGACGAGGTCCCTGCCTCCGCAGGGACGACGGCCCCACGTCCCTCCAACAACCCTGCCGCTGCCTCGGCGGCGCGTCCCGCGTCCCGCGAGCCGATGACGACCTCGTGTCCGGCCATCGCCAGCCGCAGCGCGAGCCCGCGCCCCTCCGGCCCCGTTCCTCCCACGATCGCGATACGTGTCATGCGTCTCCTCTGTCGTCTACGTCCCCGTGCATTGTCATTCCGAGCGGAGCCGAGGAATCTCCCGGGGAGACGCGCCTCCGTGCGCCGACGTTCCCCGAGGGGATGCTACGTGCTGAGGCGCTGGCTGCGCTCAACATGACGACCCCTGCACCCGTGCCCGGTCTGGATTCCCGCCTGCGCGGGAATGACGGGGTACTCACGCGAGCCCCGTGATGCCGGCGAGGCGCTCGAGGTGCTCCTCCATGTCGAAGACGGGGTTGAGCAGCACCTCGTCGACGCCCATCTCGGCCCACTCCTCCAGGAGCTCGCCGATCTTCGCGGCGCTGCCCCAGATGGCGGCGTGCTCCGCGTTGCCCGGGTTGCCGTAGTAGTAGCCGAACCACTCCCGCAGGCGGCGGAGCGCGCGCTCCTCGTCGTCGTCCACGGCCAGGTAGAGGCGTTTGGAGATGGGGAACGACGCCTGGTCGCGGCCCGCCTCCGCGAGGTGCGACTTGACGAGCGCCACCTTGCGCGGGAAGTCGGCGAGCGGGCCGCTGCCCGCGCCCATCCAGCCGTCGGCGTGGCGCACGCTGCGCGCGAGGGCGGCGTCGGCGTTGGCGCCGAAGATGATGGGCGGGCCCGACGGCCTCGGCGAGATGCTCGCGTCCGGCAGGTCGTAGAACGCGCCCGAGTGGCCGGCCGGCGACTGCGACCAGAGCGCGCGGATCGCCTGCACCTGCTCGACGAACCGGGTGACGCGGCGCTCCGCCGTGACGCCGTACATGGGCAGCTCGTCGCCGTTGTTGCCGAGCCCGACGCCGAGCACGAGCCGCCCGCCGCTCATCACGTCGATGTCGGCGGCCAGCTTCGCGAGCATGACCGGGTTGTGGCGCGGCAGGACGAGCACCGAGACGCCGATGCGGGCGGTGGTGGTCTGCCCCGCGAGCCACGCGAGGAACGAGAGCGGGTGGAGGACGGTGGGCGAGCCGGTGACGCGCTCCTGGGTCCAGAGGCTGGCGTAGCCGATCTCCTCGGCGCGGCGCACGTACGATGCGGCGAATGCCATGTCGACGTTGCCGTCCGTGAAGATGTGCGGCGACGCGATGCCTATCTGCATGCGGTCTGCGATGGCCATTGCACTCCTGACCGCGCCCCGCTCAGGCGTGGGGCGCTATCGCTGGGGGTAACAATCGGTAACATTTGGTAACACTGCGCTCCTGGCCGGCGGGGGTCCGCCGCATCGGGCCGGAGGCTGCGCACCGGCCTTCCATGGTAGGGGGCGGGCGTCGGGAGGGGCAAGGGGCGGGTGTCGTGGGGGGATATCAGGCTTGAACAGTCATGTGCGCCAAAAAGGAAGAATCGTAGACAGAGCGTTGTCTCCAGCAGATCCTAATTCCCTTTCAATCTTGAGGCGGTCGTTGATTGAATCCAATGCTTGGGCAACGGCATCATCCATCCAAGCATTGGTCCGCACTATTGCACGAGCTCCCCTGCCACTGATTTGTGATTCTGTATCAATTCTCCTAGCCAAACTACGCAGAGCGTGTTCGACAAGAATGGGAACCCATCTGTCGTTTCGGAGCAGCTCGTCCGAATGAGTAGGAGAGAGATATCCATGAGGAACACTTGCCAAAGACGACAACAGCGAACCCACTGCGCTTACTATGGGGAATCGCAAGTATTCTGCTTGCTGTCTTTTAGCTTGAATATCGGCCTCCAAGTATACTATGTACGGAAGCAAGTGTTGGCTTGGGGTTAGACCTTCAGCGAAGATTTCATTATATATCCTATCGCTAGTGAATATCTCGCGGGCTTTGTCCATTGCCTCGGCCGAGTGTCCTGTGAACGCGTAGCATACTTGCCCTAGTTCACGCATTCCGACCTTCCGGTACCTCTTGGGTCCTATGCGGTAAGCAAACTTGTCTTGTGTGCTCATCATACCCCAGACTCCACGTTTTATCTCGTAGAACCATGGGCTAGGCAGTATCTCGAATTTCTTCTGCAGTTCTTGTTGCCTCTTGTCATTAGACTTCCAATCTTCAGCCTTTAGCGGTGTCTGGGTGTTCGAGCGTTCAGCAATGTCTTCGGACATCTTGTCCATCTCTGAGCCGGCACGAGGGTTCTCGACAATCTTTGATAGTACATGAACCCTACTAATGTCGATGTTATCAACCCAGCATGACCACAATGATGCAACGGTCTGGCAGCCGTTCACGATCTGAAAGTCATGGACGTGTATCTCATCATCCATGGTTCTCACCGATTGCGCGACACAGGTCAATCCATTATTGTAGAGATAGAAATCTGCAGATTGTTGTTCAGGGTCACTGAGGAAGTGCTTGATTGCCTTATTGCTGGTGCTTTTCCCCAAGTAGTATCTTGGATTTTTGCGAAAGAGATTCTGCCGTTCCTTATGGAAGAGTCTCACTAAGTCGACGGCACTAACTGCCGCGCATACTGTCTTGAAGTTGCCGCTCACGAATTCAAAGTAAGAATTGGGGTCTGTTTTGAAACTGTATTCAATTGGGTTATTGTGAATAACCCTCAAGTTGTCTACAAGGTATTTGATGTCGCGAACGTAGTAGGTGAACTCTGATGTGCTACCTGCTAGATTGCCTTCAAATGCATCATAAGGGTTGCCGTCCTCGTCGGGACGGAGTCCTTGCTGTGCTATTCGTGAACTCGTGAGGTAGACATCCACCTTCAGGTATTGGGGCATCTCCGACCGGAGAGTAGCAGCCTTCTCTCTCAAGGGCTGATTGGCATTGACGGCACGCTCGGGATTCACTAGATCAGTTAGCCCTTCGCGTAACTTCGCGAAGTCCTCCTTTGCTAAACCGGAGTCCTTGGCTTGAATCAAGACCAATCTAGGAGGCTCGTCCGTTTCATCGTAGTACCAGGCATCGATACCTCTATCGTTGGCTCCGTCAACGCTCGTGATATCTTCGATTTCTGGTATTGACAGTCCGTAGTCCCACAAGACTTGCTGCACTGACCAATTGCGAAACTGTTGCCAGTCGTTGAACCCCCTCTCTTCCCATTCTTCCAGGAACGATGCAATGCGCTCTTTGTACCGGTCTGACTGATTCCTGCGTTGCGTCACCAGACCTTGCCTCCAAGAGGTTCAATGTACCGAACCGCGAGAGTGTATTGGGGCTGGTTCTCTGGGTCCATAGCACCTCTTGACTGCCACCCCTTGGTCCGATATGGACCAAGGACCCTACACCGGAGGGCATCGCCATGGGATTGGACATCGGCATCATGAAGGTCGAGTACCTGCCACGGCCCAGGGGCGTCGTCTACGACTTCGCCCGCGATATGGCAGCCGAGGGCGCGATGGACGCCTACATGTTCGGCGAGGGCAACAGCTGGATACCGTTCACGCAGCGCCAAGTGCTGCGGATGCTCGACGCGTTCACCCGCGAGCGCAGGCTGTCGCCGACCGAACGGCTGGAGGTGCGGTCGTGGATCGAGTCGCTGCCGTGGGTCGGGTGGCAGGACGCGCTCCCGCCTCCGCCGCGCGAGCCCGACGACGAGGAGGACGACGACGGCGGCATGATCGAGCTGCACTTCAACTGGTGAGGGGCCGAATTGGTGACACGCGCTGGTTACGCGACCAGGGCCCTCTCGCGTAATCTCGTCGCGAACGCTGACACGGCAGTATCGTGACGTCGCAACAGCGTACTATACTGCCATCGAGGAGTCGCGAGTCCATGACCACCCGAGCTACCCCCGACATCACAGAGCGCGTCAGCAAGCTCGAAGGCGCCTACGAGCAGGTCAACGAGCGCCTTCGCGACCTCGCGGAGTCTGTGCAGGACATCCGCTCGGAGCTTGGCAGCCTGAAGACCACCATCATCGTCATCGGGGCCGGTGTCTGGGCCTCCACCGTGGGCGGCTTCATAGCGCTCCTCGTCACGGATTGACAACCCGCGACATCCGCCCCGTCCTTGCCCGGCACACTGGGTTCCCGTTTTCACGGGAATGACGGAAGGGGCGGGAATGACGGAGAAGGGGCGCGGGAATGACGGAGAAGGGGTGGGCGTGTACAGACGCCATCCCGCGCTGTACCATCCGCGTACGACGTAAATCGTGACAAAGGGAGGGAGTCATGGCGAAGCGCGCTTTCCCGGTCGTTGACTGCGACGGCCACATCATCGAGGCCAGCATGGAGATGCTCGACTTCATGCCGGAGCCGTTCCAGTCCGTCATCCGCGGCGGGCGGAGCGCCGGCGGAAGGCTCTTCCCCGGCCTGGACGGCATGCACATGCCCCAGATGCGGCCGTCCGGCGCTGCCGGGCGCGAGCGGGTCAACGCCAGCGAGCACCGCATGGGCTCCGGCGAGGACTGGGTCGCCTTCCTGGAACGCGCCGAGATCGACAAGGCGGTGATGTTCACCACGCAGGGGCTCGCCGTCGGCATCATCCAGAACCCGGACTACGCGGTCGCCGTCTGCCAGGGCTTCAACGACTACGTCCACGCCTGCTACCGCAAGGTGAGCGACCGCCTGCACCCGATGGGGCTGGTCCCGATGCAGAACGTGCCGGAGGCCGTGAAGGAGCTGCGGCGGCTGGTGGAGGACCTCGGCCTGCCGGGCGCGATGCTCCCCACCCGCGGGCTGCCCGTGAACCTCGGGCACGAGATGTACTGGCCGGTCTACGAGGAGGCGGAGCGGCTCGGCTGCGTGCTCGCGCTGCACGGCGGCTCCAACCTCAACCTCGGCATGGAGGGCTTCATCGACAACGGGGCGTCGCACATCCTCCACCACCCGCTGCCGCTCATCATCAACTTCGTCTCGTTCTTCCGGCAGGGCGCGATCGACCGCTTCCCGAACCTCAAGATCGGCTTCATGGAGGGCGGCGCGGGCTGGCTCGCGTTCGTGCTCGACCGCATCGCGCGCGAGGACGAGTACCGCCCGCGGTCGTCGAGCCTCGACGCCGAGGAGTGGGTCAGGAGCGGCAACGTGCTCATCGGGTGCGAGGGCAGCGAGGGGACGCTCGGCCACCTCGTCGAGCGCATCGGGGCGACGCCGTTCGCGTACGCGTCCGACTACCCGCACGAGGTCGACGCGCTGAAGGCCGAGGAGGAGATAGACGAGCTCGCCCACTACCCCGGCCTCACCGACGACGACAAGGCGGCGGTCCTCGGCGGCAACGCGAAGCGCTTCTTCGGGGTCTAGGCGTGGCGTAGGGGCGTCCCTCGTGGGCGCCCTTCCCGTCGTTCCCGCGCAGGCGGGAATCCAGAGGGGCGGCTGCCCGCGCGCCTGCCTAATCGCCGAGCAGCCGGTTGATCGCGAGCGTGATGCCGGACGCCATCCCTGCCGTGACGCCCACGCTCGCAAGGAGGGTCCCCACCACCCAGCGCAGCAGCCTGCTCTCCATCTGGTGGAGGTCGGCTTTGGTAGCGAGGTGCTGGTACGCGCCTTCCAAGTGCGCTACGCGTTGTTCAATGGACCCGGTCGTCACGACGTCCCTACCACATGCCCCTACCTAATTGCCGAGCAGCCGGTCGACCGCGAGCGTGATGCCGGACGCCATCCCCGCGGTGATGCCCACGCTCGCCAGGAGGGTCCCCACCAACCAGCGCAGCAGCCTGCTCTCCATCTGGTGAAGCTTGCCCTCCAACTCGCGGAGGTCGGCCTTGGTCGCAAGGTGCTCGTAAGCACCTTCGAGACGCGCCACACGTTGTTCGAGGGATGCGATGGTGGTCACGGTCTATTACTCCGTCGTCTGCTCCGGCCCCTACGATACTCCAGGCATGCCAGTAGTGCGATAGTGCAGTATCACTGTTCGGTATCACCTGCCGTACTGCCTCCTACCGGCCCGCCCGCACCCCCGACGGCAACGCCGCCGCGCCCGCCAGCATCTCCGTGAGCGCGAGCTCGTCCGACGTGCCGCTCTTCAGCGCGAGGTCGGTCTCCAGAAGCAACCGGTACAGGGCGCGCACCGACTCCGGCGAGAACCGGCGCGCCTGCTCCATCGTCTTGCGCACCACGAAGTCTGACGACGTGCCGAGCCGAGCGGGCCACTCCGGCGGCGGTGCGCGGCGCGCGAGCAGCTCCTGCGCGAGCGCCACGAGCCGCGCCTGCCGGGCGACCATCGTCAGCAGGTAGGGACCCGCGGCGCCCTCGTCCAGCAGCTGGCGCATCGTCGTGAGCGCCGCGCCCGCGCGGCCCTCCATGATGGCGTCGACCAGCGCGAAGACGTTCGCGTCCTTCGTGCTGCTCACCAGAGCGCGCACGTCGTCCCCGCCGATGGGCCTGCCGTCGCAGTAGATGGAGAGTTTCTCCAGCTCGGAGTCCATCACCCACAGGTTCGGGCCGATCTGCTCCGCGAGCATCGACGCCGTACGCGGATCGATCGCGCCGCCCTTCTGCGCCGCGCGCTCCGATACCCACACGGCGAGCGCCTCCCGCCGCAGCGGGGCGAACTCGCGCACCCGCACCTCCGCGCCCCCGGCGCCGGCGACCGCCTTCAGGAACGGGTTGGCGGCCGAGAGCTTGCCCTCGAAGAAGACGACGTCCGACGTCGGCGGGAGCTCCGTGAGCAGCGACGTCAGTTCCGCCGGAGGCCGCGCCTGCGGGCCGTCCTGTCCGCGCCTGCCGCCGCGACGCGGCCCCGCTTCCGCCGTTCCCATCAGCCCGCGTACGACGACCGCGCGACGGTCCGCCAGGAACGGCACGACCATCGCGGCTGCGGCCAGCTTGTCGACGGAGAACTCGCGCGCCTCGATCTCGGTGACGTTGGAGGCGCGCACGTCGTCCGGCCCCACGGCGTCCAGCACCTCCCGGAGCGCCTCCGTGGCCGAGAAGGAGTCTTCACCGTGCAGGACGTATATCACGAGGCGTCCACCCCCAGCGGACAACGAACATCGATGGACAGGATATACAGGATGAAGGGTGCGGGGCGTGCGCGACTGCGGCGGGGGAGCGCGCGGGCGTATACTCGTATGCAGGAGGGCTTGGCGTGGCGATGCTCCTGCTCTTGAGACGGCTCCTCACGGTAGTCTATCTGATGACGCATCGGGCGGTGCCACTGCACCTGAAGGCGCTGCCGGTGCTCGCCCTCATCTACCTGCTCTTCCCCCGCGACCTCTGGTTCGATTTCCGCGCCTTCGGACTCCTCGACGACCTCATCGTCGGTGGACTGCTCATCGGCACGTTCGTCAACAAGGGCTGGAACCACGTGATGACGGCCGAGCGCAAGCGCGACGACACGATCCCCGCCGAGTTCCGCGTCGTCGACGAGGACGCGGCGCCCTCCGTCGACGGCGCGCCCTCAGCGGAGGGCGGGCAGGACGAAGACGGCGCCCCGAAGTCGGACCTGCGCGGTTGATATACTGCCCAACGGAGAGAATGGATGCTCAAACCGATAGCAGTCGAGGCCCGCGAGGGCTACCGTATCTGGGTGCGCTTCAACGACGGCGCGGCCGGTGACGTAGACCTGTCCGACATGGCGGGGAAGGGCGTTTTCGTTGCATGGGACGACCGCGCTTTCTTCGAATCGGTGCACCTGACCGACTACCGCGCCATAGCCTGGGGCGACGAGATCGACATCTGCGCGGACGCCCTCTACATGGAGCTCACCGGCAAGACGCTGGACGAACTGGCGATCGCCGAACAGAGCACGCCCGCCAATGCCTGAGCTCTGCCGGTTCTACGGCATCGTCATACGGATGCACTTCAGGGACCACGCTCCTCCCCACTTTCACGCGACGTACCAGGACGGCGAGGCGACCGTCGACATCGGCAGCCTCGCCGTCGCGCGCGGTCAACTCTCCGCACGTGCACTGGGCCTCGTTGTCGAATGGGCTGCTCTCCATCAGGAAGAGTTGTATGCGGCCTGGGAGCGCAGGACACGGCAGGAGGCCCCGGGGAAGATCGAGCCGCTGCCGTAGGGTGCCCCTGCCTGCTCCCCTCTCCCGGTGGGAGAGGGGCTGGGGGTGAGGGGTGTAACATCTCCCCGGGAGGTGCCCCATGGCCGTACACGAGCTCTACCTGCTCCCCAACGGAGTGCTCAGCCTTCCCCGCTCGCGCGTCATCTACGGGGAGCTCAGCGACGAGCGCCTCCTCACGCCCGTCTACAGCGTCCTCCTCCGCACCGACGACGGCGACATCCTCTACGACACCGGCGTCGACCCGGACGCCGCGTACGACCCGAGGGCGCTCGAGGGCATCACGCGCAGCCTCCACTCGTTCACCGAGGAGGACGATGTCCGCAGCCGCCTCCGCGACGCCGGGACGACCGAGGACGAGGTCAGGGCGGTCATCATGTCGCACTTCCACTACGACCACGTCGGCGGGCTGCGCTACTTCAGGAAATCGAAGGTCTACGTGCAGAACAACGAGTACCGGGCGGGGATGCATCCGGACATGGGGATGGACCGCGTCCTCCGCAAGCAGTACTTCGACCACCCGCTCGACTTCCACACGCTGCAGGGCGACACCGAGATCGTGCCCGGCGTCTGGGTGCTGTCGACGTACGGCCACACACCCGGCCACCAGAGCCTGGTCGTGGAGTTGCCGGACTCCGGCACGATGATCTTCAGCGGGGACGCCATCCACGTCTGGGAGAACGCGGAGAAGGAGCGCCCCTTCAACGGCTTCTACAACCTCCAGGACGCCTTCGAGTCCATCCGCCGCCTCAAGACGCTCGCCGCCGTTACGAAGGGCACCCTCATCCCCAGCCACGACCCCGCCCTCTGGGAGACGTACCAGCCCGCGCCGTACCGGTATACGTAGGGATAACGAACATGGATGTACAGGATGGGGTGAGGGTGGACGAGAAGCGTCAGCCGCTGCGTGCGCCGGGACGGCGGTCGTAGCTGGGCGCAGGCGGACTGGCCCCGATACGCTGCTCCGCCGCGGCGAGGCGTCGCAGAAGATCGGCTGCGCCGTGCAGATTGAAGCGTATCTCCTGCTCGGTCTTCGTGTCGTCGTAGTAGTTGACGTGCATCGCCTGCATCGCCTCGTACAGGAGATATATCTGCGTGTCGCCGGTCAACTCCGACAGGTGCGCGGCAATCATGTTGTTGTGGATGTGCGTCCGGTGACGCCATCCGTACCGTCGTGCTATCGCCTTCAACGCATGGACAACCGCACCCCAGCACTTCTCCGACGCCTGCAACCGGTCTCCCTGGTCCAGCCGCTCCCAGGCGTGCCGCATCAACCGTTCGGAATGAACGTCGTGGCTCTCTATGGGTGCTGGCTGCGTTGTAACCATCAGGGGATTACCTCTCCGTCATGTTCGCACCGAGAGGATACCATAGCCGCAGTTGTGTCATCCGCCGCTTCGCGGCGGGCACCGCCGTTGCAGGCAGCCAGTACCTTGAACAGCGGAGGCGCAGGCTATAATCGTTGGGCGTATCCAACGGAGGAGTCCTCATGGCAACGAACCCGCTCAAGAAGCACTCAGCAGAGATGACCGACGGCCCGTCCCGCGCTCCGGCGCGCGCGATGTTGAAGGCCATCGGCTTCACCGACGACGACCTCGCCAAGCCCCTGATCGGCGTCGCCACGACCTGGATCGAGACGATGCCGTGCAACTACAACCAGCGCGAGCTCGCGCAGTACGTCAAGGAGGGCATCCGGGAGGCGGGCGGCACGCCCATGGAGTTCAACACCATCTCCGTCTCGGACGGCGTCGCGATGGGCACCGAGGGCATGCGCGGCTCGCTCGTGAGCCGCGAGGTCATCACCGACTCCATCGAGACGGTCGCGCGCGGCCACTCGTTCGACGGCATCGTCGTGCTCGTCGGCTGCGACAAGACGCTCCCGGCGGGCGGGATGGCGCTGGCGCGCCTCAACCTGCCCGGCCTCGCCTTCTACAACGGCTCCATCCTGCCCGGCAAGCTGGACGGGAAGGACATCACCATCCTGGACGTGTTCGAGGCCGTCGGCGCGCACGGCGCGGGACGCATCGACGACGCGCGGCTGAAGGCGGTCGAGGACCACGCCTGCCCCGGCGCGGGCGC
>DAOUJA010000033.1:0-17550 GCA_034423175.1 Dehalococcoidia bacterium
CGCCCGCAGAGCTCGACAACGCCGGTCGTCGGGGCGACGGCGCCCGCCATGAGGCGCAGGAGCGTCGTCTTTCCGGCGCCGCTCGGCCCGATCACGGCCACCCGGGTGCCGCGTTCGACGGCGAACTCCAGCGGCGCCAGCACGGTCGTTTGGCCGTAGCGCATCGAGGCCCCGTCGAAGCGGACGGCGGGGACCGCCGCCGCTGCGACGGACGTCCCGCTACTCGATAATGCCGAATTGGCGCGCAGCATCCTCAATCGCCTGGTACCTGTCGTTGCTCGTGCGAACGAACCGTTCGCCGTTGAAGGACTCGGCGATCTCCTTCGCCTGCCCGCCCCGGTCAACGTCGACGGTGAGCAGCGCTTCGGTGATGTTGTCCAACGCGTCCCCACCGAACTTCTCGCCGATCGAGGGGTGCGCCACCCAGTGGTAGTTTACGTACGCCGGCGTCCGGTAGAAGACGTCGACCTTGGACGTGTCGATCTCGCCGTTCGCGACGCGTCTCTCCCAAACGGCCTCGCTGAGTGCGCCGGCGTCAAATGAGCCAGCCTCCACGAGCTTCCACGTCGTGTCGTGTGAACCGCTGAAGCTGAGGGCGGCGAGCTCCGTCTCCGTGTCGACTCCCGCCTGGCTCAGGTAGTAGCGGGGCATCAGGTGCCCGGAGGTGGAGCTTTCGGAGCCGAACGTCACGGTCTTGCCGCGCAGGTCCTCGAGGCTGGTGATGCCCGAGCCGGGCGCCGCGACGAAGACGGAATGGAACTCGCCGTCGCGCGGGCGGTGCGCGATCGCCTCGGCCTCGGGGACGGCGATCCGCGCCTGCACGCCGGTGACTGCGCCGTACCACACGAGATGGACGTCGCCCTGCTTGAAGGAGGTGACGACGGCGGCGTAGTCCGCCTGCGGCACGTAGCGGACGTCCAAGCCCGTCTCTTCGGAAAGGTACTCGGCGAGGTTGTTGAAGCGCGCTTCCAGCACGCTCACGTCCTGGTCGGGTATCCCGGCGATGAGGAATTCCGGCTCTTCTTCACTCGAACATGCAACCAGCACTGCTAGCATGACGGCAGCCATCACTATGACGGTCTTTCGCATAACTCTCCATGAACCTCAAAGTGGGATGCGGCTATGATACCGTCTGGTGATGGCTGGCACTATGTATGATTACAAATTATCATCGAGCGATGGACATGAGTGCGTTGAGAAGCTTCGTTACCGTCTGCCGCTCCGGCAGTTTCCGGAAAGCGGCCCGTGAACGGCACGTCAGCCAGCCGGGCGTGAGTAGACACGTGCAGCGGCTCGAAACAGAGCTCGGCGTGGCCCTGCTGGTCCGTCACCGGAAGCGTGTCGTACCGACTGCTGCCGGCAGCAGGCTCTTCGCCTATGCCGTGGACGCCCTTGCCGCACATGACCGCATCATCGGGTCGCTCGCGCGCGATGATGCGGCGGTGGAGGGGGAACTCCGGATCGCGGCGAGCACCGCGCCCGGGGAATACCTGCTGCCAGGCCTGCTATCCCAGTTCACGGAGATATATCCACGGGTGCGCCCACGCGTTGTCGTTACCGACTCGGCATCGGCGACCGAGCAGGTGGGGGACGGCCACTCCGACCTGGGGTTCGTAGGGATCAGAGTGACGCACCCGTCCCTCGAATGGACAGTGGTCGCCGAGGACGAGTTGGTGCTCGCGGTGCCCGGAAGGCATCCGTTCGCAGGCAGGCCGTCGGTTGACGTGGCCGAACTGAAGGGTCTGCCGTTCATCGAGCGGGAGCCCGGCTCCGGCACCTGGAGCGGTCTTCGCCGTGCGCTGGACAGGGCTGGAGTGAAGGAAACCGGATACATCCCGGTCATGGTCGTCAACTCGACCCACGCGACCCTGGCAGCCGTCAACAACGGCTTCGGGTTCAGCATCGTCTCGTCGCTCGCGACCCACGAGCACGAGTTCGACCAGGTCTACCCGGCGCGGCTCACCGGCCTCGACACGGCGCGCAGCCTGTACATGATCAGGCTGGCCTCGCTCGAGTCATCGGTAGCACGGGCATTCGGGGACTGGGTCCTGGCGCGCCTCCCGCGAGGGCGCGAGACGCTCGAACAGCAATCAACGTCGCTTTCGTGAGCGGCGTCACCCGTTGGCGGAAGCCGCCTTGAGACGGCGGTACGCCGCGACCACCGTCTCCCACGCCACGTGCGGTTGCTCCGAGCGTATCGCGGTCATCTGCTCGCCCGCGCGGTAGCACCAGGTGGAGACGTTGGCTATCCCTGCCGCAGCCATCGCGTCCGCGGACTGCGTGATCTCGTGCTCCCGTCCCGCCGGTATCGAGAACGACTGCAGCCAGGCCATCGCCTCCTGTCCCGAGTCGCGGCACGCGGCGGCGACCGCGGCGCAGGCGTCGTACACGTACGGGGAGACGGGCTGTCCGTGCGCCCGCCATAGCGGCGACACCGCTACCACGTCAGCCGTCCGCGCGGCGGCCGTCTGCTGCTGGAGGACGTCGTCATCCCGTCCTCCCGACCCCGGGAGCACGCCGACCACGGTGCGCAGTCCGCGTCCGCGCGCTTCGGAGCACGCGCCCCGCACCAGGCGGGCGAGGCTCCACTGCAAGAACGTGCGGCCGTCCACGGAGACTTTATTCCCCAGGCCCTGCGCCTCGCTGAAGGCCGAGCGGGCTTCCCGGCAGTTGCCGCAGACACACGGCTCCGCCTTCGGGGCCATCGGGTCGTCGAAAAAGACGGCATCGGCGCCTGCCGCCGCTGCCGCCTCGGTCCACGTTCGGACCAAGTCACGGAACGCGGGGGCATTGGGGCAGGCCACCGGGACTCGCCCGCCGTTGGGCCGGACCTGCCAGGACTCGGGATGCCGGAGGAGGAAATCGCTGAACGCCTCACCCGCGAAGAGACCGCCCAGCCCCCAGCAGTCCAGCCAGGCGTCGAGGCCCGCCCGGTGCGTCGCGTCAACGAGAGCGGCTATCTCGCCCGAGTGAAAGGCGAGGTCGTACTCGCTGAAGGTGTGCACGACGTAGTCGCACCCTGCCTCGACGATCTCGGGGAGGTCCCGTTCCGCGAAATGCCGCACGAAACGGTTTCCGAGGTAGGTGACGCCCAGTTTCATGCGCGCGCTGCCGTCCCGGGACTCCGCGCTACTCGACGGTGACGCTCTTCGCGAGGTGGCGCGGCTGGTCGACGTCGTTGCCAAGCAGGTCCGCCGTCCGGTAGGCGAAGAGTTGGAGCGGCACGACCGCTACCATCGGCTGCAGCAACGGGGGGCACTCCGGTATCCAGAGCACGTCGTCGGCGTAGGCGTTGGTCTCGGCGCTGCCGGTCGTTGCCACGGCGATGACCTTCCCTCCACGAGCGCGCACCTGCGACATGCTGACGAGCATCTTCTCATACAGCGTGTTGCGCGGCGCGACCGCGACGACGGGGGTCTCGTGGTCAATGAGCGCGAGGGGGCCGTGCTTGATCTCAGCGGCGGGCATGCCCTCCGCGTGGATGTAGCTGGTCTCCTTCATCTTGTACGCACCCTCACGTGCGATCGGCTCCATCAGCCCGCGCCCCAGAAAGAGGAAGCGCCGCGCGTCCACGTACCTCCGCGCTATCTCTTCGGCGCCGTACTCCGTCATCTCTATCGCAGCCCCGAGCAGGCCGGGCAGGCGCGTCATCTCGTCGACGCAGCGCGCGGCGCTCTCCGGGCTCAGCGTGTCGCGGTGCTGCCCCAGCGCGCAGGCAACGAGGTACATCACGACCATGGAATTGACCATCGTCTTCGTCGACGCAACCCCGACCTCGTGGCCCGCATGCATGAGCAGCGCGTGCTCCACGGCACGCGTGGCCTCGCTTTCCGGCACATTGGTGATGGCGGCGGTGCGCGCGCCGCGTATCCGTGCCTCGTGCAATGCCTGCAGGGTGTCCGCCGTCTCGCCGGACTGCGTGACACCCACCACGAGCGTGTGCCTGTCCAGCACGGGGTCGCGGTGGAGGAACTCGGCGGCGTTTTCGGCCGACGCCGGGATACGAGCGAGCGTTTCCGCGAAGCGGGCGCCCACCAGCGCCGCATGCACGCTCGTGCCCATGCCAAGGAACACGACGCGCGTCAGCGCCGCCGCCTCCGTGCCGGTGAAGGGCAGCAGCGTCTCGTCCAACTGCGCCTCGCCCTGCGAGAAGGAAATGCGTCCATGCAGCGCGCTCATTGCGGACTCCGGCTGCTCGTGTATCTCCTTCAGCGTGAAGTGCTTGTAGCCGCCCTTCGCCGCGGCTCCGCCGTTCACACCCACAGGGCGCAACGTTCGCGTGGAAGCCCGGCCGTTCAGGGACTGCAGTTCGAACCCCTCGGGAGAGACGACAGCCGATTCACCGGGCTCCAGGAAGATGGCGCTCGATGCGTATGGCGTGAGGGCCGAGAGGTCACTTGCGACGAGCATCTCGCCGTCGCCCGGGCCCATGGCGATGCCCCCCGCGTTGCCGATGCGCGCAACCACGAGGGTCTCTGGCGTGCGCGCGTGCATGCAGGCTATCGCGTGCGCCCCGCGCAGCCGTCCCGCCGCGAGGCGGACCGCCTCCTCGAACGGCCGCCCGCTCGCAAGTAACTCCTCTATCAGGTGGGGGATGATCTCGGTGTCGGTCTGCGAGAGGAACTGGTGGCCGCTTGCGGTCAGCCGTCCCTTGAGCTCGGCGTAGTTCTCCACGATACCGTTGTGGACGACAACGATCTCTCCTGTGCCGTCCACATGCGGGTGGGCGTTGACGTTGGATGCGGGACCGTGGGTGGCCCAGCGCGTGTGGCCGATCCCTTGCCTGCCAGTGACCGGCTCGTTCTCCACGAGGCGACGGAGGTTGTCCAGCTTACCGGCTGCTCGTCGGACCGAGAGATGGCCGAAGTCGTCCACAACGGCCAGCCCCGCGCTGTCGTACCCGCGGTAGGAGAGTCGCGTGAGCCCATCCAACAGGATGCTGGACGCTTCACGAGGGCCGGTGTATCCGAATATGCCGCACATGGAGCTGAGAGGAGTGTAGCACTTGCAGTCCGGCCCATGGGGGGCGGAGCTATCGCTGCGCTCCATCCGGCGGGCCGAGGACGCGCTCGATGAAGCTTTCCGCTATCTCCAGTCCGCGCACGTCGATGCTGTGGCCGAGCCCTGGCAGCAGGTATGCCTCAACCGGAAAGCCCAGCTCTGCGAGCGTCTGCCCAGCATCAGCCGTCGATTCAGGCGGAAGCACGGTGTCCTGATCGCCGTGCACGAGGACGATAGGCGGCTTCTGTTGGACCTCGCCGGCGAGCCACTCCGGAAAGAGCAGCGCCCCGCTCAGTCCGACGACGCCCGCGATCTGCCGCTCCATGCGCGGCGCGGTGTAGAGCGAGGTCATGCAGCCCTGCGAGAAGCCGATGAGCACGCACCGGTCCGGGGTCAGCCCATACTCGTCCAGCAGTTCACCGACGTAGGTCTCGACGATGCGCCCCGCGTTCCGCAGTCCTTCCTGGCGGGCGTCCAACGGCTCGAGTGGGAACCAGCGCAGCCCGAACCCGGCCTCGACGTAGGGGTTGGGGGCATCCGGCGAATGGAAGGCCATATGCGGGAAGCGCGGGCCGAGCGCCATCGTCAGCCCGATGAGGTCTTGCCCGTTGGCTCCGAGGCCGTGCAACAGTATCGCGAGCGAGTCCGGCGCGCCACCCGCGTACGGTGGGCGGGACGGACCGCTGAGTATGGGCATGAGCTTCTCCTTCGTTGATGCAGCCGCGTCCACTGGATGCGGCTGCCTTATGAGATAATAGCCGCATGACGACCAGAACACGAAACCGCTCAACGAGCTCCCCACGCATCTCCCATACGGCGGAGAACTACCTGCTTTCGCTCGCCATTCTCCAGGAAGACGGGCTGAAGCCGCACATGAGCGAACTCGCCTCCTACCTGCGCCGCATCCCGGAGGGCGAGGAGGTCGGCACTACACTCGCTTCGGTCTCCGGCATGGTGCAGCGGATGGCGAAAGAGGGGATGCTGCACATCACCAAGGAGAAGCGGATAGATCTGACTCCTGCGGGTTTCGCCCGTGCCCGCGACGTGGTGCGCCGCCATCGCCTCGCCGAGCGGCTGCTGGTGGACGTGCTCGGTGTGCCGCTGGAGCTCGCGGAAGCGGAGGCGCACAGCCTGGAGCACGGCATCTCGCCCAACCTGATCGCTCGTATCGAGGAGCGGCTGGGCTACCCGGAGACCTGCCCGTACGGACGGCCCATCTACAAGGCGAACGACACCGCGCTCCGCACGTCCGACCCGGGCACGTTCCGCCTGAGCGAGGCGAAGAAGGGGCCCGCCTACATCGTCACCCGCATCCCGGACGAGGACTTTCCGCTGCTCTCCTACCTGGTCAAGAGCAACGTCCTTCCGGGCGAGCGCATCGTCATCGAAGAGATCGCGGCCTACCGAGGCGTTGTCGACGTGAGCCGCGCCGGCCAGCAGGTCTCGCTCGGCATGGACGTCGCAGCCCGCATCTGGGTGCGCGAAGCCGCGTAGCCGCAGCCTGGAAGGTCGTTTGACGCAGCGCCGACCCCTTCTACTCTCACGCCATCCGAATGATGGAGTCGAGGGCTGACTGTGCCCTGCATGGCTGTCTCCAGACGCGACTCGTCTGACCTGGCCTAGCGGGGCTGGGTCAGCACGTCGACGACGGCGGGCTTGCCGGAGCGGACGACGGCTATCGCTTCGTCCAGCGCCGGGCCGAGCGCGCCCGGTTCCGACACCGGCCCGAACCCCGCGATGTCGAACGCCCGCGCGAGCATTGCGAAGTCCGGCGCGGGGTCGGTGATCTGAATGCCGATGCCCTTGTTCTCGACCGGGCGGTCGCGCCAGCGGGCCATCCGCTCCTGGTGCTCCTCATCGTTGTAGTACGAGCGGTTATTGAAGACGACGACGAGCAGGGGGATGCCGCAATGCGCCGCGGTCCACAGCGCGTTGGAGGTCATCAGGAAGTCGCCGTCGCCGACCACGCTCACGCAGAGTCGTCCGGTGCCCTTGTACGCCAGGGCGGCCCCGACCGACGACGGCAGACCGTAGCCAACACCGGCGCCGCGCCCGCCACCGAGCTCGTGCGCGTGCTCGGTGATCTCGAGCACGTCGCGCACGCGACGCCCGTGGGAGTTGACCATCGCCCACTCCGTGCCCTTCACCCGAGCGGCGATCTCGCCGTAGAGCCGGGCCGCCGAAATGGGCGCAGCGTCCCAGTTGTAGCTCACCCACTTCGCGGACGCGGCGCGCATCTCCTCGTGCATCGCGGCGACCCTCGCCCGGCGCTCTTCCACCGCGCTCGCCCCCGCGAGCCGCTCCCGCAGGGCGGCCGTCAGCAGCGGCAGCGCCTGCGCCGTGTCGGCTGCGATGGGTATCTCCACCGGCAGCAGCCACTGGTTGTCAGTCACCCAATTCTGCCGCTCCTGGTCCAGCAGCGTGACGTGGATGATCCGCGCGCCCTGCGGCACGGCGAGTTGCAGCGCCCCGCGCTCGCGCACGGACGGTCCCAAGGGCACGCCGAGGCTCGGCACGTCCAGCCCGAGCACGACGTCCGCCTCGGCCAGCGCGCGTTCGCGGACGCCTGTGAGGTCGAGCGGGTGGGTGTTGGGGAAACCGAACCTTCCTTCCGCGTCGACGACGGCGCAGGCGAGAGTCTCCGCGAGCTCGACCACCGTGGTCAGCGCCGACGGGTTGCGCCCCACCTCGCCGACGACCATCACGGGCCACGACGCTCCGGCGAGGGCGTCCACTGCCCTCGCGAGCGCGTCCGCGTTCGGGGCCGGCGGCGCCGGCGGACGGAAGAGCGACACATCCGGCACGGGCAGCGCTTCATCCATGCGCTGTTCCTGAATGGTACTGTCCAGGCAGATGTAGACCGGCCCCTTCGGGTCGGTCATCGCGGTACGCATGGCGCGCAGCAGGGACTCAGGCATCGCCTCGATGCTCGTGGGCTGGTCGTCGAACTTGACGTAGTCGCGGACGGCGTTGCCCTGGACGAGCGCGCTGTGCACCCAGTCGGTCGAGCGGCGCTGGTTGGCATCCTGAGGGCCGCCACCACCGAGGTTGATGATGGCGGAGCGGTCGCACCAGGCGTTGAAGATGGCCATGGAAGCGTGCTGCAGGCCGACGACGTTGTGGAGGCCGGTGGCTATGGGCTCGCCGGTGACGCGGAAATAGCCGTTGGCGACCGCGACGGCGATCTCCTCGTGGGTGCAGAGCACCATCTCCGGGCCGCCGGAGCCGAAGTTGACGATGGAGTCATGCAGGCCGCGATAGCTCGCGCCGGGGTTGAGCGCGATGTACTTCACGCCGAGGGCGCGCAGCACCTCGACCATGTAGTCGGAGCCGTAGACCGCGGCGCTGGGCGTGCTGCCGCCGCTCATCGGGGTGTTCTTCGGTGTGGTCGTTGACATGGGCGTTCCTCCTTCAGACACCATTGCATAACCCATTCCGCCCGGCTCTGCCAACCCTCCCACCCTCCACCCGCAGTACCCTCACCCTAACCCTCTCCCCTTGCAGGGCGAGGGGACCACACACTACAGGTGGAGGAGGCGTTCGGCGTTGCCGTGGTAGATGGCCTCGCGTTCATCCTCCGTGCAGTCGAGACGGTCGACCATGCCGATGTGGTGGCCGTCCGCGAACGGGTGGTCGGTGCCGAGGAGCATGCGGTCCGCGCCGACGACGCGGTAGCAGTGCGCGAGGGCCGCGTCGTCGTGGGCGACGGTGTCGACGTAGATGCGCGGGAAGTAGTCGCTCGCGGGTCGGACCGTTCCCTTGACGTTCGCGCGGATGCGTCCGCCCAGGTAGGGCAGCACTCCGCCGACGTGTGGGACGATGAGCTCGAAACCGGGCTCGTCGTCGAAGATACCGGACTGGATGAGCCGGGCGGTGGCCAGGGAGGTGTCGTAGATGAAGCCCATTCCGGGCATGAGCGTGCCGTCCAGCGCGGACGTATTGAGGGGGGAGGTGGGGTGCATGTTGAGCGGGACGCCCAGGTCCGCGATGCGGTGATAGACAGGCATGAATTCCGGGGCGTCCAGCGGTTTGCCGAAGGTGTTCGAGAAGACCTGGAATCCCTTGAAGCCGAGGTCGTTCACGCAGCGTTCCGCCTCCGCGACGGTGCGGTTCGGGTCGCCGAACCCGAGGCTTCCCCAAGCAGCGAACTTGCCGGGGTACTGTTCTACGACGCGAGCGATGAAGTCGTTGATGCGGATGGCCCAGTCGTCGGCCTCCGCGCCGCCGAGAAGCTCTGGGCCGGGTATGCCGTGGCTGAGCACGGAGAAGTCAACGCCCATCTTCTCCATCGCAGCGAGCTTGGCCTCGACCTCGCGGTGTCCGGGCGGGGAAACGATGCTGAATGCGGGCGAGCATGCGGTGATGAGCTGGCCGTCCCTGATGACGACGTTCGGGAACTCGTTGCGCGTCGCGAGGTAGTCGGCGAACTCCTGGTAGTAGGTGTGGGTGTGGACGTCGATCTTCATTTTGGCTGTTCTGCTCCTCAGGGGGACGAGGTTCCTGCCTCCGCAGGAACGACGGATCGGGGCTACGTCTCCGGGACGAACCGCATCGAGAGCGAGTTGACGCAGTGGCGAGCGTTCGTTGGGGTGAAGCCCTCGCCCATGAAGACGTGGCCGAGGTGACCGCCGCAGCTGGCGCACTCTATCTCTATGCGGAAGCCGTCCGGGTCGGGCAGGCGGGTCACCGCGCCCTCGACCTCCTTGTCGAACGCGGGCCAGCCGCAGTGCGCGTCGAACTTGTCGACAGAGCGGTAGAGCTCGGCGTCGCAGCGCCTGCAGACGTACGTGCCCGGCTCGTAGAAGTTGTCGTACTCGCCGGAGAAGGGGTACTCGGTGCCCTTCTGCTCGATCACGTATCGCTCCATAGGGGTCAGTTCGTTCCACGCCATCGCTCGTCTCCTGTCTCTTGCGTGAGATCGCTGCGAACTCCAGGGCCCTCACCCCAACCCTCTCCCTCAGGAGAGGGGGTCAAGCAGCCGGATACTACGCGAACGCGGGCCAGACGTCCTGCTCG
Organism: Dehalococcoidia bacterium; assembly: GCA_034423175.1. Classification (GTDB taxonomy): domain Bacteria; phylum Chloroflexota; class Dehalococcoidia; order Lucifugimonadales; family Australimonadaceae; genus Bin16. The sequence continues at coordinate 10,018 of DAOUJA010000033.1, forward strand.
AAGCGTTCCCACTGCCCCGCCTGGTCCCACGACGCGAAGCGCACGATGACGGTGTCCGCGCCCGCGTCGGCGAACTCCTGGATGCGCCCGGCGACCTCGCCGGGCGTTCCCCACGGCCCCCACGAACTTCCCCAGTGCGCGACCTTGTAGTAGCTGATGAGGAAGTCGTGCGCCTCGGCCTCCGAGGCCTGCCGGTCAGCGCCGAGGTTGACGGTGAGGTAATAGGCGTACTGGAAGGGTTCCCTGTCCCGCCCCTCCTCCGCGCGGGCCAGGTCAACTTTCCCGATGGTCTCGGCGTACTGGACCGGCGAGTCGGTGATGCCGATGATGCCGTCGCCGTGGCGGGCGGCGCGTCGCACCTGCGCCTCGGAAGCTGTGCGGTAGTGGGTGGCGAGCAGCAGCGGCACGCCGCCGGGCTGCACGGGTTTCGGGTCGAGGGTCAGGTTATCGAACGTGAAGTGCGAGCCCTCGAACGTGACGTTGTCTTCCGTCCAGAGACGCTTCATCAGCCGGACGGTCTCGGAGAAGCGTCCCGCCCGCTTCTCCGGCGCGACTCCCGCTGCGGTCCAGTCCTGCCGTTGGTCGTCGTTGAATGCCCCGCCGACGCCCGCGCCGATGACGATGCGTCCGCCGGAGACGATGTCCGCGGTAGCGATGCTATGCGCCAGCGGCACCGGCGGGCGTATCGCGGGCAGCAGCACGGCGGTCCCGATGCGGACGCGCGACGTGCGCGCCGCGATGGCAGACATCGCCGTCACCGGTTCGAGGCGGGGCTTGGAGACGAGGCTGTCGCCGACCCAGACGGAGTCGAGCCCGGCGGCCTCCGCGCGCTCGGCGAGGGCCAGCATGCCGTCGGCGGAGTAGGGCGTGCCCTCGCGCTGTGCGCGCATCACCATGCCTCTCGTGCCCAGCAGCAGGCCTATCTTTGGTTTCGTCATCTACCGCTCCTGTTCAGCCAATCTTCCCAATCGTAGACGCTGTGCGCGAACCCGGCGATGTTCTCCTTCGCCCAGTCATAGTCGGCGCGGGTGTCGAGGTCAAAGGCGATGCGCGGCAGGTCAGGGGTGATCAACGTTGCTCCGGCAGCAACCGCGGCATCGCAGTGCTTCTCGAAACTGCGTTCTCCCAGCAGGGGCTCGAACGCCGTGCCGGCGGGTTGGAGCAGCGCGTTGGTGCCGCCGTCGCTCGAGGCGCGAACGCAGACCGAAGCCGCATAGTGGTCGCTCGCCGTGATGACGGCCCCCACGTCGCCGCCGGTTATCAGCGGCAGGTCGCCGGGCAGGAAGAGCGTGGCCTCCGCTCCATCAGCGTATGCGGTCTGCATCGCCGCCCACAGCGCGGAGTTCAGGCCGTCAGCGGTGTCGGGCGCCCAGCGCGCGCCGGAGGCTTCTGCGACCTCCCGCACGACATCGTCGCCGCCCACGACCACGCATGCTCCTCGCGCCGTGACGTTCGCCGCGGCAGCGACGACCCGCTTCAGCATCAGGAGGACGACGGCCTGTCGCTCGAGAGGAGGAAGGTCGTCCCAGAGGCGAGTCTTGGCCTCGTCCAGCGGCTTCATCGGGACGATGGTTTGCATCGGATGCGGGAGTGAGCCGGTCACCTTGCGCTCCGTCGATGCTCGGCGTGCGATACGAGGGCCAGCACCTCGCGGGCCAGCGTCGTCTTGTCGGCGTCGGTGGTCATGACGGTGGGGGCGACGTGGGCTGCGATGCCGAGCGCCTCGACTGCGGGGGCCTCTGCGGCGTCGCCTTCGTCGATGACGAGTACGTCGATGAGCCCGGCGTAGCGGCGCGCGACACCGGCGTTGCTGACCTCCTCGCCGAGCTCGGCCATCATCTTGGCGGCGGGGCCCTTCAGCGCTCGTCCGCCGACGATGGGACTGACCGCTATGCGCGGCCCCGGAAAGCACTCGATGGCGTCGCGTACGCCCCGTACGGCGAGCACGGGCTCGATGCTCACGAGCGGGTTGGACGGGCAGAAGACTATGGCGTCCGCCTTCGCCAGCGCGTCGGCCAGGGCAGGGGAGGGTGGCGCGTCGTCCGCGCCATCGAACCGGACGCCGGTGATGCGCGGCTCGCAAGCGTGGCGGACGAAGTATTCCTGGAAGGCCATCTCGCCGTGTTCGGTCTGCGCGATCGTGCGGACCGGGGCGTCCGACATCGGGACGACGGGATGGCGCACGCCCAGCGCCTCACATATCGCGCGCGTGGCCTCAGTCAACGTGCATCCCGCCGCAAGCAGTTCCGTGCGGCGCAGGTGCATCGCGAGGTCGAGGTCGCCGAGCTTGAACCAGGTCTCGCCGCCGAGCCTGCCAAGCGCGTCGAGCGTACGGAACGAGTCGCCTGCGACGCCCCAGCCGGTGTCGGGGTTGGTGAGCCCGGCCAGCGCGTAGACGACCGTGTCCACGTCGGGAGAGACGTGCAGCCCGTGGAACGTGTCGTCGTCGCCGGTGTTGACGGCGATGGTCAGTTCGTCCGGGCCGAGCAGGCGCGACAGGCCGAGAGCGAGCTTGGCGCCGCCGACCCCGCCCGAGATGGCGAGCACTCGCGGCATGGTGACCTATCCCTGCGAGGCGGCAAGCACCTCGGGCAGGGTAGGCCCCTGCAGGCTGGGTGCGCGCTGCCCTTCGTAGCGGAAGGCATCGAGCTTGATGAGTTCCCGATAGGAGCCGAAGCGTTCGGGATGGGCGGCGGCCAGGTCCAACGGCTCCGGCTCGTCCGGTTCGACCTCGTAGACGCGGCGCGTCTCGTAGAGAGTCGTGCGCTCGACGGGGAGGCGGCCGGCGTCGCGTATCCATCGGCGCAGTTCGGACGGCGGGACGAGTTGGCCGTAGGAAGCGCCGGCGGCGGTGGAGATGCTCTCGTTGATGAGGGTCCCTCCCACGTCGTTGCAGCCTGCCATGAGCAGCAGTTGGGCCAGCTTGGGCCCCTCCTTCACCCACGAGCACTGGATGTTGTCTATCCAGCCGTGGAGCATGATGCGGGCGACTGCGTGCATCCGCATAACTTCAGCGCCGGTCGCCCCGGGGCGCATCTCGTCCGACAGGTGCCGCACGAACATGGGAGCTTCCTCGTGCACGAAGCTCAGCGGGACGAACTCGGTGAAGCCGCCGGTAGCCTTCTGGATGTCGCGCAGGTAGGCGAGATGTGCGGCGCGATGCCGGTTGGTCTCGATGTGGCCGAACATGATGGTGGACGTGGTGGGGATGCCAAGGCGATGCGCGGTGGTGATGACCTCCGTCCACTGGTCTACCGTGATCCGGCCCGGCGCGATCTTGTCCCGCACAGGCTGATCGAGAATCTCCGCGGAGGTGCCGGGGAGCGAGCCCACGCCTGCGTCGCGGAGCCCGCGCAGGTAGTCTTCGATGGTGCCTCGCGAACGTACAGCGCCGTAGAGCACCTCCTCCGGGGAGAAGCCGTGGATGTGGATGTCCGGCAGGTCCGATCTCAACTCGCGGGTCAGGTCTATGTAGAGCGATCCCTCCATCTTGGGGGGCAGCCCGGCCTGGATGCAGACCTCTGTTGCGCCGAGGTCCGCCGCCTCGCGGGCCCGGCGGATGATCTCGTTCAGCGGGAGGAAGTAGCCCTCCTCCTCGCGGAAGTCCCGGCTGAACGCGCAGAAGCCGCAGCGCTTGATGCAGACGTTGGTGAAGTTGATGTTGCGGTTCACGACATAGGTGACGCGGTTGCCCTTGACCTGCCTCCGCAGCTCATCGGCGGTCGCCATCAGCGCGAGGAGCGCTGCACCATCGGCCTCGAAGAGGCGGGTGCCTTCCTCCACCGTGACCTCGCCGCCCTCGAGGGGCTTCGCGAGGATGCGTGCGACGTCGGCCGGGATACCGCTCAGCAGCGACTCCAGCCCTCCCCAGCCGTGCCCCGCCTGTCCGCTCATTGCATTCACTTCGCTCAATGCCAACGCTCCAATTCAGGTTTCACATAGCCATCGTCGTCCGTCAACTCCGCGAGGCGGGACGCGACCTGCGGGGAACGCGTCCACACGCCGTTGAGGACGAGGGACGGGTAGAGTGCAGTGCGCTCCCGCAGCTCGTAGCCCGCTTCCCGCGTCAGGGCGCGCAGCCGGTCCGTGTCGGGCCACGCGGCCTCCGGGTTGATGAAGTCCTTCGTCAGTGGGGAGACGCCTCCCCAGTCGTTGATGCCGCAGAGCAGGTAGGTCTCGTAGCCGTCGGCCTGCAGGTTTGGCGGGGCCTGGATGTTTATGTCGGCGCCGAGCAGCAGGCGGGCGACGGCGAGCGTGCGCAGCATGTCCAGCGCCGACGGCTCAGGCGCACCCCGCATCCGCGTTCCCTGCTTCGCGCGGAAGTTCTGGACGATGACCTCCTGGACGTTGCCGCAACGCTCCTGGACCTCTCGTATCGCCAGCAGGGAATCGACGCGCTCCGCCGGCGTTTCGCCGATGCCGATCAGGATGCCGGTGGTCATCGCGACGCCGAGCTCAGCAGCGGTCTCCAGCGTGGCGATGCGCTGTTCCGGGCGTTTCGTAACTGTGCCGTGGTGGGGTCCGCCGGGCTCGTGCAGACGAGGGCTCGCGCTCTCCAGCATGATGCCCATGCTCGCGTTCCAGGGGGCTATCGCTGCCATCTCGGCGTGCTCGAGCGTTCCGCAGTTGGTGTGCGGCAGCAGGCCCGTCTCTTCCAGAACGAGCCTGCTCATCGCCGCGGTGTACTCCGGTGTCGAGTCGAAACCCAGTTCCTTCAGCGTTTCCCGCATCTCCGGGTGGCGCTCCTCCGGGTGGTCGCCGAGGCTCAGCAGCGCCTCTTTGCAGCCGAGCTCCGCGCCCCGGCGTGCGACAGCCAGCACCTCGTCCGGCGTCATCGTGTGCGCGCCGCGCTGGCGCGGGCCCTTTACGAACGTACAGTAGCCGCAGCGATCGCGGCAGAGGTTGGTGAGGGGCAGGAAGACCTTGCGGGAGTAGGTGACGCGCCGGTGGGGACGGGTACGGTCGTTCAGTTCGCAGGCGGCGGCCATGATCGCTGTGAGGTCGGCGGGGTCACGCGACCTCATCAGGAGGCAGCCGTCGTCGGCTGTCAGGCTGTCGCCTGCCAGCGCCTTATCGACGACCCACTGAGTGGAACTGCGAACAGCCTGCGTTGCCATCGCTCCTCGAAACGGGAATGAGTAATCGTGCCCGCGACAGCGGTACGCCGGTCTGCGGGCCGAGGCGCGATGGGCCTCCCACGGAATTCGGATGGTACCATGCACGCGGAGGCTGGCCAACCATGGGAACAGGCACACTCGCCGTGCGGTCGCTCGCGATCGCGGTGCTCGGCGCTGCGACGCTCGTGTCACTCGGTGCCCTGCGCGACTGGCTGGGCGACTGGGCGGCACTGCTGTGGACGTGCGGCACGATGTTCTTCCCGTGGGTGGCGGGCATGGCGGTTGGGAGGCGGATCGGCGTGGATGCCGCTGCCAAGCTCACCGGAGCGGCCATGGGCGTCATCGTCGTCATTGCGCCGCTGTACGCGTTCGCGGCGATGCCGCTGCGCGACGTTCCCACGAACGGCGACTGGTGGCTGCTGGCGCTGCCGTTCGGCGCGCTCGGCGCGGCGCTCGGCGGCATGGCGCTGCCGGTGGGCGTACGGGTGCGCAGCGCGAGGCGTAGCGCAGACGCCTAGCGCGAGCCAGGGTAAGGCAGATTACCGGGAGGGAGTAATCCTGACATGGCAACTCTCGCAGAAAAGACTGCGCTGGTCACAGGCGGGGCGAGCGGCATCGGGAAGGCGATAGCGGAGCGCTTCGCGGAAGAAGGTGCGCACGTCATCGTCAACAACATCACGGAGACCGGCAGCAAGGTTGCGGAGGCTATCGGCGGGTCGTTCGTGCAGGCGGACCTCTCGGACCCGGAGCAGACGCGCTATCTCGCCGACGAGGTGCTGCGCGAACACGGCGGCGTGGACATCCTCGTGAACAACGCGGGCGTCCAGCACGTCGCGCCCATCGAGGAGTTTCCGGAAGAAGAGTGGTCGCGGATGCTCCAGATCATGCTGACCGCTCCGTTCCAGCTGACGAAGCACCTGCTGCCCACGATGAAGGAGCGCGGCTGGGGGCGCATCATCAACATGTCGTCCGTACACGGCCTCATCGCCAGTCCGAACAAGTCGGCCTACATCGCGGCGAAGCATGGCATCGTCGGGTTGACCAAGGCGACCGCCGTCGAGGCCGGAGCGCACGGCGTCACGGCGAACGCCATCTGCCCGTCGTTCGTTCGGACGCCGCTGGTGGAGAACCAGCTTCCGGACCTCGCGCGGATGGCCGGAGTCAGCCTCGACGACGTCGTGGAGCAGGTGGTGCTCGCGCAGGCCGTGGTGAAGCGGTTCATCGAGCCAAGCGAGGTAGCAGGGCTGGCGCTCTTCCTGGCGTCAGATGCGGGCAGCGCGCTCACGGGCGCCACGTACAACATCGACCTCGCGTGGACGGCGCGCTGACCTGTCGGCGCCGGGGGCTAGATCCCCGCCTGCGCGGGCAATACGGAGAGAGCGTTCCGGGCGGCCCGCTGAGCGTTTGACGCCCGGCCCCGGCAGGCGTACGCTCGCGCCACCGTTCAAGCGTATGAGGGAGGTTGCGTGATGACGACGACGCAGGATGCTCCAACCGGTGTGCTCGACATCTCCGGCGAGGTGCTGATCTCTGCCGACTCCCACGTTATGGAGGAGCCGGACTTCTGGCACAGCAAGCTGCCGGACAGCCTGAAGGGCGACGTTCCCGAGTTCCCTTCCCGGCCCAGGACCGGCACCGCGATGGACGACCAGCGCCCCGGCGGGTACGACCCGAACGAGCGCATCACCGAGATGGAGACGGACGGCGTGTCCGCCGAAGTGCTCTACCCGACGCTTGGGCTGCGGCTGTTCAGCCTCGAGAACCCGGAGGCGCAGGAAGCGTGCTTCCGCATCTACAACGACTGGCTGATGGAGTACTGCTCCATCTCTCCACAGCGGCTCGTCGGCATCTCGCTCCTCACGTGCTACGACATCGACAAGGCGGTCGCCGAGTTGTACCGCACGCACGAGGCGGGGCTGTATGGCGCGCTGGTCTGGCAGGTCCCGCACCCCGACATCCCTTTCACCGGCGACCACTACGACAAGCTCTGGGCAGCCATGCAGGAGTTGGACGTGCCGGTGCACCTGCACATACTCACCGGCTTCGACTACAGCGCGCACACGAACTTCGGCGAACGGAGAGGAGACCCGCTGCTCGCGCACCGCGGTTCCGTGAATCTCAAACTGCAGAGCGTGACGAATTCCCTGTTCGACCTCATCTTCACGGGCGTTTTCGAGCGCTTCCCCAACCTGAAGGTGGTGGTGGTGGAGAGCGAGATCGGATGGATTCCGTTCCTGCTGCAACAGTGGGACTACTACTACAAGCGGTTCAAGGACTCGCGGCCCATGCCGATGACGATGCTCCCGAGCGAGTACTTCTACCGCAACTGCTACGCGACGTTCTTCAACGACTACGTGGGCGGGCAACTGCTCTCCTGGTGGGGGCAGGACAACTGCATGTGGTCCACAGACTACCC
>DAOUJA010000034.1:0-72373 GCA_034423175.1 Dehalococcoidia bacterium
TGGCGTTACGCTGAGCCCCTTCACCCGTCGTTCCCGCACCGGCGGGAACCCAGGGTGCGCGGGCAGCGCACGCGGCGGGGTGGTGGGAGGGGGGAGCGTCATGCTGAGCCCCTGCACCCGTCGTTCCTGCGCAGGCAGGAACCTCGCAGCCGGTTTGGCGCCCCCTACTCCCCCATCCTCGCGTAAGCCTCCAACGCCGCCTGGAGCTGCGACACCGTCGTGTTCGCCCCGCTCACCGTGATGGACACCTTCCTGCCGGCCAGCGACTCCCGCTGCTTGTACGCGCCCGCCGTCGCAGCGGCCCCCGCGCCCTCCGACAGCGTGTGCGCCTCCTGGACGAGCATACCCATCGCGTGGCGGATCTCGTCCTCGCTCACGAGCACGAAATCGTCCAGTACGTCGCGGATGGTCCGCTGCGGAAGCTCGTAGCCGGACGCGGTCCCGATGCCCTCGGCGAACGTGTGCATCGGGGCCTGCGTCACCGCACCCTGCTTCCACGACAGGTAGCCTGCCGGCGCCGCTTCCGACTGCACGGCCCGCACCTTGACGTCGGGGGCTATCGCGCTGGTGACGATGCAGGCGCCGGACACGCCGGTGCCGCCTCCCAGCGGAAGGTACAGCACCTCCACGTCCGGCAGGTCTTCGATGATCTCCAGGGCTTGCGTCGCGACGCCCGCGATGAGCAGCGGCTCGTCGACGGGATGCACGTAACGGTACCCCTCCTCGGCGGCCAGCCGTTCGCAGTGGGCCCTCGCCTCGTCGACGCTGTCTCCGTAGAACACCACCTCGGCTCCCAGGGCCTCCATGGCCGCCACCTTCAGGGGGTTGGGGTCCTTCTCCGGCAGCACGATGAGCGCCCGCGCCCCGAAGATACGGCAGGCGTTGGCTATCGACTGCCCGTGGTTGCCGGTCGAGGCCGTGATCAGCCCCCGGTTCCGCTCTTCCCCGCTCATGTGCGCCAGCAGGTTGAGGCCGCCCCGCATCTTGAATGCGCCCAGCGGGTGGTGCTCCTCGTGCTTCAGGTGCACCTCGGCGTCGAGCAACCGGCTCAACCCTGCCGAATACTGGAGTGGCGTGCGGGTCAGGTGCGGAGCGATGGTCCTGCGTGCCTCGTAGACGTCCTGTATCGACGGCGCCCGCATCACGTCTGCAATTCCCGGCGCAGCGCCTCGGCGGACCGCTCGCGCTGCCACGCTCGCACCTCCGCCGACGCACACTCGGCATCGAGCGACTCCGGCGCCCGCGCCAGCCGCTCCAGGCTCCGCATCGGCCAGAGGATGGAGGGGTCGACTTCCAGCTCGGCCCCGAGGTCCGAGCGCCACCGCTTGAGCCGCGAGAGTCGTGCGGATTCGGCCTTCGTCATCCTCGGGAAGAGCGGTTGCGTTGGGCGCGGACGCTGCAGGGGCGGCGACGCCGCACCCGCCTTGACGGCTGCACGGATACCGCGTCCATACCGCCTCACGAGCGTCTGGCTCACGCCGGGAACGTCCTCCATCGCCGCACCGGGATGCGACGCGAGATAGACGATCGCCTGCGCGGGGAGCACGTAGCCCGGCGGACGGTCCAGCCGCAACGCCTCCGCCTCCCTGAACTCGTACAGCTCCTTCAACACCGCAAGTCCCTTGCCGTCCAGCACGTGCGCGCCCTTCACGGACAACCATGCCGTCTCCGGGTCCGGGGGTGCGTACCGTACCTCCGTCAGGCGCTCGAACTCTTCGGCTGCCCATGACTCCCTGCCGAGAGCGCGAAGCCGCTCGTCCAGCCTGTCACGCAGGGCTGGCAGGTGCGCCACGTCCGCTACGGCATAGGCGAGCGCGGCGTCCTCCAACGGACGCCGCGACCAGTCGGCGCGCCGCAGACGCTGGTCCTTCGGGATGCGTACCTCCATCAGCTCTTCGAGCAGCGACGCCAGGCCGATCCGCTCGATGCCCGCGAAGCGCGCCGCGATCGATGTGTCGTAGCAGTTCGCGAACGTGAAGCCGAAGTCGCGGTGCAGTCCCCGGAGGTCGAAGTCGCCGCCGTGAAGCACCTTCTGCACTGACCTGTCCAGGAACAGCCGGCCCAACGGGCCGTAGTCCAGCCCCGCAAGCGTGTCCACCAGGTACGAGCGCTCGCCGTCCGACAGTTGGAGCAGGCAGACCTTCTCCGGGTAGTGGTGGCGGCTGTCGGCCTCCGTGTCCACGCCGACCGTCGGAGACGACGCAAGCGCGGCGGCAGCGGCGGCGAGCGTCCGCTGCTCCTCGACGAACGAGTACGGCGGTGCAGAAGCCGGAACGGGACGGGATGCGACGTGCGTTTCGATGTTCCGATGATGCGCCGACCGCGCCGCGCCGGTCAATCGGCTAGTGGCCCACGTCCGACCCATCCGTCATTCCCGCACCAGCGGGAACCCAGAGCGCACGGGCAGTGCGCGCGGGGCGGGGGTGGGAGGGGGGAACGTCACGCTGAGCAACGTTGCCCCCTCACCGCTGCCCGAGCCGCGCCCGGCCTCCGGTCTCCCGCGCCAGCAGCGCCAGCACGCCGGTGGCCAGCACCAGCAGCACCGCCATCGTGTAGAACGACACGTCCGGAAGGACGAAAGCGTACAACCCGGCGAGCAGCAGCGGTCCCACGACCGCGCCCACCGAGTTCGCCAGCATGGAGAGACCCATGTACATCCCCCGCTTCTCCGGCGGCGCAAGGTCCATGGCGAACGTCTGCGACGTCCCCATCCCCACCGCCTCGCCCATCCCCAGGAAGACCGCCGCCACGATGAGCACGGTGTACACGTCCCCCACGGTCAGCGCCACGGCGGCCGCAGCCATCATCAGCAGCCCCGGCCCCAGCGACCACTTCCGTCCGAAGCGGTCCGCGATCATCCCGTTCGGGAACGCCCACAGGAACGCCAGCGTCGAGCTGAGGCTGATGAGGAACCCCACTACGGCCTCGTCCAGCTCCAGCGCTTCCACCGCGTGTACCGGCAGGAGCGTCTGAGCGATGCCGGCGTTGCTCATCGAGAACACGGCCGTCGCCATCGCCACGACCGCGAACGTCCGGTTGCGGAACGGCTCCAGCGACAGACGCGGCCCCTGCCGTCCGGCGGCGCCGGGCGCGGCCAGCTCCTCCGGCCGTGTCTCCTTCACCATCGTCAGCACGACCACCACGATGACCACCTTGCTCACGCCGTTCAGCAGGAACACCGACTCCAGTCCGTACGTCGCCGCCAGGACGCCGCCCAGCGCAGGCCCGGCCACGAAACCCAGCCGCGTTGCCATGTTGCGCAGCGCCAGCACGCGGCCCCGGCTCTCAACTTTCGTGACGTCGGAAAGCAGCACGTTCGAGCTCGTCGCCCACATGGCGACCCCCACCTGCCCGACGATCTCCAGTACGAAGAACGTGACGAAGTCGTCCGCGAAATACTGGCCGATGTTCGTCACGCCCCGGACGATCGGCCCCATGAGCACCATCGGCTTACGGCCAAGCTTGTCTGCGAGAAAGCCGGTTATCGGACCGGTGAACGTGCGTGGCACGGCGTTGGCGGCGAGCATCACTCCCACGAGGAAGACGTTGCCCGTGACAGCCAACACGAACAACGGGCGCCCCAGGTTCTGAGCGCCCGTGCCGAACCCCCACGTGAAGAATGAAAAGAAGATGGGGGCATGAGTTAGGGCGGGGTGCCTCCGCCGTTCTGAAACGCTCATGCGCTGCTCGTCACCACGCCGCGAGCATAGCAGCCTCCGCAGTCGATGGCGCGGACAGGGCCGGAGGGGCTGGGTGGTATCCTCGAATTGAGGGGAGGTGGCCATGGCCGTCAAGGAGCGAAGCGCTGAGCAGGACGTCCGCCTGTCCTTCGATTGTGCGGCGGACCGGCTGGGCCTGCCGCAGGGCATGTGCAGCATGCTCCTGGAGCCATGGCGGGAGCTCCGCGTCTCTCTCCCCGTGCGCATGGACGACGGACGCGTCGAGGTCTTCATCGGCTACCGCGTACAGCACAACGCCGTGCGCGGGCCGTACAAGGGCGGCGTCCGCTACCACCCCCACGCCGACGGTGACGAGGTGCGAGCGCTCGCCTCGCTGATGACCTGGAAGACCGCCCTGCTCGACATTCCCTTCGGCGGCGCGAAGGGCGGCATCGAGCTCGACCCCCACGCGCTGAGCGAATCGGAACTGAACCGCGTCACGCGGCGCTACACCCGCAGCATCCAGCACCTCCTCGGCCCGCACCGGGACATCCCGGCGCCCGACATGGGCACCAATGCCCAGACCATGGCCTGGATGATGGACGAGTACGGCCAGATGCACGGCTACAACCCGTCCGTCGTCACCGGCAAACCCATCGAGCTCGGCGGCTCAGCGGGGCGCGAGGCGGCCACGGGGCGGGGCGCGGTGTTCGTGCTCGCCGAAGCGATGCGCGACCTCGGCATGACGGTGAAGGGCGCGCGCGTCGCTGTTCAGGGTTTCGGCAACGTCGGCTCGTGGTTCGCGCGCATCGCCCACGAGCAGGGCATGCGCCTCGTCGCCGTCGCTGACCTCAACGGCGCCGTCTGCAACGCGGGCGGGTTGGACGTCCCCGCGCTCGTCGACTACGCCAGGGAGCATCGCACCGTCGCCGGGTTCACGGGCGGAGAGAACTGCCGCACGGAGGACATCTTCTCGGTGGAGTGCGACGTCTTCGTGCCTGCTGCGATGGAGAACGCGCTGACCGAGCAGAATGCGGGGACGCTCCCCACGAGACTCGTGCTGGAAGCCGCCAACCACCCCACGACCCCGGAAGCCGACGTCATCCTGCGGGAGCGGGGCATCCCTGTCCTGCCGGACATCCTCGTCAACGGCGGTGGCGTCACCGTTTCCTACTTCGAGTGGACGCAGAACCTCCAGCAGTTCAGTTGGACGGAGGAGCGCGTGAACGAGGAGCTGCACCGGCGCATCGTCGCCGCCTACTGTGCGGTCGCCGCCAAGGCGCGGGAGACGGGCTGCACGTTCCGCGAGGCCGCGATGGACATCGGCGTGGAGCGCGTCGCCCGCGCCATCACCCTGCGCGGCTTCGTCTAAGGTCCCCTCTCCATCCCCATGGCGACCCTGCACTACGGGTAGTGTTGGCGGGGTCGGCGCTTGGCCCCCTCTCCCGATGGCGGGAGAGGGTTGGGGTGAGGGCGGGCGGAGCGTGGGGTCGGGGTGCCTGGTCCCCTCTCCTTCTGAGGAGATCTTGCACAACTTCGGCTCCGTTCGTGGTGAGCCTGTCGAACCACGGATGTTGCTCAAGACGAGGGAGTGCAGAGGGGCTCCGCCTCTCTGCCGGGGGCGTGGGGGTGTCCCCCACAAACGTTCGGGCGGGTGGGTGGGAAGAACTACGTTCCACCGGACGCGCACGTGGAGAGTGCTACGGCGGGGCCGCCGCGGCCTTTCGCGGCGGAGTCGCCAGCAGCAGCGACACCACCACGATCACCAGTGCGCCGAAGAAGATGAGGAACGCCAGTGTGTAGCTGTCCGTAAGGGTCTGGAGCAGGCCGGCGAACACCGCGCCGAACGAAGAGAGCGGCGCTGCAAGCAACTGGGACAACCCGCGTATCGCACCGAGGTGCCGTCGGCCGAAATAGTTCGCGAACAGCAGCACCTGTGCGATCGTCCAGCCCCCCGTACCGAGCCCGAACAGGACACCGAACACTGCCGCCATGAGGATGTCGTCGGCAAAGATGAGGACGATCATCGCGACTGCCGAGAACACGGTGGCGATGATCGTCCCCCACCGAACGTGGAACTTGTCCATCAGCGCTCCCCATCCGTAGGCGGAGAGCGCCGCCGTGCCCATGATGATGAACACGAATGCGCCGGAGAACGCCTGGCTCACCCCCCTGTCCTCAACGCTCGGCACCGCGTGCAGGTTCACAGCGGTCTGCGCGAAGATCACCGTCATCGTCGCAAGGGTGAGCAGCCAGAAGGCGGGAGTGCGCTTCGCCTCCGCCAGCGTGAACGACACCTCGCCGTCAGTCGCACCCGTCGCACCTGCCCCATCTGTCGTCGTTCCTGCGGAGGCAGGAACCTCGCCTGGTCCCCTCTCCCCACCTGCCGCCGCACCTGCCCCGCCTATCGTCGTTCCTGCGGAGGCAGGAACCTCGCCTGGTCCCCTCTCCCCGTCCGGCAGCAGGCCGAAGTCCTCCGGTCTGCGACGGATGTACAGCCAGCCGGGCAGAGCAACGAACACGAACGCCATAACGGCCAGCGCGACATAGGCGTGCCGCCACGAGTACGCAAGGATGATCGGCGTCGCGATGAGCAGCGGTACGAACGCCTGCCCCGCCCGGAGGCCGATGCTCATGAACGACACCGCACGGCCGCGCTTGCGGATGAACCAGTTGCCCAGCGCGACCGTGACGCCCAGGTTCACCCCGGTGAGCGCAGCCGTCCTCCCCAGCCCGAACAGCCCCCAGAAGTGCCACACCTCCGTCATTACCGCCAGCCCCAGCAGCGCGCCGGTCACCAGCATCCCCGCAACCACCACTGCCGTCCTTGCGCCGTACCGGTCCAGCAGGTGCCCTACCATCGCCGAGCCTATGGAGCCCCCCAGGCTGCCGATCGTGAACGCCATCGCCGTCTCCCAGCGCGCCCAGCCCAGCTCCTGCTCGATGGGGGTCACGAACACGGAGAGCACGGGCCCGTACATCGGCACCTGCGCGAACGTCACCACGACCGACGTGCCGACGATCGCCCAGCCGTAGAAGACGTTCTTGAACGGCCAGAGCCGGGGAAGCTGCTGGTGCTGCTGCTCGCGCATCAGGCCGCCGCCCCCGCCGTGGACGGCACCCGCAGCGGTTTCGCCAGATAGAACGCGGCGCAGGCCACGGCGAACGCGCCCGCCGCGCCCATGAAGGCCGTGTCGTAGCTGCCCGTGGCGTCGAACAGGATTGCGGCGATCAGCGGCCCGCTGATGCCCAGCAACCCCTCGATCGGCGAGATGAACCCCTTGATCGACCCGGCGTGGAGACGCCCGAAGTAGTTGGGGATCATGATCATCTGCGCCACCGTCCACCCGCCCGTTCCGAGGCCGAACAGCAGTCCGAAGAACGCCGCCATCGCGTACGTTTCCGCAACGATCAGCACGCCCATCGCCAGCACGAACAACGCCAGCGAAGCCATGCTCACGTAGCGCACGTGGACGCGCTCCACGAGCACGCCCCAGCCCATCATCGAGACCGCCGCCACGCCCGTGTAGATGCTCACCACCGTTACCGTCAGCCCCTCCGGGATACCCTTGTCCTGGAAGTTCGCCACCGCGTGCACGTTGATGGCGATGTGCGCCGCGAGTCCCGCTGCCATCCCCGCGATGAGCATCCAGAGCGTTCGCGTCCCCCGCACCTCCCGCAGCGTCCACGAGTGCTCGCCCACCGCCGCTCCTGCCCTTTCTGTCGTCGTTCCTGCGAAGGCAGGAACCTCGCCCGGTCCCCTTTCCCCTTCCGCCGTCGTTCCTGCACTCCCCGTCGTTCCTGCGAAGGCAGGAACCTCGCCTGGTTCTGAGGCCTCCCTCATGGCCGCCCTCTCCCCGTCGGGCCGGAGCCCGAAGTCCTCCGGCCTGCGCCGGATGTACACCAACGACGGCAGGCTGATGAAGAGCGCTGCCACGACGCCGAACACGAGGAACGACTCGCGCCAGCCCAGTGAGAGGAGCAGTGGCAGGATGAGCAGCGGCATGACGGCCTGGCCGCCGCGCTGCCCGGCGGCCCGTATCGCGATGGCGCGCCCCCGCATCCGGATGAACCAGTTGGCGATGGCAACCGTCGTCCCGAGCCCTACGCCCGCAACGGACACGGTCCGCGCCGCGCCGTACGCCACCCAGAAGTGCCACGGCTCGCTCATCGCGGCCACGCTCAGCAGGGCCGCGGCCACCAGCAGACCCGTCCCTCCCATCACGCCCCGCGCTCCGTAACGGTCCACCAGCGGGCCGATGGCCGAGGCCAGCAGCGCCCCGCCCAGGCTCCCGACCGTGAACGCCACCGTGATCGTCGTGCGCGACCAGCCGAGGTCGTCCGCGATCGGCTTGACGAACAAGGAGAACACAGGGCCGTACATCGGCACCTGCGCTATCGAGATGAACAGGCTTGTGAAGACGATGGCCCAGCCGTAGTAGGCGCGGGACGGCCACAGGCGGGGCAGCTGCTGTATGCGCGCGGGGCCATTCTCCATCAGGCCCCTACCATACACGCCCTGCTGTCCCCGTCGTTCCTGCGCAGGCAGGAACCTCGCAGCCAGACGTGGCGCACCGTCATCCCGGCACCGGCTGGGATCCAGAGTGCGCGGGCAGCGCACGCGGTGGGGCGGTGGGAGGGGGAAGCGTTATGCCTGGCAGAGAGCAGACCCTGCACTGCCAGCGGCCCGTCTTCATACCCTTACGCGGCCTGACAACGCCCTCCCCGTCGTTCCTGCGCAGGCGGGAACCTCGCAGCCAGGCGTGGGCGCACCGTCATCCCAGCACCGGCTGGGATCCAGAGTGCGCGGGCAGCGCACGCGGTGGGGCGGTGGGAGGGGGGAGCGTTATGCCTGGCGGAGAGCAGACCCTGCACTGCCAGCGGCCCGTCCTCATACCCTTACGCGGCCTGACAACGCCCTCCCCGTCGTTCCTGCGCAGGCAGGAACCTCGCAGCCAGGCGTGCCGCACCGTCATCCCGGCACCGGCTGGGATCCAGAGTGCGCGGGCAGCGCACGCGGTGGGGCGGTGGGGGAGGGAGCGTTATGCCTGGCAGAGAGCAGACCCTGCACTGCCAGCGGCCCGTCTTCATACCCCGTACGCGGCCTGACAACGCCCTCCTGTCGTTCCTGCGCAGGCGGGAACCTCGCAGCCAGGCGTGCCGCGGGGCCCTTGTCATCTCGAGCGGAGTCGAGAGATCTCTCGGGCGCGCCCCGCGCCCCCTACGACCTCCGCACCCGCCCGAGCAGCGCCAGCAGCGCCAGCGGAATCGTCACCACCCCGATGATCCCGATGCCCAGCAGCGCCACGAAGATATCCTCCGGCACCCAGCCGTCGCTGATGAGCGACCGCATCCCCCGCAGCAGGTACGTCACCGGGTTGTACCGGACGATGGTCTCCATCCAGCCCGTCATCGCCTCCTGCGGAACGAACACCGGGCTCAGGAACACCACCGGGAAGAAGATGATGAAGCTCGAGTTCACCGCCGCCGGATTGCCCGTCTTCAGCGCTATGGCGTACGGGAAGCCGTTGTAGACGATCGCCCAGGTGATCGTGAGCGCCAGCAACGCTGCGATGCCGATCAGGCCCGTCGTGAAGTCCACGCCTATGGCGAATGCCAGGACGAATACCGGCACCGACATCGCAACGGCCAGCGCCATGTCCGCCACCATGAACCCCAGCAGCATCGCCAGCCGGTTCACCGGGCTCAACGCCAGCCGGTCGAAGTAGCCGTTCTGGATGTCCAGCACCAGTATGTTCGCGCGGCTCAGTCCCGTCACCGCGAACAGGATGGCGACGGGTATCTGGAACGCCTTGTAGTCGAACCCCGCTGCCGCCGCCCCGCTCGGTATCTCCGTCAGGTCCTGCAACGCGCCCACGTTGATGACGAAGAAGAACACCGGGATGATGAGCGCCGGGATGAGCGTCTCCATGTCGCGCGGGATCGAGCGCATCGCCCGTCCGCCCAGGCTCATCACGTCCCGCAGGAAACCTGCGCGGCGCGCCGTTACCGGTGTGAGGGAACGTGTTGCCGTGGTCACGACGCCACCCCCTCCGGCTCCGCGTCGTGCGGGGCGCCTTCAGCCTCCGCCTCCATGCGCGCCCCGGTGATGTGCAGGAACACGTCGTCCAGCGTCGGCGTGCGCAGCGTGAGCGAGTGCACCGTCACTCCCGCCCGGTTCAACGCGAGCGCAACGTCGCTGACCAGCGCCGCCCCGTTCGCCGTGGAGACGGAGATCTCGTTCTCGTACACGTCCACCTGTTGGATGGACCGCACCCGCTCCAGCGCGGCGCGCCCCTGTTCCGGCTCCCCGACGCTCGCCACGATCACGTCCGAGCCGACCGACCGCTTCAGCTCGGCGGGCGTCCCCTCCGCCGACAGCACGCCGTGGTTGATGATGCCCACCCGCTCCGCCAGCGCGTCCGCCTCCTCCAGGTACTGCGTCGTCAGGAATATCGACACGCCCATCTCGCGGTTGATGGCCCGCACGTACTCCCACACCCGGGCGCGGCTGATGGGGTCCAGCCCCGTCGTCGGCTCGTCCAGGAACAGCACCTCCGGCGCGTGGATCAGCGACGCCGCCAGGTCCAGCCGCCGCTTCATCCCCCCGGAGTACGTCCCGATCTGCCGGCTCATTGCGTCGCCGATGTCCACGAGGTGCTCGAGCTCCTCGATCCGGCGGTTCGTCTCCCTGCGGGAGAGACCGTACAACGCGCCCTGCAGGCGCAACAGTTCGAGACCGCTCTGCTTCGGGTCCAGCCCCACCTCCTGCAGCGCCGTCCCGATCTTCAAGCGGACCTGCACCGCCTGCGAGACCACGTCGAACCCGGCGACCCTCGCGCTGCCGCTCGACGGGAGGAGCAATGTCGTCAGCACGCGGAGCGTGGTCGTCTTGCCGGCCCCGTTCGGACCGAGGAACCCGTATATCTCGCCCGGACTCACCGCAAGGCTGACGCCCTCGACGGCGTGCACCTCGCCGAACCGCCTGTATATGTCTGTCGCTTCTATCGCGTAGTTCGTCTGAGCCATTCCGCCTCCAACTTATCAATGATACCACTGTGGGCCGATAGGGCAGTCTCGCCGTTCTTGTGAAGAACAGCGTCACGCCAGCCCCCTCCCGTCATTCCCGCACCGGCGGGAACCCAGTGTGCGCGGGCCGCGCACGCGGTGGGGTGGTGGGAGGGGGGAAGCGTCACGCTGAGCAATGAGCATCCGCTGCACCATCACCGTCCCATTCTCATATTGTCGATGGGCTATCATCCCCCTCGAACCAACCTACCGGCCTCTCGCGCAACCGCGCAACGGGCCGGTGTCACAGGAGCCGTAACATGCACGTCACCGACCGACGACGACGCCTCCGAGGCTACTTCGAGCGCGAGGGCTGCACCCGCCCCGCGTCCGTGTTCGACCCCGTCTCCTCCCGCACCGCCTACGCCCTCGGCTTCGAGGTCGGCATGCTCGGCGGCTCCATCGCCAGCGCCGTCATCCTCGGCGCGCCGGACGTCGCCGTGATGACCCTCACCGAGCTCGCCGACCAGGTCCGCCGCATCACCCGGGCCTCCGACATCAGCCAGATCGTCGACGCCGACAACGGCTACGGCAACGCGCTGAACGTCATGCGCACCGTCCGCGAGCTGGAGGACGCCGGCGCCAGCGGCATGACCATCGAAGACACCTCCCTCCCCAGCCGCTACGGCTCAGGCGGCAAGGAGGAGCTGATCCCCCTCGACGAGATGACCGGCAAGCTGCGCGCCGCCGTCGCCGCCCGCCAGGACGACGCCACCGTCATCCTCGGGCGCACCCACGCCATCAACGCCACCAGCCTCGAAGACGCCGTCGAGCGCGTCGCCGCCTACGCGGAGACCGGCGTGGACGGCATCTTCCTCATGGGCATCCGGGAGGAGGCCCACCTCCAGGCCGTCCGAGCCGTCACGAGCCTGCCCTTCATGCTCGGCAGCACGCCGGAGTCACTCACGCCCGACGTCCTCGCCCCCTGGGGCGTCAGGATCGTCCTGCGCGGCCACGGCACCTTCACCCAGACCGTCCGCACCGTCTACGAATCGCTCGAGCACCAGGCGTCCGGCACCCCCTCCGCCGACCTCGCCGACCGCGAGCCCACCCCCGAGATGATGGCCGTCGCCACCGGCGCCGCCGGCTACCGCTCCGCCCGCGAAGCCTACCTGGGAGGATAGGCGTCCCGTCATTCCAGCACCGGCTGGAACCCAGAGTGCGCGGGCAGCGCACGCGGGGCGGGGTAGGGGGTGGGGCGCCTTGCCCCCTCTCGTGAGGAGACCGCCGTCAACGCATTGCGACATCCGCTCCTTGCCTGGTGGTGCCGCGCCACTTAGCGTGCTCGCACGAACGACCCAACGGACACGTCCAGGGAGCACGGACCATATGCCGCCAAAGGTCAGGGAAGTCATCCGCTTGGTTGAACGGGATGGATGGCGACGGGTCAGAACGAGGGGAAGCCACCACGTGTACAAGCATCCGACGAAGCCGGGCATCACCGTCATATCGGGACACCCCGGTGTGGATATGCCACAGGGAACGTGGGAGAATGTCCTGAAACAAGCCGGCCTCGACAAGAGAGCGAACCGATGAAGTATGCCGTCATCATCGAGAAGGGCCCTACCAGTTACGGCGCGTACGTGCCGGACCTGCCGGGTTGCGTAGCCGCAGCCGAAACCAGGGAAGAAGTGGATACGCTCATCCGCGAGGCCATCCAACTCTACATCGAAGCCCTGCAGGAAGACGGCCAACCCCTGCCCCAACCTCACTCCTACGAGTTGATCGAGGCCTGACCCCTACCCTTCCTCCGCCAGCTCCGGCCAGAGGTGCCCCCACGGGCGCGCGCGCTCCAGCGCCGCCGATGCCCGCAGCACCCCAACGTCGTCGTACAGGCGGCCCACGATCTGCACCGCCAGCGGCAGCCCGTTCGAGTGGAACCCCACCGGCACGCAGGCCGCCGGGTTGTACGCGTGATTGAACGGCGTGGTGAAGCTCTGCGGCGGGCGCGACCGGTCCGGCATCCGCACGGCCTCTATCCGCTGCGCCGGGCCCATCGCCGGGCTCAGCAGCAGGTCGAAGCTCCGGAACCACTCCTGCACGCGCAGACCGTACCCGCGGTTGCGGCGCACGATGCGCCGGTACTGCCACGCCTTTGCGTGCGGCCCGGCCTCGTACACCGGGCGCGCCACGTCGCTCAGGTCGTCCAGGTGCTTCTCCAGGAAGTTGGGGATCATCGCCTCGGCGGCCGCGTAGTGGTCGCCCGAGTACGCCCACACGCCCGGCTCCAGCTCCTCCGGCTCATCGATCGTCGGAGGGTCCGCCTCGGTCACGATGCAGCCGGCGTCCTCAAAGAAGCGGGCCGTATCGCGCACCAGTTCGAGCGCCTCGCCGTCCATCGCGAAGCCCCTGCCGAAGTCGTAGCTCACCGCGACGCGCAGCCCGCGCAGGTCGCCCGACGCGAACGCGAGGTAGTCGCTCACCGGCGGCAGGTTGGACTCGCCGTCGCGCGGGTCGTAGCCCGCGAGCGCCTGCAGCACGAGCGCGGCGTCGCGCACCGTGCGCGTCATCGGCCCGTTGTGCGAGCGTCCGGGCGCCGCGCGCCACGTCTGGACTGACGGTATGCGCTGGTACGTCGGCTTGATGCCGAATATGCCGTTGATCGCCGACGGCATCCGTATCGAGCCGCCCGAGTCCGTCCCGATGGCGAGCGGCCCGAGGCCCGCGGCCACCTGCGCGCCGGCGCCGCCGCTGGAGCCGCCGCACGTGTGGTCCAGGTTCCAGGGGTTGCGTCCTGGTGGGCTGAGGCGGTTGTCCACCGCGCCGTGCAGCGCGAACTCCGGCAGGTTCGTCTTGCCGATGAGCACCCCGCCCTCGCGCCGGATCCGCCGCGCCATCTCCGAGTCCGGCTGCCGGTTCTCCACGAACGCCAGCGAGCCGTAGGTCGTCGGGTGGCCCGCCATCTCGATGCTGTCCTTCAGCGATATCGGCACGCCGCACAGCAGCCCGCGCTCGCCGGAGCCGAGCCACGCGGCTTCGGCTGCTTCGGCAGCCCGCATGGCGTCGTCCGTGTTCAGCGCGAGGAACGCGCTCAGCTTCGGGTCGAGCCGCTCGATGCGCTCGAACACCTCGCGCGTCACCTCCACGGGCGAGAAGTCGCGCCTCCTGTACCCCTCGAGCAACTCCGTGGCGGAGAGCCGCCAGAATCCCGCGTCGCTCATGACGACGCCAGCTGCTCTTTCAGCAGCGCCGTCTGTTTCGCCATCGGCACGCCCGCCCAGCGCGGCTCGCGGTCCTCACGCTCGATGATGAGCTCGATGAGCACCGGCCCCGTCATCGCGAGGATCTCCGGCAGGCGCTCCAGCAGGTCTTCCGCCGCCTCGATGCGGAGGGCGTCCGCGTAGCCCGCTCCCTTCGCGAGCGCCACCCAGTCGAACCGCCCGATCGCGGGCAGCGGCTGGTTGCCCGTGCTCTGGTGCAACCCGTTCGCGAAGACGAAGTGGTACAGGTTCGCGGGCGACTGCCCGGAGATGGTGACGAGCGAGCCCAGCTGCATGAGCAGGCTCCCGTCGCCGTCCAGCACCACCACCTTCTTGTCGGGCCGCGCCACGGCGAGTCCCAGCCCGATGGACGACGCGCTGCCCATGCACTGCGACGCGTCCACGTGGAATATCTCGCCCTGTCCCGCCTGGTGCCACGGGTGGACCGCCTGCATCGTCACGACGGACACGGCATCGCCGCGCCCTTCCGCGAGTATCTCTATGGCCTCGTTGCGTTCCATGATTACACCGTTGGCGCGCCCACGATGAGCGCCGCGGGCCCCATCGTCTCGTGGGCGCGCTCGTAGGCCGCCCGGATGTTCCCTATGTCGTCCGGCCCCTCCAGCCGCCAGTTCGGCACGCCCCACACGTTCAGCGTCGGCTCCACCATGCGGACGGCCCGGGACCGGCTCTCCTCTATCGGCACCATCGGGTCGCGCTGGAACTGCCCCACGAAGATGAACGTGGGGATGCGCGCGTCCAGCGGTATCGCCTTGATCGTGTTGATGGACGCGAAGATGCCGTTGTTCTGGATAAGGAGCATCGGGTTCTTCCCGCCCATGTACAGCCCGGCGTTGATGCCCATCGCCTCGTCTTCGGTGCACGCCATGATGAACCGCATGGACGGCTCCTCCCGCAGCGCCGCGATCAGCGTCTTCTGGTAAGAGTCCGGGATGCAGATGACGTGGTCTATCCCCAGCGCGCGTAACTCCGCGACGATGACCGACGCCTCGACCCCGACCGCAACCGGCTTCGCTTCCGTCATACGCTACGCCCCCGCGATGCAGGAGAGTTCGACTTCGGCGTTGCCGTGCAGGTCGACCCCCACGATGTTCATCGTCGGCGGGTCGCCGCCCCAGTGCTCCGCAGCGAGCGCCACGAACTCATCCTCGAAGTAGATGTCGTCGAGGAAGACTTCGAGCCGCAGCACGTTCTCCAGCGACGTGTCGAACCGGTTGAGCGCGGCGTCCAGCCGGCGCAGCGCCTGCCGCGCCTGGCCTGTGCGGTCGCCGTACAGCTCCTGCTTCACCGCGCCGCTCTGCTCGTCCGCGAGCCCCGAAGCGCCCGACGCGAACACGAGCCCGTTCGCGCGCACGGCCTGCGCCCGGTCCGGGTCCTCCGCCAGCCACGCCGTTTCCTTCACGTCGCCGGGGTTGATGGCGATGCCGCCGATCTCCATGACGCCGCGGCCGCCGAGCAGCGTCCCGACTGAGTACGCCGCGAACGGCACGCTCCCGCCGAAACGCTCCTTGAGCTGGTCGTAGTACGGCCCCACGTCGCCGATGCGCTTGAGCGCGCAGTCCGTACGCACGAGGTCGTCCAGGCTCCCGCCACCCTTCTCCAGGTGGGAGCGCAGCCACTCGTAGGTGTAGAACAGCTCCGTGCTGAACTGCTCCGGGACCTCCTCGGGCGCCTCCTCGTCCGTGAACGGGTTGGAGCGCCCGCGCACGCCGATGACGTACGTGAAGTCGCCGCAGCGCGTGATGCGCGACGCCCTGCCCCGGTGCGGCTGGTGCACGAACACCTGCCGTTCCAGGTCCGGCGTCATCGCCATCACGACGGCGGTGAGCATGTTGACCCCCGCCATCTTGCACTGCGCGCCGAAGCTCACCGCGAGCTTGTGCCCTTCCTCGCCGAAGTGGTCCGGCCACGTCGCCATGCGCTCGAGCCGCCACGACTGGCCGGACGTGAAGTTCTCTATCCACACCGCGGCGTCGCCGCCGTAGCCCACCTGCTCCAGGCGCCGCGCCTGCCGCCCGTAGGCGTTGTTGCACTGCGGTATCGCCTGTCCGTCCAGCTCCGTGTCTATCTGCTGCGTCTCGATGTCGCGGTACCCGTCGGAACTGGAGAGGAAGACGTAGGGGCCGTAGCGGAGCACCGCCGCCATCTGCCGGTTGCGCTCGTCACCGAGCAGCACCTCTTTCTTGTGTCGGTTCTCGGCCAAGCGCTTACCCCCCGTTCTCCCCATTCGGTCCCTGGATGCGGAAGAGGCGTTGCGACCGCGCCCACACGACCTCATGCACGAGATCCGGGTCCACGCCGCTGAACATCCGCTCCATCGCGGGCGTCGCGTCCGGCCACGTCTGTCCCTGCTCGTGCGGGTAGTCGCAGCCCCAGATGACGCTGTCCCGGATCAGGAACTCCGGGTCCGGGATCATCTTCGCGCCGATGTAGTCCTCCTCGAACGTGAAGGTCATGTTCTTCTTCAGGTAGTGCAGGGGTTCCTGCTCCAGTTGGTGGATCGTGTCCGGCAAACGGTCGCTGTAGCAGCGCTGCATCCACTGGAAGAGGAACGGCAGCCACCCGATGCGGCACTCCGCCATGGAGACGTGCAGGTCCGGGTGGCGGTCGAACATGCCGCTGAACACGTACTGGGCTATGTGCTTGCCCGCCGGGTTGAACGGCACCTGCGAGAAGTGCGCGAGCGACTGCCCGTACTCGTTGGGCGGGTACGGCGTGCCTGCCGTGTCGCCGATGTGCGCGCAGATCACCACTCCGGTCTCCTCGGCCGCGGCCCACACCGGCTCCCACACGGGCGACCAGACGCCCTCCGCCATGTCGTTCGGGCTGAGCTCCACGGCGCGGATGCCCTGGTCGGCGAGCCGGTACAGCTCCTCGACGCACGTCTCGGGGAACGCCGCGTGCAGCCAGGGCAGCACGATCAACCGGTCCGGGGAGTAGGAGCACAGTTCCACCGTCCAGTCGTTGAACGCGCGGTAGACCGCCTTCTCCAACTCCTTGTCCTTGAACACCCACTTGCGCGTGTTCCCGTAGTACACACCCGCGTAGAACTCGCCGATGTCCATGTGCTCGAGCAGGATCGCCGGGTCGGACGGGGGCAGCCGGCCCTCCTCGACCTCGATGGGCAGGAACCGCTTGGCATGGTTCGCCCAGTCCTTGCCGTCGGCAGCGAACGCGTGGATGTCGTCCTCCCACTGCCACGCCGTGCCCTTGTGGGACTCGACGACCTTCGGGGCCTTCTCCCTGAACTGCGGGTCTATGCGCGACTGGATGATGTCGTGCGGATACCAGACGAGGTCTATGTGGTTATCCGCCGAGATGTACTTGTAATCGACGTCGCCCCCGGCTTGCAGGTCGCGCCCCCCGATGTTGCGCCGCCGCGCTCTCCCTCCCAGCCTGTCCTGTCGGACATTCTCCTCCGGCATGACTCCGCTCCTTTCGCCCCCGCGCAAGCCTTCCGCGCGAGGCCACCGGAATCGTAGGATTGGCAGAGGGGAGTGTCAAGGAACGCGGCGTCCTCGTCGTTCCTGCGCAGGCAGGAACCTCGCAGCCCGTGCCCCACAGAAGCGGTCCGCGAACCGACCCTACGCGGAGAGGACAACAACATGACGATCACCTACTCCACGAACGATATGCCGAGCGCAGCCGAGGTCGCCGACCTCCTCCGCGCGGGAGGCTTCAACCGCCCGCTGGACGACCTCGGCCGCGTCGAGCGGATGCTGCGCAACGCCGACGTCATCGTGACCGCGCGGGACGGGGGTACGCTCGTCGGCATCGTCCGCGGGCTGGCCGACTTCGCGGTCTACGCCCTCGTGACCGAGCTGGCGGTCGCCGCGCCCTACAAGCGGTCGGGCATCGGGCGGGAACTGCTCCGGCTCTTCCGCGAGCAGGCCAGCGACGAGTGCGCCATCATCCTGCACTCCAGCGAGGAGGGACACGCCTTCTACGGCCACCTCGGCTGGGACAACCTCACCCGCTCCTGGCGCCTGCCGCGTTCACGCTAGACCCTACCGTCATTCCCGCACAGGCAGGAAGCCAGGGTGCGCGGGCAGCGCACGCGGGGAGGCTGGGTCGGGTGGCTTCGTCGGCTTGCGTTGCTACCACCATCTCCGCCATCCCGCCACCGCGCGGGCAGGCTGAAGCCGTCACCTTCTCCTGCCGAACAGCACTGATAGCAGGACGAGCACGACGATGCCGACGCCTGCGATCCCGGCAGCCCATTCCTGCCCCGACACTACGAGGACAAGGGCTATGAACGTTACGACTACGATGCCGGCAACAAGAGATTGAAAGGTAGGTGGGAACATTCTGGTCACTCGGTGATGCGGAGTAGAGCAGTGACTATGGCGGCCGTAGAACCTATGCCTGCCAGAATCATAAGGGCAACTTCGGCCTTGGTCGCGTAGTGCTTCAAGGTGCGGTCAAGCTCCTCCCGCAACTCAGCGCGAGTGATAGGGTGCTCTCCCGTTGACATGGTCTAACGCTTCCCTCCGCTGCCTTGAATCTCATGCGGAGAATAGCGCAGACGAACTGACACTGCCAGGTACGCCCCTAACGCATCGACCGCAGCGTCCGTGAGAAGAGCGTCTCCCACGCCCCATAGGCCAGGATCACGCTGCCCGCTGACGCGAGCGCGATGCGCCCGCCGAACAGCTCCGCCAGCCCCGTGATGCCCAGGATCGCCACCGGGATGAGGCCGCCCATCATCGCGTTCAGCGCCTGCACGCGTCCCCGCATCTCGGCCTCCGAGTACGTCTGCAGCGCCGCGAGGTGCACCACCGTCCGCCCGGAGTGACCGATCCCGATCGGCAGCATGAGCAGCAGCGACACCACGTACCACTCCGACCACGCGAACCCCACCACTCCCGCGCCGAACAGCGAGAAGAAGCCGATCAACAGCAGTCCTTTCCGCTGGAAATCGCCCAGCGACGCGGCGGTCGTCGAGCCGAACAGCGACCCGAGGCCGAAGAACGTGACCAGCAGTCCAACGCCGTCCGCCTCTATCTGCAGAAGGTCCTGCGCCAGCGGCAGCAGGTGCTGGAACGGCTGGCCGAACACGGTGATCACGAAGCCCGCCAGGATCAGCGTGCGGATCCGCGGGGCCTGCCAGACGTAGCGGAAGCCCTCGAGCGGCGAGCTGCTCCGGCTCCGCCGGCGCGCGGCTCCCGCGCCCTGCACCGGGGTGAGGAACATCAGCCCCATCCCCACGACGTACATGCCGACGATGAGCACGTAGGCCCACTCCGGGCCCCACCGCGCGAACAGCACGCCGGCCACCAGCGGCAGCAGCGTCCGGTTGGCGTTCTGCGACATCGTGTGCAGGCCGGTCGCGTTCAGCAGGTGCCGCTCGTCCACCAGCCCGCCGATGATGGCGCGCCGCGTCGGCGTGATGAACACCATCACGGAGCCCTGAAAGACGCCGATGATCATGACGTGCCACCAGTCCAGCACGTCCATCGCGACGCCGACCGCCGTGATCCCCGCGAACACCGCCATCAGCCCCGCCGCCACGATGAGGATGTTCCGCATCGAGACCCTGTCCGCGAGCGCTCCCGCGAACGGAGACAGCACGAGCGACGGCGCGTTGTTCGCCGCGATGACGATCCCCAGCACGATGGGCGCGCGGTCGGCGAGGTCGTAGGCAAGGAGGGGCCGCGCCAGCATCGCCGCCTGCATCCCCCCGAAGTAGAAGAACATGGCGATGAAGTAGTTGCGGTATGCGGGGACCCCGAGCGCGTCGAATGTGCGCAGCCACCGGCGGCGTCCCGCCCGCTCGGCGCTCTGCGTGGACGTTCCTGCCCGCTCGGGGCTCGTCGTTCCTGGGGCCCCTTCCGTCGTTCCTGCGGAGGCAGGAACCTCGTTCCCCTGCTCCGCGCCTGTCGGGCGCTGCTGCTCCTCGGCCATGGAGCGATGCTACCGCCGCGCCGCGTCCTTTGCCACAGCGGGGTTCCGGGCGCCTCCGCGATGGCGTTCCCGATGAGCGGAGCGGGCATTGCGAGGCGGGCGAACGCCGTCAGCCAGCGTCCACCTCGCCGACAGCGAAGCGCTCGTCTCCGGGGGGAGATGCCTCGCCATACAGGTCCCTCCCCCAGCAGACGGCGCTTCCGTCTGCGCGCAGACCGCATACGTGGGACCCGCCGCAGCTGATGGCTACGAAGCGCCCGCCCGAGGGTGGCGACATCACGGTCTCTCCGTCGATCCCCCAGCAGACCGGGACTCCGTCCGGCTGGAGGCCACACGCGAATCGTCCCCCGCTGCTTACGGCCACGAAGCGCTCGCCCTCAGGCGGCGACACGAATTTGATGATCCCGCTTCTCCAGCATGTGTTGCCTCCACATCCTTCATCGAGGACGTCGGGCGGAAGCGTCCAGCAGGCTACGCCGCCGTCGGACTTCAGCGCACACTTGACCAGGTTGCCGTCGCTGAATGAGACGTACTGTTCCCCCTGCGGCGCCGAAACCCGGATAGAGCCCGTCTCATCCCAACAGAAGGAACTACCGTCAGGACTCAGTTCGCACTCGGAGTCCATACTGCTGGCGAACAACTTGAGCCGCCCACCCTCGGGCAGCAGGGTTTCGCGGCTGCGGTTCCGGCCCCAACAGGCCACACTGCCATCATCGCGCAGCCCGCACCCGCCGGTGAGGTGAACGAAAAGCTCGCCCTCCGGTGAGGCCGACGCTACGTCGCGGCCTCCCCCCCAACACACGATGGCAGCGTCAGTGCGCAGCCCGCACGTTCTGTAGGCCCTGCTGCTGAGGGAAAGGAAACGCTCATCCTCCGATGGAGGAGGTTGACTGGCATCGTTGAACCCCCAGCAGGCCACGCTACCGTCGGGGCGCAGGCCGCACGTGTGGAACCACCCGCTGCTGAGCGCAACGAAGCGCTCGCCCTCAGGCGGCGACGATTGGCTGAAGTCGTTCAATCCCCAGCAGACCGTGCGGCCGTCGGGACGCAGGCCGCATGTGTGGGCGGTCCCGCTGCTGAGCGTGACGGGGCGTCCGGATGTGTATGGGGACGGCCGTTCTGGAACAGGCAGAGGAGTGGGAGTCGCGGTTGGCGTGGGGGTGGGAGCGGGGGTTGGGGTCGACGTCGGCGTAGGAGTCGAGGTGGGAATCGAGGTGGGAGTCGCAGTGGGAGTGAAAGTCGGCTCCGGAACGGGCGCAGGTGTGGGAGTGCTGGTGGGGGGCGGCGTGGGCGTGGGGGTTGACGTTGGCGTGGGGATAGGCGTTGGCGTCGGCTGCGAGCAGGCGGCGAGCGCGAGCGCAAGGAACACGAGGACGAGGAGCGGGGGCGTTCGCAAGGGATGTCCCTCCGTGGAAGTGCGTGGGATTGTATATCCCTGGCCTCGAACCGGGTCGGCTGGATGGGCCCCCGCGCCCACGCACTCCCCTTCGCGGCGTAGTCATCACAGCGACACTGCTCTATTGCAGACCTGAATCGCCTCCCCCATAATGAGGAACTACGCGTACAGCGCGCACCTGACCCTGTCGGACGAGCCGCAGGAAGATCGCTGCCCCCTCAGCGCAGAGCGAGGGGGCTCTTCATGTTAACCGGCAGCCCGTCATCCCGCTTTCGCGGGGACCCGGAGGCTTTGCCGTTAACGGGGTGACAGAGGTGGGACAGGAGATGGAACAGACTGCGGAAGACTTCACGCGGTACGCGGACGACCCCGCAGGGTTCGTGCGGGACGTGCTCGGCGAGGCGGGCATGCCCTACTCGAAGCAGGTCGAGATGCTCGACGCCGTCGTGGAGCACCGGCGCGTCTCGGTCGTCGGCGCCAACGGCTCCGGCAAGGACTGGGCAGCCGCCCGGGCCGTGCTCTGGTGGATGGAAACGCGGACGGATGCCAAGGCGGTCGTCACCGGGCCCACCCAGCGCCAGGTCGAGGAGATCGTCTGGCAGGAGATGCGCGAGGCTTACGCGGCGGCCGAGGACCGCCTCAGCGGAAGGATGCTGACCTCGAAGTACCGCATCGACGAGAACCGCTTCGCTATCGGCTTCTCCACCAACAAGGCCTGCAACATCCAGGGCTTCCACTCGCCCAACCTGCTCGTGGTCGTCACCGAAGCCCACGCCGTGCCGCAGGACCAGATAGACGCCATCAAGCGCCTCCACCCCAACCGGCTCCTCCTCGTCGGCAACGCCATGTCCCTCGAAGGCGAGTTCTACGAGTCCCACCACTCCCGCCGGGCGCGTTACCACCGCATAAAGATATCCGCGTACGACACCCCCAACTTCACCGGCGAGAACGGCGGTCTCCCCGGCGCCATCACCCCGGAGGACGCCGAGGAGCTCGCCCTCGACTGGTCGGAGGACCATCCTTCCTACGTCGCGGGCGTCCTCGCGGAGTTCCCCAACGCCCAGGAGGACTCCCTCGTCGGGCGCGACGCCGTCGAGCACGCCATGGAGCGAGGCGCCGCCCTCGCCGTACAGCCCTGTCCGGACGGCCCCGACGCCAACGCACCCGTCTACCTGGGCGTGGACGTCGGCCGCTTCGGCGCGGACAAGTCCGCCATCTGCGTCCGCCAGGGCGGGCGCGTCCACAGCCTGCGCTCCTTCCGCGGCATGGACACGATGCGCCTCGTCTACGAGATCATCCGCACCAGGGAGGAGAGCGGCGCGGAGGCCTTGTTCGTCGACGAGGGCGGTCTCGGCGGCGGCGTCATAGACCGCCTCCGTGAACTCGGCGAGCCCGTCTACGGCGTGCATTTCGGCGGACGCGCTCCCCACCGCACACGCTTCTTCAACACGCGCTCCGAGATCTTCTGGGAGGTGCGGATGCTGCTCAACGACGGGCTCATGACCCTCCCTCCCGACGAGGAGCTCGCCGGTCAGCTCGTCTCCCTCCGCTACGACGTGTCCAGCTCCGGCCAGGTGCGGTTGGAGGGCAAGCGGGAGATGCGCAAGCGCGGGCTGCCCTCACCCGACAAGGCGGACGCCCTGGCCCTGGCCTTCCTCACGCCGCCGTCATTCGGCATCTGGACCGGCACGGAGCCCTTCCTGGACGACGCCGCCCGTTCGCCCGGGAGTCTTCCGCGGCCCCAGTACGGCATCGGATGTGAGCTCCCGCCCTCCGCCCTCTCCTCACCCGCCGAACACGGGAGCGCCGCGGACGGCGACGCCCCCGACCGGAGCAGCGCCCGTACCCCGAACCTGCAGGTGTGGTTGTAGGCGTGCGTGGCTGTCTCTGGCAGCGAACTGGCGCTTGGTGTAGGTTGCCGGTGCACGTCCGGGATGTGAGAGGGCATGGAAGTGAGTGAAATCGAACCGGGAGCCCCGGCTTGCTGAATGCCGGCGAAGGAGCGAACCATGGTCGATCAGAACAGTCCGGAGAGTCTGCGCCAGCCGAAGCCGCCCCCTTCCAGGCCGAAGCGGGTCCAGCGTCACTTCCAGAGCAAGGTGGTCGCGGGGCTGCTCGAGTTGACTCCCCTCATCGTGACGGTGCTCGTCCTCTTCTTCATCATCGGCTACGCCGACCTGGTAAGGGATCTGCCATTCATAGCCGGCCAACCGTGGGACTTCCCCGGCGTTGGGTTGATCATCGCCATCGCCGTCTCCTACGTTGTGGGCCTCATCATCGTGACGCCACTCGGACGTATGCTGATGCGGGTGAAGGACGTGGTCCTGCGCAACGTTCCCATGGTCGGGACCATATTCGGAGTCACCCACCAGGCGATCACGTCGTTCTCCGGCCAGTTCAACTTCAGCCGGGTTGTCTTTGTGGAGTGGCCGCGGGAAGGGATGGTGGCGATGGGGTTCGTGACCGGGCAGGTGTACTCGGAGGACAGGGAGAAGTCCATGGTCGCCGTGTATATCCCGACCGTCCCCAACCCGACGTCCGGAAACATGGCCTTCATCATCGAAGACGATGTCATGGAGACCAACATCTCAGTGGATGACGCCATGAAGCTCGTGTTCTCAGGCGGCATACTCCTGCCCAAGTCGATCGTCATGGCCAGGGTCCCGCTGGGCACGAGGGACTCGCTGGACTACCTGGGACGATTCGAGTCGATTCCCAAGTAGCGCTTCTCCTTTCCTCGCGAGTGGCAACCCGTGCCCACACCCCTGCTTGTGCGCTGTCCATGGAGGAACGCGGCATTCGGGGCCTGGATCGGCACGAAACTCACCATGAGCGGACACCGCCGACTACCCCGCTGGT
Source organism: Dehalococcoidia bacterium (assembly GCA_034423175.1). Lineage (GTDB taxonomy): Bacteria > Chloroflexota > Dehalococcoidia > Lucifugimonadales > Australimonadaceae > Bin16. The sequence continues at coordinate 24,108 of DAOUJA010000034.1, forward strand.
ATACTCGTCGAGACTCGTGAGAGAGAGAGCAGGAGCCTGAATGAGCGTGGTGCAGGTAGTGGGCGCGGGGCCCGGCGCGGGTGCGACGACAGTCGCCTGCGGGCTGGCGTCGCTGCTGCGGTCGCAGGGGAAGCGCGTGACGCTCGTGAAGCCGCTGTCGCGCCCCGGTGACGCGGACCCCGCGTTCCTGGCGTCGCTGGGCGGCTCCGCCGAGACGGTGGAGGTCGAGGGCGCCGCGTCGGCGGAGCAGGTAGCGCAGGCGGCCCGCATCGTGCAGGGCGCCGCATCGGGCGCCGACGTGGTGCTGGTGGAGGGCCCGCCCCTGGGGGCGGACGGAGCGTCGGAGCTGGCGCGGAGCGCGGACGCGGCGGTGGTCGCCGTGCTGGAGTACGAGCGAATGCTCGGCGCAGGGGCCTGCGGGGCGTGGCACGACGCGTTCGGCGACGCGCTCGCGGGCTGCGTCGTGAACAAGCGCACGCGATATGCGGAGCACGACGCCTCGGCCCGGCTCACGGCGGAGCTCGAGGACGCGGGGCTGCCCGTCCTCGGCGTGCTGCCGGAGGAGCGGCTGCTGCTCGCGCCGACGGTGCAGCAGGCGGCGGAGCACCTGGGCGGCACGTACTTCGCGGGCGAGGAAGGCGGCGGCGAGCTGATCGAGCACTTCCTCATCGGCGGCCTCATCACGGAGTGGGGCGGCAACTACTTCGGGCGGCTGCCGAACCAGGCGGTCGTCGTACGCGGCGGGCGGATAGACATCCAGATGAGCGCGCTCAACTTTCCGCTGAACGCGCTCTTCCTGACGGGGTGCGAGACGCCGTCGCAGTACGTCTACCAGCGCGCGGACGACCTTGACGTGCCGCTCATCGCGGTGGGGGGCAACACGCACGAGACCGCGGCGGCGCTGGAGTTGCTGAGCGATGCGGTGGGCATCCACCACGCGGCGAAGGCGGAGCGCGCCGGTGCGATGGCGCGGGAGTGCGTCGACGCGTCGGCGCTGATTGCGGCGCTCGGAGGCTGAGGCGTGGCGCTGATCGGCGTAACGGCGTCCAACGGCAGCAGCGCGGGCAGGTACGTAGCCTCGCTCGAGTCGCGCGGGGCACAGGCGCGGGTGCTGACGCCAGAGCGGTTCACCTCCACAGAAGAGGCTATGGACGGCGTGTCCGGGCTGCTGCTGACCGGCGGAGGCGACGTCGACCCCGCCCTCTACGGCGAGACGCCGGACGGGGCTATGGGCATCGAGCCTGAGCGCGACGAGATGGAGATGGCGCTGTTCCGCTACGCGGTGCAGGAGGACATGCCGACACTGGGGATATGCCGCGGCATGCAGCTCATCAACGTGGCGATGGGCGGCAGGCTCATCCAGGACCTGCCGGGACACACGCTTCCGGAGTTCCAGTCGGCGACGCACCAGGTGTACGTATCGCCGGGGAGCCGCTTCGGCGCGATCATCGGCGCGGGAGCGATCTACCGGACGAACAGCCGCCACCACCAGGGATTGAAGGAGGCGCAGCGCGCGCCGTGCCTGATGGCCTCGGCATACCACCCGGAGGACGGCATCGTGGAGGCGATCGAGAGTCCTGAGCATCCCTGGCTCGTAGGGGTGCAGTGCCACCCGGAGCGTGAAGACGAGGTGCCGAAGAGCTTCGGCAGGCTGTTCGCGTGGCTCGCCGGGTGGGCGGAGCGGTACGAAGCAGGAGACATGCCCCGATGAGACGGCGGAACGTTCAGCCACAGCAGCAGTTGGACCCCTCCGGGGAGTGCCGCCACCTGTACCTGACGCGCGACGCGACCTGCGTGCACTGCGGGATGCAGTTCCGGCTCGCTTGGGCGTCCGAGCGGCGGGACCTCGTCAAGCCGACGACGCGCAACGTGGTCATCGCGGTGGTTGCGGTGCTCCTGATGGTGCCGGCGCAGGCGTTCCCGATAGGAGGCACCTCCCTGCTGGCGTCCGTGTTCCTGGTGATAGCGGTGTACTTCTTCACGCGAACGCTCCTCGGGGGGTTCGAGTTGTACGCGCGGCACGGCTTCGTCCCGGGCAAGCTGGGGCCCATCCTTCGGCGGCACCCGCTCAACCCGCTGCCGCCGAAGCCGTACGTGACGGCGCTGGGGCGCGTCCGCTTCCCGATAGACCTCGCGGTGTACCGGCTGTTCCAGGAGGGCGACACGCTGCTCATCGAACACCTGAGGTGGTCGCGGGTGCCGGTGGCGATCTACAAGGGGCATCCGGCGGGCTCGTAGGGGCGTCAAGGAAGCGCAAACAGCCGTCACGGGGTTGTTGGGCAACGGGGTTGCGCCTGCTATAATGGCTGGACTATCCCGGCATATATTGGGAAGCGACAGTCCTCCGCCCACCACATGTAGTGGTTGTGGCGGCGTCTCCCCGGTCAGCGCGAAAGGAGCGGTATGGTAACGGGGAACCGCGACAACGTCAGACCCGTACGCATAGAAGAAGAGATGCGCAGCGCGTACCTGGACTACGCGATGAGCGTCATCGTCTCACGCGCGCTGCCGGACGTCCGCGACGGACTGAAGCCCGTGCACCGGCGCATCCTCTACGCGATGCAGGGCATGGGGCTGCGCCCCGGCTCCTCCTACAAGAAGAGCGCCGCCGTCGTGGGCGAGGTGCTCGGCAAGTACCATCCGCACGGCGATTCCCCCGTCTACGACGCCCTCGTCCGCATGGCGCAGGACTTCTCCATGCGGCACCCGCTGGTCGACGGCCAGGGCAACTTCGGGTCCGTCGACGACGACCCGCCCGCGGCGATGCGGTACACGGAGGCGCGGCTCGCGCTCATCTCAGAGCAGTTGCTCCAGGACATCGACCGCGACACGATCGACTTCGTCGACAACTACGACGGCTCCCAGCGGGAGCCGACGGTGCTCCCCGCCCGCGTGCCGAACCTGCTGGTCAACGGCGCGTCCGGCATCGCGGTCGGCATGGCGACGAACATCCCGCCGCACAACCTGCGCGAGGTCTGCGACGCGCTCGACTATCTGGTCGACAACCCCGAGGCGACGACCGAAGAGCTGATGAACTTCGTGCAGGGGCCGGACTTCCCGACCGCCGCGACGATCATGGGCCGGGAGGGCATCCGTGACGCGTACGAGACCGGGCACGGCCGCGTAATGGTGCGCGCCAAGGCTGCGGTGGAGGACGCGGACAAGGGAGGGTCGCGGCAGCGCATCGTCGTCACGGAGCTGCCGTACCAGGTGAACAAGGCGGCGCTGGTCGAGAAGATCGCCATGCTCGCCAAGGAGAAGAAGATAGAGGGCATCTCCGAGGTGCGGGACGAGTCCGACCGCGAGGGGATGCGCATGGTGGTGGAGCTGCAGCGGAATGCCGCTGCGGGCGTGGTGCTCAACAACCTCTACCAGCACACGTCGATGCAGAACGCGTTCCACGTGAACATGGTCGCGCTGGTGGACGGTCAGCCGCGCGTGCTCACGCTCCGGAGGGCGCTGCTGCGCTTCCTGGACTTCCGCAAGGAGGTCATCCGCCGCAGGGCCGAGTACGACCTGACGCGGGCCCGGGAACGGGCGCACATCCTGGAAGGCCTCCGGGTGGCGCTGGAGAACCTGGACGAGGTCATCGCGCTGATCCGCGCGTCCGCCGACACGGAGTCGGCCCGCAACGGCCTGATGCAGCAGTTCGGGCTGACGGAGGCGCAGGCGCAGGCGATCCTGGAGATGCAGCTGCGGCGCCTGGCAGCTCTGGAGCGCGAGCGCATCGAGAACGAGTACCTGGAGCTGATGAAGCGCATCGACGAGCTGCAATCGCTCCTGTCCGACCCCGGCAAGGTGCTGGCGGTGGTGAAGGCGGAAACGGCCGAACTGCGCAAGACGTTCGGCAACGACCGCCGTACCCGGATCTCCGACGAGGAGGCGCGCGACCAGTCGCAGGAGGAGCTGACGCCCCACGCGGACGTGGTCATCACGCTGAGCGACCGCGGCTACATCAAGCGGCTCCCCATCTCGCTGTACCGCCTCCAGAAACGGGGCGGCAAGGGCGTGAAGGGACAGGAGCGGCGCGAGGGCGACGCGGTGCAGCAGCTGGTGGTGGCGGACACCCACGACTACCTGCTCTTCTTCACGGACAAGGGCCGCGTCTACCGCAAGCGCGTGTTCGACGTGGGCGAGGACTCTTCGCGCCAGACGCGCGGAACGCCGATCCAGAACCTGATCGAAGCCATCAACCCGAACGAGGAGACCGTCACGGCGGTCGTCGCCATCCCGGACCCGCACGCGGACCTCTTCATCTTCATGGCCACCCGCAGGGGGAAGGTGAAGAAGATGCACCTGGACAAGTTCCAGAACATCCGCCGGGTGGGGCTCGCGGCGTTCGACCTCGATGGGAACGACAGTCTGCTCACGGCGCGGCTCGCGGAAGAGGGCATGAACGCGGTGCTCATCTCCCGCAACGGCAAGGGCGTGCAGTTCAGCCTGGAGGCAGTGACGGAACGGCAGGGGCGCAGCACGGGCGGAGTCGGCGGCATGCGCCTGGCGGACGACGACGACGAGGTCGTATCCATGGAGGTCGTCAACCCGGACGCCCGGCTGCTCATCATCAGCGAGCGCGGCTACGGCAAGCGCACGGCGGTGGAGACGTTCCGCACGACGGGACGCAACGCGCAGGGCGTCTTCGCGATGAAGATCACGGAGAAGACGGGCCCCATAGCCGGGGCGGTGGTGACCGGCTCCGACGACGAGGAGATCATGGTGGGATCGCGCAACGCGATGGTCTACCGGACGTCGCTCGCGGAGATCCGCACGCTGGGCCGCATCGCGCAGGGCGTGAAGATCATGACCAAGCTCGCGGAAGACGACGTGGTGATCTCCATGAGCGCGTTCCGCGAGCGCACGTGGGAAGACTTCGAGAAGCTGCCGAAGGTGCAGCCGAAGAAGGCCCGCCCCGCTTCCACGAACGGGCACGCAGCTTCCGTTATGCTGGACGTCGACGACGACGCGCAGCCCGAAGCCGGGGACACGGCGGAGGACCAGGGTCCGGCGGCCGAGGACGCGCTCGACGCCGAAGACACGGTCGAAGCGGACGAGGCTGACGACGCCGAAGCCGACGCCGAGGACTCAGCAGCCGACGCCGACCCTGCTGTTGCCGAGGCTCCCGCCGCTGCGGAAGACACCGGGGACGCCGACGAGGACACTGAGAGCCTTGACACGCCCGCGGGCGCGTCCCCGGTCGCCGAAGCCACCGAAGATGCTTCCGACCCGGCGGCGAACGTAGCCGAAGGCACGACGCTGTCCATGTGGCACATCATGGACGCCCCGCTCTTCCCGGAGGCAGACAAGCAGGAGGACGGAGCGTAGATTCGCGCCCCGCCAACCCTCACCCCTGACCCCTCTCCCGCCATCGGGAGAGGGGGAACCGAAGGCGAGGTGTCCTGCTTCTGCGGGAACGACGAGGACACCCACCCGAAGGGACTAGGCTTTCCTGAAGCGGCAGCCGTAGAGGATGCTGCCGTAGTAGTTGAAGGACCGCTTCGCCGCGGGGTCGTCGAAGGGGTAGTCGGCGCCGAGTTGCCGCGCGGCGGCAAGGCCGGTGACGAAGCAGGTCTCCTGGCTGTTGACCAGCGTGTGCGCGCCGCAGTGCCACGTCCGCCGCTTGCCCTGGATGCAGCGGAAGAGGCTGACGAGCAATACGACGTGGCGCACGTCGTGCACGACGTGCTGGAACCACCAACGCTTGACCACCTTGCTCTCGTCTATGGGCGTGACGGGGTTGTAGGTCACCAGGCAGGGCTTGTCCGACCGGTGAGCCCATGGCTGCTGGTTGTGCATGATGTACGTGATCTCGTAGTTGTCCGGCCTCGCGCCGTACTGCTCGACGTGGTTGCTCCGAGTGGCCAGGGGCTGCACCTCGTTCTCCGGGAGGACCGAGTCGTCGTAGTGGACGACGGTGTGGTTGTGGAGCTCGCTCTCGTAGCGCACCGACGAGAGGATGAAGCGCTCGAGCAGCGTCGGCTCATCCAGCAGCATCAGCGTCTGGTTGGCGTTGCAGGCGAGGACGACGTCGTCGAACGTCTCCCGCACGCCTTCCGAGTCCTCGACGATGACGCAGGCCGCCTCCCGGTAGACCTTCCGGACGGGCCTGCTGAGGTAGATCCTGTCGCGGAAGCCCACGGTGAGGTTCTCGTAGATGCGCCGCGTCCCCTGGTCCCACGTCCACATAGGCGTGGCCTTCTCGATGTCGAAGAAGTCCAGGTACCGGGCGAAGAGCGCCGCGGGCATGTCGAACACGTTGGTCGCCATGAGGAAGTTGACGAACATGGGTTTCAGCACCTTGTAGCGGAAGTCACCCGAGAACCCGCCGAGGTTCAGGAGCGTCCCCATGCTGACGTAGTTGAAGGGGTTGAGGGCGTTCAGGAACTTCGACTGGGTGCGGCTGAGCCATCCGATCCGGTGCAGGCGTCCCAGAAGCTTCTGGAACTTCGCGATCTCGGCCTGCAGTTGCTCTCTGACGTCGGAGTCGAAGTCGTGGGCGTAGACCTGATCGCCATACCTGACGCTGTAGTTGAAGCGGGTATCGAGGAGCTCGATGCCGAACCTCTCGAGCAGCAGCAACACATGGTTGTAGACGGACGGGATGCAGGCGGTGACAGAGATATCGAAGGGGATGGAGGTGCCGTCGTCCTGCGGCATGTCTACCGTGACGGCGTTGCCGCCGACACGGTCCTGGGCCTCGTACAGCCTGAAATCGAATCGGTCCGGGTGGTGATGGAGCGCCCACGCGGCAGCCAGTCCCGAGATGCCTCCGCCCACGATGGCGACCCGCCGGGGCGCCGTCCCTGTCTGTCCAGTTGCCATGGCCTCCTGCTCCCGGAGATGAGAGAGGGCGTATTCTAACCGCTATAATCGTGAGGCAGCCGCACACGGCGCGCCCGCTTCCATGTCAGACGTACTCACCATCCGCGTTCCCGCGACGACAGCGAACCTCGGCCCAGGCTTCGATTGCCTCGGCATGGCGCTGTCGCTGTGGAACACGATGCGGGTCGGGTGGGCCGACAAGCCGACGCTCAGCCTGCACGGGCTTGGCGCGGAGCACCTGCGGCGCGACCCCGGCAACCTGATGTACCGCTCAGCCGAGCGCGTACTCATCGAGACGGGCAACGCGGACCGCAGCCTGTCCATAGAGGCGTGGCAGGAGATTCCGCTCAGCCGAGGGCTCGGCAGCAGCTCAGCCGCCATCGTGGGCGGCATCTACGCCGCGAACGCCCTGCTCGGCTACCCGCTCTCGCCGCACCGGCTGCTGGAGCTGGCAACGGAGATCGAAGGGCACCCGGACAACGTTGCGCCCGCGCTGATGGGCGGCATGAGCATCGTCGTGGCGGACGGCCAGACCGTGCACGCCGCTCCGGCGCCGGTGCCCGGGGACCTGCAGTGCGTCGTCTACATCCCCGACAAGCCGATGGCGACGCACGAGGCGCGGAGCGTGCTGGGAGCTGAGGTACCGCGCGCCGACGCGGTATTCAACGCGGGCCGCACCGCGTTGCTGGTCGCGAGCCTCGTGCTCGACCGGCCGGAGTACCTGCGGCTGGCGACGCAGGACCGGCTGCACCAGCCGCAGCGCCAGCAGGTGTACCGGCAGATGAAGGTGATCTTCGACCATGCGCTGGCGGCCGGCGCGAGGGGAGTCTTTCTCTCAGGCGCGGGGTCGTCCGTGGTCGCGTTCACGAAGCAAGGTGAGAACCGGGCGTTCACCATCGGCTACGAGATGGCGGACGCGGGGGACAAGTCAGGCCTGACCGGCACCTTCCAGGTGCTGAAACCGGCGCGGGGCGGCGCCGAAGTGATACCGCACCCCAAGGGGTTGGAGTAGATGGCCGTCCTGGTGCAGAAATACGGCGGGACATCCGTCGGCGACGCGGAGAAGATACGGCACGTGGCGGAGCGCATCGCCGCGGCGCGCCGCGCGGGCAACAGCATCGCGGTCGTCGTGTCGGCGATGGGTGACACGACCGACCGGCTCATCGAACTGGCGGAGTCCATCAGCGCCGCGCCTGACCCTCGCGAGCTGGACGTGCTGCTCTCGACGGGAGAGCTGGTCTCCTGCACGCTCGTCACGATGGCGCTCCGGGAGATAGGCGAAGCAGCCGTGAGCATGAGCGGGGCACAGGCGGGGATCCGCACGGACACGGCGCACGGGAGCGCCTCCATCGTGGAGTTCGACGCGGAGCGGGTGCAGCAGGCGCTGGACGCGGGGCGCATCGTCATCGTCGCGGGGTTCCAGGGCGTCACGCACGAGATGGACGTGACGACGCTGGGTCGCGGAGGGTCGGACACGACGGCTGTCGCGCTCGCAGCGGCGCTGGGGGCGGAGCGTTGCGAGGTGTACACGGACGTGGACGGCATCTATACCGCGGACCCGCGCATCGTGCCCGACGCCCGCAAGCTGGAGGAGATCGGTTACGAGGAGATGCTGGAACTGGCGAGCTACGGCGCGAAGATGCACCCGCGCTCGATAGAGCTGGCGGCGTGGTACAACACGCCCGTTCTGGTGGCGTCGAGCGCGCGGGACGTGCCCGGCACGCTGATCCACGACACGGCGCCAGCGGGGGCTGGTGGGCCGGAAGGAGCAGGGATGGAAGTCGCGAACAAAGTGCGGGGAGTGACCTACGAGCGCGGCGTCGCGCGCATCACGCTGCGCGCCGTGCCTGACCGCCCCGGCATCGCCGCCGCGGTCTTCGAGCCGCTTGCGGCTGCCAACGTCAGTGTGGACACCATCGTCCAGAACGCGAGCGCGGAGCGGCTGACGGACCTGTCGTTCACGGTGGACCGGGGCGACCTGCGCACCGCACTCCAGGTGACGGAGGGGGTTGCGGGGACGATAGGCGCGGCTGAGTGCGTCTCGCACGATAACCTGGGGCAGGTGAGCATCGTGGGCACGGGCATGCAGAACGCTCCGGGGGTTGCCGCGGTGATGTTCTCCGCGCTCGCCGAAGCGGGCGTGAACATCGAGATGATCACGACGTCGCAGATACGGATCACGTGCGTGGTGGACGAGGAGCAGGTGAACGACGCCGTCCGCACGCTGCACGCGGCGTTCGAGTTGGCAGAGGGGTAAGGGGGGATCAGACAGGGCGCCTCACGGAGACGCCCCTACAGGGGGCTAGGCCGAGAGCATCCGCTTGTTCTGCATGGTGCGGAGGCAGCGCGTGCAGACGTTCATGCGCTTCGCCTTGCCGCCGATGGTGAGCATCGCGCGCTGGATGTTCGGGAAGAACCAGCGGTTGGTGTGCCGGTTGGAGTGGCTGACGTTCTTGCCGGCGCGGCGGCGGGCGCCGCAGAGTTCACAGCTGGCCATGTCGCTCTCTGTCGCCGGTACGCACCGGCGGGGTAGAATGCACGCACTCGAAAGAGTGCGCAGACGCAAAGTATAGCACGCCTCCACGCCCGTTGCGAACCGATGAGCCCAGACGCACGCCAAACCTTCGACGCCCAGGACTTCCGGCAACTGGTGCTCTCCGGCGCGGGCTGCCTGGAAGCGAACGTCGACGCCATCAACGCGCTCAACGTCTTCCCGGTGCCCGACGGCGACACGGGCATCAACATGCTGCTGACGCTGCGCGCCGCGACGACTGCCGAGCTGCCGGACACGGCGTCCGCAACCGTGGGGCTGATGAGCAGCGCGCTCGCGCGCGGGGCGCTGCTCGGCGCCCGGGGGAACAGCGGGGTCATCTTCTCCCAGTTCATGAAGGGGCTCGCCAGCGGGTTCGCGGAGTGCGAGCACGCCGACGGTGCGGCGTTCGCCGCGGCGCTGAGGTCCGCGTCGGACGCGGGCTACCAGGCGGTCGGGAACCCGGTTGAGGGCACGATGCTGAGCGTGATGCGGGCGGCGGCGGAGGCGGTGCACCCGCCGGACGGCACCCCGAACGCGCTGGACGTGCTGCGCGCCGCCTATGAGGCTGCCGAGCGCGCGCTGGCGTACACGCCGGAGCAGTTGCCCGTGCTGAAGCAGGCCGGCGTCGTGGACGCGGGCGGTCAGGGAGTCGTGGCCTTCCTCGCGGGGATGGTCAGCTTCGTGAGCGAGGAAGCGATCGAGCTACGCATCACGGCGCCCGAGGGCGGATTGGAGAGCGCGGCCGCGAACGTGAACCACGAGTTCCTGGAGCACACGGAAGAGGAGATGTACGGCTACTGCACGCAGTTCATCGTGCAGGGAGAGGGGCTCGACCCGGACGCGGTGCGCGAGCGCGTGATGGCGATGGCGGCGTCGACGGTCGTGGTCGGCGACGACCGGGTCGTGCGGGTGCACGCACACGCGGAGGACCCCGGGCCGCTGCTGAGCATTGGCGCGGCACTCGGCGCGCTCGACCAGATCAACATCCAGAACATGGACCTGCAGCACCAGGAGTTCATGTCGCTTCACGGGTACGGCGAGGATGCACAAGAGCAGGCGGAGGCCACGGAGCTCGCGGTCATCCCGGTTGCGCCCGGCGAGGGCATCGCACGCGTGTTCCGCAGCCTCGGAGCGTCGGCGACGGTGTCAGGCGGTCAGACGATGAACCCGAGCGCGGCTGACATCATCGCCGCAGTGCAGAAGACGAACGCCGCGTTCACCATCGTGCTGCCCAACAACAAGAACATCGTGCTCGCGGCGGAGCAGGCCGCCGAACTCTCGGAGTCGCCCATCGCGGTCGTGCCGTCGCGCAACGTTCCGCAGGGCATGGCTGCGATGCTGGCGTTCAATCCCGACCTGACGGGCGAGGAGAACGCCGAGGCGATGCGAGGCGCCCTCAACAGCGTGCGGTCAGGCGAGGTGACGACGGCGGTGCGCTCCACCACAATAGACGGCGTGGACGTCCAGGAGGGACAAGCGATAGCCATACTCGACGGCGTGCTCGCCGCGGCTGCGGAGGCGCCCAATGAAGCCCTCGCTGCGATGCTGGATGCCGCGGAACTCGAAGACGGCGCGCTGGTCACCCTCTTCTACGGCGCGGGACTGGCTGTGGAAGCGGCAGAGGAAGCCGCTGCCGCCGTCGCGGAGCGCTCCGGTGACATCGAGGTGGAAGTGCACGAAGGCGGACAGCCGCACTATCATTACCTCGTCTCCATCGAATAGAGACGGTAAAGGGGGCAGGCATGGCGGTAAAGGTCGTCACGGACAGCGCATCGGACATACCGGCGGAAGTCGCCGAGGAGCTCGGCATCTCCGTCGTGCCCTGCACGATCTTCTTCGGGGCTGATGCGTTCAAGGACGGCGTGGAGATCACCAAGGAGGAGTTCTTCGAGCGGCTGACCTCGGGCGGCGTCATGCCCACGACGACGCAGCCCTCCGTAGGGGACTTCCTGGAGGTCTACAAGCCCCTGGCGGAGGCGGGGGACGACATCGTGTCGGTGCACGTGTCGGGCAAGCTGAGCGGGACGGTCAACTCGGCGCGACTCGCAGCCGAGGAGCTGCAAGGGACCACGGTGGAGATCGTGGACACGGAGCTCGCGTCCATGGGCGTCGCACTCGCGGCGAAGGCCGCGCTGGACGCCGCCGCCGGAGGCGGGGACGCCGCCGCCGCCGCCCAGGCCGCCCGCGATGCGGCGGCCAATACGGAAGTGATGTTCGTGCTCGACACGCTGGAGTACCTGAAGCGCGGAGGGCGCATCGGGAGCGCGCAGGCGCTGCTGGGGTCGCTGCTGTCCATGAAGCCGATACTGAAGCTGACGGACGGCGAGGTGCACCCGCATGAGAAGGTGCGCACGAAGGGCAAGGCCGTGCAGCGCATGCGCGAGATCGTTGCGTCGGGCGGGCCGTACCGCGAGGCAGCGGTGATGCACCGCGTTACGGACGAGGAGGCCGGATCGATAAGCGACCACATCGCCCAGTTCACGGCGAACCCGGTACTGAGCGGTTCCATCGGGGCTTCGGTGGGGGCGCACACAGGCCCCGGCGTGATCGGTTTCGCTGTACGGAAAGAGGGGTAGGGTCGGGGCGCCAGGCGCCAGCGACTCAGGGAGGACTCACCTTCGTGTCAAGGCTCGCAACCAAGAGCATGGTGTTCGAGGGCATCTACGACGTGCCTGAGGCGGCGCGCATACTCAAGGCCGCGCAAGACTCGGACGTCCTCTACCCTGTCGCTCCCCCCAAGCTCATCCGCTGGATACGCATGGGGATAACCGATCCAGACCTTGCCGACGTCCCCGGACGCGAGTTGCTCATCGCCTTTGAAGACCTCGTTTCTCTCCGAATCGTCGCAGCATTGCGCGCGGCTGGGGTAGGTTTCTCCCGCATCCATGCTGCGGAATACAAGTTGCGAGAACTGACAGGTCACCGGCGACCGTTCGCTACCGAGTCGCTCTGGACGGACACGTCAGATGTGTTCACCTGTTTCCGGGGCATACTCCTCGCGGCAAGTCGAGGTGGGCAGTTAGCTTTGCGCCTAGTGGAAGAACACCTAATCCCTGTCCACGGGCTCGACTTCGCTGAAGGAATCGCTTCCTCATGGAATCCCGTCAGCTTCGTCGTAATGCGCCCGGACGTGCAGTTCGGAGCGCCGTGCGTGGATGGAACGCGCATTCCTACGAAGGCGCTGTGGAATTCTTGGCGCGGAGGAGACTCGATGGAACTGCTGAGCGCCAGTTATGGCTTGTCCATCGAAGAAATCGAGGCCGCCGTCTCTTGGGAGGAGCGGTTAGCTGCCTGACGGAACGCTCATCCTCGTCGACGAATCTCTGAGTCCACCGGTCGCCGATGCGCTCTCGGCGGTCGGTTTCAACGCAACGAGTGTCCGCCGAGTTTTCGAACGGGAAGGTGTGCAGGACGAAGAGATCATCGAGTGGCTTGCCCAACGCGATGGAGTGTGGGTGCATGCAGACGACAAGGCCAAGATTCAGCATGGAAGACAGGTACTCACATCCCGCATCTCCACGCTTTGGGTACGGCGCCCTAAGACAGGCATGTCTGGCGTGAGCCAACTCCGCGCCATCATTCACGTCTTGGAAGACTACTTGGCCAGAAGGAGCCAGTCACGAAGTCCGGTGCATTACAGAGTCGTCATTCACGGCGAGCAACACCGCGAGCGCGTGCGCCTGGAACCGTATAGCCCTTGATTCGCTACTCCTCCACAGCGGACTCGATGTGAAGGATCTGCGCCGGGCCGTCCGGCTGCAGGGTGATGGCCACCAGATCGATGCGCCACGAGGCGGTGGCAAGCCCGTGCGCGGCCAGGTATTCCTTCGCGGCATGAACGAGCCGCGCCTGCTTGCGGCGCGTCACCGACTCCTCGGGCGTGCCGTAGGCCGTGCTGCGCTTCGTCCGCACCTCGACGAACACGACCTCCACGCCGTCCCGCGCGACGAGGTCTATCTCGCCGAAGCGGGTGCGGTAGTTGCGGGTCTCGACGACGAGTCCGCGCGCTTCGAGGTGCGCCTCAGCGATGCGCTCGCCCTGCGCGCCGAGCCTGGAACGCGGGCTAGGCATCGGTGAACAGCACCGGCTTGAACGGAGAGAAGGTGAGCCGGTGCACCGGCGACGGCCCCTTCTCCGCGACGGCGGCGAGGTGACGCGCGGACGCGTAGCCCTTGTGCGCGCCGAGACCGTAGCCCGGATAGCGTCTGTCCAACCGTCGCATGATGCTGTCCCGGTAGACCTTTGCGACGATGGAGGCGGCGGAAATGGCGGTGCAGAGCGCGTCGCCCTTCACGATGGCGGTGCACGGCTTGCGCCTCCAGTCCAGCGGGAACGCGTCCACGAGGACGTGGTCCGGGGGGTCGTCGAGGCGTTCGAGCGCGCGGCGCATCGCCATGCGGGAGGCGGGCGCGATGCCCTCGCTATCGATCTCCTGGTTGCTGGCCTCGCCGATGCCTATCGCGACGGCGATGGCGCGCACGAGCCTGTCGGCGCGGCGCAGCTCGGCGGGCCTGAGCGTCTTGCTGTCGCGCAGGAGCGGCAGGTCCTCGTGCTCGAAGCCGACCAGGTCCGGCAGGACGACGGCGCCCGCGACGACCGGCCCGGCGATGGGGCCGCGCCCCACCTCGTCGACACCCGCTATGCGGGCGAAGCCTTCCCGCAGGAGGCGGCGCTCCTCTTCCTGGGTGGGGATCGGGTATCCGTTCGTGGTGCGGCCTCAGACGGCAGCCGGTGCTCCGGCCGCGCCGTTCTCCTCAACGATGGGCAGCAACCTCGCCTCCACCGGGCCCTCTATGAAACCGCCGCCGAGGACGCGGTCGCCGTCGTAGAAGACGGCGGCCTGACCGGGGGTGACGGCGCGCTGCGGCTCGTCGAACCATAGCACCGCGTCGTCGCCGCCGTGGTGAAGGACGGCGGGGGCGGGGCGTCCGTTGTAGCGTATGCGGGCGGCGACGCGGGAGGCGTCAACGGGCCGCGTGTTCGCGACGTAGCGGACGCTCCCGACGCGCACACCGCGACGGAGCAGGTCCGCGCCAGCGCCAACCGTGATGCGCCGCGTCTCGGGATCGACGGCCGTGACGAAGATCTTTTCGCCCTCCGGCAGACCGAGCGCCGACGGCGCGACGCCGATACCGCGCCTCTGACCGACCGTGTAGAACTCGATGCCGGCGTGTTCGCCGACGACCCGCCCGGACGCGTCGACGACCTCACCCGGCTCCGGCGCAGACTCCCGGCGCATGAACCGGCGGTAGTCGCCGCTGGGGATGAAGCAGATCTCCTGGCTGTCTACCTTGTCGGCAAGGTGGAAGCCGGCTTCCCTCGCCAGCGACCGTATCTCTCCCTTGGTGTAGGCGCCCACCGGCAGCAGCACACGTCCCAACTGCTCCTGGCCGAGGCCGAAGAGCACGTAGGACTGGTCCTTGCCCGCGTCCACGCCCTGGCGGAGCGTCCACGCGCCATCGCCATGGTCCCACTCGATGCGGGCGTAGTGGCCGGTGGCGACGAAGTCGGCGTCCATCATCGCGGCGCGCCGCATGAGGAAGTCGAACTTGATGCGGTCGTTGCAGGCGATGCAGGGGTGGGGGGTGCGCCCGCGCTCGTACTCGCTCACGAAGTAGGCGACGACGTGCTCACGGAACTCGCGCCGGGCGTCGACGACGTAGTGCGGGACGCCGAGCACCTGGCAGACGCGGCGCGCGTCCTCGATGTCCTGTATCGAGCAACAGCCCTGGTGGTCCGACGAGATGTCGTCCTCATCCGCCGACCAGAGACGCATCGTGACGCCGACGACGTCGTACCCCTGCCGGTGCAGCAGGTACGCGGCGACGGAGGAGTCGACGCCGCCCGACATCGCGGCGACGACCCGCTTCCCCTGCCCGATCGCGGTCTCATTCGTACTCATACGCTGCCCATGATAGCAGCGCTCCACCTATAATCCCCCCGCATGGCATCGCACCAGGGCACACCAGCAGAAGCGGGAACGGCGGCGCGCAGGGCCGTGGACGCCGCATCGGACAAGCAAGGCTCCAACATCGTGCTGCTGGACGTGCGCGGCGTATCCGCGTTCGCCGACTACATGGTCGTGCTCACGGCGGGCAGCGTTCGGCAACTCAACGCGCTCGCGGATGACCTCGTCGAGGCCGTCGAGAAGGCGGGGCTCAGGCTCCATCACCGGGAGGGCTCCGCGGAGTCCGGCTGGGTGCTGCTGGACTTCGGCGACGTGGTGGTGCACGTGTTCAGCGAGGAGCAGCGGGACTTCTACCGGCTGGAGCAGGTGTGGCGGGCGGGCAGAGAGCTCGTCAGGATTCAGTGACCCAGGGCTCGACCTCGCGGTCGTAGTCCAGCAGTTCGCCGTCCGCGAAGAAGATGGCGAGCTCCCGCTCGGCGGACTCGGGCGAGTCGGAGCCGTGGATGAGGTTCCGGCCGATGTCCACGGCCATGTCGCCGCGTATGGTGCCGGGCTCCGCGTTCCGGGGGTTGGTGGCGCCCATGGTCTTGCGCACAACCTCCACGGCGTCCTTGCCCTGCACCGCCATCGCGACGAGCGGGCGGGACATCATGAACGAGGCGAGCCCGGCGAAGAACGGCTTCTCCACGTGCTCCGCGTAGTGGCGCTGCGCGGTGGGCATGTCCAACTGCATCAGCTTGAGGCCGACGATCTGCAGTCCACGGTTTTCGAGACGCGAGATGATCCTGCCCGCGAGGCCGCGCTGCAGGGCATCCGGCTTGAGCAGAACGAGAGAACGCTCGGACAAAATTGGTTACTCCTTCGTGCCGCCATACCGGCGGCGGAATCCGTAGGCTATCACACCCGAGCGTCCGCGAGGTGAGGGCTCCCCTGTTGTTCCTGCCCTTCCCGTCATTCCCGCGCAGGCGGGAATCCAGCGAGTGGTGGGCCAGGCTTCTCCTCGTAGCTGGAATTCCTTGTTATCCGTTGCGATGCGTTGCATTCACTCGTAGATGGGCCTTGCTCCGGGCAACGACCGGGCCGCGCTCCGGAACGGCGCCGGTGACGGAATGCAACGGCGTTGCAACAGGGGCAACGCGGCTCCGGCAGGGCTGCGTCCCCCGCCGACGTTCCGCCGTCACCACCCAGCGTACGCGGTCGGGGGGGCGGTGGGTAGGGGCGGATGTCGCATGTTCCAGTCGATGCATTTGGTCGCAATGACTTGCTGCCAGTGGTCGATACGACTGCTAATCTAGGGCGACCGCATCGATGAGGAGTTACCTCAACTCCGGCGCGGAACTACTTGAGAGGACTGTAGTATGGCGTCCGACAACGTCAGCCTGCTCCCGTTCCGTTGCCTCTCGCTCGACCTCGAAGTCCTGAAGGACGGCAGCCGCATCCGTGCCTTCGCCGGAGTGCGCTCGGACACCAATCGTTCTTTCTCCTTCTCAGGGACCGGGCACTCATGGGCTGATGCGTTCGTTAGACTGGACCGCTTTGCCGATGGGGTGGGCTTCCTGCTGGGCCACAACCTGATCGCTTTCGATCTGCCCCACCTGCGCGCTGTGAACCCAAACCTCCGGCTGCTGCGGCTGCCTGCGGTGGATACGCTCAGGCTGAATCCTCTGGCTTTCCCCCGCAACCCCTACCACCACTTGGTTAAACACTACCAGGATGGACAGATCAAACGTGGACGCGTCAACAATCCCGAACTGGATGCAAGACTGACGCTGCAAGTACTCGAGAACCAGTTGACAGCATTTCGCGACGCCCCACCTGGCCTTCTAGCCGCTTGGCACTGGCTGACCACGGTTGAGGACGGCACCGGGTTCGACAAGGTGTTCGGATCACTGCGGGGCTTGCCTCGACCGTCCAATGCCGAGGGGCACGATGCTATACAGGCACAACTGGAAGGGAACTCCTGCCGGACGCAGGCACGTGAGGTCATGGCGCGTCCGAATGAACATGGCTGGGCCCTCGCCTACGTGTTGGCTTGGTTGTCCGTATCGGGAGGCAATTCGGTCATGCCTCCCTGGGTGCGGTATCAATTCCCTGAAGCAGGCCAACTGGTGCGCCTGTTGCGGGACACGCCCTGCGCCGACATCGACTGCTTGTGGTGCGCCGAACGGCACGACGCGCGCAAGGAACTGGCACGCTGGTTCGGGTTCAGTGGATTCCGTCCTGAGCCTGCGGACGAAGCCGGACGCTCCATGCAGCAGTCCGTCGTAGAGGCTGGGATGGCGGGGGAGCACACACTGGCCATCCTGCCGACCGGCGCGGGGAAATCGCTCTGCTATCAGGTTCCAGCGCTGTCCCGTTACGACAAGACCGGCGCATTGACGGTAATCATCTCGCCGCTGGTCGCCCTCATGGCCGACCAGGTGGCGGGCCTGGAGAAACGGGGCATCGATTCCTGCGTCACTATCAACAGCCTCTTATCCATGCCTGAGCGAGCCGACGCTCTTGACCGGGTGCGGCTGGGAGACGCCGGGCTCCTCATCATTTCACCTGAGCAGTTGCGCAGCGTTGCCGTGCGCCGCGTTCTGGCGCAAAGGGAGATAGGCACCTGGGTGCTGGACGAGGCACACTGCCTCTCCAAGTGGGGGCACGACTTCCGGCCGGACTACCGCTACGTCGG
Organism: Dehalococcoidia bacterium; assembly: GCA_034423175.1. GTDB lineage: Bacteria > Chloroflexota > Dehalococcoidia > Lucifugimonadales > Australimonadaceae > Bin16. The sequence goes on from DAOUJA010000034.1 coordinate 42,045, forward strand.
GCGGTTCATCCGCGAGCGGGCCGGAAACGAGACTGTGCCGCCGGTGTTGTGCCTGACTGCAACCGCCAAGCCAGACGTGCAGGCGGAGATTGTTGACTACTTCCAGAGAGAACTCGGAATCGCGCTCAAGGTCTACAACGGCGGTACTGAGCGCGCCAACCTCGAATTTACGGTGATACGGACGAGCACCAGCGAGAAGTTCGAACATATCCACCAGATCATAGAGTCCGATCTGCCGGCGCATGAACCCGGCGGAGCGATCGTCTACTGCGCAACCCGGCGGCACGCTGAACGGGTCGCCGGGTTCCTGCGTGAAAAGGGAATCCAGGCAGACTACTTCCACGGGACATTGCCACCGGAGACCAAGAAGAACGTTCAGGAGAGTTTCATCGAGGGCGGCCTGCGCGTCATCGCCGCCACCAACGCCTTCGGCATGGGCATCGACAAGCCGGACATCCGCCTCGTGATTCACGCAGACATCCCCGGTTCTCTGGAGAACTACTTGCAGGAAGCGGGCAGGGCAGGGCGCGACCAGCAGGCAGCTCGCTGCGTACTGCTGTACACGATGGACGACGTGGAGCGGCAGTTCGGGATGTCGGCCCATTCGCGCCTCACACGGCGGGAAGTCCACGGCGTCCTGAAAGCGCTGCGTAATCTCAACAAGAGGAACCGCTCGAACGGCGAAGTGGTGGCCACATCGGGCGAGATACTCATTGGGGACGAAGACCACGAATTCGAGCGCGATAAGGCGACTGACGATACGCGGGTGCGCACGGCAGTAGCATGGCTGGAAGAAGCGCAACTGCTGACACGCGAGGAGAACCGCGTGCAAGTGTTCCCATCTTCCCTGCGGGTGCGTTCTCTGCAAGAAGCAAACGCCAGGCTCGCCAAGGCGCGCGTAGGGGACGCCGGCCGCCGCCAATTGCTGAAAATCGCCGAAACGCTGTTCGAAGCGGACCCGGACGAAGGCATCTCAACCGACGAATTGATGTCCGCATCCGGCCTCACTCCCGAAGGAGTACGGAGCGCTCTCCATGACCTTGAGCGGCTGGGCATCGCCGCCAACGATACGGCCCTGACCGCCTTCGTCCACGAGAGAGTGAAGGGCAATTCCCGGCAGCGCTTCGATGAGGCGGCGGAGCTGGAGCGCGCCATGGTCGACCTCTTGCGCGAGACCGCGCCCGATATGGGGATAGGTGAAACGTCCACGCTTTATCTCCGTCAGGCGAGCCAGCGGTTGAAGGACGACGGCTACAAGAATGCTCTGCCGGAACGCTTGCGCCGCATCGTCCGGAGCATCGCTGCAGACGGTCGTGGCGACGGCGGAGGTGGCGGCAGTCTCGGCCTGCGCGGGGTGAATCGTGACGCCGTCCAAGTGACACTGCAACGCGAGTGGGGAATATTGGAGAAAACCGCAGGGTTGCGCAGGGCCGCCGCAGGGCGGCTTCTAGCCCACCTGCGCGCCTGTCTCCCTGCCGGAAGCAGAGGCACGGATCTGCTGGCTGAGACAACCGTCGGAGACCTGCTGAAGGCGCTCACCTCGGACATGACGCTGATGCAGGAAGTCAGGGAACCCAACAAGTTGATGGATCGTGCGCTGCTGTGGCTGCACGAACAGGATGTGGTCCGCCTGAACAAGGGTCTTGCCGTGTTCCGCCCGGCCATGACCATCCGACTGAAGCAAGAAAGGCGCGGCTTCGCCCGGACCGATTTCGAACCGCTGAATCTCCACTACAACGAACAGACGCTCCAGATCCACGTGATGGCGGAATACGCAGTGCGGGGCCTGACAGCCATGGCCGATGCCCTGCGCATGACCGTGGATTACTTCAACCTGCGCAAACGGGACTTCGAGCGCCGCTGGCTGCCGGAGCGAGAAAAAGAACTCTTCCGCCAGACCACCCCTGAATCATGGCAGGCCATCGTCGAGAGCCTGAACAACCCTGTGCAGCGCAGTGTCGTAGCGGACGAAAGGGAGCAGGCCAACGTGCTGGTGCTTGCCGGTCCCGGCTCCGGGAAGACGCGGGTGCTGGTGCACCGCATCGCCTACCTCGTGCGCGCGATGCGCGAGAACCCCCACTCTATCCTCGCTCTCGCGTACAACAGACATGCCGCCGTAGATATCCGGCGCCGTTTGGCGGAACTCATCGGCGACGACGCTCGCGGCGTGGTGGTGCTCACCTGCCACGCGCTCGCCATGAGTCTTGCCGGCGCGAGTTTCACAGGGCGTGCGAATGACCTGGACGACGCCGAATTCAAAAAGATACTCAAGGAAGCGGTGTCCCTGTTGCGCGGGGAAGGACTGCCGCCCGAGGAAGTGGACGAACAGCGGACGCGGTTGCTCGCAGGCTTCCGCTGGATACTGGTTGACGAGTACCAAGATGTCGGCCCCGACGAGTATGCGCTGATCTCGGCGCTGGCGGGCAGGACGCTCTCCGAAGAAGACGACAAACTGAGCCTCTTCGCGGTGGGCGACGACGACCAGAACATCTATACCTTCAAGGGCGCGTCGGTGCGGTTTATCCGGCAGTTCGAGAAGGACTACGCAGCCAAACCGGTGTTCCTCACCGACAACTACCGCTCCACCAGCCACATCATCGCGGCTGCAAACGCGATAATCGAACCGGCGAAGCAACGGATGAAGAACGGGCATCCCATTCATGTAAACCAAGTGCGTAAGAAGGAACCGCCTGGTGGCGTGTGGGTTCAACGCGATGCGGTTGCGCAAGGCCGGGTTCAGACATTGCCGGTTGGGGATTCGCGAATCTCCCAGGCGCAGGCAGTCGTCGCCGAGTTTCAGCGACTATCCAGCCTGACACAGGATTGGGATTGGGCTTCCTGCGCCGTGATAGCGCGCGAATGGAGTTACTTGGACCCGGTGCGCAGCCTCTGCGAGATCAAGGGCATCCCCGTGCAGATGTCGAACGAGGACTTCTCGGGCATCTGGCGCCTGCGGGAAACGCAGGCTCTCCTGCAGTGGGTGCACGAGCGAGACTCCCGCTTGATAACGAGCGCGGAACTGAACGACTGGCTGGAAAGGCAAACCTACGGCTCTTGGAACGAACTGCTGCTCGAAGCCGTGGGCGAGTATGCACTGGAGACCGGCGGCGCGGAAACGCCGGTAGCACACTTCGTCGAGTGGCTGGCGGAATGGGCGCGGGAGGTACGCCGCCGTCAGCGCGGGTTATTGCTGACCACTGCTTATGGCGCCAAGGGTCTGGAGTTCGACCATGTCGCGGTGCTGGACGGAGGGTGGGAGCGCGTTGAATACAGGGATGCCGATTCCCAGCGCCGGTTGTACTACGTTGCGATGACTCGCGCCCGTCAGACGCTTACCCTTGCCCGCTTCCCGAGGCCACACCCATTCCAGGACGCCTTGCCGGACAGCCCGGCAGTGCTACACAGGGATGAACCCTTGTCGCTCCCGGCCCCCGCGCCGGAACTCACACGCACTTACCGCCGCCTCAGTCTAGGGGACGTTGATTTGGGTTTCGCGGGCCGCAAACGTTCGGCCGACCGTGTCCACCGCGCCATTGCCTCGCTTGCACCAAGCGATCCATTGACGGTTCGCGTTCAGTCACACCCCTGGGAGCTTGTGGATTCGACAAGCACAGTGGTGGGGCGACTCGCGCATCGCTTCGAGCCCGATGCCGGTATGCGGTGCATCGCCGCCAGCGTCCTTGCGGTTGTCACCTGGAATCACGAGATTTCAAGCCCTGAGTACCAGAGTGGTATGCAGTGTGAATCGTGGGAGGTCGTGGTGCCAGAACTGGTATTCGAGCCTGAGTAGATTGACGACCTTGGCCGGAAGTACGGAGTGGCTGCGTATCCCTGTTCGGACTGCTGGCCTTCCGCCTGCGCGGGAACGACATGCGCGACATCTGCCCTTTTCGCGGTCGAGGCCCGACCGCGTACGCTGGTTGCATCCCGCTCATCGTGAGCCTGGTCGAACCACATACGTGCAGTAGCCATAGACCGCGTTTTATGGGTCGGGGCCCGCTACACCCGCCATTGGTGCGGGTTTGATATGAAGAACGCAGGAAGCAGGCCGTGGCCTTGTCGATATAGATCTGCTGGATGTCGAAATGCCCATTGTTCACTCGTAAGGCGCGGATCAAGAACAGCAGGAAGAACGCGCGGCTGCGTCCGGGAGGAGAAGGGCTGCGAGGTCCCTGCCTCCGCAGGAACGACGGGGGTACCCGAGAGACGTTTCGGGTCCACTCAGCATGACAACCCATCCTGTGCATCGATGTTGATTCCCGGATTGGTGACACGCGTCCCTTTCGCGGTCGCGGGATGACCGCGTACGCTGGTTGCATGAGCGTCGTACGTGCAGCAGCCATAGACCGCGTTTATGGGTCGGGGCCGAGCCATAGATCTGGTCTATGGGTCCGGCGCCCAACTTGTGAATTCGTTGGCCACCTTGTTCAGTTTTCGCGGGAAGCAGGCCGTGGCCTTGCGCAGAGCATCACAAGGTGGCCAAGGTGGCCAAATGAAGGGCCAGATTTACTCGTAACGCCGGCAACAAGGTGGCCAGATTGCAGGGCCGGTTGGACACCTTGCTCAGGGCTGCGAGGTTCCTGCCTCCGCAGGAACGACGAAAGAGGGCGCAGGATGGTTCGACAGGCTCACCATGAGCGGGGCGGCCGTGGGCGGCTAACCGCCTGCGACGGGTTTCGGTGGGCGCGGAGGGGTGATGCGGGGGGAGCGCAGGTAGCGCGGGGCGATGGCCGTCGCGCCGCCCGCTTCGCCCGAGGCCAGCAGCGCGGCGCCGAGCTCGGCAGCGCCCGCCAGCCGCGCGAGGGGCGCGGACTCGGCGACGAAGCGCGCGTCCGCGCCCAGGCGTTCGCGGAGGGCGTCGGCAACGTCCGCGACGGACTCGCCGCAGAAGAGCGTCGCGCCGGACTGAGCGGCGGCGGGCGGCGCGGCGGACTGGGTGGCGGCGGGCTGCGCGGCGGCGAAGTCCGGGATGGGGGAGACCTGCTCGTCGCTCAACGCGCGCCACGCGCCGCCGTCCATGCCGTAGGCAGCCCAGGCGACGACTCCCCGGCCCGCGGGGATGACGGCGCAGACGCGCTCCACCGATGCCCGGTAGGGGTAGGCCGACGCCTCGAGGGTGCTGACTCCCGCCACGGGAATGCCCCAGGCGACGGCCAGCCCTTTCGCGACGCCGATGCCGGTGCGCAGGGCGCTGAACCCGCCCGGTCCCACGCTCACGGCGATCCCGTCCAAGGCGTCCGGCGCGATGCCTTCCGCGTCCGTGAGCCAGCGGACGGCGGGCATGAGCTCCGCGGTGTGGTTGTTCCGGGAGCGCCAGGAGACGACGCGCGCGAGGCCGTCCCGCCATACCGCAGCCGCTCCATAGCGCGTGGAGGTGTCGATGACCAGGTAGGCCGTCATCCTTCCTCCCCGTTCAGCGCGGCGATCAGGCGCACGTAGCGCTCGCCGTGCGGTTCCAGCGTCAGCACCCGGGCGTCCGGCGCGCCGCCGAAAGCGATGCTGACGGCGAGGTGCTCGTCCGGGAAGACGGACTGCGCCTGCTCCGGCCACTCCACGACGCACGCGCCGTCCTCCAGCATCTCGCCGAACGCGAGGTCGTCTATCTCGAGGTCGCCGCCGTCCATGCGGAAGAGGTCCACGTGGTAGACGGGGATGCGGCCCCGGTACTCGTGCACGAGCACGAAGGTGGGGCTGTGCGCGTATCCGGTGACGCCCGCGCCCCAGGCGACGCCCTGCGTGAGGGTGGTCTTGCCCGCGCCGAGCGTGCCGCGCAGCAGGTAGAGGTCGCCGGGCTCCGCGAGCGCGCCGAGCCTCCGCCCGAACGCCTGCGTCTCCTCGGCGCTGTTCGTCTCGAATCGAGCCTTCGTCATCGCAGATGCTCCCATCCTTCGACGGCGAACGAGAGCGGTTCGCCGCGTCCGGCGACGTATGCAACCCTGCCCGGCGCGCCCTCCATCACGGCGCCGACGGCCGCGCTGCCGGGGATGTCGGCAACGGCGGCGGCTACGACGTCCGGCGGGCCCGCGAAGAGGAGCTCGTAGTCCTCGCCGCCACTCAGCGCCAGGCGCATCGCCTCCCCGCGGAACTCGGACCTGAGCGCATCCGCCACGGGGACCTGGTCGGCCTCGAGCTGCACGGCCACGCCGGACGCCTTCGCGAGCTTGGGCAGGTCGGCGGCGAGCCCGTCGGAGAGGTCCATCGCGCACCGCACGCCGTGGCGCTTGAGGACAACGGCGGCGTCCGTCCGCGCCGCCGGCCTGCGGTGCGCCAGCGCGAGCGCCTGCCGCGCGGGGGTGTCCAGCGGCACCTCATCCTCCAGCAACAGGAGCCCGCCCCGTGACCCGCCGAGCGGGCCGGTGACCGCAAGCGCATCGCCGGGCCGGGCCGCAGAACGCGTGAGCGGCGTGGTGCTGCACACACCCGTCATCGCCACGGTGACGAACGCAACCGGCGAGCCGACGATGTCGCCCCCCATCAGCTCCGTGCCGTAGGCGGCGCACGCTTCCAGCATGCCGTCGTAGAGGTCGTCCACGCTGCTCACGTCCAGGTCTGCGGGCAGCCCCAGCGTGACCAGGCCCGCCACCGGCACGCCTCCCATCGCGGCGACGTCGCTCACGTTGGAGGCCCACGCCTTCCACCCGACGTCCGCCCACGACACGGTCGACGTGCGGAAGTGGACGCCCTCGACCATCGTGTCGGTCGTGGCGGCCTGAACGCCGCCCACGCGCCAGACCGCGGCGTCGTCGCCGATGCCGGCGATGATGCGCCCGCCCATGCCCTGCAGCGGGGCGACGCGGCGCACACGCGCGGTGATGCGCTCGATGAGCGCCGTTTCCCCCAACTCTCCGACCGTAGTCATGGGGGCATTATCGCAAAACGCGGGCGGCATGGAGGGTCCTTCGACAAGCTCAGGATGAACGGGACTAACCCAAGGTGAGCGGGACAAGCTCAGGATGAGCGGGCTTTCGTCAGTGCGGGGCGTATACTGGAGTTGGGCCGACATGCCACGACTATCCCTCACGACCCTGCTCGCCGCCGCCATCCTGATGGCAGGCTGCACCTCGACGGCCTACACGCCAGAGCCCCCGACGCCGACTCCCACGCCCGTCCCAACCCCGGCTCCGGCGCTCACGCCGACACCGGCTGCCGGGAGCACGCCCGCACCCACGCCCGAGCATCCCTACGATCCCAACGACGCGATGTGGGGCATCTTCAGCGGCATCGACCAGACGCTCGAGGGGACGCAGCGCGCCCTCGCCGACGCCGTCAGGGAGAATGACGTCTCGCAGGTGCCCATCATCGTCGAGATCATGCGATACGGAGGCGGGCCCGCGCTGGACGAGGAGTACCGGCTGGCCCTGCTGAGCCTCACCGGCCAGGACTTCTGGATCAACCCGCCGGCGTGGAACGCGGCGATGGAGTGGCTCGGCCCCCGCAGGGACGAGTTCCCTCCGCCGGACGGCTACCTGGACTGGAAGGTGAACATCCTCGGCATCATCGACCCGCGGATGGCGGCATTCTTCACGTCCGCGCCCGGCACGGAGCGTATCGACCTGACAGAGGCGGTGTGGGGCGGCGTGCGGACCGACGGCATCCCCGACCTCCAGTCCGCTCCCACGCTCTCGCCGGACGAGGCGGACTACCTGGACCCGCGGGACCGGGTCTTCGGCGTCTCGGTCAACGGCGAGCACCGCGCCTACCCGCTGCGCATCATGAACCCGCACGAGATGGCGAACGACGTGTTAGGAGGCGAGCCGATAGCGCTCGCCTACTGAACGCTCTGCTTCACCGGAATCGTGTATTCCGCAAGAATCAACGGGGAGCCAACCACATTCGGCACGTCCGGCATGCTCTACCAGAGCAACAAGCTGATGTACGACCGCACGACGAACTCGATATGGAACCAGTTCACGGGCGAGCCGGTCGTCGGCCCGCTGGCGGACAGCGGCATCCAGCTCGACTTCTTCCCGTCCGTGCTCACGACCTGGGAAGAGTGGCTCGCCGAGCACCCGGACACGACCGTCCTGAACAACAACACCGGGGTCTACCCGCCCTCCACCTACGCGCACGAGTGGGAGCCCCAGGCGATCTACTTCGACTACTTCGCGTCGCCGCTGACGATGTTCCCGGTGTTCAACCGGGACGCGACGTTGCACGCCAAGGAGACCGTCATCGGCGTGGGCATCGGCGGCGACCACAAGGCGTACCCGGTCTCGGCATTCCAGGAGGAGCCGGTCATCAACGACACGGTGGGCGGGCAGGAGATCGTCGTGGTGGGGTCGAGCCTGTGGGGCACCGGAAGGGTCTACGAGCGGGGCGGGCTGATGTTCGCCGAGGACGATGACGGGCTGCGGGACGCAGGGGGGGCGCTGTGGAGCGTCAGCGAGAACGCGCTGACCCGGTCAGGGGACGGGGAGACGCTGGCGCGCATACCGACGATCACGTCGTTCTGGCACGGGTGGTTCTCGTTCCACCCGGACACCGCGATCTACGGGAGCAGCTAGGGTCTGGCAGAAGTAAGTTTCCCCCCCACCCGCCCCAGCGCGTGCGCTGCCCGCGCACTCTGGGTTCCCGCCTGTGCGGGAACGACGGGGGCACCCTGGACCCCAGCCGGTGCCCGGGATGACGTTATCAAGTGCCGTTTAACAGGAAGAAGGCGGGTCTCCCCGCCCTTCATTCCTCTGACAGCGTCCCCGGCACACCTCTGAACCTTCGCTCCTTCTGCATATCCAAGGCGGAGCCACCCATGTCCGTGCCGGTATTCGCTTCAACTCCCATACTACGGGGAGCGTGTTGCGCGCCGGTTACACGAACGTTAAGAGATTGTTACGGCTTCAGGCTGCGCCCACGTACATCTTCTGCATGAGGGCGTCCTGCCAGCGGACGCTGCCGGGCAGCACCTCCTCGATGGCGCGGATGTGATAGTAGGCGTCGTTCGCGCCGACAGGGGTCCCGCCGTCCTCGACCGTGCGGGTCGCCTGCATCAGCATCTTGCGGGCAGTGATGACGGCGCGGTCGGTCTGGCCGAGGTGCTCCTGGCTGCGGTCGACGATGCGTTTCATCGCTTCCTGCACCGCCCTGTCCTGCGCGTTGATGCCCTTGATGCCGGTGAACGTGTCCGTGCGCTGGAGCTCGCGGTCGATCAGCCAGTCGTTGGCCGGGTTGCGGTGGCTGCGCCACGTCGTCTGATCGACGTCGTCGGGGCCGTTGCCGGTGGCGAGCTCGTCGCGCTCGGCCTGGGTGAGCGGCTCGTCCAGCGTGTAGAACCAGTTCCAGACCATGGTGGTCTCGTCGTCCATGGGCACCCAGTGGTGTCCGGCGATCTTGAACTTGAACCAGGAGCCGTCGTTGTTCAGCTGCGCCGCGCGTATCTGGACGTGGGGCATCACGTAGTGGTAGGTGCGGACGTAGTTCGCGTCCTCGCCGGGCAGGGGACGGACCGACCCGTACCGGTAGCCGTATTCCGTGAGCTCGACGTCCAGCTTGGAGGCGGTCGCTTTGGCGCGCAGGCCGTCCAGTCCCGCCGCGCCGCCGGTGCCGAACTTCCGGTGGAGGAAGGACGAGTGAACGGAGTCTATGCCGCCCTCCAGCGCCTGCAGCCAGTTGCACTCCTCGATGACCTTGGAGGCGTGCCGGTGGGTCTGCGGCTGGCGCGTGAACTCGAACGAGGGCTCAGGCGGCGTCTGCTCCTTCGGCCCCATGTACGTCCAGATGACGCCGCCCAACTCCACGGTGGGATAGGCGGTGACGCGCACCTTGCGGCTGAAGTCGAACTGAGCGGGCTCGTTGGGCATGTCCACGCAGGCACCGTCCACGTCGAACTTCCAGCCGTGGTAGACGCAGCGGATGCCGTTCTCCTCGTTGCGGCCCAGCCAGAGGGACGTGAGGCGGTGGGGGCACCACTCGCTCATCAGTCCGACGCGGCCGGACGTGTCGCGGAAGGCGACGAGGTCCTCGCCGAGGATGCGCAGGCGCAGAGGGTCGCAGTCCGGGTGCGGCAGCTCGTGGGAGATGAGGACGGGCTGCCAGTATCGGCGCATGACCTCTCCCATCGGCGTGCCGGGCCCCACACGGGTGAGTCGTTCGTTGTCCTGGGTCGAAAGCATGGTTGGCTTCCTCGCGTAGGTTGGTTTCGGATGGTTGTACGCCCCGCGGGGCGGGACTGTCAACGAGCCTACCTAGCCCGCCCGAGAGATGTTTCGACTCCGCCTCTGGCTACGCTCAACATGACAAGCCCCAACTCCGAGCGGCTACGCTACCCCCCCGCGCAGCAGGCGGAGGAATTCCGTCACGTCCGTCACGTCGTCGAGGCGCTCCGTCATGTCGATAACCTCGTCGACCGTCGCGTCGCTGAGCGGGGTGCCGGCGTGGACGGCGCACTCGCGGAACTTCTGGTGGCGCTGTGCGTCCGTCAGCGGGTTATCGCGGTGGCCCGGGGGAGCGTCCACGCGCTCAGAGAGCGTTTCGCCGCTCGCGAGCGTCACCTCCACGACGCCGGACTTGCCGAGCGACTCGTCGACCTCGTAGCCGGTGACGTTGGCGATGCGCAGGGCGGCTTCCTCGAACAGTCCCTGCGGCGTGGGCTGGAGGTCCGCCAGCGTCACGCCGCCGGTGGTGAGCGCGCGCGCCGTCGCGAAGATGATCGAGTCCTCCGCCTCGACCGGCGCCTGCGGGTTGCGCCGAGTCTGCAACGGTTCGCAGAAGGTGCGGATGTGCGGCTCGCCGCGCAGCAGCACGCGCGTCACCGCCGACGCGTCCGGCACGCGTGAGGCGCGCAGGTTCGACGCGGCCTCGATGAAGACGTGCGCGACGCCGGTGGTGGGCCACGGCTTGATCCCCACGTTCAGCAGACGCCACTCCCCGCCGAGACCGTCGCTCATCGCGGAGCGGTCGAACACGCCGCCGTAGTAGGTGGGGAAGAAGCCGGCATCGCCCTCGAACGCGTCACAGTCGCCCAGCAGTCCTTCGCGCGCCAGGAGCACGCTCTGCATGCCGGCCTGGCAGGAGAACGCGGCGTAGACGGCCTTCGCGGGACGCCCCTCGAGCACGGGCTGCCTCCCGCCGGACGCCTGCATGAACGCGAGGCCGAGCGCGCTGTGCGTCTCCAGCGGCGAGAGGCCGAGCATGCGCGAACCGCTCATCGCGGCAGCGAGGCAGCCCGGCATCTGGGTCGGCTGCGGTCGGGACTCCGTGAAGGCGCCCACCCTGGCGGTGATGGCGATGCCGATGCGCGACATCAGCTCCATGCCCGCCGCGAGAGCGGTCATGAACTCCCTGCCGGACGCGCCGCCGCGCAGATCCGCCGCCGAGAACGCTGTCGGCAGCGTCACCGGCCCCAGGTGGCCGGAGCCGACGGCGGTGGTGTCGTCGAAGTTGAGCGCGTGCGCCATGCCGCCGTTCAGCATCGCGGCGGCAGCGGCGGGCAGCCTGTCCGGCAGGCCGATGAGCGACGCCTCTTCCACGCCTCCCGCCTTGCGGGCCCACGCGAGCAGTTGCGGGATACCGATGCCGAGCGTGTTGGCCGCGAGGGATGTCGCGAGCGTGTCGAGCGTGATCGAGCGGACCGTGCGGCGTACGCTGTCCGGAAGGTCCTCGTACGTCAACCCCGCGCCGAACCGCGCCCACAGCGAGGTCAGCTCTTCCGCGCCATCGTTCCGTGTCGCCATGCCACACTCCTCCAGTCAACCGGTCCGGCCCATTATGACACTCGCGCAGTAGTAGCATGACCCCATGCGAACGCTCATCGTCAGCGACGTGCACAGCAACCTCACCGCGCTCGAAGCCGTGGTCACCGCGGCAGAGGCCGACAGGCCGCTGGACGGGGTGTGGTGCCTGGGCGATATCGTCGGCTACGGGCCGTGGCCGACGGAGACCGTGCAGCGCCTGCGGTCGCTCGACGCGGTCTGCATCCAGGGTAACCACGACGCGGGAGCGGTGGGGCGTATCAGTCTCGATACGTTCAACCACGTCGCGCGCGAGGCGTGCCGGTGGAACGGGGCGCAGCTGGACGAGGACGCGCGCTCCTTCCTGCGAGAGCTACCGGACAGCGTTGCCGTCGCCGGGTTCACGCTCGTGCACGGCACGCCGAGAGACCCGATATGGGAGTACCTCACCAGCCACGCCGACGCCGTCGACGCGCTCGAGCGGGTCGACACGCGCGACGTGCTGGTCGGGCACACGCACCTCCAGTTCGCGTTCGAGGACGGGCGCGGGGCGGCGGCGCCGGGGCCGGGCGGGCTGACCGTGGGGCGGGACGGCGGACGCCTCGTCGTCAACCCAGGGAGCGTGGGGCAGCCGCGGGACCGCGACCCGCGCGCCGCGTACGCGGTCTACGACAGCGAGGCGGAGACGCTGGCGCTGCGGCGGGCCGCGTACGACGTCGCCGCCGTGCAACGCGCCATGGAGGCCGTGGGCCTCCCGGAGCCGCTGATCTCCCGGCTGAGCGTGGGCCGGTGACCGGCCGCTGCTCCGATGGCAACCGTACATTTACGGATCCGAGCGAGCGCCGTGGGAGAAGCCATCCAGTCCTGTGCCATGGTGAACTGAGCGCAACAGAGTCGATCCGTTTGGCCCTATTCTTCACAGACTATGCCGTCACCATCCCCATCGATTGCGGACGGCACAAGGGCTTGGGGAAACCCATAGCCGCCGCCAGGATATTCCCCAGTGTATTGATGCCGACCCTGTTCACGGGGCTCGCCGGCCGCATCAGCAGCGGCGCAGGAAACATAGGCTTTCGGCTCCAGTTTCTCTGTAGGTTCAGCACGCTCGAATAGGCCTACCTGCGAAAACACCGAACGGGAAAGCTCCGTACCGTTTACGCCGCATGCGGATGAACCTGCCTGCGTTACTGACGGAGTGCAATGCACCGAACCGCCTTCTACGGATAAAGTTCTCCACTCCTCCTCGGACAAGGGTCCGATCAGAATGTGCTGGCCACCCCAGTACACATACGCGAATATGTCATTAGTAAAGGTATTCCGCTTCCAAGTGGTATTGGGAGCATCTGGAACCAGATACACCGTAAGGACCTCTTGATCGCCCGACACGAAAGACCTCGTTATCGGCGTCGGCGTTGGATCAACTGGCAAAGGAGTGGCTATCACTATCGTTGGACGAGGCCTGCCCCATGACTCCGGCGTTGGGGTTGATGTGGGCTGTTGCGTTGGAGTAGGTTCGGCTTTCGGTGTTGGACTCAGAACAGCGGGAGTAGACGTCGGGATTGGAACTGCCGTAGCTGTAGCAGTTGCTGTGGCTATTGCCTTAGCGGTTGCTGTGGCTGTTGCCGTCGGCTCCTCTGTCACGGTCGTCGCGGCAGCGCTGCATCCTGCCAGAAGCACTCCCCCAACCAGTAGCACAACCGCTATCAACGCTGGCTTCATCACTCGCATACCACGCCGTCGTTGTCCCGGTCGTCCATGAACCGATAGGCCGGGTGGCCGCGGGGGACAGGCGCGATGCCGTGACGCCGCGCCTCCGCGCAGGTGATGCGGCCGTTCCCGTTGTCGTCGTACAGCCGCAGGGCATCGACGTTGGACGCACTCCCTGACGAGGGGGTCGGCGTCGCGACCTGAAGCGCGCGCGAACGGTCGACGACCATCGCGGTCGACGCGCAGCCCGACAGGACGCCTTCCAACACGTCGCGCTCGCGCCTGTCGATGGTGAGGTTGTACCGCTGGCGCACCTCGACCACGCGGCCCGCGAACCAGCACTGGTTCAGGTCGGGAAGCCACTCCGCCGCGTCCTTTCCGCTCTTCTGCGAGCGATTGACCGAGGGGCTGGCCAACGTGAGGTTCAGGAGGTCGGAGGAGAACCGGCGCCTGGTCGCAGCGTCCGTGGCACAGAGGCCGCTGTCGTGCGCCTCCGACCGGGCGATGATGTGCTCGATATCGGTCTGGGAGGTGCTGTCGAACCAGGTGCCCGTGTACGGGCCGTAGACGATGCCGCCCATGCTCGCCACGATGCGCGGCTCCACCGACTGCGAGTAGGAGTAGTCGTCGGAATCGTATGGCGAGCAGCGATGTTCGGCGGCGACGGCAAGTCCCCGCCAGGTACCCGAGCCGACCGTTATCTGCGGCGTCGAGAGTGATAGGACCGGCGTAGGCGTGGCCGCAGGCGGCACGGGCGTGACAGCAGCGGATGCAGGTGTGGCCGCAGGCGACGCGGGTGTCGCCGTCGGAGCGGGAAGCCGCTGGTCTGCCGGAGGCGGCGTCGGCGTGGGAGTGCTCTGCTCACAGGCGATCAGGGTCGCAGCAAGCACCAGGGCAGCGGGTGCGCAGAACCAGAGTCGTATATCTCCAGGTACGGATACGATAGACACTGGCGAGATTCTACTGTGGTCTGCATGAGTTCTACTACAACCGCCGGGGCACTCGAACCTCGGTACGGCACTCACGGGGCATGCGCCCCTTACGAGATACGGGCCGCATCCGCTACGCTGGCTACACCGAGCACCGTCCGAGGAGGAGGACAACATGACCCAGCAGCCCGTTCCCGCGATCCGATTCGGAGCGTCGTGGTCGACGCAGTTCCGGTTCACGCAGGCCATCGGCCGCGGGCTCAGCGAGCTGAAGCGGGTCGATGCCACGGTACACGTCCTCGGCCCCGGCGGCATGGGCGCGCTCGTCAACGGCGCGGTGGACGTCATCTTCTCCAAGTGGGTCGTCAACGAGCACCGCTACACGGGCACGGGCATATTCGCCGGGGACAAGCCCGACGACTGGCTGCGGACCATCGCGTGGCTACCGCAGGAAGACCGCTTCCTCTTCGCGATGGCCCCGTGGACGGGCATCGAGTCGTTCGAGCAACTCGCGGCTGAGAAGCCGGTACTGCACATGGCGGGGAGCGGCGCCGAGGTCGTGCTCCAGGAGTACGGCTTCAGCTACGCCGACATCGAGCGGTGGGGCGGCTCGGTGGGGCGCATGGAGCACACGGCGCGCGACGCCAAGGCCCGCTACGACGCCGGACAGCTCGACGCCTTCTGGGGCGACGGCAGCGCGTACGACTTCTCGGCGTGGCCGTGGGTCGGCTCGCGCGGTTACCGCTTCCTCGACATCAGCGAGGAGGTCATGCAGCGGCTGGAGGCGAAGGGACTGCGACGCCAGGTGACGCCCGCGGGCTTCGTCCCCGGCATCGACAGGACGCTCACCGCGCTGGACGACTCGCACATCGTGGTGACGTGCCGCGCCGACCTCGACGACGAGCTGGCCTACCTGCTCGCGAAGGCCATCGACGACAAGAAGCGGGACATCGAACTGACGTCGATCCAGATCGACTACGACAACGGGGAGGCCGGCGGCCTGCCGATGATCAGGCCGACGTACTGGTCGTCGCTCACGGGGCCTATCGGCCGCCAGTGGGACGAGGGCATCACGGGCGCACCGCTGCACGAAGGCGCGCGGCGTTACTACCGGGAGCAGGGGTACCTGCAGGGCCGCTAGAACTCGATGCCCCGGGTCTCGTACGTGTGCTCGATGAACTGGAGCATCGTCACGCGGAATCTCCGCCCCCAGGCGCGGAAGAGTACGCCGAGCGCGGCAGTCGCCCTGCCCTCGCCCTCGCCCGTGTTGACGATGACGAGGCCGTACCGATGAGGCCGACCGCGAGCGCCCCGGTGACCGGTTCCCGGTAGACGGTGCACCGCACGCCGAAGGCGGACTCGACAGCTTCCGGGGTCAGCACCTCCTCCGGCGTTCCCTCTGCAAGCACCCGCCCCTCGCTCAGCAGCACCAGCCGGTCGCAGTAGCGCGCAGCCATGTGCAGGTCGTGGATGGCGGCGACGGCGGTCAGGCCGTCGTCCACGAGCTGCCGCACGAGGTCCAGCACCTTGAGCTGGTGGTAGACGTCCAGGTTGGACGTCGGTTCGTCCAACAGCAGGACGCGGGGCTGCTGGGCCAGGGCGCGCGACACGAATACCCGCTGGCGCTCCCCACCGGAGAGGGTGTCGAGCGTCCTGCCGGCGAACTGCTCCGTGTCGGTCCGGCGCATCGCGTCAAGGGCGATGCGGTTGTCCCTGCCTCCCTCTATCTGGAAGCGCCCCAGGTGGGGGTACCTGCCCATGAGCACCAGCTCGAAGGACGTGAACCCCTGCGTGTACGGGGCGATCTGGGGGACCAGCGCCAGCCGGGCGGCGACGTCCCTCGACGACATGGCCCGCAGGTCGGCGCCCTCCAGGGAGACCGCTCCGTGTTCGTGCCGCAGAATGCCGGAGAGAGCTCTCAGGAGCGTGGACTTCCCCGCTCCGTTGGGGCCGATGACGCCGACGAACTGCCCTTGCTCAATCCGCAGGCACACACCGTCCAGAAGCGTCTCCTCCTCGATACTGTAGGAAAGGCCCTCCGTGACGACCGCAGGCGGTGCTTCTTCGTACATCGGCGTCTACTCCGGCAGGCTGAAGGGGGCGCCTACGGGTCGGGTGGGGTCGTCGCCCCACAGCAGCCGTGCGAGCTCCTCGGCGCCCAGGATGTTCCAGTAGGAGAGCGTGGTGAAGTGCTTGCTCTCCACCACGTGGACGGCGCCGCGGCTGATCGCGGGCACCTCCGCGAGCGCCTCGTTCGCAAACAGGCCCTGCCTGAACTCTTCAGCGCCGAAGGCGGCGGGCTGAGGGATGATGATGACCTCCGGGTCCATCGCGATGACCCCCTCCAGGCTGGTGGTCTGGTTCCCCTCGACGCCCGCTTCTTCCGCCGCGTTGATGCCCCCCGCCGCAGTGATGACGCCACCCTCCGTCGAGTTGCCTCCCGCCACCCATACCTGGTCCGAGTACTGCGTGAGGGCGAGGACGCGCGGACGAGGCTCCGCGCCCGCGGTAGCCGCGACGACCGCATCGTACCGTTCACGCACCTCGTCGGCGAACTCCAGGGCCCGCTCCTCCTCGCCGAGGATGTAGCCGATGAGCAGGATGTTCTCTATCCGCGCCTCGGGATCGTGCTGCAGCGCCGTCTGCACGACGGGGATGCCGAGCTTCGACAGCGCCTCGATACCCTCGGCGGGGAAGAAGGGACTGGTGACGATGACGTCCGGCGACTGGGCGATGATCGTTTCCGGGTCGCGCGTCACTACGGGTTTGTCCTGCACCAGCGGCGCGACGTTCGAGAAGGTGGGGTCAGTCGTGGCGCCTCCCACGGCGACGAGCCGGTCTGCAGGCACCAGGGCAAGGACCACTTCGTCGTGTCCCACGGAAGCGGCGATGACGCGCTCCGGCTTCGCCGGGATGCTGACGACGCCGTTCAGCCCCTCGACCTCCCGCGGCCAGCCGAGGTTGGCGGGGTCCACGATGCCGGAAACGTTGTCCGGCAACCTGAGAGCGGGCTCGGGCGTCGGCGTCGACTCTGGGAGCGCCGTTGGCGTCGGCGTAGCGACCGCGGTGGGCGTGGCTGTCGGTGCGAGCGTCGGCGTCGGTGTCGGCGTAGGGGCCGACTGAGAACAGCCGACCAGCACGGCCAGGGCGAGGAAAGCGAACAGCGGGACGATGAGATCGGTGAAGGGTCTGGCAGGCAAAGCGGCTCCTTTCGTACGGTCCGGCCTCACAGCGAGTAGACCTGTCGCTTGTTCCGGATGAGCAGGAAGATGAAGAACGGCGCGCCCACGAACGCGGTGAGGACGCCGACGCGGAACTCGGCTGGTTGGATGATGGTGCGTGCGAACGTGTCCGCCGCGGTGACGAACACCGCCCCGCCCAGCGCGCTCATCGGCACCAGCACCCGGTGGTCCGGCCCCATCAACAGCCGGAGAACGTGGGGCGTCACGAGGCCCACGAAGGCGATGGTGCCGCTCACGGCCACGGCGGCGCCGGTGACGAGCGCGGCCGCCGTCAGCAGGATGACGCGGGCCGTCCCCACCCTGACGCCCATGGAGCGGGCCTCGTCGTCGCCCAGCGTCAACAGGTTCAGGTCGCGGGCCATCAGCATGATGACGGCGGCGCCGCCGAGGATGAGCGGCGCCGAGATGCGCACGTGTTCCCACGAGCGAGAGTCCAGCCCTCCGGCGAGCCAGAACAGCACCTCCCGGAGCGCCGCGGTGCCGGGCAGGAGGATGATGATCGCAGAGACGATCGCGCCGAGGAACGCGTTGACCGCAACCCCCGCGAGCAGCAGCGTTGCCATGCTGAAGCGTCCCCCAACAGCGGCGATGCCGTACACGAGGAACGCGGCGGCGACCGCGCCCGCGAATGCGAAGGCAGGGAGCGCAAGGAAGAACAGTCCCGCCATGCCCGTGGCGATGGCGGCCACGGCCCCAACCGCTCCCCCGGCGGACACGCCGATGATGCCGGGGTCGGCCATCGGGTTGCGGAACAACCCCTGCATCGTCGCCCCGGCCACTCCCAGCGCGACGCCCACCGCGGCGCCGACCAGTATGCGCGGGAGCCTGATCTGCTCGATCACGAGCTGCTCGGTGCGGCTGAACCCGCCCGCCTCGATCCCCAGGAACGACAGCATGATGGAGGCGACGTGGTAGACAGGTATGCCGACAGGGCCAAGGCTGAGCGACACGACGGCGCTCGCCAGGACCAGCAGGCCCAGGACGGCAGAGCCGATCGCCAAGCGGCTGGTTACCGCCATCCTGCGGTAGCCGCGCAACGTCGCGAGTCCAACGGCTATCAAACCAAGAACCTCCAGCGTCTCTCCGCTGGAGGTTGGGTCCGTTCTCCGGTTGCGCCCGGCACCGAGGGACCCTCTCAAGAGCGGAGAGCGGTCACCTTTCGTTCAGGCAGGTCTCCTGGCTTCGCGGGAGGATCATCCGCCGGGCCCTTCCCGTCGGCTTCTCCGACAGTGGGCTCCGGCTCCCGTTATCCCGCTTACAGTGGCGCTACCGCGGCGGACTCTCACCGCCTTCCCTATTCTCCCTGGGACGGGCACCTGAACGAACTGTGAGCGTATGTTGATCTCGATGGGGCAGGCTATGGCCCGGCCAGCGGGCTGTCAAGCAGAGCGCCGCGCGTCCGGCCTGGCCGGGCATCGCGCTTGACCCACATCACCTTTGGAAGCAGACTCCCGTATCGGTAGGCCGCAGGAGACGCTTACGGTGTTGAGGCAGCAGCCAGACATGCCCCCACCGCAAAGGAGTGACCGATAGCAACCGACGCCAGAGGCGCGAACGCCGGCTCGAAGTGGGCAGTGCTCACTGCCGCGGCTACGAGCACGCTTCTGGGCACGTCAGACTTCTCCATAGTCGCGATCGCGCTCCCCGCCTTCACCGAGGTATTCAGCGCGTCGACTTCAACCGTCGTCTGGATAGCCCTGTCCTACCAGCTCATAGTGCTGGGCCTGGCGTTGCCGATGGGCCGCCTGGGCGACCAGTTCGGCAACAAGACCGTCTTTGCCGCCGGAGCCCTCATCTATACGGTTGGCCTCGCGAGCGCAGCCGCTGCGCCGGGCATCCTGACCCTCATCGCCTTCCGGGCGGTGCAGGGCGCCGGCGCGGCGATGATGGTCTCCCTCTCGCTGGGGCTGGTGTCGAACGCGTTTCCGTCCAACGAGCGCGGCAAGGCGCTGGGGCTCATAGCGTCGGTTGCCGGTTTCGGGCTGATGTCCGGGCCCGCGCTCGGCGGACTCCTTCTCGATACGCTGGGCTGGCGCTCCATCTTCTGGATGCGCGCGCCGTTCGCCTTCGCCGGGTTCGTACTCGCCATGGTCTACCTCAGGAACATGCGGGCGACCGCGGACAAAGGGACCGACTTCATGGACGCCGCGGCGCTGTTCGCGGCGCTGGTCCTTATGGCGGTCGGGTTGAACCGGGGTTCCGCCGAAGGCTGGACGTCGCCCCTGGTGCTGGCGGCGGTCCCGCTGAGCGCTACCGCCCTGGCAGCGTTCGCGCTCCGCTCGGTCCGCATAGCGAGCCCGGTCGTGGACATACGGATGTTCCGCAACCCCGCCCTCTCCCTCTCCAGCGGCCTGATGTTGATGGCCGGCGTATCGATGATGGCCGTCACGTTCACGATGCCGTTCTACCTCCTCCTCGCGCACGGTCTCTCACCGGCGGCGGCCGGGCTCGTGATGCTGGCGCACCCCGCCGCGATCCTCGTGCTCCCGCCCTTCACCGGCAGGCTGTCCGACCGGATCGGCCCGAGGGTGCCGACGTCCCTTGGGCTGGGCCTGTCGGCGTCGGCGCTCTTCCTGCTGACGACGCTGCTCCCGACCACTCCCGTCCCGGTCATCGTGGGCATCCTGATGCTGGGCGGCATCGGCGGGTCGTTCTTCCAGGCGCCCAACCAGAGCGTGATCATGAGCGCGGCGCCGCGGGACCGCGTCGGTACGGTCTCCGCCCTCGTCCCGACCCTTCGCTACATCGGCATAATCACCGGCGTGGCTGCCTCCGAGGCGTTATTCACCACGGGACTGGGGACGCCGGGGCTGAGCGGAGCGGATGCGGAGACCGTGACGGCAGCCGCACGGACGGTCTTCATCGTCTTCGGTTGCGTGGCTTCCGCGGCCGCGCTGATAGCGCTCTTCCGCAACGGCGGACGGGTATCACCCGGCGGCAGCGCCTAGCCTGCTCCGCAGGCGGGGGTAGGCCTCCAGCGCATTGTCAAAGAATATCCGGCGCTTCTCCGCTTCGGTGATGCCGGGGACCGCGTCGACGTAGGGCTTAGTGTCGTCGAAGTAGCGGCCCGTCCGCGCATCCACACCTCTAACGGCGCCGATCATCTCGGACGCGAAGATGACGTTGGGCGCGCCCATCACCCGCACGAGGAAGTCGACGCCCTCCTGGTGGTAGACGCAGGTGTCGAAGTACAGGTTGCCGAGCAGGAGCTCGTCGAGAGGCGGCCGGCCCATGTCCTGGGCGATGCCGCGGTAGCGGCCCCAGTGGAACGGAACGGCGCCGCCGCCGTGGGGAAGCACGAACCTGAGCGTCGGAAAGTCCGCGAACAGGTCCGAGAGGAGGAACTGCATGAAGGCCGTCGTATCGCCGTTGAGATAGTGTGCGCCGGTCCCGTGGAAGTTGGGGTTGCACGACATGCTGACGTGAATCATGGCCGGGACTTCCAGCTCGACCATCCGCTCGTAGAGCCCGTACCACCAGCGGTCGGTCAACGGCGGGTCAGTCCAGTAGCCGTCGGTCGGGTCGGGGTTCAGGTTGCAGCCGACGAAACCCAGCTCGTTGACGCAGCGGTCCAACTCGGCGATGCACTCGGACGGCGAGACACCCGGAGACTGAGGGAGCTGGCAGACGCCGATGAAGTTGTCCGGGTACAAGGTGCAGACGCGATGGACGAGGTCGTTGACGGTGCGGCTCCACTGCATGCTCGTCCGGGCGTCGCCGAAGTGATGGCCCATCCCACCCGCAGTCGGCGAGAAGAGCGCCACGTCCGTTCCGCGCTCGCGCTGCAGCCTGAGCTGGCCCTTCTCGATGGTCTCGCATATCTCGTCGTCGCTGATCGACAGCGGCTCGGTGAAGGGGCGCCCCGCACCCTCGATCTGGCGCGCTCGCCACGCGCGCAACTGCGGCGGGGCGGTCGTGTAGTGGCCGTGGACGTCGATGATCATGTGCCGGATTCTACGTCATGCCCGGCAGGGTAAGCTTCATGGAGCTTGTCCGTGTGCGCTCGTGAGCGTTGCGGGCACTTGATGCCCGCCGTGCAGACTCTCGCTGGCAGTCGTGTCCGGGTAGTCGGTCGATGATGATAGCATTCGTGCCATGTCAGCCCCATGACCGCTGACGAAAGAGAGCATCGTTCCGTTGAACAGCACCGGTTCTCGGCACTATGACGCGGCGATAATTGGCGCTGGCCCAGTAGGTAGCCTGTGCGCACTCGCCTACGCGCGCAGGGGTGCCCGGGTAGCCCTGTTCGAACAGAACCCCACCGAACATCAAACAGGACTGAAGGGCGAGTGGCTGCATCCACCCGCCTCGCGGATACTGGAACAGACCGGGGTCCGTTTCGATTCGGAGGCCCACGCCACCAAAGGGTTCGTGGTGTTTCCGGAGGATGGCTCTGAGCCAATCCCGCTGACCTACCCGGACGGGTCGCACGGCCTGGTATGCCCGCACGAAACCCTCGTCTTGCGTCTGCGCGAGGCTGCCAATGACGAGCCCAACGTCGACCTCATACAGGCGCGGGCCTACCCGCTCCATGACGGCAGGGTCACCTACGGCCGGGACGGCACCCGGGAATCCGTGACCGCAGACCGGATCGTCGGCGCAGACGGCCGATCGTCCGCCGTGCTGCGAATGTTGGGGCTGACAACAAAGCCCACGGTCTGTTCGCGCATGATAGGAATCAGGGTGAACGGAGTGAAGTTGCCCGCGGACGACTACGGGCACATCTTCTGTGGCGGCCCCGGCCCCATATTCATGTACAGGTTGGGAGAGGACAGCGTTTGCGCCATTATGGATATCCCGCGCGAATACTCGGGCCGTCACGCCGACGGCCTGTTGTTGAATTCGTATATCCCCTGGCTGCCGCCGGATATCAGATCGTTGTTCGTGGAAGCGGTGCGCAAGCGGCGCTTCAAGCGCGCCGGAAACATGATCAGACCGCGCATCTCGTACGGTAACTCGCGTTTCGTTGTTATCGGCGATGCGGTCGGGCACTACCATCCGATGACGGCGGTGGGACTGACCCTCGGTTTCGGCGATGCCGTGGCGCTGGCGGAGAGCGAGGACTTCAGCGGTTTCGTCGCCAGGCGCTTCGAGGAGGTCCGCGCGCCCGAGATGCTTGCCATGGGGTTCTATGAGGTATTTGCCGATCATCGGGCCGAGGCAGTGGCGCTCAGGCATGCGGTCTATCGGATATGGAGGAAGGGCGGTGGGAACACCGATCGCAGCATCCGTTTGCTCGCTTGTGAAGATACGTCAGAGGCCAGTCTGGGCTTCATCGGCGGCATAGTGGTTGCCCTGGCTGTTGCGAGAGCGATTCCGATGTCCATGAGCCCACGCGCCTGGCGCCGGGCAGGCGGCATCGTTCATCGCCTTGCCCTTCGCATCGGATGGTTCATGAGGGCCGTTTGCGAACTACGCAGATTGAGAGCCAGAGGCGAAGTTCGGCACGAGCGATTCCATGGCAGCCTGGAGCGTGCCTTTCTGACCTCCACGCCACCCCAGGGCCGCTTCAGCCAACCGCGTGACCAGGAGCATGCCGGTGCACCCTGATGCCCATTCCGCCTTGAGGATGGCGACCGAGGGCTTGCTGCACCTCCAGGATGAGGATGGCAGCTTTGAGGGTGAAGTGGTGTGGTGCCCCATGCTCTCCGCGCAGTACGTGCTGCTGCACCATATCCTCGGCCGTCCGCTCGAGCCCGCCCGCCGCCGCGGCGTGTTGCGCTACTTCCAGCGGTCCCGCCTGGAAGGAGGCCTGTGGAGCCTCCACGAGCACGAACCGCCCAGCCTGTTCGTCACTGCACTGGTCTACGTCTCGGCCAGATTGCTCGGCGTCGAGCGGGAGGACCCGTTGATCGAACCGGCTCGGCGGTTCCTGCAGAAAGAGGGAGTCCTCGGGATCCCCACCTGGGGTAAGTTCTGGCTGGCGCTTCTCAATCTCTACGACTGGCGCGGCGTCAATGCCATCCTGCCGGAGGTGTGGGGCCTGCCCCGTTGGATGCCGTTGCATCCTTCGCATTGGTACTGCCATACGCGGCTCATCTACATGGGAATGGCATCCCTTTACGCGCATCGCTTCCAGGCGCCCGTAACGCCCCAGATCGCCTCCATAAGAGAAGAGCTGTACCCCCAGGGGTTTGCCGACGCCGATTTCGCTGCGAGCCGCAATCGCCTGCGCGACGCCGACCTGCACACCAGGCCAAGCGTGTGGCTCCGCGCCGGGTTCGGTCTCGCACGCCTCTTCGATCGGTTGCACAGCAAGCGCCTGCGCGCCCGCTACCTGGAGGCGATCGTCCGCAGCATCAGATGGGAGCTTCAGACCACCAACCATACGAGCATATCTCCCGTCAGCGGGATACTGAACATCCTTGTCCTGTGGCTGCGCGACCCCGAAGATGCCGACGGACTCCGCGCCCTCGCACAGTTGGACCGCTGGATCTGGGAAGACGACGAGGGAGGGTTGCGCGTCTCCGGGGCCAGAAGCGCCTCCTGGGATACTGCCTTCGCCTTGCAAGCGCTGTCGACGGCGTCCGAACTCGACGGGGTCCGCGATGCGCTCCGCAGCGGGGCGAACTACCTTCGCGGACAGCAGATCGGCATCAGCTTCGAAGGGTATCGAGAGGCCTATCGGAACGACCCCAACGGCGGCTGGTGTTTCGCCGCGGGGTGGCACGGCTGGCCGGTGACCGACTGCACCGCCGAGGCGGTCCTTGGGCTTCTCTCTGCCGACAGGGACGCAGCGGACGAGACGGCACTGGGCGACGCGGTCCGGTTCATGCTGCGGGGCCAGAATCGAGATGGCGGTTTCGGCACGTACGAAGCGCAGCGCAGCGTGGTTGGCCTCGAGTGGCTGAACCCGGCCGAGATGTTCGGGGACTCCATGACGGAGCACTCCTATGTCGAGTGCACCGCCTCTTGTCTTGCGGCCCTGGCGGCTTGCGGAGAGCGCTTCCCCCGGGTCATCGGCCAGGCGGAAACCAGGGCCATCTCACGGGCCGACGCATGGCTACGCCGCGCCCAGGAGCGAGACGGCTCCTGGCGCGGGGTATGGGGCGTTCAGTTCATCTATGGCACGTTCTTCGGGATAAGGGGTCTGCTTGCCGCTGGCGCTCGTCCTGACGATCCAGCCCTGCGCTCGGCCTGCCAGTGGCTACTGGACCGTCAACGGGAAGACGGGGGATGGGGCGAGCACTACCGGGGTTGCTACACCGGCCGGTACGTCGCGCACGAAGAGGGCCAGGTCATCCAGACGGCGTGGGCAATGATCGCGCTCCTCGAGGCGGGCGCCACGGACTGGAACGCGATCACGCGGGGCGCTCAGTTCCTCGCAGGCATGCAGAGGGAGGACGGGACATGGCCCAGGCAGGACATGGCCGGGATATTCTTTCGCACCGCACTCCTGGACTACGCGCTGTATCGCCAGTATTTTCCCCTGCATGCTCTCGGTCTCTACGCGCAGCGCCGCCTGGCAGACTAGGCGCGGGCGGCCTCAAACCCGGACCTCATGCCGCCTTTCCTTGATGACGAACTTGACTTTCTTGCTGAGGGACAGCGTCGGAAAGGGGCTGATGCGCAGTCTGGCGTCCGGTGGCGACAGATCGAACGTGAAGTGGTGCGCCAGCATCAACACGTTGAGAGCGATGTGCATCTCGGCCCAGCGGCTGCCTATGCACTTGTGGGTGCCCAGGCCGAAGGGCGCATAGCCCGGACTGAAGTGCTCGTTGCGCGGCGGCAGATAGCGGTCGATGTCAAACGTGAAGGGGTCCGGAAAAGCGTCATCCATGTAGTGCGAGGCGCTCTGGGCGATCACCACACGCGCGCGCAGTGGGAGTTCATAGCCCTGGACGTTGCAGGTGTTCATGACATTGCGCATCGTGAAGGCGGTAATGGGTGTCAGCCGCAGGGCCTCCATCAGCACGCGGTGTGTGACGTCGATCCTGTCCGGCCTCAGGTCTTCACCGGCAGGGTCGCCATCGGCGAACAGTGCGTCGGCCTCCGCCTGCACACGCCTGTAGATGTCGGGGTTCGATGCCAGGTAGAAGAAGATGAAGCTGATCATGTCAGCGAGGTACATGCCGGTCAGCAGCGCGGTCCCGAGCGGAAAGCCGAAGTCGGTTTCCGGGAGGAACTGCGGGTCGTTGGCATGGAGGGCGAAGAAGCCGTCGACGACGTCCGGGGGGGCGCCGAGGCGCTGGGCCGGGGTGTGGTTGGCCTCGATGCGCTCGACTATCTGTTGGTTCAGCTTCGCACGGCGCTTCATCTTCGGCGTCTTCAACATGAACTTGGGTAAGAGGCCCGCGACGTGAGTGAGGAGCGCGCGCTCCTTGAATTGCAGGAGGTCTTCGACCACCTCCTGGGTCTCCTGGCTGACCAGGAGCGGGGACATCTGTGCATTCATGTACAGCCGGAGCACCGACCTGGCATGGATGACGTCGCCGGCAGCCCACGACGACAAGTGCCGGCGCGCGTTGTGATAGACCTCGTCGAGGCGGCGGACCAAGGTATCAGGCGAGTATGAGGACCTCAGAGCCTTGCGAAAGCGGAAATGGTCGGCGCCATCGGTGGAATGTATGGTGCGGGAGACGCCGTACGCCGCCTCGATGCTGGCCAGATACTCCTTGGAGCGCAGGTACAAGCGGCCATTCCGGTGGATCCAGCGGTTCACTTCGGTCCCGGCGAGGAAGATGTAGGACTTCTTCGAAAACGGGGGGCGCAGCTCAAACACCGGTCCATACTGCTTGGCGAGGTCGGCAAAGAGGGCCGGGAGGTTGCCGGACCTTACGTGGCGATTGAACAGCATCTTGCGTAGAGAGATGCGCGGGATCTTCTTCGTGAGGGGCGAGCGCCGCAGGTGGAACCCGGTGATGTTGCTACTCACCGCCTCGCTGATGGAGCGGGCGATGACGTCCATCTGGCAGACCAACTTGACGCGCTGCCCGGCCTCCTCGTCGAGGGGCAGGATAGAGTGAATGACATTGCAGGCGTTGAGGAGGGCGATCGTAATGACGTCGCGGGGGTCAGGGATATCGCCCCCGAGGATGACGCCGTGGATGCGCGTTCTGATGAAGGCAACTCCGTCGCTGTTGCGGGCATCCGCGCGTGCCTCTATCTCATAAGCGGTGCGCGCCAAGGTCCAGAAGTCACCCTCGTGGTACTCCAGGAACTGGAGCCGGACCAGGTCGTTGAGCACGAGGTCGACGATCGTTTCCGCTTGTGGGACGAGCCGCTCGATCCAGTACTGCGTGCTGTGTTGTTCCGGCTCGCCGGCGATCTCCTCCAGGATGGGGTCCAGGATGGGTGAGCCGGTCGGAGTTCTGTCGTTGAGGAACAGGGATTCTGTGTCGGTGTCGATGCGAAATCGGAGGGAAAGTTCTGCCAGCACGGCCCCGATGATGGTGCAATTGAGGCTCCAGCCCGGCACCTGGTGAAAATAGCCGCTTTCCTCATTGAGGAGCATCAGCACCAGCTCTTCAGGCAGGGAGAGAGAATGGTGGTTGATCGTGCTCGAAGCTGAACTCGTCATCACTACGACCCTTCCTGTTGCCGTCTGTATATCGCCTCGATTTCCTCGTCGAGCGTGATCGACCAGGTTTCCACCATCGAGCGCAGCCGCATATTCTGGTACGCGCCCCAGATCGTCATAGCAGAGGGCACCAGCAGCACTGACAGGATCAGCGAATAGGCAATCGTAATCACCACCGTGAAGCCGAACTGCTGTAGCGCAGGGACCGGCGAGAGGATCAACACGCCGATCCCGCCGCCCGTGGTCAGGGCAGAACCCAGGAGGGCAGAGCCGGTCGTTTTCAGGGTGCGGACCGCCGCTATCTGGGGATTGCGAAGGTGGCTGTACTCCTCCCGGTATCTATGGATGATATGTATCGTGTAATCCACGCCGATCCCGATCGAGAGCGCCGTGATGGTTGCAGTTACGATGGTGTAGGGGATCCCGAGCAGCGCCAGCGTGCCGAGTATCCAGATCAGGACGAGCACGATAGGCCCGACGGCGATGAAGGCCAGCATCGGTTGACGGAGTGTCGCCCAGAAGAACACGAACAGGATGCCGAGGGCCACGGCGATCGTAGCCGCTATCGCTTCCGTTTGACGGCTCGTCATCTCTTCCGTCACCGTAACCGAGATAACGCTTCCCGAAGCAACCGTGACGGCATCATCTTCACCGAACCAGAGCCCTTCGATCTCTCCCTGCAGGACCTTCGTTTGATCCGGATCGTTCGTGGAGGCCGGGAACTGCAGCAGGAACGCATCGATGCCCTGCGGATCGTTGACCAGCAGACGCGCGGCGGCAGGGTCTCTCGCCTCGAGCCTGTCCAGGAATTCCTGCATCAGCACTGGATCGAAATGCACCCCGGACGTGGCTTCTTCGAAGAGCGCGGCGAGTTCCGGGTCATACTTATCCCCGGGCTCGCCGGAGTCGTCGGTCCAGTCCTGCACGAAGTACTCGAAAGAAGCCTGGATCGGTCCTGACGCCGCCTGCGGCCGTTTCCATTCGTCCTCGAAAGAGGTCGTCAGATCGTGCAGGCTCACCAGTGTCCGGGTCTCCGTGGCCTCTGCACGCAGGAGCACATTGGCGATCTCCGATGAACCGCCGATGGCAGCATCCAGTGTCTCCCAGTCATCCGCGACGCTCCCGCCACTGGGAAGAAGGTCCAGTATGCTGAACCGCGCTTCGATCTGCGTCGCCGCGCCCCCCAGTACCATAGACAGCGCCAGTATGGCGACGAGATAGGGCATGGGTCTACGCGTGACGCTTCCCCCCACCAGTTCCGCGGCCCGGTCGATGCGAGGCAACGCCTGTGAGACCAGCCGGGGCGGAGCGAGCCTGCCGCGTGACTCCCGCCGCCGGTCGATGATGAGCCGGCCTGCCGGCAGGAGCGTCAGCATCACGATTACGCTCATCCCCACGCCCAGTCCCGCCACGACGCCGAAGTCCTGGATCGCAGGGATGGGAGAGAGCAGTCCCACCAGGAAACTGCCGATCGTTGTAAATGCCGCCAGGGCCAGGGGGACTGTCACGACTCGCAGGCCGGACCGGGAGGCAACCAGCACCGGCGTGTTGTTGGTCCTCGCCTCGCGGTAGTGCAACGCAACCTGGATCGCATAGTCCACCGTGAGGCTGATGATGAGTATCGGGATGATTACCGATACCCCGCTCGGCCGGCCCAGAAGGCCCAGCCCGTTCGGCCCCAACCAGCCCTCCGCACCGACGACCCACACGATGGATATCATCAGGCCCGTCAGCGACAGCACCAGGTCGGAAGGTGACCGCAGGAAGAGGAATATCAGTGCCGCGATCAGCGCGAAGGCTGCTCCGATCAGCGGCGCAGTGTCCTCCCTGTACGCCCTCTGATACTCATCCTCGATCACCACCGGAGACAGACTGCTCACGCGCAAAGGGCCTTCGTCGCCGACCGCGATATCGTAGACCCTGCGTTCCGCGTCCTGTAACCGTTCGGTAACAGTGTCTTGAAGGCGGACCGTGGCGATCGCTACCGGTGCGCCGTCAGCGTCGATCCCCGTCAGCGCAGCGAGGGCGCTTTGGAGCGCCGGAACACTCCGCACGGCGTCTATCTCCGCCTGCGTGACCGACTCGAAGCCGTCCACTCCGAGCGCGGCTTCGATGATGGACGAAGGCGCGATTATCGGATCGATCGGCGCGAACAGGGCCGCCGTTTCAGGGTCGCTCGCGATCTCGTCGATCAGGCCGGACATCTGCGAGAGCCCCTCAGGGGTCATGGCTTCCCCACGGAAGAGGACTGAGATGACGATGGTCTCGCCCGAATCGCCAAAGAGCGCGTCGATCTCGTCCAGCGCCTTGACTACCGGATTGCCGGGGGGGAAGTACCCATCCGTCTCGTCGATCTCAGCGCGCAGCGACGCGCCGGCGCCCAGCACGATGGTGATGACGACCAGCACGCAGATCGTGACGTAAGGCCGGGCTGTGACCAGCCGGCTCATCAGGTTGATCACTTGGTGCATAGCGGGCCTCCGTCGCTCTTTGTGTATAGCTCACTTACCGCCTCCGCCGCTACCCCTGAGTAGCACGGTTTGAACCAGGATGGGCGGTCTGCGGTCTACGCCGACGCTGCGCCGGTTGTACGTCCCGCCGCAGGGGGAAAGCTCCGCCAGCAGGTCGAACTCGGTGGGCGTCACCGGCACGGGCTTCCCCGATACCGTCACCCTGCGCCGGGCATGGTAGATGGTCATGTCCCCCGGCACGAAGGGCTCCTCCGGCGGTCATTCCCGACGCCAGGAAGCCCTGCACCCCGCCCGCGTCGTCGAGCAGGACCATCACCCCTTAGCGGGCCGCCATCAGGGAGCGGGCGGAGTCGAGGACCCCAGGAGAACCGTGTCGCAGTCCAGGCTCTCATTGATGCGCAGGCTGGCCTGGGTGAGGCGGGACCTCCTCCGAAAACGGGCCTGTTCGGGGCAATTCTAGCAGATTGGGCCATAATTTACCGTAAGTTTATCGAACTGAGGGGCGGGTTTACCCACAATTCACTTTCACCTCCCTACACTGATCTGCTGGGTGCATGTGGAAGTTTTCGCCCTTCCACGGGACCCGCGCTTCCGAAAACTCCTGGAGGGTACGCAACAGCTGATGCCCGGCCGACGAACAGCTGGAACGAAGACCCGACGGCATTGCCGCAGCCATACCACGTGAACTGGAGGGATTGACACCATGACCCTTTCCACCGCCTTCTCTGCAACCCTGTCCGCCCCGCGCCGCCTGCTGAGGGCGGCCATGCCCTCTACCCCCCCCCCCCCCCCCCCCC
>DAOUJA010000035.1:0-107068 GCA_034423175.1 Dehalococcoidia bacterium
GATGAAGTTGGTCTCCCAGACGTTCACGCGGCCGGTGTTGCCGGTGAACATGTAGCCCTCGCCCTGGAACTGGCGGGAGTCGCCGATGCGGTCCTCGAACACGAACGGGTTGCTGAAGATGAATTCCGGGTTGTGGAAGAGGTTCATGGTGATGGGCGCGGTGGTGACGGCGAGGAAGCGCGCGGGTTCGGCACCGGAGCCGTTGAGGTGCTGGTGCCAGACGTTGAGCGGGATGGAGAAGATGCTGCCCTCCTTCCACTCGAACGACGTGCGGCTGTTGGGGTCGTCGCCGACGAGGGTTGCGCCCCTGCCCTGCAGGACGTAGACGTTCTTCTCGAAGAGGTGCTTCTCCGGGGCCATCTTGCCGCCGGGCGGGATCTCGGCGACGTAGGCGTCGTTCGTACCGCCGTTGCCGTCCAGGTTGATGTACGCGCCGAGGCATTCCAGACGGGCCCACGGCTTGACGTCGACGGTGCGGAGGTCGTCCACAGCGAAGCCGGTGATGTTGGGGATGCCCTCGCTCTCGACGAAGGCCTCGTAGGCGCTGATCTTGGTGAGCCGGGGCTGGTCCGCCGTGACTTCCGGCTTGGGGCTGAGTTGCGTCATCTGTTGTTCCTCCTGGGAGCTTGTCCGGCGCGGGCGCGCCGCCACCATGCTTTGTACTATCGGGAGCGCTGAGCGTCAAGGAAGAGGTGCGTTTCACATGGTTGATGGGACGGACCGGGTGTCTGCGGCAGGCCGTGACCTGCTCCGTGCAATCTATTCACGTGATGAATGCAATCTATTCACTTGGTGAATGATTGTCATTCAAGTGCTGAATGACTATCATTCACACATGGACGCCGCCGTACTGCACCGCTCTGTAACGGCAGGGCTCGCCGAGCGCCTCCGCGTAATGCCCGCGGTGGTGGTTACCGGCGCTCGCCAGACAGGCAAGACCGTCCTCACGCGCGACCTCGTGCTCGGCGAGCGGCGCTACGTCTCCCTCGATGAGAGCACGGCGCTGGATACGGCCAGCAAGGACCCCGAGACGCTCCTGGAAGAGAACGTGCCCCTCACGATAGACGAGGTGCAGCGCGCTCCCGACCTGCTGCACGCGCTGAAACAGACGATAGACCGGAACCGCGAGCCCGGACAGTTCCTGCTCACAGGCTCCGCCAACCTGCTGCTCATGCACAAGGTGTCCGAGTCGCTCGCAGGCAGGGCGAGCTACCTGACGCTCTGGCCGATGACGCGGCGAGAGCAACTGGGCATGGGCCGTGCAGGGATATGGGGCGACCTGCTGGCGGCGCGCGACGACGAATGGCCCGACCTAATCAAGGCTCAACCGGATGAACCGGAAGACTGGCGAGAGTTGGCTCGGCGCGGGGGATTCCCCACGCCTGCGCTCAGCCTCGCCTCGGCCTCGGAACGGAACATCTGGTTCGACGGCTACGTGCGGACCTACCTGGAGCGGGACCTGCAGGACATAGCTTCCATATCGGCCCTGCCCGACTTCCGACGAGTGATGCGCGCGGCGAGTCTCCGCGTCGGCCAGATCACGAACCAGTCCGGCATCGGGCGGGACGCGGCCCTCTCACAGCCGACGGCCCACCGCTACCTGAACCTGCTGGAGACCTCCTACCTGCTGGTGCGCGTTACTCCTTACTCCGTGAACCGCACGAAGCGGCTCATCAAGTCGCCGAAACTGTACTGGGGCGACGTGGGGGTGGCGATGCACCTTGCCCAGGAGACCGAGCCGCGTGGGGAGCACCTGGAGAACCTCGTGCTGCAGGACCTGCTCGTGTGGCGGGACTCAGGGAGCAACCGCGCTGAGGTGCTGTACTGGCGCACGACACTCGGGGAGGAGGTGGACTTCGTGATCGAGGCCGGCGACAGTCTGCTTCCGATCGAGGTGAAAGCGTCCGGCAGGCCGCACTTCAGAGACACGACCCACC
This sequence comes from Dehalococcoidia bacterium, assembly GCA_034423175.1. Lineage (GTDB taxonomy): Bacteria > Chloroflexota > Dehalococcoidia > Lucifugimonadales > Australimonadaceae > Bin16. The sequence goes on from DAOUJA010000035.1 coordinate 1,938, forward strand.
TGCGCACTTTCCGCAAAGAGTACCGAGACAAGACGCGCTCCGGCCTGCTGCTGCACACAGGCGACGCGGTGGAGTGGGTAGCCCCCGGCGTGCTGGCGGCGCCGTGGTGGCGCATCTTCTGAGCCCACCGGCAGGCTCACCTTGCCGACGAACCCGCGTAGGCATAAGATTGCTCCATCTCCGGACGCGCGGCAGGTTGACGCATGTTGTGCTCCGTTTCGGCACATGCCATGCGTTGCGGCGTCCGATATCCGAAAGGTGGCTCATGCACGACGATCCCTGGGAGCACGGACATTACGGTGAAGACGACGAGGTAGTCTTCGGTTCCATCGCGGATGACGGGTTTCCCATCAACCCCGACTGGCTCCGGCTTACGAGCGTGGGCATAGACATCGGTTCGTCCACGTCGCACCTCATGTTCTCCAAGCTGGTGATGCGCCGTCGAAGCACGGAGATGTCCAGCGAATTCGAGGTGGTGTTCCGGCAAGTGCTCTACCGCTCGCCGATCCTGCTGACCCCTTACTCAGACCCGGACACGATAGACACCGACTCGCTCGGCGATTTCGTGAAGCGGAGCTACGCCGAGGCCGAACTGGAGGCAGACGACATCGATACCGGCGCGGTCATCTGCACCGGCGAGGCCGTGAGGAAGCACAACTCGGAAGCGATCATCAGGATGCTTGCCGCGGCGGGAGGACGTTTCGTCTGCGCGACGGCAGGGCCGAACCTGGAGGGCATCCTCGGTGCGCACGGGTCCGGAGCGGCAGCACGCTCGCTGAAGGTCGGCGCGGGGATGAACGTGGACATGGGCGGCGGCACCACGAAGGTTGCCATCGTGCAGAACGGGAAAGTGACGGAGACGATGGCCATCAACGTTGGCGCCAGACTCATCGCCTGGGATGCCGACAGCGTCGTCGAGCGAATCGAGGAGGCAGGACGCACCATAGCGCACAGCGTCGGCGTCGACGTGGAGGTCGGCAAGCGGATGGAGGAGGACGAGAAGGAGAAGGTTGCCGAGAAGCTGGCCGACCTGCTCTTCGAGGTGCTCAGCCGCAGCGAGTATTCGCAGCTTGCGACGGACCTGCTTGTTTCGGCCCCGATCACGTTCGATGGCCAGATAGACGAGATAGGATTCTCCGGCGGCGTCGCGGAGTACGTCTACGACTACGACCAGCAGGACTATGGCGACATGGGGCCGCTGCTGGGTGCGGCAGTGCGCCGGCGCCTGCCGTCGCTCAGCATCCCGCTGGCGGGGAGCGCGGAGCGCATCCGAGCGACGGTGATCGGAGCCTCGCAGTACACGGTGCAGGTGTCGTCCAGCACGGTGTTCATCTCGAAGCCGGAGCTGCTGCCGTACCTGGACCTGCAGGTGGTGCCGGCTTACCTTCCCGACGACCCCAACGACCTGACGCGCGAGGCGGTTGACGCGGCGATAGCGCGCGGTTTCGAGCGGCTGGACATCGCCGAGCAGGACATCGGCAAGCACATCGCCCTGGCGGTGCTGGGCCCGGTAATCCCGACCTACGACTCGATCAAGTCCATGTGCGGAGCGATAGCGGACGCGCTCGCGCCGTTCCACGACCACGTGTGGACGATCGTTCTGAGCTCGGACGTGGCCGGCCTCGTGGGGGCGATGCTCAAGAACGAGTTCAAGGTGGAACCGGAAGTCATCGTCGTGGACGGTATCACGGTTGGTGAGTTCAACTTCATAGACCTCGGCGAGCAGCTCGAGTCTGTTGAAGCGGTCCCCGTGGTGGTGAAATCGCTCGTCTTCGAGGGGTAGGCGTCCCGGATGCCGCCGTCGCCGCTATCCTCGCCCTCAGATACCGGCTTCCGGCAGGGTGCGGGCATGGTCTCGAACGCGCCGGAGGAGACAAACCGGCGGTCCGAGTCCGCCTCACCCGCCGGGGCGGTGCACGACGTCGCTGGAGCCTTCCCGCCGCTCCCTACCGGCGTCTACGAGATCATCTACGCGGACCCGCCCTGGGACTACAGGGGACAGCTCCAACACGCGGGGCCCGGCAGCGGCGACACGGGCGGGGCCGTGCGCCACTACCCCACCATCACGCTGGACGACCTGAAGCAATTGGACGTGCCGGGGATCGCGGCGGACGACAGCCTGCTGTTCATGTGGGCGACGAACCCGCATTTGGACCAGGCCATCGAGCTGGGCAAGGCGTGGGGCTTCGCGTGGGCAACCGTGGCGTTCGTGTGGGACAAGGAGCGCGTCAACCCCGGCTTCTACACGCTCAGCCAGTGTGAGCTTTGTCTCGTGTTCAAGCGCGGCACCATCCCACAACCGCGCGGCGCGCGGAACGTGCGCCAGCTCGTGAGCGCTCCCCGCGGTCCGCATTCCGCGAAACCCGAAGAGGTGCGCCGCCGCATCGAGCGTATGTTCCCCGGTCAGCGGAAGGTAGAGCTGTTCGCGCGGGAGCAGGCGACGGGCTGGGAGTGCTGGGGACTTGGCTGCGATGCACCATGAACACCGGGAAGGCGGTTGAACGGCGTTGGCAACGGCAAGCGGACGCCTGAGACTCCACATGCCGTTCTACGGCTGGTGGATCGTGCTGTCTTGCGTGCTCTTCCACGCGCTGTTCGGTTCGGCGTTCGGCTTCACGTTCGGCCAGTACCTGCTCAGCATCGAGGAGCAGTTCGGCTGGAGCAAGTTCGCCATCGCCAGCACTTACTCCGGCTCCCTGCTGCTGGCGGGATTCCTGAGCCCGGCGCACGGCTGGCTGCTGGACCGGTTCCATCCCCGCCTCATCATGCAGGTAGGCACCGTGTTCTTCGGGCTGGGCTTCATCGCCCTGCCATTCGCCGACACGTTCCCCGCCTTCTTCACCGTCATCATGATCATGTCCCTCGGGGCGAACCTGTCAGGATGGCTGACACTCACGACGGTGACGGCGAGGTGGTTCCGACGCAAGCGGGCGTTCGCCATGGGGCTCGGTTCCACGGGGATCGGCCTTGCCGGAGTGCTCTCGATGATCGTGGCGTGGTCCCTCGTCGTCCACGGGTGGGAGTCCACGGCCATCGGTTCGGGCATCGCCATCCTCGTCATCGGACTGCCGCTCTGCCAGCTGATGCGGGGCAATCCGGAAGAGTACGGCATGGTGCCGGACGGGGCGCCGTCCCCTGCCCGCTCCAAGGCTCCTGCCACTCCCGTTGTAACCCCCGGCGAGATCGACTTCACTGTCGGCGAGGCGATGCGCGACCGCTCATTCTGGTACGTCTCCACAGGACACGCGGTTGCGCTCATCGCCGTCTTCGCGCTGCTGGCGCACCTGCCCGCGCATCTCGTGCAGGGGCTCGGCTGGAGCAAGACGTCCGCCCAGACGATACTAGCGCTCATGACCGTTGCGAGCATCATCGGCCAGGTCGGCGGAGGCTACGCCGGGGACCGCTACAACAAAGCGCACCTGGCGGCTGTCTGCATGCTCATGCACGCGGTTGCGCTCGTGATGCTGGCGTTCACGGGCAGCACCCTTATCATCGTCGTCGCCGCCCTGCTGCACGGCCTTGCATGGGGGATCCGCGGTCCACTGATGATGGCGATACGCGCCGACTTCTACGGGCGCCGCTCCTTCGGACAGATCGCCGGCTATTCGAACGTGCTCGTCATGCTCGGACCGCTCATCGGCCCGACGTTCGCGGGGAGGATGAACGACGTCTACGGGGACTACACTGGCGCGTTCCTCCTGATCAGCGTCGTCGTGGCGATGGGTTCACTCCTCTTCCTCGGTTCAAGGAGACCGCCTGTGCCGGCACGGCTGAATGCGACGGCGGAGGCGTGATGCAGATGGTGAGCGTACGCAACGGGCTGCGGTGGGTGTGTGCGATCGAGCACTGGACGGCACTCGTGTTGTTGGCGCTCCTCGTAGTTCTCGCGGGCCAGCTCATCGGCCTGGCATTCGGGGTCACTTCGGTGGTGAAGTCGCCGTTCGGTACGTTCGAGGCGCTCTACGACGCGTCGCAGGACGGCGACTACGAGGCCGCGTTCGAACTGCTGGACCGCGACGGCCGGGAGCGGGCGCGCGCCATGGGCCCCGGGGCGTGGCGGGAAGTAGTGGATGGCCTGTCGCGGGGGCGCACGATCGAGAGCTACTACTTCGGCTCACAGCGCATCTACGGGGAGAACGCCGTGGTCGGCGTACTGGTGTCCCATGCCGACGGCGACATCCGTCCGCGCGTCGAGGAACTGGTTCGCGAGGGGACGCACTGGCGCGTCATGTGGCCGCCCGGCACGCGGAAGTTCACTGAGACGGTGCGCAAGTACGACCCGTGGTTCGGGTACTAGCGCGCCCTACCCGGCAGCCTGATCGGTGCCCGCCCATCCGTGGACGGAGAGGTCGAAGGTGACGCCGTCCGGCCCGGTGAATTTGACCTCCACGTTGCCGCCGCCCGTCTCGTCCGGCCTGCGTTTGTTGTACTCCTCGCGGATCTTCGGCTCGACGTGCTCTACAGCGCCCGCAGACAGCACCTGCGCCTGCGCGGAGTCCATGTCCTCGACGCCGAAGCCGATGTGGTGGACGCCGGTGCGCTTGGGCGCGCCCTCCGTGACGGACGCCCATTCCTGTCGCCACTTGAGGATGGCCATGTTCACGTGGCCGTCGCTCAGGTAGTAGCCCTCCGCGGTCGGCGAGTCGACCCTGCCGACCTGCTGCAGTCCCAGCCCTTCCATGTAGAACTTTGCCGTTGCCTCAGGATCGTCCGTGCCGATGGCGATGTGCCGGATGCGCGCCATGATGTACCTCCCGGTTGGTGCGCTCGCTTGGAGCGTTGCAGGTGCATCATAGCGCACGCTTGCTCCCCTTGCGCGGGGGCGTACCATAGGCACGGCATGCAATTCTCAGGAGGTGCGGCATGGGCGGCATCAGCGGCGTGAACCACGTTGCGGCGATAGCGAAAGACATGGCGGAGACGGCCAGCTTCTACGGCGAGGTGCTGGACGTAACCGTGCGCAAGATCGTCAACGACGAGCCGGGCCACAAGCACTACTCGTTCGACCTCGGCGGCGAGGGGACGCTGGACTTCTTCGAGGGTTCGTCCGGCGCGGGCGGGACTTCGCGCGACACGATAGGCGCGCTGAACCACCTTGCCGTGACGGCGACACCGGAGTTCATCGACGAGGCGGAATCACGGCTGCAGGCGCGCGGCGTCGAGGTGCACGTGACGCAGCGGCAGGGCCAGAAGACGATCTACTTCGAGGACCCGAACGGGATCAACCTGCAGCTCTACCCGTCGACGGGCGGGAGCCGGGGGTAGTCTACGCGGAGATGCAGTTGACGGGTGCGAGGCCGTCCGCGATGACGCTCCACTCGTCGCTGCCGGCCGCGCGGGCGAGCACCTGCCCGCCGTGCGTGCCGGCGTAGACCGCCCCGTCCGCGTCGACGGCGAGCGCCTCGACCGACTCGACCAGGCCCTCGTCCATCAGCGGACGCCACTGGGAGCCGCCGTCGTCGCTGCGATAGACCTTCGCGACCGCGCCTTCGGAGCGCGTCCTCCAGCTTCGCGGCCTGCCGAGCGTGGCCGCGGCATAGACCCGCTGCCGGTCGCCGGGGTCGTTCGCCAGCGTGACGGCGTACATCGTTTCGAGTCCGTCGCAGCGGGACTGCCAGGAGCGAGCTGCGTCCTGCGAGCGGTAGAAGCCGACGCCCGTCACCGCGAAGACGTGGTCACCGTCGTCCGGGGCCGCTGCGAGTCCGTGGATATCCGGGTGGATGCTCTCACGCGCTTCCTGCCACGTTTCGCCGCCGTCCTCGGTGCGCATGACGCCACCGACCTCGACGCCGACGTACACGCGCCCCGGTTGGGTCGGCGACGCGACCATGGCGCGGATGTTCGGCATGTGCGGCGACACGGGAAACGTCCAGGTGGCGTAGGTGGGCAGGTCCTTGAAGCTCAGCACCTCAGAGAACTGCTCTTCGGCGGCGCGCCTGCGGAAGAGCATCGCGTTGTCCGCACCCACGAAGGCCGTACCGTCCAGCGTGACGGCGACGCAGCGCGTGTCGACGTCCGAAAGGGTCTGCTTCCAGTCGGCGGCGTCAACTCCGCTCTCGAACACACCTTCCACCGTCGCGGCCATCATGCCGCTGTCGGTCGCACAGACGCCCTCGACGCGTACGCCGGGCAGCGCCTTCGCGGCGACTTCCCACGCGCCGTTCTTCTTCTCCAGCGTGACGATGCCGTCGTTCGTGCCTAGCGTGAGCATTCCGGCGCCTCCTGATGCAACGTGAGTGGACTATAGCACGGCGCGTCAACCGCTGTGCGCTGCGCTTGACGCTGCGCCTTGACTCCTCAACAATGCGCCGCAGCCCACCGGAGGAGAGTGCGCGATGTCAGAGGAGAACAAGGCCTTCATCCGCCGTCTGTACGAGGAGGTCTACAACAACGGGCGCATAGACCTGGTCAACGAGATGTATGCGCAGGACGTGGAGCTCCACATCGCGGGCATCCTCGAGGACCCGTTCGGACCGGAGCCGATAAAGCAGCTGGTGACGATGACGCGAACGGCGTTCCCGTCGATACACGTCACGGTGGACGACCTCATCTCGGCGGAGGACCGCGTGGCCGCGTGCGTGTCGTTCACGGGAGCGTTCCAGGGCGTCGGCATGGGCACGTCGCCGAGGGCGAACATGTCGTGGTGGCGGCGCATCGACGTCTACCGTATCCAGCTCGGGCGCGTGGTCGAACAGTGGGGCGACCGGGACGACTTCACGATGTTGCAGCGCCTCGGCGTCGCCGTCCCTGCGTTCAACGATCCGAAACCCGCGCCTCGCGAGTCCGGGAGGCTGTAGCGCATCGAGGTGTCCCTCCCCCTACCCTCCAACATCCGTGGGAGTGCTCACCTGTGGGGGCTGGCGCCGGCAGTTCCCTATGCGAAAGCGAGGATCCTGGCCGGGTTGTCGGTAGTTATGGCTCGGATGACGTCTTCCGAGTACCCCTTGCGCCGCATCCTAGGGATGACATTCTCCAGGAAGTGGCCGTAGCCGTGCCCGCCGTACGTGGTAAGCCGGTGTTTCGTGGCGATGTCGTGGCCAAAGACGATCCTGTCGGAATAACCGGCGTCGGCCATACGACCGATGAACCCCAGCCGCTGAGCGTCGCTGGGCATGTCGATCTCTGCGAGGGGATAGTAGGACCCCTCGTTGCCGAACAGGTCCCATTCCAGGTAGCAGCCTGAGGCGGCGATGCTCAGAAGAGCGTCGAATTCGAACACGGTCCGGTCCAGATGTCCCATGATGACCCGCGACAGGTCGGCGCCGCTGTTCGAAAGCACTTCCAGTATCTCCAGGGGCGCGTCCGGGTTCCGTCCCGGGTGGATCGATATGGCCGCGCCCGTTTCACGCTGGGCAATCGCTGCGGCCGACAGGGATTTGCGCTCGTTCGGGGCCAAGGGCCAGGAGCAACCGATCTCCCCGATGATGCCCGCCCTTATGCCGGTTCCATCGACGCCCTCAACGACGTCGACGATGATCTCCCGCGCCAGGTCATCTTCGGTCCGCTGGTCCATGTCTTCCGGATGGACAGCCGCGACGTAGTGGCCTGCGCCCATGACCACGTGGACGCCGGATTCGCGGGATATCCGGGCCAGCGCTTCCGGGTTGCGTCCGATCCCCCTCGAGGTCACGTCCACGATCGCACTGCCGCCAACGCTACTGAACCTGTTGACTTCTCCGATGGTTGTATCGAGGTCCATCAACTGCAGGTTGGAGCGATTGCTGTAGTAGTTGCGCCGTATCCATCCCAGATTCTCCAGCGCGATGCACGCATCCGCCAGTTCCTCACGAGGAGAGTCCTGGGCGGGCCGGTACATGAATGAGAAGTCTATATAGAGGTGCTCATGGGCCGTGGTGGCACCCAGTTCCGATGGAGGTACGAGGTCCAACACAGTCTGGACCAAGCCCTGATTCCGGCCCGATGGCATCAGCACGCTCCCTGTAATATGGTGGCCCGAGAGTGTAGCACCGCCCATCAAGGGCAGTAAAAGGCGTTCGCCGACGTCTCCAGCATGCGGCATGGTACGGTCGAACTCCCCACAGTGACCATCACTGAAGGAGAGCTGATACGAGGGAGGGGAAACCGGATATGAAGTTCGCGGCATTCACTACCGTGGCTGCGTCCGCCGGGGAAGCCACCAACCCCGAGGAGATGATCAACAACCTTAGGCAGCAGACCATCCTGGCTGAGGAGATGGGCTTCGAGACGATGTGGCTCGGAGAGCATCACTTCGGGCCCTACAAGGCCGGGGACCTTCCGAACCCGATCCTGCTCGGCGCAGACCTCGCGGCACGGACATCCAGGATCAGGATCGGACAGATGGCGAACATAGCTCCTCACTGGCACCCGATACGGCTTGCCGAAGACCTGGCGATCTTGGACAACATGACCGGCGGGCGTGTGGAGGTTGGCTTCGGCAGGGGGATCTGGCCATATGAGGGGCCACAGTTCCATCCCAACGCAGACCCGCGCAAGGACAGCGAGAACAGGGAACTGTTCCAGGAGACGGTGGAGATCGTGCGGGAGATATGGACCAACGAGTACTTCTCCTACCACGGGAAGAACTACAGTTTCCCTGCCGACGACACCGTCTTTTCCCATCCACTGTATCCGTCGAACCCTGCGTGGCAGGACGGGGACCGGGTGACGAAACTCCGAGTGACGCCGAAACCCCACCAGAAGCCTCACCCACCGATGTGGATGACCGTTTCCACTGACCGTTCTGTAACGACCGCAGCGGAACTTGGACTGAAGGCATGCTACTGGCAGCCCCCACCTCTCAGGATCAAGCAACGCATGGAGCTCTACGCGCAGATCCGGACGGAACGGGACGGGAGACCCTTCAGCCTGGGGGAAGACCAGGCGGTCATGCGCTCCACGTACGTGGCCTCTTCGATGGAGGAGGCGCGCCAGGATGCGGAAGCGGGAATCATGTCCGCCTTCATCTTCAACGATCCGTTCCGGGGTAGGCAGGTCTTCACCAACCCCGACGAGGTACTGGACCCGGACGTGAAGCTGGATTGGGACTTCCTGGAGCCGCGCACCCTGCTGGTTGGTCCCCCTGACCACGTGGTGGAGAGGATTCAGGAGCTTCAGGAGGTATGCCACCTGGACTACCTGCTAGTAGAATTCACCCACATGGGAATCCCGCTGAGCAAGACGCTGAAGAACCTGGAAACCTTTGCCACAAAGGTGATGCCGCGGTTCTCCAGCGACAAGTGAATCTCGCAAGAGGAGGCTCCGGCCATTCGCTCGCTTGTCCTGACGCTGTTTCTGCTGCCAGTTGTGCTGGCGGCGTGTTCGTCTCCTCCCACCGCGACCCCCGTGCCGACGTGGACGCCCGAACCCACGTGGACGCCGACCCCGGAACCGACCTGGACACCGGCGCCCCCTGCCCCTGCGCCAACCCCCACGCCGACGCAGGCCGAAACAGTGGCTCTCCCTCCCACCGCGACCCCGACCCCATCCCCGACGCCGCGTCCGACTGCTACTCCCACCCCAACCCCTACACCGGAACCGACACCCACACCGGACCTCATCGCGGCGTACGTCGAGGAGATCTGCGCCGGCAAGCCCAGCTTCAATGTCTCGACGGCTACCTTCTCAGAGCTGGAGGAGAAATTCCGGGCGTACGAGCAGTACCTGCTCGCAATGGACGTCCCCGACGGGGTGCGCGACCACTACGACGCACAGTTGCACGCGACGCGCGTTGTGGTGGGCGAGCTGACCCGCGCAGCGGGCACCCGACCGAACGGCAGGCCCGCCGGTAACATCAACGACTACGTCGGCTTCCTGTGGTCGCACCCCGAGGCGTACGAGCGCATCTCCGGCATCGACGTGCCTTGCTTCTAGGGGCGGCCTGACGCGGCACGCCTTACGGGCCCCGCAGGTCTCCGCTCCGTGAGAGGTTCCTCATCACGCTGCGCTCCGCGCGGTATGGCAGGACCTGTGCCCGCTACTCGATGCCGTAGAGGCGCGCGGGGTTGTCCGAGAGGACCTTGTCCACGACGCGGGGCTCCAGCAGGCCGCTCGACTTGAGCGACTTGAGCGCCTCCAGTTCGCTGGAGGTGTCGGAGTGGCCGTAGTCCGAGCCGATCATGAAGTTGTCCTCGGAAGCGTTGGCGAAGATGTACGGCAGGTCGTCGTTCGTCTGGCAGGCCACGTACATTCGGCTTTCGGCCATGATGTTGTCGGAATCGAACCCGTTGCCGTCGCGGCGCGCGCGGTGCTGTACCTCGTTGAGGATGTAGGGCACCCAGTTTGCGGCACCCTCTACGAACCCGGCGCGCAGGCGCGGGAAGCGCTGCCACAATCCCCGGTAGAGCATGGAATGGAAGGCGCTGATGATGGGCAGCTTGTTGCGGGCATAGGCGTCTGCCTCGGTGAGTTGCACGAACTCCGGATTGCCGCAGCCCGCGTGGATGCAGACCGGCAGGTCATACTCCTGTGCCGCCTCGTAGAGCGGGTCGAAGTACGAATCGACGAGCCGACGGCCGCCCTCGAAACCGCGCATGAATACGGCGCACGCGCCGTGCTCCTTGCCATAGCGCAATTGCCCCTCCACCTCGTCCATCGAGTCGAGCGGCGGAACGACGGCCCAGCGGAGGCGTCCTTTGCTCTCGGACCAGATATCGGCGAGCCAGCGGTTGTAGCTCTTGATGAGCGCCAACTCGACGGCAGGGTCCGGGGAGATTCGGGTGAGGAAGATGGTAGGAAAGAGCACCTGCACGTCCACGCCGAGCTCGTCCATGTGCGCGAGGCGCGCGGTGACGTCGGCGAGCGTCCGCGTCTCCTGCGACGTGCGGTCGAAGCCGGAGAGCTGCTCGGCGGCGCTCCCGGTCTTCGATGGGACGAAGGGCCGCTGGCGGGGCTTGCCGTCGATGATCCAGAGCGGCCTGTCCGGCCGGTCCGGGTCGACCGTGGCGACCGGCTTGTACACCTCGTCGGCAGCGTCCAGGTACTCCCAGGTCTGTTCGCTTTCGATTACATGGCAGTCAGCGTCTATGATGGGCATGGCATTCCCTCCCACGGACGGATGCCGCAAGATTACACCTTTCGCGCCGCGTCAACATCCCGGAGCGGCGCGTGGAGAGGAGCGCAGATGGTGAAGAGCGATGCGGGAACGGTGGAGGAGTATCTCGCCGGTCTGCCGGACGAACGCCGCGAGGCGATAGAGACAGTGCGTCGTGTCGTGCTGGAGAACCTGCCCGACGGCTACGAGGAGTGCATGCAGTTCGGCATGATCGGCTACGTTGTGCCGCTCAGCCGCTACCCGGTCACGTACAACAAGCAGGCGTTGCAACTGGCGGCACTGGCGTCGCAGAAGCGGTACATGGCGATCTACCTGAATAACGTCTACGGCGACCCCGACACGCTGGAGTGGTTCACGTCCGCCTACGCGGCAAGCGGCAAGCGCCTGGACATGGGGAAGTCGTGCGTGCGCTTCAAGCGGCTGGACGACCTTCCGCTGGACGTTATCGGACAGACCATCGCACGCACGAGCGTCGACGACTTCCTCTCGTTCTACGAGTCGGCGCGCAGCAAGGCGAAGCGGGGGTAGTTACTCACATGGATGGACAGGATGCACAGGATGAGAAGAGGACGGCCACCCCACGCCACCCCAGGGGTCCTCACCCTGACCCTCCCTCAGGAGAGGGGACCGAACAGGAGGATGATTCGATGGCGAAGCCACGTATAGCGGTCTTCTCAGGGCCGCGGTCGACGATAGCGAACACGCCGACGCTCGTTACGAGCAACAAGGGGCGGAAAGAAAGCGAGCCGCAGCTCGAAGGGCGGTTCGACCATCTCGTGCCGCAGCGGCTGCACGAGCCGGTGCGGGTGCGCATCGCCAAGTTCAGCGCGCACCCGCTGGAGTCGGACGCCGCCGAGGTCTACCACGACGATGGCAACGACTACTACGAGGTGGAGCTGCGACCGGAGGACGGCGCGTACCTCCTGCCCTACATGGCGCGGCGCGCCGATGGCTCGGCAGAGGGCACGCCGTTCGAGGACGCGGACCTGACGAACGCGGCCATCAACTACGGCGGGCGGCAGACGTTCTTCCCCGACGCTTCGCGGCTGTTCGAGGAGATCGACCGCGGGCTGGCTGGACGCGGCCACGACGGGGCGGCGAGCGAACTGGACAGGACCGCGGACTACGACTTCGTGCGCGTGTTGCCACCGGCGGGCTACACGAAGCAGGGCGAGACGGCAGGGCGCGACTTCTTCCCCTACAGCCCGCGCCCCATCGGCAAGTTCCTTTCGAATGCGGCGATGGCCCGCGCCGTGAACGTGGTGCAGCAGACGATCGACTCGGGCAGGTACGACGGCTTCATCTGGCTGGAGGGCAGCCCGCACGTCGAGGAGACGCTCTATTGGCTGAGCCTCGTGCTCGACACTCCCCTGCCCTTCGTCGGCATCTCGTCGCAGCGCGCGCACGGGACGCTCGCCAACGACGGCGACCGGAACATCGTGGACGCGGCACGCTACATCACGTCCGGCCTCGGCGCGGGACTGGGGGCGGTCGGCATCGTGGACGAGCAGATATTCGCGGCCCGCACGTTCAAGAAGGGCGACGCGCGCCCGGGCGGCTACCGCGCGACGGGCGGGCACGGCGGCGTGCTCGGCAGCGCGGGCGAGACCGTGCGCGTCTGGTTCCGCCCGGCGTACCGTACGACCGGCTCGTCCGAGGTCGCGGTGAAGGCTCTGCCGTCGGAGGTCGTCTTCCAGGAGAACGGCGACAGCCCGGCGACGGCGAGCGTGCGCATCAAGGACGACGACGGCTCGCTGCTCGGCAGCGCCATCGCGCCGGTGCACATGGTGAAGTACGGCCACTACATGGCGGAGGAGGACACGGCGGACCCGGAGGTGGAAGTGGACATCATGGCCCGCATCGAGCGCGGTCTGGTGCAGCAGGCGTCGGACGAGCCGGGCGCTCCGCGCTTCCACGGGTTCGTGCTGGAGGGCGCGGCAGGCACCGGGTCAGCGCTGCCGAGCCAACTGGCAGCGCTCGCCATCGCGGTCTACAGCGGGATGCCGGTCGCGCGGGTGAGCCGGGGCGACCCTGAGGGTGCGATGCCCCCGAACCCGAACGACCTGACGATAGAGGGGAGCAACCTGGACGCCATCAAGGCGCGTGTGCTGCTCCGCGCGGCGATGCTGCGGTTGGGGCGTCTGCCGAAGGCGCGGGACCCGCGCAACCCGACGGCACAGGAGCGTGAAGCGGCGCTCGCGGCTATCGCGCGGTACCAGGAAATCTTCGATACGCACTAGGGGGGACAACAGATCAGCGGAACAGCCGACTTCTCAAGCGTTGAAGCAGTGACCTGCGCTGCACCCTGGGCTGCGCCGCGCGTCGGCTCCGACGCTCAGCCTCTTCACGCCACTCGTGCGGCAGGCGCTCGTCGACGGTTTGGTGCGGTACGCGGTGCTCGTTGAAGATGAGCATCCTGCCGATGTGCCCATAGCCCATGCGACGAAGCCTGTTCGCGATCAACGCCCGCCACCCTATCGCTGTGTGCCCCATGGTTATTCTGTCATGTACCGCAAGTCGATCAGGTTCGGGCTAGAGGCCCAGCCTGGTCCAGAACCGTCCAAGGAGCGATTTCGTGGGCGCAGCCCTGGGCCTGGGTCTGGCGGCACGGCGCTGTGCTTCCTTGCGCAATTGGGACGGCAGCATCTCGTCCATGGGCCGCTGCTTCTTGGTGGGCCCGAACAGGAGCTCTTCGCTGCCCTCGTTGCCGTTGAGTTTGATCTGTTCAGCGATCTGGGACTTCCACTCACGACCGTACATCACGTCTCCTGACTGCTTCTGAGTGCGATTGGCAGTGCGAGCTTCAGAGGTTGAACCACGCCCGCAGTTTGGCCAAGCGTGATTTCGGACGCTGCCTTGCCGCACGGCGCTTGCCCTCTTCACGCAATTGGGCAGACGTCATCTCCTCCAGCGGGCTCTCCTGTTTCTCGACCCCGTACAGCGCTTCCGCCTGATCACCGAGGCCCATGCGGCGCAACTGGTCGGCAGCGTTCGACTTCCACTCCCTCTGCGGGGATTCCGGGCCCAGAAACATGAAGCACCTCCCCTTTTCCGAGGCAGTGTAACACCCTTCACAACTGGCGCTGGGCGCTCCTCGTTAGGGGAAGACCCGGATTTAGACGAAGTGTGCGGAGCGGTCAGCGGTGCAGCCAGGCCCGGAACCCGATGGGGCGGTGCCGTGGGGCCGCCTGCGACCTGGCCGCCCGGCGCAGCGCCTCCTGGCGCATCTGGCGGGGCAGCATCTCGTCGGCAGGCATGAGTCGCTTGCCAGCCCCGAACAGGACCTCGCTGCTGCCGCCTGCACCCATCAGCTGTATCTGTTCGGCGGCCTGGGACTTCCACTCACGGGGTGCGACCATTGCCGTTGCCTCCTGCTGCAGCAGCCTTCCTGCTTTCTGCCCCTAAATTGTATTCCGATATATCGTTCTCCGCGAGGGTATTTCGACCCCAAACTGCGAGCAGTTTTTGCGGGAGATAAGTGGGGGGGCGCCACCAGGGCGCCCTCCACTTTCCGTAAGGTGCGGTTGTGGGGGCTTGTCCCCTGCCCACTTATGCCGCGCCGAACCTCGGGAAGCACTCGCGAGCAACGTTTTCGAAAACGTTTGCGCGGTCCTCGTCCGACAACCAGTCGATGTCCTCTATGACAGGCTTGAGATCGTCCAGCCAGAGGCCGGTGTTGGGGTCCTTAGATGAGCCGGTACCGGGCCGCTCCGTGCCGAACATACAGCGGTCCGTCCCCACGATCTTGAAGAGCAGTTCCAGCCCCTCCTTGTTGTAGAGAACGGAGTCGAAGTAGAGTTGTCGAAGGCTCTCGTCGAAAGGCTTGACGTTGGGCTGCCGCCAGCGGAGCGCGCGCCACCGCCCGATCTGGTACGGGATGGAGCCGCCGCCGTGACACATGATGATCTTCAGCGTCGGGAAGTCTTCGTACACGGTGGAGTCGCAGATCGAGACGGTCTGGATGCTCTCTTCCGTGATGAAGTGGCCCGTGTACGACTCGCGGACGTTCTTGCAGGATGCGGAGTGGACGAAGGCGGGGACGTCGTACTTCACCATCCGCTCGTACAGCGGGTACCAGTACTCGTCGCCCATGGGCGGCGTGTCGTTGTCGAGTCCCTCCGACGGGTCGGGGTTAATCATGATGCCGATGAAACCGAGGTCGTTGACGCAGCGGTCGACCTCTTCCAGCACGACGTCGACGGGCTCGCCATGCAGCTGTGGCAGTCCTGCAACGCCCTGGTAGCGGTCCGGGTACATCTCGACGGTTTTGGCGATGAGGTCGTTGTTGGCGCGGCAGAACTGCTCCACCAACCTGCCCGGCTTCTCCGAGTGCATGAGCTGGAAGGGTCGTGGGGAGAGGAACTGCATGTCCGTGCCGACGGCATCCAGCACGGTCGATATGTGGTTCTCCACGACGGCCCGCAGCTTCTCGTCCGGTATGCCGCCCCAGTGCGAGTAGGCCCCCCGGCTGGAGAGCAATCCAGCCTTGTAGGCGTACAGTTCGGGCGGTGCATTCAGATGTCCGTGGATGTCGATGATCATGGTCCCCCCTCATCGTGTTCCGTAGTGGTATCGCGCGGATGCTAGCACGTACGGCGGCGCAAGGTAGCAGCAGCGGTGGTAGGATGCGGCCTGCACTCGTAAAACACAGGAGGGCGGCGATGCTGTTGGAAGGCAAGGTTGCAGTCGTAACGGGCAGCGGGCCGAACATCGGGGGCGAGATCTGCCGGACGCTGGCGCGCGAAGGCGCGAAGATCGTGTGCGTGGACTTCCTCGACGACCGCGCCGACGTGGCCGCCGCATCCGTTCGGGAGGAGGGCGGCGACGCGATAGGCATCAGCGCAGACATCTCGTCGCCGGAGCAGGTCGAGGACCTTTTCAAGCGTACTGACGAGGAGTACGGGCGCGTCGACATCCTGGTGAACAACGCCGCAGTCAACAACGAGGCAGGGCTGCTGGACATCGAGTACGACAAGTGGAAGTGGGTGCAGTCCGTCATCATGGACGGGACGATGCTGTGCAGCCAACAGGCGGCCCGGCGGATGGTGGCGCAGGGCGAGGGCGGCGCTATCGTGAACACGGCCTCGACGACCGGTCACCGCGGCAAGGCGGGGTTCATCGCATACTCCGCGTCCAAGGGCGCGGTGCTGCAGATGACGCGCACGATGGCGATCCAGCTCGCGCCGCACGGCATCCGGGTGAACTCCATCACGCCGACGCAGACCGGCGACAACCGGGGCACGACGCCCGGCGGCAGCACGGCGCCGCGCGCCGCGAAGCCGAAGAACATACCGCTGGGCAGGTGGGGCCAGCCGTCCGACCAGGCGGGGGCCGTGCTTTTCCTGGCGTCGCCGATGTCGGCGTTCGTCACCGGGGAGAACATCAACGTGGACGGCGGCCTGCTGGCGCTCTTTCCGTCCGAGCGGGGGCTGATGGAGACGTAGGGCATGGAGACGAATGAGTAATCACGTCGCGAGGATGATCGCCGGCCTTGCCCTTTTCTGGATAGCAGCACGGCAGATATACACGGAAATCAGGACTCCGCGGGAGCCCATATTCGATTTCAGCGTTCTGTGTACGGTCATCGGCTGGATAGTCGTCGCCGCCGCAACCGTGCTGATGGCCCATTCGAGCCTGCGCCTCTTCCAGATCGTGCAGAAGCGAGCGCGGGGCGCCGCTCCGGCCCGCCTGGAACTGGCGGGACCGGTTATGAGAGTAAACGTCCTCCTCGTTGTGGCGTGGGCGATTCTCGGTGTACTGACCTGGAACTACCTCATCGCCCAGCCGTACGTGCGCCTCGTGCCAGAACCGTCCGAACCGATTCCCGCAGGCGAAACTGCCACCTTCCGCGTGGAGGCGGACCCCGGGATGGGCATCAGGGTCCAGCGTGCCTACAGACCGGCAGGGCAATGCGGGACCGACGATGTCTACATCAGTGCGGACGACGGGGACCTCATCACCGTAGAGGCTTGCAGCCCCGGTGTGGGCCTCATTCGCATATCCGGCTTCGGCGGCTCGAAAGAGTATCAGTTGGGGACGCCGGTCGACGGCGCCGAAGCGGCGCACCATCACAGTTTTAGCTACGTGGAACGCAACCTGATGGTCCCGTACACGACTTTCCACAATACCGTGAACGACGAGTGGCGTTTCGATCTTGAGGAAACAGGTCTAAGGCTCGTGGCGATGGATTGGATTCCCGGACAGGAGGACCCGTCTTCCGAAGGCGCGGTAATCATCGTTCGGACATGGAACAATCGCCCGCTCCCATCGCTGGATGACTACTATATGGACATCTTCAGAAGAGACGGCTCACGGCTCGTGCGCCTGGATTTCGAGAACTCCCGCCGCATTGACCCACCGGCGGTGCCTCCTCACATGCGTCGGCTCTATGAGGATAGGCGTGTTTACCTGGACCGTTCGGTCATACTCCACTGGAGCCCGTGCGCGAAGCCGCAAGACTGGGGCGGCGGAGTTGCTTCCGCCAGCATCGTGGAGAAGTCACCAACGTATGATTCCAGCAGTGCCCCTGGGTGCTGAGGGTCCCACGTGAACAGGTTCCTGCCTGCGCTCTTCCCGCCCGCCCGCTTACTCCCGCCCGGCCCAGGGGTCGTAGGAGCCGACGTGCCAGAGGTGGCCCTCCGGGTCGCGGACGGCGAAGAGGCTGCCGCCGTAGAACTGCTCCTCCAGCTCCATGACGATGTTCGCCCCGGCGGCTGTGACGCGCTCGTAGTGGGCATCGATGTCGTCCACGACGACGAGGTTCGCCTGGGTGAGCCGACCGCCAGGCTCGGCCGGGAATACGATGGCGCCGGGGTCCTCCTCGCGTGCGGAGCCGAGCATGACCATGCCGGTGCCGAAGACGAGCTGCGCGTGGGCGATGGCGCCGTTCTCGCCGGGGACGACGAGGCGGCGTTCGAAGCCGAGCACGTCGCACAGCCAGTCGATGGCGGCGGGTGCGTCGCGGTAGGTCATACCGGGTATGACGTACCCCTTCGGGCCAGTCGTATCCGCCATGTGCTGCGCCCTACCCGCCGGCCTCGCGGACGAAGTCTGCGACGCGCTCGCCGATCATGATGCAGGTGACGTTCGTTGCCGAGTGCGGGACCGTCGGGATGATGGAGGCGTCCGCCACGTAGAGGTTGTCCATGCCGTGCATCTTGAGGCGTCCGTCCACGACGGCCCACGGGTCCGACGCCGGGCCCATCTTGCAGGTCCCGGAGCCATGGTGGTGGCTGTCGTAGGTGGACTGCGCGAATTCGACCCAGTCCTCGTCCATCGTCGGCAGGAGGAGGTCGCCGTAGAACGGACTCATGAGGTCGTCCTGCATGAACTCGTAGACGAAGTTCATCACGGACGAGACCGCTTCGAGGTCGCCCGGGTGCTGGAGCATGCCGTCGTCGACGATGGGCAGCTCGTGCGGGTCGGTAGAGGCGAGGTAGATGCGTCCGCGCGAGCGCATCTCGACCAGGTTCATGGCCACGGGCATCATGGGCTTGAGTCCCTCGACGCCGACGGGAGCGCGCATGTAGATGTGGAAGTTCCCGGTGGGCAGGCTGGGGTCGCTCTTGTAGACGAGTTGGAAGCCCGAGACGACCCAGTCCGGCGTGAAGTCAGACTTGCCCTCGAACGTCATGTTGATAGCGGCATGGTCCTGGTAGTTGCGCCCGATGCCTTCCAATGGATGTGCGACACGGATGTCGAGCCGTTCCAGCTCGCTGATGGGGCCGATGCCGGAGAGCATCAGCACCTGCGGGCTGTGGTAGGTGCCGGCGCTGAGGATGAAGGTGTCGGCGGAGGCGGAGTAGACCTCGTCACCCTGCTCGTAGAGCACCTCCTCCACCTTGCGCCCGTTGAGCTTGAGCGAGACAACGGGCGCGTCCGCGATGATGTGGAGGTTCCGCCGGCTGCGGGCCTGACCGACGTATGCGACTGCGGTGGACTGGCGGATGCCGTCCTTCACGTTGCTGGCCGACGAGACGATGCCCGCGCGCTCGGGGCCATTGCCGTCCGGCATTACGGGGTAACCGAGCGCTTTCGCCCGGTCGACGAACGCCTGCATGGGAGGCGCAAGCTCTTCCTGGAAGTTGATCCGGCGCTTCACGGTGAGAGGGCCGTCGTTGCCGTGATGGGGCAGATCGCCGAAGTCTTCGTCGGTCTCGATCCGCTTGAGGACCGGCAGGCAGTCTTCGTACGACCAGCCGGGGTTGCCGAGCGATTCCCAGCGGTCCAGGTCGTGCTGCAGGGGGCGGGCTACCCCCATCATGTTGACGGAGGAACCGCCGCCGAGGATGCGTCCGCTGAGCGGGTAGTACTCGCTGCCGTCTATCCGGCGCTTGGTGGGATACATGACGACGTAGTCGGACTCGAGGATGGGGCGATTGTTGCTGCGTCCGTCGGCGATGATGTCGGGGAGCGGTTGGGGGTCAGGCCCTGCTTCCAGCAGCAAGACCTGCCTGTTCGGGTCCTCAGAGAGTCGTGATGCGGCGACGCAGCCTGCCGAGCCCCCGCCGATGACGATCACGTCGTAGTAGCGCCTCTGGGTCATGCCGCCTCCTGCGCTCAGATAATCTCAAACTGGCCCGATGCAATAATACTCCCGATTAGCCTGTTTGCGTAAGCATCTGGCGACTGTTCTTCGCTTGCAGGGCAAGCGGCCGCTGGCCGATACTCACGAACCTGACGGCGCGGCAAAAAAGCCCCGCACCGGAACGCTGGAGGTAGCAGGATGACAGAGGTTCCCGGCTGGTACCTGGAGTTCGCGGGGGCGGTGACCGCCGCGCTTCCAGCGGATATCGATGAGGAGACCGCACAGGCATGGGTGGACGATCCCGCAGGGCTGCGCGAGGCGCTGGCGGGCGCGCTGGGAGGCTCGGCGACCGCAGGGGGCCCTGCCCGCCTTCGGCAGGACAAGACTGAAGACGGCTGGGTGCTCGTGCGGGACGACCCGGACATGCCGGTCGTGCGCGGCGCGCAGGTCCGCGGCGGTGCCTTCCCCACGGGTACGGAGGACCTCATCGGCGAGCCGATGGTGGAGCTCATCCTGGGCATCGAGGGCCTGCTGGGTCAGCGCCAGGCCGAGTACCTGATGGAGCACCCGGACGGCATCCCGGAGGAGTTGGTGCGCTACGCCCTCGTCTTTCCCGGCACCGTCTGGCAGAGCCCCGACCAGAACCACCAGGTGCCCTGCCTCGTGAACCGGGGCGGCGCGTGGGAGATCATCTTCGGGATACTGGAGGGCGGCTTCGACTCGCGCGACCTGCTCGCTGAGGTTGCCTCCGAGTGAGCCACGCCGCCCGTGGTCCACGCAAGGGCGGCGGATGATCCGTATCGCGGTCGAGGCCGACCTGCCTGCCATCGTCGGCATCTACAATGCCGCTGTACCCGGGCGCATGGCCACGGCGGACATCGAGCCGGTCACGGTCGCATCGCGACAAGCGTGGTTCGCGGAGCACACGCCCGACCATCACCCGCTCTGGGTCGACGAGCGCGACGGCGACGTCGCGGGCTGGCTGAGCCTGGGCGCCTTCTATAGCCGTCCCGCGTGGGACATCACGGCCGAGGTGAGCGTGTACGTCGCACCAGCGCACCGGAGGCAGGGCGTTGCGGCAGGACTGCTGGAGAGGGCTATCGGTGAAGCGCCGTCGCTGGGGCTGCGCGCGCTGGTGGGCATCATCTTCGCTCACAACGAGCCGAGCCTCGCCCTGTTCCGGTGGTTCGGGTTCGAACGGTGGGCGTTCATGCCGCGCGTCACGGAGTTGGACGAAGTGGAGCGCGACGTCGTCTTCGTGGGGCGCCGCGTGGACGGAGGCTGAGCGTTGCGCCGGACAGTCGTGCGGGGTAGCCTCACCTGTGGTTCGTGGCAATAGGGCAGGACGCCGGAGGTAATTGCGATGGCGAAGGTGACGTCACTTGGACACGTTGGCCTGTTCGTGAACGACGTGGCGAGGATGCGCGATTTCTACACGCGCGTGCTGGGAATGACTGTTACGGACGAGAGCACGGAGCGCGGGATGGTCTTCCTGTCAGCAAGGCCGGGAGAGGAGCACCACGAGCTGCTGCTGATGCCCGGAAGGACGGGCGACACCGACGTGAAGGTCGTGCAGCAGATGTCCTTCCACGTGGACAACGTGGAAGACGTGCGTGAGTTCCACAACCGCTTCGTTGAGGACGGCGTGCAGATCGACTCGGTCGTCACGCACGGCAACACGGCGAGCGTCTATTTCCGCGACCCGGAGGACAACCGGCTGGAGATCTACTACAGCCTGCCGGTGGAGTGGCCGCAGCCGTTCCGCGCCGAGATAGACGTGACGCAGAGCGACGAGGACATCCTCCAGCAGATACACGACGCGACGGTCGGCGCTCAGCGGCAGGCCGCGCGCTGAGACCGAACACAGGCTGCGAGATTCCCGCCTTCGCGGGAATGACGGGGATAGGGGCTGCGAGATTCCCGCCTTCGCGGGAATGACGGGGATAAGGGCTGCGAGATTCCAGCCTTCGGGGGAATGCAGAGCTCTACGCGAGGAGAGGAGACACGATGACGGAACCGAGGTACGTTGAGCCGACCGGGAACCAGCGCGCCGGGTGGCACAAGGAAGGCGAAGGCGGACGCACGAGCTACACGGTGCGGCTCGCCACCGCGTGGGAGAAGTTCCAGAAGGCAGAGGGCATCCCCGTCTTCAAGGGCGTGGGCGTGCGCGATTCCCGAGAGCTGCCTCGCGCGGAGTGGAAGCGCGTTGGCGGCAAGGGCACGTACATCCAGGTGACGGGCACGAACAACGCAACCGGCATGTTCGTAGTCGAGGTGCCGCCGCGCGGCGCGCTGCTTCCGCAGCGGCAGATGTACGAAGAGCGCTACATCGTGCTGGAAGGGCGCGGCAGCACCGAGGTGTGGCGGAACGGGGACACGGCGATGACCGCATTCGAGTGGCAGCCCTGGAGCCTGTTCGCGATACCGCTGAATGCCAACTTCCGCATCATCAACGCATCCTCGGCGCCTGCCCTGCTCCTTGCGGTCAACACGGCGCCTCGCACCATCAACGCCTTCCAGAACATGAACTTCGTCTTCAACTGCGAGTTCAACTTCGACGACAGGCTCGGCGGGAACCTGGAGGACTTCTGGCACCCGAACGACGAGATCGAGCCGCAGCCGGTCCGCGGGCGAGCGATGGTGACGTCCAACCTGCTGCCGGACATCCAGAACGCCTACCTGCCGCTGGACAACAACCGGGGGCCCGGCTTCCGGTGGGTCGCTCCGAACCAGGTGGGCAACACGATGATCCAGGGGTGGCTTGCCGAGTACCCCAGCGGGCGGTACGCCAAGGCGCACGCCCATGCGTCCGGCGCGGTGCTGGTCTGCTGCAAGGGCGAAGGGTTCTCCTGGACGTGGCCGAGCAACGAGGGCGGCCTGACGCCGTGGAAGGACGGCAAGGGCGACCTCGTGAAGATACAGGAGTACGTGCCCGGCGGGCTCATCAGCGCCGCTCCCGGTCCGGCCAACTGGTTCCACCAGCACTTTGCAGTAGGGAAAGAACCGTTCCGCGTCTTCAACTACACGGGGCCGATGCCCGGCAACCCGGAGTCCAGCAGGAACCGAGCCAACGACTTCGCGGAGGAGGGCACGTTGATCCGCCAGCACGCAGACATCACGGACGGCGGGAACGCCATCCCCTACCACCTGGAGGACCCCTACGTGCGGCAGCACTTCGAGGAGAAGCTGCGGCAGAACGGCGTGGCCTCCACGATGCCCGAGGTCGTCTACACCGAGGAAGGCGCGAACATGGAGGTCATGTCGGACTAGCCGCGCTGGCGCAGACTGCCGTAGACGCGCTCCGGTGTCACGAGCACGACCGTCCGCTGCTCGTTGCGCATCGCCGTGTCGAAGTCGTCCCATCGCTCCGGGGGGCGCCCCGCCGCGCTGTAGGCCCTGCGCAGCAGGCCGAGCAGCGTGGCTTCGTCCGTGTCGTTCCAGCCATGTACGGAAGCGGCGCCCTGCACCGTCACGTAGCGGGTGTTCTCCGGGTTGATAACGGTGACGGAGCACTGGCCGCTGCGCCGGGAGTTGCGTACTTTGACCGTCTCGCCGCGCGAGACGAAGACGACCTGCCCGTCGACGAACCCGGCGCTGACGACGGTTGCCTGTGCGCGCCCTGAGGCGCCGACCGTGCTGACGACGGCGAGGTGATTGGTTTCGAGGAATGGGAGCGCTTCGGTAAGTTCCAAGGCTGTTGCCCTCCTTGTCCAGTTCCAGGCGAGTGTGGCCCTTCCCCGTAAGCCTACCGGATTCCAAAGTCCGGCGGCGTGGGGTGAGCAGACGCTCGCACGAATCTCCCGGTGGGGCACATAATGGATGGAACCCGCTCCGGCGGCATCACCAATGGGCTTGCCATGAAGATCACCCGCCTCGAAACCCACGTCATCTACGTCCCCTACAAGGCCCCGATCACCTGGGCGTCGCGGGTGAGCGAGGGCGATACCTATGTCCTGCTCCACATCGTGACGGACGAGGGCGTCGACGGGTGGGCCGAGGCGTTGGCGAACCCGCAGTGGTCCGGCGCGACCGCAGACGACGTCCTCCGGCTGCTGTCCGACGTCTACGGACCGCTGCTCGCGGGGGCCGATCCCCTGCAGCCCGAGCGCGTACTGGAAGGGCTCGCACGCGTCCCGGCCAGGGGCAGCTCCCGCTCGTTGGTCGAAGTCGCGCTCTGCGACATCCAGGCCCGGAATGCAGGCGTCCCCTGCTGGAAGTACCTGGGCGGCTGGACCGACCGGGTCCCTGTTGCGTGGCTCCTGAACCGAGGGCCGGTCGAGGGGATGCTGGGAGAGGCCGAAGCGGCCATCGAGAGCCACGGCTTCAGAGCGATCAAGGTGAAGGTGGGCACCAACGCCAGGGAGGACGTCGCCGCTCTTGCCATGCTCCGTGACGCGGTCGGAGACGAAGTGCTGCTCTGGGTGGATGCGAACAGCGGCTATGGGCCCGACGACGCGCTCTGGGCTGCGCAGGGATTCTCAGAGGTCGGCGTTCGGTTCTTCGAAGACCCCTGCCCGCTCGATCTCGGAGAGCAGAGCAGGCGACTGCTCGAAGGGTCGGCTGTCCCGGTGATGGTGGACCGTCAGGTCAACTCGGCCAAGAGCGCCCTCGACTACCTTCGACATGGAGCGAGTGCGCTCAACCTGAAGGTGGGGGGCATGGGGTACCGGGAGGCGCGGCGCGTCATCGACCTGGCCGGGGCCCACGGCGCTCCCTGCGTCATCGGGGTCGGCTCGGAAACGGATGTTGGGAGCCTGGCGGCCCTGCACTTCCGCGCCGCCCTCGCTGAACTCGACGAGTTCCCCGCCGAGAACATCTTCTACATGAAGCTCGCCGGAATGCTCATGGAGGAGCCGCCGCAGGTGAAGGACGGTTTCGTCCAACTCTCCGACAAGCCGGGGTTCGGCACGGTCCCGAGCGACTCGGCCTTGAAGCAGTTCCGGGTCACGTAGCGGTCCGACGTGCTCTACCAGACGCCGAATGTGAGGCCGTGGCCCGTGCCCGCCATCGAGCGGTAGCACGGGAGGTAGTCGAGCAGCGTCATGGTGCCAGGGGACATCGCCCCCGCGACGGCCACCCAATTCAGAATCTCGGGCGTGCCGGGTGCTCCGTTCAGCCGGTCGCGCTCCAGCGCTCCGAGCGCCTGCTCGTCGCCGCTCTCCAGCGCGGCGATGACGCCCCGGTCCAGCTCTTCGTCGATGATCTGGTGACTGAGGCCGCCGGAGGCCATGAGCGCGACGCGGGCGTCCGCGTCCCACGACTCGACGGCGCGGCGCAGCGCTCCGCCGAGCGCGTAGCAGCGAGCGGCGCTCGCCTGGTACGGCAGGTAGCGGCTGACCATGAACGGCACGACGGGCAGGTCCTCGTCCGGCATCACGAAGTGATGGGCGTAGGAGAAAGCGTCGTCCAGCGCGTGCCCGTCCCGCACGCCGTCGCCGCAGCCGACGTCGAATCCGTCGTCGTTCAACGCCGTGATGAGGTGCTCGGCGAGCCGGGGCTGGCCAGGGCGGTCGTTGATGACGGGAGCGCGGCGCTCCTCGTTGGAGCGGAAGCGGGCGTCGGGGTCGAAGCCCTGGCGCTCGGCGACGGGCAACGACTCGGCGCGCATGACGGCGAAGACGGCGCGCGTCTCGTCGGCCCAGACGCGGTGCGGGTTGCTGATGACAACGAGCACGTCCGGCTTCGCCTCGTCGAGCGCGCCGCGCAGCTTGCCGATGGCGGCGTGTGCGGCGTCGTAGCGCTCGCGTTGCTTCTCCGGCGTCAACTGCGCCTCGATGTCGGGCGGCGCCTTGGCGAGCAGCGACTGGTAGTCGAAGCGCGGGTCACGCGTGTCGGCGTCGCCGAGGCGAGGCCAGCCGACGGGGTCAGTCTGTATCGAGGGACCGTGCGAACTGCCGATGCCGAGGACGATGCTTGCCATGTTCGCCTCCTGCTGCGGCTGCGCGCCGCATGACGTACTTGCTGTGGTAGCGCAAGCATAGGACGCGGGACGGCGCAAGGCAAAGGCTGCAAGCGGGCTGATCGAGCGTCAGGAAGCGGAGTCGAGACGGGCGGTCTCCGCTTGCATCTGGTTGGCGGCTGCAATGAGTTCCCGGATGCGGGCGGTGTTCTCTCGCATCCTGCTTCTGATGGCCGCAATCGCTTGCTCACTAGCCCGTATCCGCTCTTCATGCTGAATCGCCATCTGGTCGTACTCTTGCTGGTGTTCGACCATCAGGTCCATCGCCTGTGACAGGTTGCTGACGGCGATGGAGAGTTGGGCCATCCGGTCTTGTGATGTCATGAGCTTCCCTCTGGCAGCGGGAGCCGTCTGCACGTGCGCTACCTGACGATGGCATCGTAGACGGCACCACATGACGGGGCAAGGGGCACGTGTCGCATCGGACGCGGGGCGGCACAAGGCAAAGGCAGGTGCTATGCTCCGCGCATCCGGAACCTCGCAGGAGGAGGGCGCATGACTACTGAGAACTCGACCGTGCTGGGCATCGGCATCATCGGGTTGGGCGGCGCCGCGGTCTCCATGATTCCGCGCATGGCGTTCAACCCGCGCTTCAAGATCATCGCGGCGGCGGACCTTGACACGGAGATACTCGGACGCTTCGGTCAGGACTTCCCGGACGCGGCGACGTACACGAGCGCCGAGGAGATGTGCAAGGACCCGCGCATCGACCTCGTCTACATCGCGACGCCGACGATACTGCACTCCCAGCACTGCGAACTCGCGATGTCGTACGGGAAGAACGTGCTCATCGAGAAGCCGATGACGATCAACGTGGAGGAGGGCACGGCGCTTGCGGAGTCCGCGGAGCGGCAGGGCGTGCTGCTGGGCGTGAACGTGAAGCACAGCTTCGAGCCGCGTGTGCTCCGCATCCGCGAGATGGTGCGCACGGGCGAGTACGGCGAGCTGCGGATGATGCACCACTGGCGCTACCAGGACTGGTTGTACCGTCCCCGCTCCGGGGAGGAGCTGACACCGGGGCCCGGAGGCGGCATCCTCTGGCGGCAGGGGCCGCACCAGTTCGACATCATCCGGACCATAGGCGGCGGCATGGTGCGGAGCGTGCGCGGCACCGCGACCGCGTGGGACCCCGCCCGCCGCGTGCCGGGCGCCCATGCGGCATACCTGGAGTTCGAGAACGGCGTGTTCTGCACCGCCGTTTACAGCGGCTACGACCACTGGGACTCAAGCGAGTTCATGCACGGCGTCGGGAGGGAGGGCATCTTCCCCAACCCGGAGAAGCACGCCGCGGCGCGCAGGGAACTGGCCGAGGCCACCGACCCGGACTGGGAGGAGGCGGCGGCACGCGCGGAGCGGTACGGTCTCGGCAGGGCCGGCCGCCCTGAGCCGCCGACCGGGCCATCGAGCGCAGGCTGGCTGCTCGGCGGGCCGCTCATGGTGAGCTTCGACGACGCCGACGTCCGGCTCTCGCCGGGCGGGCTCACTGTCTATGGCAACAAGGAGCGCAGCGAGATCCCGCTCGTGACGGTAGAGGACGGCCGCGACGGGCGGCTCAACACATTCTACGACGCCATCACGACCGGACGCCCCCTGCCCGCCCACGCGCGCTGGGGCAACGCCACGATCGAACTGCTGCTGGCGATCGAACAGTCCGGCGAGCAGCGCAAGGAGATGTTCCTCGAGCACCAGGTGCCGACGGTGGACTGAGACACCCTCATCCGCGCACCGCGATGCGCGCCCTCTCCCAGGGGGAGAGGGAATAACAAGGAGAAAGAGATGCTGTTCATAGACAACCCGACCGTGGAGCGGCTGCTGCCGATGGACGAGTGCATAGACGCGCAGGACTACGCGTTCCGCGGCCTGCCGACGGGCGAGTCTGTCCACCGGCCGCGCATCGACCTGTACATGCCGGCGGAGCGGCCGGACGGCTACTACCGCTGGGGCACGATGGAGGGCGCGAGCGACGCGCTGGGCGTGTTCGCCATCCGCATGAAGTCCGACATCCTGTACTGGCCGCGCGACGAGCACGGCTTCTGGAAGGAAGAGAAGTACTGCATCGAGCCGGGGACGTACTGCGGGCTGATCTTCCTGTTCAGCACGCGCGACGGCGAGCCGCTGGCGATGATCAACGACGGCATCCTGCAGCACATGCGCGTGGGCGGCGGCGCGGGACTCGGCGTGCGGTACCTGTCCCGCCCGGACTCGCACACCGTGGGGATGCTCGGCTCCGGCGGGATGGCGCGGACGTACCTGGAGGCGTTCGCGGCGGTGCGGGACATCCGCAGCGTGAAGGTGTTCAGCCCCACGAAGGCGAACCGCGAGCGGTACGCCGAGGAGATGTCGGCGAAGCTGGAGATAGACGTGCAGGCCGTCGACACACCGGAGGCTGCGGTGACGGGAGCGGACATCGTGTCCGCTTGCACGAACGCGATGGAGCCGGCGCTGAAGGGCGACTGGCTCTCGCCCGGACAGCACGTTACCGACGTGCGCGGCGAGTTGGACGCCCGGGTGTTCGAGCGCGCGGACGTGACGGTCAAGCAGGGTGTGGCGCACTCGCGTCCCAGCAACGAGGACGTGCGGAGCATGGGCGACGGCTACAACCGCGGCGACTACATCGGCGGGACGGACGAGCAGAAGCAGCGCCTCCCGGCCCGGCTGCGCGAAGCGCGCGTGAATGCCGGAGGGACCGACGAGACGCCGACGTTCAACGACCTCGCGAGCGGCAGGGTGAACCGGACGTCGCGGGACCAGATCACGCTCTACCTGAACTCCGGCAACCAGGGGCTGCAGTTCGCGGCGGTCGGCTCGGTCGTCTACCAGAAGGCGAAGGAGCAGGGACTGGGGCGGGAGATCCCGACGGAGTTGTTCCTGCAGGACATCCGGGACTAGGGAAAGCAGGCAGACCAAGTCGGCCAACCGTGCCCGAATTCCGGCCTCGTTGGTCGCACTGTTACGAGTAGATGGAACAATCAATCCGGCCCTCTTGGCCACCTTGGTTTGACGTGTTTCCGTGGCCGTGGCCTGCTTCCCGCAACCAAGGCGGCCAAGAGGGCCAACGAAACAAAGTTTCGCCGCCGGAACCATAGGGCTGATCAATGGCTGCGGGGCTGAGCTATAGATGCGGTCTATGGGCGCTGTGCGACTGCCGGTCATATGACCAGCGTAGCGAACGTCAGGCCGACCGCGTAAGGGGCCGGTGTCGCGAGTCTGCGACACGCGCCCCTACCCGATGCGGTGGGGGCGCGTTACGATAGGCGCGGCAACGGAACGGAGGTCAGCCGGTTCATGGGAACATTCAGCGTGGAGATAGGCATCGGGAGCCGCGACGGGGACGAGTGGGTGACGCTCGACGCGCTCGTGGACACCGGCGCGTTCGTCACATCCGCTCCGGCGTCGCTGCTGCGCGGGCTTGGCGTGGAGCCGGTGCGGAAACAGGAGTTCGAGCTTGCCGATGGCGAGATGCGGGAGATGGAGGTCGGAGAGGCGCGGGTGCGCGTGGGCGACCGTGAAGTGACTACCCTAGTGCTATTCAACGACGAAGAGTCCATGCCGCTGCTGGGCGCACTGACGCTCGAAGGTGTCTTCATGGGCGTGGACCCGGTGCGCAAACGGCTTGTGCCGCTCGAACGAGTGACGATGTGAGCAAGAGGCAGGGGTAAAGGGCAATGAGAAGAGGGCGGCCGATGGCCGCCCTCTTCTCATTGGGCCATGTCTGCGCTCCCTAGAAGCCGCCGACGTCGGCGGCGCCGGGGGGCGGGCTGTAGTCGGTGTAGGCCCACTCCGGCATGGTGCTCACGAGGCCCTCGAGGCCGATCATGCGCTCGTACTCGGCGCGGATGGCGGGGTCCTGGTCCGGGTACGCGATCGCTCTGCCGCCGTCGCGCGTGTCCTGCGCGCCGCCGTCGCGGGATTCGGAGCCGGGCGCCGCGCCGTTGCGCATCCCCGGGCCGTAGGGGCCGTCGAAGATGAGGAAGCGGATGCCGTTGGGCGACGTGCCGAAGTGCTGGTGGAACCAGTCGCCGGTCATGGGCGCGGCGCTGATCATGCCGACGGGTTCGTAGTCCTGCCGTTTCACCTCGTTGCCGGTGCCGGCCTCGAACGGACGCTCGCCGAGCTTGTCCGGCCAGGTGATGCTGTAGCCCTTGCCCTTGATGCAGACGAGGATGGCGCCGGACGAGTGTTTGTGCGCCTTGGAGTACTGGCCGGTCTCGTACTGGCCGATCTTCATGTAGAAGTTCGCGCCTGCCATGTGCGGCTCCACGCGCCGGTAGCTGAAGGAGCGGCGGTTGTCGCGCGGCAGGTGGCAGTTGACGATGTCCGGGATGACGTTGGTGCGGCGCATGGCGAGGCCGCGGACGGGGTCGGCGTGGATGTCCTCGACGGGCTTGAAGTAGTCGTCCTCGGCGTCAAAGAGGTTGGTGAACTCGTAGGGGTTATTGAGGACGAACTCGGGGTCGCGGACGAGGTTGACGATGTTCGGCGCGGTGGTTGCGGCGAGGAGGAGCGCCGGGCTGGAGGTGGCGTTGACGAGGCGGTGCCTGGCGTTCAGAGGGATGCCGAAGAGCGAGCCCTGGCTCCACTCGAAGACCTGCTTCTTGTTGGGGTTGCTGTCCTGCCAGACCTCGGTGGAGCCCCTGCCCTCCGCGACGTACATGATCTTCTCGTACATGTGCTTCTCGGGGTTGAGCGCTCCCGCGCCGGGGACCTCGACGACGTACATGCCCCAGAGGTGCTCGGTGCCGAGCAGCTGGATGGCGATGCCGTTGCCGCCGAGGCGCTTCCACGGCTTGAGCGGCAGGTCCTGGATGCGGCGGACGCCGATGTCGCGGTGGATGTCGATGCCCTGGGACTCCATGAAGAGGTCATAGTGGGACTTCGGCGTCTTCCAGAAGCCGAAGCCGGCCTTGTTCATGCCTTCCGGTTCTTGCCATTCGGCGAGGTCGGCGGTTCTCGTTACCATCGTTGCTCCCTCCGTGGACGTTGCGCGAAGGCGCGCAGGATGCGCCCTATTATGCGCGGGAACGCGTTCGGCGTCCACGCAGAGCCCCATTTGCCGCCTGCGCCCGCCCGCCGTACAATCCGCGCACGCGTACGAATCTCACGGATACGCAGGAGGCAGGAATGGCTACGGCAAACCTGGAACGCATCATCGACGGCGACGGTCACATCATGGAGGACATTGCCGAGATCGTCTCGTACATGCCGGACGAGTACAAAGGCAAGAGTTTCGGAGAGGCGCGGTCGCAGCGTAACCCCTTCCCACCCATCGACCACCTGCACTCCGCGAACCGGCACATCACGCCTCCCGGCGCGTTCGCGAACGTGGGCCCGGACGGCTGGATGGAGTTCCTGGACGAGGTTGGTGTGGACGCGACGGTCCTGTACACCACGAGCGGCCTCGGGTTCGGGAAGATCGTCAGCCGCGACTGGGCCGTCGTGCTCGCGCAGGCGTACAACAACTGGGTGTACGACACCTACCTGAAGCGCGGCGACCGCTTCCAGGCGATGGGCCTGCTGCCGCTGCAGGAGCCGGACGCGGCTGTCGAGGAGCTGCGGCGCATCGTGCAGGAGTTCGGTTTCGTCGGCGCGATGCTGCCGTCCACGGGCGCGCAGCAGCCGCACCTGGGCGACAGCAAGTTCTGGCCGGTCTACGCCGAGGCAGAGCGGCTCGGCTGCGCCCTCGGCATCCACGGCGGCGCGCACGAGGGCTTCCTGATGGACGACATGAGCCCGTACGCGCCGATCAATGCGCTCGGCCACCCGATGGGGCAGATGGTGGCATTCGCGGGCATCGTCTTCAACGGCGTATTCGACAAGTACCCCGGCGTCCGCATCGGCTTCCTGGAGGCGGGCGCGGCGTGGCTGCTCACCTGCATGGAGCGCTTCAACGGCTCCTGGGCGTCGCACATCCAGTACGACCCGCGGGGCCGCTTCCTGCAGATACGCAAGGGCGAGCGGGTCTCCGACTACATCTGCCGCCACGTCGACGAAGACCGCATCTTCGTCGGCGTCGAGGGTGACGAGCTCGCCCTGCCGGAGGCGGTGCGCCTCACGGGCAACAAGCCGTACCTCTTCTCGTCCGACTACCCGCACGAGGTGGACGCCAACACCTGCAAGGCGGAGCTGGACGAGTTGCGCGAGAACGCGGACATGTCCGCGGACGACAAGGAAGCGGTGATGTTCCGCAACGCGGCCCGTTTCTACCGGCTGGCAGCGAACTAGGGACGGAACGGGAACACTCCAAGGAGAGCAAAGCCATGGTCACTGAAAACATCGAGCGCATCGTTGACGGCGACGGCCATCTTGTGGAGGACCACGCGGCGATCTGGGAGCGGATGCCGGAGGACTACCGGGACCGCAGCTTCGTGACGACGCGCGGGCCCTTCCCGCCCAACGACCACCTGCACGCGGCCAACCGGCACTTCCTGCCGGAGGGCGCGTTCGCGCGCGTCGGGCGCCAGGGCTGGATCGACTTCCTGAACGACGTGGGCGTCGACAAGACGGTGCTCTACACCTCCAACGGCCTGGCGTTCGGGCGCGTGGTCAGCCGCGACTGGGCAATCGAACTCGCGCGGGCATACAACAACTGGGTGTACGACGAGTACGTCAGCAAAGACTCGCGCTTCCAGGCGATGGGCCTCGTCCCCCTGCAGGAGCCTGCAGAGGCGGCCGTGGAGCTGCGGCGCATCGTGAAGGAGCTTGGCTTCTCCGGGGCGATGCTCCCCGGGACCGGCGCGCTCCAACTGCAGAACCACCTGGGCGACCAGAAATACTGGCCCATCTACGAAGAGGCAGACCGCCTCGGCTGCGCCATCGGTATCCACGGCGGCGTGCACGACCACATGGGGCTTGACGACATGAGCCCGTACGCGCCCGTGAACGCGCTCGGCCACCCGTTCGGCCAGATGGTGAACTTCGCCGGCATCGTGTTCAACGGCGTGCTGGAGCGCTACCCGAACGCGAGGTTCGGCTTCCTGGAGGCGGGCTGCGCGTGGTTCGTCGGCTGCCTGGAGCGCTTCCAGCGCTCGTGGGACAGCCACATCCAGTACGACCCGAACCAGCGGTTCATGCAGCTCAAGGACGGCGAGTCCGTGACGGACTACATCCTGAAGCACGTGGACGAGGGCCGCGTGTACGTCGGCGTGGAGGGCGGTGAGCTGACGCTCCCCTTCGCGGTGAAGGTGGCCGGCAACAAGCCGTTCATCTTCTCGTCCGACTTCCCGCACGAGGTCAACCACGAGACATGCAAGGAGGAGATCGCCGAGATCCGCGAGAACCCGGCACTGACCGACGCTGACAAGGCGGCCATCCTCCACGGCAATTCGGAGCGTTTCTACGGCCTCAACTAGACACGGAGGAGGAGCGACGATGGCCGACGCCGCAGCCGTACAGGCAGGGGTTACCAACCTCATCAGGCACTGCGCCACGGTTGAACCGGGCGAGGCGGTCCTGCTCCTCAACGAGCGCGGCGCTTTCGACCCTGAACTCGCGTCGCTGATCGAGCAGGCCATCTCCGAAGCGGGCGGCGCGCCCTACTCGCTCTGGGTGGACTCGCTGGGCCGCGCGGAGGAGTTGCCCGCGCCGGTCGCGGGGGCGGTGCTCGGCGCTGACAAGCTGCTGATGAACTGCAACCTGAACCGCGCCGTGCTGCTGGACCACCTGCGGGCCAACGACGCCGCAGGGCTTGTGCGCATCAACAACCGCATCCGCGCTCCCGAAGGTATGACCACGCCGCACGCCCACTTCGACTGGCGTCTCGTCATGGCGCTGGCGCACCGCATCGAGGAGCGCACGGCGCAGGCGTCGACGTATCGCGTCACGAGCCCGCGCGGCACCGAGATGACGGGACGCGTCGCTCACGCCAGCGAGGTCGCGGACGCCTTCTTCGTGCAGGACGCGGAGATGAGCCGCACCGAGCGCGTCTTCCCCGGCGAGGTGTACGCGCCCATCGGCAGCGCGGACGGGAACGGCGTCGTCGCGTTCGACCATCCGGGGATGGCGGACCGCGAGCAGTTTCACAACCCGATGCTGCTGGAGATACGCGACAACACGCTCAAGGGCATCGAGTGGCGGGAGGAGCCCGCACGCGAGAACCAGAGGGACGACCCGACCGGCAACACGGTCTGGACGAGCGCGCAGCTCCAGGGACTGCTGGACGTGAGCGAGAGCCGCTACGGGACCGGCGCCGCGTACGCGCTCGACTCGTTCCACGGCGGGTTCCACCCGAAGGCGACGAAGCGCCCCGGACAGCAGAGCAATCAGGACGTAATGCACTTCCACATCGGCAGGACGCCGGCCCCTCTCTCCGCCTACGTCTCCGACCAGACGATAGAGCTGGACGGTGAACTGTTCTGGGAGAACGGACGCTCAACGTTGCTGCAGGAGACCCATATCAGGGAGATGGCCCGCGAGTACGGAGAGGAGATATAGCCATGGCAAACGTTCCCCTCAGCATCGCGCTGGAGCACTACGACAGGCACGTGCCGTGGGTTGAAGGCACCGTGCGCCCCAAGGGCATCGACCCCACCGTGCTGATCGTCGGACAGGACGACGTGGGCGGCAGGCGCCACGAGCGCATGCTGCTGCACCGCGAGTTCGACGTCTGCGAGCTGTCGCTCGGTTCATACGTCATGGCGAAGGCGCGAGGGGCGGCGCTTACGGCCATCCCCGTCTTCCCGCGAAGACTGTTCAGCCAGTCGCAGATGTACGTCAACACGCAGTCCGGCATCCGGGGGCCGCAGGACCTCATCGGCAAGCGCGTGGCGCTGCGCTCGTTCCAGACGACGCTCTCCGTGCTCGCGAAGGGCGACCTCGGCAGCGAGTACGGCGTGCCGCTGGACGGCGTTACGTGGGTGACGACCTCCGACGAGCCGGTGCAGTTCGACCCGCCGCCGGGCGTGACGCTGGAGCGCATGGACCGGAGCCGCAGGCTCGGCGACGCGCTCGTCGAGGGCGAGGTGTCGGCGTTCCTGTCGCCGCGCCCGCCCCAGCCGTACCTCGACGGCGCGCCGGAGGTCGGCAGACTGTTCGACGACCCGCGCGCCGAAGAGGTGAGCTACTACCAGCGCAACGGCTTCTACCCCATCATGCACGTGGTGGCGATGAAGACCGAGGTGGCCGAGCAGCACCCGTGGGCGCCGGTGAGCCTGCTGGACAGCTTCGAACAGGCGAAGCGGCAGTGGTCGCACTTCATGGACGACCCCAACTGGAGCAGACTCACGTGGGGACGCCACTACCTGGAGGAGGAGCGCCGCGTGCTCGGGCCAGACCCGTGGCCGACCGGCGTCGCGGCGAACCGCGCCAACCTCGAACGGTTCATCGGCTACGAGGTCGAGCAGGGCCTCATCCCGGAGCCGCTCGCCGTCGAGGACCTCTTCTTCGAGACGACGCTCGAGACGTAAACTATCGCCGCTACAGGCAGGACTTCAGAGAGGAGAACGGACATGACACAGACCGCGGTCTACACCGAACAGCAGTTCATCGCCGACCTCCGCGAGGTATTCGCGACGCACCGGGACTCGGTGCAGCAGGCGCACAACGTCGCCCAACTGATGCGGCGCGCGTTCGACAACGGCTGGCCGGAGAACAGCGAGAAGTTCGGCGACGGCAACGGCACGTTCGAGATCTACCGGGACACCGAGTACGGTCACCCGGGCCCCGGATTCGTCGTCCTCACCTACCGGCAGGGCCCGCAGGAGATCAAGCGGCCCGCGCCGCACGACCACGGCGTCTGCTGGGTCGCCTACGGGGTCAAGAGCGGCGGCAACACCCAGACGCGCTACGCCTACCGTCACGTGAGCGACGACTCGGAGATGCCGACGTTCCAGGTCGTGGAGGTCATGGAGCAGGGCGCGGGCGACGTCCACTACATCCTGCCCGGCGAGATCCACAGCGTGCAGGGCTCACCCACCGACGAGACCATCTACTGCCGCATCACGAGCATGGACCTGGACAACATCCAGCGCCACCGCTACGACGTCGAGAGCGGACGCAGCGCGGTATTCTCCTCCGCCACAACGACGAACCCGTAATGGGAGTCTCTATAGCGGTCGGCAACCGCCTCATCACGCGACACCTGCTCAGCGGACGCGTGACCGTCGACTACCCGGACGCGGAGATCGTGAACGCGGGACCCGCGCCCGCGCCCATCTTCCCGGCGATGGTCACGACGCGCCCGTACGACGTGGGTGAGCTGACTATCGGCAACTTCATCGTGGCGAAAGACAACGGCGTTGGCCTCGTTGCGCTGCCCATCTTCCCCAACCTCTTCTTCCCGCTCACCGGCGTCATGGTGAACGCCGGCGCGGGCATCGCTGGGACCGGCGACCTCGCGGGCAAGCGCATCGGCGTGCCGCTGGGGTTCGCGTCGAACCCTGCGGTGTGGCTGCGCGGCATCCTCGCGCACCACCACGGCGTTGCGCCGGACAGCATCACGTGGGTCGAGGGCGAGAACGACTCGCTGCGCGGCGTGCCCTACCCCAAGCCGGAGCGCTTCGCCCGCGAGCAGATGTCGGACCTCGACGCGCGGCTCGCGGCGGGCGACCTCGACGCGCTCGTCGTCGCGGGCGGCAACGCGGCACAGGCCGACAACGTGCGGCTGCTGATCGACGACCCCTACCCGCTACTCCAGCGCTACAACGAGGAGACGGGCGTCTTCCCGATCAACACGCTGCTGGTGATGAAGGAGGAGTCCGTCACGGAACAGCCCGGCCTCGCGGACGCCGTCTGCAAGGCGATGGACGAGGCGACGGCCATCTACATGGGAGAAGAGCCGGACGACTCCGTCCACCAAGGGCTGCTCGCGGGCGAGCTGCGGCGCATCGGCCTCTTCCCCCGGGCGCAGGGGCTCGACGTGCACGGCGCGTCCGTGCGCGCGGTCGTGGACTACCTCTACGAGACGGAGATCATCCGCAGGCGCTGGACGCTCGAAGAGCTGTTCGTCGCGTAGAGGCTTCGGCCCTCACCCCGACGCACTTCTCCTCACCGCGTGACCCGACGGCCGCTCTGGATTCCCGTTTCGCGGGAACGACGGGCGAAGCGACCCGCTCTATATCCGCAGTACGAACGGATCAGGCGTCGTCTCCGCGAGTTCCACCCAGACGCTCTTGACCTGTGTGAACTCGTTGATGGCCTCGACGCCCAGTTCGCGCCCGTGCCCGGAGCCCTTGTAGCCCCCGAACGGCGACGCATACGACAGCGCGCGGTACATGTTGATCCAGACGGTGCCCGCGTCCAGGTCGCGGGCGAGCCGGTGCGCGCGCTTGATGTCGTCCGTCCATATCCCCGCCGCGAGGCCGTACCGCGTGTCGTTCGCCAGCGTGACGGCCTCGTCCTCTTCGCGGAAGCGCTGCACGCCGAGCACCGGTCCGAAGACCTCCTCCTGGGCGACGTACATGTCGTTGCGAACGTTGCCGAAGATGGTGGGCAGGTAGAACCAGCCGGACGCGAGGTCGGGCGAGTCCGGCCGGCAGCCGCCATAGACGAGCTCGGCTCCCTCCCCGCGGGCGCTCTCGACGAACGACTCCACCTTCGCGAGCTGGGCCGTCGTCGCCAGCGGGCCGAGCTCCGACTCCATCGCGGCCGGGTCGCCCATCCTGATGTCGCGCGTGCGAGCGACGAGCCGCTCCATGAACTCGTCGTGGATGTCCTCGTGCAGCAGCAGGCGCGAACCGGCGATGCACGTCTGGCCTCCCGCGGCGAAGATGCCCGCGATGGTGCCGTTCACCGCGTTCTGGAGGTTGGCGTCAGGGAAGACGATGTTGGGGGACTTCCCGCCGAGCTCGAGCAGCGTCGGCGTGAGGTTCAGCGCCGCCTGCTCGGCTATCTTGCGCGCCGTCTCCGGCCCGCCCGTGAACGACAGTTTGCCGATGCCGGGGTGGCTCGCCATCGCGGAGCCGGTCACGGCGCCGTACCCCGTCACGACGTTGAATATGCCCGGCGGGAAGCCCGCCTGCTCCACGAGCTTCGCGAACTCCAGCGTGGATGCCGACGCGTGCTCGGACGGCTTCACGACCACCGCATTGCCCGCTGCGAGCGCCGCGGCGAGGCTGAACGACAGGAGCAGCAGCGGCGAGTTCCAGGGGATGATGATGCCTACGACGCCGATCGGCTCACGGAGCGTGTAGTTGAAGACGGACGTCTTCTCCAGCGGGATGGTCGCGCCCTGTATCTTGTCGGCGAGTCCCGCGTAGAAGTAGAAGTAGCTCGGCACCGCCTTGCACTGGGCGGACATCTCGCGGATCAGCTTGCCGTTGTCGCGGGTCTCGACCTGGCCGAGGTGCTCGGCGTTCTCGGCCACGAGGTCTCCGAGCCTGCGCAGGAGCGCGCCGCGCTGCGCGGGCACCATGCCGCGCCACGCAGGGTCCTTCACCGCCTTGCGCGCCGCCTGCACCGCCCGGTCGACATCCTCCGCCTGAGCGTCGGGCATCTGCGCCCACGTCCGTCCGGTGTAGGGGTTCATCGAGTCGTAGGTCTGCCTCGACGCGGCATCGACCCACTCGCCGTCGATGAGCATCTTGTACTGCGTTACGCTGCCGACAGCCGTTGCCATCTCACACCTCCGCTGTATGGGCGTCACGCTATGCAGACGAGGGTGGAGTGTCAAGGGCGCGACATACTTGGGCCAGGCGGGCGTGCTAACCTTTGCCCCTGTGATCTCCCGTTCGCGCAGTAGAGTTCAATTCGCCTGGGCAGGAATCGTGCCGCTGACTGCCGCGACCCTGTTGCTGGTGCTTGCCGCTGCGTGCGGCGCCCCCATCCCGACTCCCACCGCAACGTCGCCCCCAGCCCTGACGCCTACGCCGATGCCGCCTGCTACAGCGACGGCTACGCCAACCCCGGCGCCTGCTACGGCGCCGCCCCCTGCATCAGCGTCGATATCTGCATCCGTACCCGTGACGGATTGGAGCCTCGATGAAACCTCGACGGGCGGCGATCTGGAAGAGTACCTATCCGAAGAAGAGCGAGGCTGTTTGAAAACTGCCTTGAGTAGTCGGTACATCCCCTTCCAGAAGCGGACGGTACTCCGGGGCTGGGATAGCACGATCGAGGGACGGTTGGTGGATTGCCTCACGGTGGAGAGCCAGGCGGGCGTATGAACCAGAGAGACCTGTTATGAGCGCGGATGGTCCCCCGGAGCCCATCGCGCCGGCATCCTTCCGATGGTTCGACCTGCTCATCAGCATGCGGGAAGTGGAAAGGGACTTGGCCAACCAGGGGTTTGGGAACATTGGGGATGTGCTGCGGCAGTATCAGTGCAGCATCTTCACGCCGGACGAGTTGGCGGGGCTCACTTCGTGGCCCGAATTTGCTACTGCCCCACTCCTGGGGCTGGTGTCAACAGCCTCCTTGATGGCACTGGAGGGCTGAACGCGCTCCGCAGTGTTCCGGATTCACCTTCGCGGCGCGATCACACGAGAGCCTGGGTCGAGCGCCCTACCCTCGCACCGCGGCCAGCATGTCCGCGTACTCTTCCAACGGCGTGCGCCCTTCCCGCAGCTCCGCGATACGCTCCCGCCAGCGTCGGGGGATGGCGTCGATGCCGAAGCGGGCGCCCAGCACGGCGCCTGCCACGGCGCCGTTGGTGTCGGTGTCGCCGCCCGCTTCGATGACGGTTCGCAGGCCGCCTTCGAAGTCCTCGGCGCGCCAGAGAGAGGTCAGCCCGGCCCGGAGCGCCAGCAGGGTGAACCCCATGCTCCAGCCGTCGAACTCCACTTCGCCTATGTCCAGGCTCGCAGCCTGTGCCACCGCGATGCGCACGCTGTGCGGCATCCCCGTTTCGTACCCGTACTGCGACAATTCAGGCAGCGACGGTTGCACCGCCTCCTCCGCTGCCGCGATGAGCGCGTCCGCGTCGAGTGTTTCCCCTCGGAGCGCGCCTGCGATGCCGACGTTCAGTGCTACGCACGACCAGCCGCACCGCAGGTCCCAGTGCGTCGGCACCGCGCTGACGACGCTGTTCCGGCCGAGTGCTGCGGGGTCGTCGCGCCACCGGATGGCGATCGGCGCGCAGCGCATCAGGGCGCCGTTCCCCGCGTTCTTCCCGCCCCACGCTTCCCGCGAGGCGTCCTCTATCGCCATTCCCACCGGTTGCCGCACGTCGTCGAGCGTGCCGTTGCCGAGGCGCCGGGGGTAGTGGCCGCCAAAGAGCGTGAGCACCTGGCTCGTGAGGTTGCCCATGCCGAGCCCGTTGACCTCGCCCCACTCCCAG
Source organism: Dehalococcoidia bacterium (assembly GCA_034423175.1). GTDB lineage: Bacteria > Chloroflexota > Dehalococcoidia > Lucifugimonadales > Australimonadaceae > Bin16. The sequence continues at coordinate 41,665 of DAOUJA010000035.1, forward strand.
AAGCGGTGACCGAGGTCTTCGACGTCCAGCGGCCCTTCCTCCGCCGCCTCCGCGACGATGATGGACTGCGCGAGGTCGTCATCGTCCGGGAACCCCGGCACCGCGGCGATGTCGCGTAGGCCGTTCGGGAAACGCTCGCGTATCCACGATCGCGGGCGGCCTTCGATAGTGATGCCGAGCAGGTTGCCCGCGGCGATGCCGACCATCAGCCCGCGTTCGCGGTCGTCCGCCGTGCTCATCGCGCCCTACCCGCCGACCTCGCTCTTCATCTCCTGCCAGGCGGCGCGGGCCTCGTCGACGGAGCCCTCGTCCTCGATCGTCGTGATGTCGCCGGGGTCGGTGTCGAGCGTGACAGCCTTCAGGACACGGCGCATGATCTTGCCGCTGCGCGTCTTGGGCAGCATCTTCACGAAGTTGACCTCGCCGATGACGGCGAACGGGCCGAGCTCGCGCCGGACCGTCTCGATCAGCTCCTTGCGCAGCTGGTCGCTCGATGTGCGGCCCTCCTTGAGCACGATGAACGACGAGATGACCTCGCCGCGCAGTTCGTCCGGGCGCCCGGTGACGCCCGCCTCCGCGACGTCGTCGTGGCGGAGGAAGGCGGACTCGACCTCGATGGTGCCGAGGCGGTGCGCCGCGATCTTGATGACCTCGTCGGCGCGGCCCGAGAACCAGACGTAGCCGTCCTCGTCTATCTCCGCGAGGTCGCCGGTGAAATAGACGCCGTGCACGCGCTCCCAGTAGTCGTTGCCGTAGCGTTCGGGGTCGCCCCAGAGCGTGGGCGTGAGGTTGGGGAACGGACGCCGGAGCACGAGGATGCCCTTCTCACCCGGTTCGCACATCTGCCCTTCAGGCGTCATCACGGCGAGGTCCATGCCGGGCAGCGGCACGCCCGCGGAACCCGGCTTCTGCGGCAGCATCGCGATGCCGTACGGGTTGCCGACGACCGGCGCGCCGGTCTCCGTCTGCCACCAGTTGTCGATGACAGGGATGCGGTCCTCCAGCACGCGCTTCTGCAGCCACTCCCACGCGGGTGGGTTCAGGACCTCGCCGGCGCAGACGATACGGACGAGCGTCGAGAGGTCGTAGCCCTTGGCGGGCTCCTCGCCGAACCGCATCAGCAGGCGGACGGCAGTGGGCGACGTGAAGACGCCCGTGATGCCGAACTCCTCGATGAGCCGCCAGAAGACATCGGGGCCGGGGTAGTCGAGCGCGCCCTCGTAGAGGATGGAGGTCGCGCCGAACAGCAGCGGGCCGTAGACGATGTATGAGTGACCGACGGCCCAGCCGAGGTCGGAGGTTGCCCACCAGACGTCGTCGGCGTTGAGGCCGAAGCACCAGCTTCCCTGGCTGTAGACGCCGACGGGATAGCCGCCGTGCGTGTGAACGGCGAGCTTGGGCGTGGCCGTGGTGCCGGAAGTGGCGAGGATGTAGGCGGGCTCGTTCGCCTCCATGGGTTCGATGGCGCCGCTGTAGCCCTTCCCGCGCTCGATGAACTCGTCCCAGGAGAGGTCGCGCCCGCTCGTCATCGGGACGTCCTCGTTGCGGAGCAGGACGACCTGGTGCTCGACGGTGTCGCAGCCGAGAGCGAGCGCGTCGTCGACGATGCTCTTGAGGTTGACCTCGCCGCCGCGCCGGTACGCCACGTCCGCCGAGAATACGAGCCGCGAGCCGCTGGCCCGGATGCGGTCGGCCAGGGCGGGGGCGCTGAACCCGGCGAAGACGATGGAGTGGATCGCGCCGATGCGCACGGTCGCCAGCATCAGGACCGTGGTCTCCAGGGCGTTGGGCATGTAGATGGTGAGACGGTCGCCCTTGCGGATGCCCATGCCGCGCAATGCGGCGGCGGCCTGCTCCACGCGGCGCTGCAGTTGGGCGTAGGTGAGCACCTGCCGGACGCCGCGTTCGCTGGCGTAGATGAACGCCGCGTGCCCACCCCTGCCGGAGGCGGTCTGATGGTCCACGCACATGTAGGAGAGGTTGGTCTGCGCGCCCACGAACCAGCGGAACGATGGGTAGTCGGCCTCGTAGACGGTGTCCCACGTTTTCAGCCAGGGCAGCTTCCGCGCGGCGCTGTCCCAGAACGCTTCCGTGTCCTCCAACCCTGCGCGCATCCGGTTCCTGACGATGGGGTTGACGATGTCCATGTGCGAATCCTCCGAGGTCGGTGCGAGCGCGATGTTATGGGAGCGCGCGCGTTCCGGCAACGCGCGCCCGGCCGGTAGCTGTTCCGAGTTGCGGGGTTGTCACCAGCGGGCCCCATCTCCGCCCATGGCGCCGGTGCCGGTGCTATGCTCCAGGATGCTGATCGGGAGAACGAGTGCGCGCCAACGAACACATCCGCTACGGGCCCGACGAGCCATGCCCCTTGCCCCTCGCGCTGGGAGTCGCTGTTCAGTACGTGGTGCTGGCCCTGCCCCCAACCGTGCTGGTCGTCATCCTCACTGTTCGGGCGTCGGGCCAACCCGACGTCTACCTGACGTGGGCGGTCTTCGCGGCGTTCATCATCAACGCGGTCGTTACGAGTATCCAGGCAGTCCGATTGTGGCGTCTCGGATGCGGGCTGACCGTGGTAACCGGACCGACGGTCCAGTTCGTAGCGATAACCGCAGCGACGGTGTCGGAGGGCGGACCTGCCCTGCTGGCGACCCTCCTGGTCGTCTCTTCGCTCTTCCAGTTCGCGGTGGCCGCATGGCTCCCTCTCCTGAGACGGATCATCACGCCGGTGGTGTCAGGCACCGTGCTCATGCTGGTGGCAGTGACGATAGTGCCTGTCGTGATGGCGCGGCTGGTGGACGTACCGGAAGGGAAATCCCCGGAGTCGGGCCCTGTCGTGGCTGCAGCGACGCTGGCGGTGTCCGCGGCGTTCGCCCTGCGCGCTTCAGGGATGTGGCGGGTGTGGTCTGCGCTGATCAGCATCGGGATCGGCTGTATGGCGTCGGCGCTGTTCGGCATCTACGACTTCCAACGAGTGATCGACGCGCCCTGGTTCGGCATCCCCGACCTCCGGTTCCCCGGCCTCGACCTGGCATTCGGCCTCGAATTCTGGACGCTGCTCCCGACCTTCCTGGTCCTCACGCTGGTGCTGGCGATCAAGGGCATCAGCGACAGCGTCATCATTCAGAACGCTTCCCAGCGCAGGCAGCGGGCGATCGACTTCCGGCAGGTGCAGGGCGCCGTGGGCGCCAACAGCATCGGCATGTTTCTGGCGGGCATAGCCGGGACGCCACCGACGATGGCCTTCTCGTCGTTCGGCTCCGCTCTCATCGGTCTGACGGGCGTTGCCGCGCGCAGGGTCGGGTTCGGCGTTGCCGGCGTGTTCATTCTCCTTGCGCTGCTGCCGAAGTTCACGGCCCTGTTGCTCACGGTTCCGGACCCGGTCATGGGCGCGTATCTGCTCCTGCTACTCGGGATGTTCTTCGTCGGCGGGCTGCAGACAGCGACGCAGGACGGCCTCGACCAACAGAAGGTGCTCGTCATCGGACTATCGTTCGCAGTTGGGATGGGCATGCAGCATCAGAACGTCGTCGAACTGGTGCTCGGGCCGTCGTGGGGTCCGCTCCTGGGCAACGCGGTGGTGTCCGGGCTGGTCGTTGCGCTCCTGCTCACGGCATTCATCGAGCTCAGTGGCCGCCGGATCAAGCGCCTCGAGATCGCGCTGGACGACTCGGCCCTTCCCGGTATCGACGCGTTCCTGCGGGAGGTTGCGGCCGGCATGCGATGGAACGAACCCTCGGCGGTGCGCCTGCGCTCGGCAGGAGAGGAGGCTGTTGCGAGCCTGATGCCGCTTGGTCGGAGTGATGCTGAAGGCAGAGCGCCCTGGCTGCATGTCGCTGCGCGCCCGGGTCCAGGCGTAGTCGAACTGGAATTCGTGGCCTCGGTTATCGGCCGGGAGAACCTGCAGGACAGGCTCGCGTACCTCGAAGAGCAGCCTGCAGTGGCAGACCCGGGCGAACTGTCGTTCCGGCTGCTCCGCCACTACGCGTCCGGGGTGCAGCACCGGCAGTACTACGGCATCGACGTCGTGACGGTCCGGGTTGCGGGTTCGCCGTGACCCGGCTCTGAGCAAGGCATCCTGTCTATCCTGTGCATCGATGTTGACCTCGGGCTACGTTGACGCTCCCCCTGCCCGCTTCTAGACTCGCGCCAGCCTGATCGAGGGAGTGTGCGCCATGGCGGAGAGTTGTCTGGCTGCGGTGTTCGTCGGGGCCGAGCGCCCGTTGGAAGTGCAGGAGTTCCCGGTGCCGGAGGTGGGACCGGACAACATCCTCATCCGGATGAGCATGGCCGCGGTCTGCGGGACGGACGCGCACAACTGGTACAACCCGAACGCGCCGCACCCCATCATCTGGGGGCACGAGAACATCGGCGTCGTGGCGGCGCTCGGGTCGAACATCCGCACGGACATCCTCGGTGAGACCCTCCGCGAGGGCGACCGCGTGCTCTTCCACTCGGCGCCGTGCGGCCACTGCTACAACTGCTTCATGGGGCTTCGCTGTACGAATGCCATCCACTACGGCAACTCGCACGTCGACCCCTCCACCGGCACGATGCTGCGCGGCGGCTTCGGCGAGTACCTGCTGCTGGAGCCGGACCCCGCCATCATGCGCGTGCCTGACGACATGAGCACTGAGCGCGCGTTGATGTCCGTCATCGGCAACCACACGACGATGAGCGGCCTGCGCAAACTGAACGCGCCCGACCCCGGAGACACGGTCGTCATCCAGGGCTCCGGCCCCATCGGCATGGGCGCGATGGTGCAGGCGAAGGCCCGCGGCGCGGCGCGCGCCATCATGATCGGCGCGCCTTCCCACCGGCTGGCGCTCGCCCGAGAACTCGGCGCCGACGAGACGATCGACCTGGCCGACCACCCGACGCCGGAGTCGCGCATCGAGCGCGTACGCGAACTCACCGGGAATGGCCCTGACCTCGTCGTGGAGGCGTCCGGCGCGCGCACGTCCGTCCACGAGGGCTTCCAGATGGTGCGCTACGGCGGGAAGTACCTCGTCATCGGCCTCATCCTGCCGACTTCGGTGGAGATGGACCCGTCGCGCATCGCGGCGAAGGACCTCACCGTGGCGGGAGTCGTCGGCTCGAAAGTGGAGAATATCATCCGCTCCATGCGGCTGATGCGGACGCGCATCGACGTGCCGGTGGAGAAGATGATCACGCACCAGTACCCGCTGGCGCAGGTGAACGAGGCGCTGCAGTCGCACGTCGACCTCTCGGCCATGGTGCCGGTCGTCAACCATGCACTGTCGTAGGAGAACGGGCGTAGCGGGTGTCAGCGGCAGAGGGGTCGCGTGTTGGATAGTATCGGCGGGGGCTATCGCGGCGATGGCCGCTGCCGCCTGTGCAACGGAGTCCACGCCCACGCCCACCAGTCCGCCCGTACCGTCTCCTACGGCGACGCTGGCGCCTGCGCTGACCCCCACTCCCAGCGCCACCCCTAACCCGGCGTTCCTTCCGGCCCCGTTGCTCGTGCCCACACCCACGCTCACCGCCACTCCAACCGTGACGCCAACTCCAACAGTGACGCCGACCCCGACTCCGTCACCCACGCCCACGGCTACGCCTACTCCTTCCCCGACGCCAAGGGCAACCCCAACGCCGTCTCCGAGGCCAACGGCAACCCCGACGCCGGGTCCAACCCCCACTCCCTGGCCTGAAGGGCATCTGTATGCTCTGATTCTGCCAGTTGGATGGGTTGAACTGACTGCATTCTTAGGAGAATACCCATGGACCAGTTTTGACGGGGAGAGATTCCATATCAGCGGATACACGGTGCGTGACAAGTGCATCAGTGCGGGCCGGTATTACAGAGGAGAGAACATAGGGGGATACGTTGCAACGCAGGAATGCATCGATGAATTCAAGGCGCTCTGCGGGCCGAATTTCAGAGATGAGCTACTTCCTGGAAGGCCCGGCTGCCTGGACGACGGACGCCACTACGGTTACCGCACATTCTTGCTGAACCTTGCGGAGCTCGGCGTGTTGGACGAACCCTGGGTGGCAGACGGCCTCAGCAACGATGAAGCAGAGGCGTTGTGGGCGGGAAGGGCATGCCCTACATGCTAGGCCTGAACCTGCCCCAGACCTCCCAGAGCGCGTGGGTAACCTGGCCGACGGTGGCATGCTCCACGGCGTCGAGGAGCGCTTCGAAGACGTTGGCGTCGGAGACGGCGGCGGCCTGCAGCCGTTCGAGCGCTGCCTCGGCCCCGGCGGCGTGCTCGCGCTTGTATGCGCGGGTGCGCGCAGCCTGCGCGCGCTTGGACTTCAAGGGGATGTGGACGAGTTCGCCGCGGGGCCTCGCCCCGTCCCTGCTCGTCAGGTAGTTCACGCCCACGACGCGGCGCTTGCCGTCGCGCATCGCTGAGCGCTCGCGCTGCACCTCTTCCTGGATGGCGGTGCGGAAGTACTCGTTCTCTATGGCGGGCAGCACGCCGCCCTGCTGGTCGATCTCGCGGAAGATGCGGTGCACGGCGCGCTCCACTTCCGCCTCCAGGTATGTCAGGCCGTACGCGCCCTGGTTGAGGTTCTCGATGTAGCCGAAGTCACCGCTCTCCACGAGCGGGATCTGCTGGCTGCCCATCGCGAGTTGGACGTCGTCCTCCTGCGGCGTGGTGTACGTCTCCTTGTAGGAGTTCGTGTGGAGCGAGTTGGTGTTGTTGTGGAGGGCGTGCTCCGCCTGCAGCGCGACACGGGTGAGGTTGTGCAGCGGCTCCGAGTCCTGCAGCGAACGCCCGGACGTCTGGCTGTGGAAGCGCAGCGCAAGGCCGGGGCCTTTGACGCCGTAGCAGCGCTTGAGCGCGACCGCCCAGACGCGACGCGCGACGCGGCCCAGCACGTTGAACTCCAGCTCGGAGCCGGACGTGAAGAAGAACGAGAAGCGGCGCGTGAGCTCCTCTATCGGCAGGCCGCGCGCCCGCAGCGTCTCTACGTAGGTGAGTCCGTTGGCCAGCGTGAACGCGAGCTCCTGCACAGGGTTCGCGCCCGCCTCGCCGATGTGGTAGCCGGAGATGGAGAGCGGGTACCAGCCCGGCGCCTCCCGCATCATGTACCCGGTCATGTCGGCGATGAGCCGGAGCGACGGCTCCAGCGGGAAGAGCGCCTCGTTCTGCGCCTGCACCTCCTTGAGGATGTCGGCCTGCACGGTCCCGCGCAGCGACGTCCAGTCGAAGCCGCGTTTGCGCGCGGCGACCAGGAACATCGCCATGAGCGTCGGCGCGGGACCGTTGATGGTTATCGAGACAGACGTCCGGGAGAGATCGAAGCCGTCGTAGAGGCGCAGCATGTCTTCGAGCGTGTCGACGGCGACGCCGCCCTCCCCGACCTTGGCGAGCGCGCCGGGCTCGTCGGAGTCGAGGCCGTAGAGCGTCAGCGAGTCGAACGCCGTCGAGAGCCGGGGCGCGCCGTGCCCAGCGGCGAGCAGGTGGAAGCGGGCGTTGGTCGTCTCCGGCATGCCAAGCCCGGCGAACATGCGGATGGGGTCCTCGTCGCGCCGGCGGAAGCGGTAAGCGCCCTCGGTGAACGGGAACGCGCCGGGGAGGTTCTGCGTGTAGAGATAGCGAACGATCTGGCGCGGGCCCGCGTCGCGCTCCGGCAGGCCGAGCACGGGCGTCCAGAGGCCGGTGGTGGTCTCGCGTGCGACGGGCACCCGACCGTCGGGCGTCTCACGGTAGGCGACGCCGTTTTCGACGACCGTGCCGGAGAGGTCGCCGTCGAAGCCGTAGGCCTGCCAGATGCGGTCGTACTCGGCCTGGTAGTCGCGCGACGCGCCGCCGTTCGAGGCGAGCGCAGCCTCCTCCTCCGCCTCGGCGTAGTAGGCCTCGTGCGCGTCGACGACAGTGCCGAGGTAGCCGCGCCGGCTGAACGGCACCGGCGGCGGACTGTCGCCCCAGCCGACTTGCTTGCGTGACCTGTCCGCCCCACCCCCGAAGACCCTCACCCCAACCCTCTCCCCCTGTGAGAGGGGGCCAGACGGAGGAGAGGAGACGAGCAGGCCGGAACGCCGAGCGATCTCTTCGAAGAGCGCGGTGACGCCGGCGTCGCCGAACCGTTTGGCCTCGGTGAGGAAGACGCGCTCGTCGTCGCCGACGAAACGGCGCACGCGGGCGTAACGCGCCTCGGCCTGCGGGAAGTCGCGCTTGTTCATCACGACGAGGTCTGCCCTGCGCAGGAGTGCTTCCTTCTCCAGCTGCACGTCGCTCCCGTACTCGGGCGTCATGCAGAAGACGGAGGCGTCGGCGACCGGCGCGACGCCAAGCTCGTTCTGGCCGAGCCCGACGGACTCGACGAGGATGAGGTCGAAGCTGTGCGCGCGCAGCTCCGCAACGAGCGGCGCGGTCTTGATTTCGGTCGAGTCGCCGGGGCCGACGCTCACCGAACGCACGAACACCTGTGGCGAGTAGCAGTGCACCATGCGGAGGCGGTCCCCGAGCGTGGGGTCGGCGGTGAGCACGGCGACGCGTCCGTCGGTGGAGCGGAGGAAGCGCAGCAGCAGCTCGTCGATGAGTGTGCTCTTCCCTGCTCCGCCGCGTCCGCCGATGCCCCACACGACGGGCCTGCCGTTGGGGTGAAACTCGGCGGGTTGCGCGCCGTGCCACTCGATGGCACTGAGCCGTTGGGCGAGTGCACGGAAGGGCTCCGTGCCGTTTGCGGAGGTGAAGGGCCGTTTCTTTGCGGCGGCGCCGGCAAGCGATGTCATGTCGCGGACGGCTTCAGCGAGATCGAGCGGCGGCCGGTACACCTTGGCGACGCCCATGCGCAGCAGCGGCGCGACCTCGCGCTCGAGGATGGTGCCGCCACCTCCGGCGAACAACGGGACGTGGGGTATGCCCTGCCGCGCCTGCTCGGCGAGCACCTCCCGGAGGAAGGACATGTGACCGCCGTTATAGGTGCTCACCGCGATGCCCGTAGCGTCCTCTTCGGCCGCAGCCTTCGCGATCTGGTAAGCGCTCTTGTTGAAGCCGATGTAGACGGCCTCCGTGCCCTGCGAACGCAGGATGCGCGTGATGGCCGCAGCGGCGACGTCGTGGCCGTCGCAGATGGGCGTAGCGATGACGAATCGAGGCGGGCGGTGCATGGCGGAAAGTATAGCGTGCGGGAGACAGGCGGACTTGTCCCGTCCTCAGCGCGGTGTACAATGTAGTCACAAGGAGCGCACTGAAGTGACTACATACGGGATACGCGAATTCAAAGCGAAGGTCAGCGAGATACTGCGCGACCTCGAAGAAGGTGAAGAGGTCATCATCACTCGTCGCGGGAAACCGTGTGCCAAACTCTCTCAGATGCCGCCAGACGGAGAGAACCAGAATCTTCCGCTCTCTGCACTGCGGGACTTGCTGGACCTGCCTGACGCGACTTGGGAAGACTTCGTAGAGGCCAAGAAGATCTGGGAACCGCGCGTCCCGGATGATCTATGACGCAAGCCCAACAACATGCACCAGCCCGGTTCGTGGTAGATACCAACGCACTGTGGTGGTACATCAGCCGTTCCGACCGACTTTCCCCGAGTGCGACCGCGATCTTTGAGTTGGCTCTGGCAGGCAGAGCAACGCTTATTGTGCCGGCGATTGCCCTGGCTGAACTGTACTACGTCTCAGTCAAGTTGGGCCGTTCTTACAGCCCCGCCGACCTGATGGATGCTCTGGATGCCGTGCAAGGCATATACCTCTCCGATCTCGGCAGAACGCAACTGGAGATGCTCGATCGCCTGCCCGAGATACCTGAGATGCATGACCGCCTCATCGCCGCTGAGGCGCTTGCGCTCGGCGTGCCGGTGGTGACGCGTGACCCGGTTATCGCAGCCTCGCCGCAGGTGCAGGCCATCTGGTAGCGGCAGGGCGCGCGTTACCTGCACCGCCCTCCAGCATTCCTGTATACTCCCCGTGTGCCTGCTCTCCTCGAAGCCCGGAACCTCACGAAGCATTACGGATCCACGGTTGCTCTCGATGGCGTAACGTTCGACGTTGACGAGGGCGTAACCGGGCTGCTCGGCCCCAACGGCGCGGGGAAGAGCACCGCGATGAAGCTCTTCCTGGGCCTCATCCAGCCGACCTCCGGCTCGGCGATGCTCCTTGGCGATGAGCCGTACCGCTCCACCGAGGGACGCGCCCGCATCGGCTACATGCCGGAGAACGAGTGCCTGCCCAAGAGCATGACCGCGTCCGAGTTTCTCATGCACATGGCGCAGGTGAGCGGCATCCCTCCAGGTCAGGCGCGCACCCGCGCCGCCGACGTGCTCCGGCACGTCGGGCTGGACGAGGAGCGCTACCGCCCCATCGGCGAATACTCCACCGGCATGAAGCAGCGGGTGAAGCTCGCGCAGGCGATCGTCCACGACCCGGTTCTGGTGCTGCTCGACGAACCGACCGCAGGCCTCGACCCCGACGGGCGGCAGGAGATGCTGCGCCTCATCCACCGCACGGCCAACACGTTCGGCATAAGCGTCATGCTCTCGACGCACCTGATGGGCGACATCGAACGCACCGCCGACTCGGTCATCGTGCTCGAGGCCGGCGTGCTTGCGCAGGAAGGCGCGGTAGCCAAGCTCACCGAGGAGACGGAAACGCTGCTCATCGAGGTCGCCGACAGGCACGAGGAGTTCGTCACCGCGCTTGCTGCGAAGGGCGTGCAGACCTCTGACGACGGTCAGTTGCTCATCATCGAGCAGGCGCGCGAGGCCGACTACGACCTCATCCGCGACGCGGCGGTCGAGTCGGGAGCGCGCATACGACGGCTCTCGCCGGAACGCCGCACGCTCACCGACATCTTCAGGAGCAGGCCGGCGTGAGGGCTGGAGAAGCGGAGGTCTTCGACCTCGGGTATCAGCGCTACACCGGGCCGCGCGAGGGGCGAAGCCGCGCGCGCCTCGCCCTGTTCGAGAACGGCGTCCGCACAGTGCTCGGCATCGGGCGCGGAGGCCGCGCGAAGGTCCTGCCGGTAGGACTGTTCCTCGCGGTGATAACGCCCGCAGTGGTGTTCGCCGTCATCCTCGCGTTCCTCGACCCCATAGCCGGCGACGACGCCTCTCAGTTCATCCCCGGCCCCTCCGACTACTACTCGATCGTCAGCGTGATCCTCATCATATTCGGCGCCATCATGGCGCCGGAGCTGCTGTGCCCGGACCGGCGTGACAACGTGCTGCCGTTGTATCTCGTTCGGCCACTCACCTCCACTGACTACCTCGTTGCGCGCTTCCTGGCCTTCTTCATCATCGTGCTAGGACTCGTCTACGCAGGGCAGATCGTCCTGCAGGCGGGGCTCGTCTTCACTGCCGACGAGCCACTGGACTACATCCGCGACAACTGGGCGGACGTGCCCCGCATCCTGTTCATGGGCGCGCTGATCGCCGCATTCATCTCGGTCGGACCGCTTGCCGTGGCGGCGTTCACGACCCGGCGCGCCTACGCGGCCGCGTTTGTGATCGCCGCATGGCTGCTGCTCAACTCCGTCAGCGACGGTCTCACCATCCAGGAATGCACATTCGAAACGGTCACTGACGACGGCCAGCTCGTATCGAACTCGGAGGACTGCACGCGCCCTGCCGGCGCCATTGCCCCCTACGTAGGTCTGCTCAACCTGGGCGGCGCCACGGGCAACATCAACAACATGGTGTTCGACGTAGACAACGAACCGGGGCAGGGCTCTCCATCCTCGATGGCCGTCGCGGAGCTTCACAACGCGTACCCCATCGGGGCATACGTGCTGTGGACCGGCATCCCTGCCCTGCTGTTGTGGAGCCGCTACCGGAGGATCCGGCTATGACCACCGCATCCGCTCCGCCTGTTGAGGTGCTCGCCGTCTCCAAGTGGTACGGAAGCGTCGTTGCGGTGAACGACGCGTCGTTCGACGTCTACCCCGGCGTGACCGGCATCCTCGGCCCGAACGGGGCTGGCAAGACGACGCTGCTGAGCATGATGTGCGGCCTCGTCAAGCCGTCGCGCGGCAGCGTGCGCGTGCTCGGCGAAGAGGTGCAGGGCAACATCGGCCTCTACCATCGCATCGGCGTGATGCTCGAGCATGACGTGCTCTACCCGTTCATGACCGGCCGCGAGTTCGTGCGCCTGGCGGCCCGCCTGCAGGGCATGAACGACGAAGCCGCGGTCGACCGCGCGATACACGCGGCGAACCTCGAGGACGCCCAGCACCGGGCAACCGGCACGTACTCGCGCGGGATGCGGCAGCGCATCCGGCTTGCCGCGGCCATCGTGCACGAACCGGACGTGCTCATACTCGACGAACCGCTGAATGGCACCGACCCGCGCCAGCGCGTCGAGTTCGGCGACTTTGTCGCACGGCTCTCTGCTCAGGGGAAAGCCATCCTCATCTCCTCGCACATCCTCGAAGAGGTCGAAGCACTCGCTGACCGTATCCTGCTCGTGGTGAGCGGGAAGCTGGCCGCGGCGGGCGACTTCCACGCGATACGCGAGAAGCTGGATGAACGTCCGTTCCAGGTGCGTATCGGCGCGTCGAAGCAGCGTGAGATGGCCGCAGCGCTGGTAGCACTCGACGCGGTCGAGTCGGTATCGCTGGCTGAAGACGGGAGCGTCGAGGTGCTGACGCGCAACGTCGCCGAGCTGCAGCGGATGGCTCCGAAACTGGCGCAGGAGATCGACAGCCGCCTCTACCGCATCGAGCCACTGGACGACTCACTGGAGAGCGTATTCTCCTACGTGGTGCAGCGGTGATCGCGGCGCTCTTCATGCTGGCGCTCCGCCAAGCGGTCACAAGGCGCAAGGTCGCGTTGCTCATCGTGCTCGCACTGATCCCGCTCGGGTTCGCTTCCATCCTCGTTTCGGTGGATGCGGGCGACGGCGCCCTCATCGGCCCGGTGCTGGGCGGACTCGTCATCTACGTCACGCTGCCCATCACCGTAATGGTGCTCGCGACCGGAGCGTTCGGGAACGAAGTCGAGGACCGCACGTTGAGCCTGCTCACTACGAAACCCGTGCCCCGCTGGACCATCGTGCTCGCCAAGTTCGCCGCGACGGTGGCGGTCGCAGCCCCACTGATGGCAGCGGTCGCCGCCATCATCACGATGATGGACCCGGAGGGGACGGGAAACGCTCCGCTGGCCGCTGCCGTGGCAGTGGTCGTCGGCGTCGTGGCGTACGCCTCGGCGTTCACCTGGCTGGGACTGCTGACGACCCGGGCGCTGGGTTTCGGGCTCGTCTACGTGCTGCTGTGGGAAGCGCTCATCACCAGCCTCCTCAGCGGCACGCGCTACCTGAGCATCCGCAGCTACATCTTCGGCACGGCCTATGGACTCAACGACGTGTTCGGCGAGGAACTGACCATCGCCCTGACGCCATCCCTCGTGGGCGCTGCGCTCGTGACCCTGGGGTTCCTGCTGCTCACGGTGCGTCGGCTCGGCCGCATGGACATCCAGTAACGGCACCAACTTCCCAGACGCCAGCCGGTTCGTGGAACGTTTGGCGAGCGCGTAGAATCGAACGACCCCCGACCGCACGCCGGGCTGAACACGCATGGGCGAATCACAGAAGAAGAAGTCGTGGTGGCGCGATACGACGCTCATCACGATGGTGAGCCTGCTGGCTGTCGTCTCGCTGGTCGCCTTCGTCCAGCACGGAGTCGATGGCCTGCGCGAGGGCGCTGAGAATTCAGTGTCCATCATCCGACAGGCTGCCCCCGCCCTGGTCCTGGGGTTCATCCTTGCCGGTCTCCTCACTGTCCTGTTCCCGCCGCGCGTGGTGGGACGCTGGATGGGAGACGAGGCCGGGGCGAAGGGCGTCCTCATCGGCGCTGCGGCCGGTGTCCTCTCTCCCGGCGGTCCCTATGTCATGTACCCCATCGCGGCGGCGCTCATGCACGGGGGTGCGGGCATCGCTTCCATCTCAGCCTTCTCCGCGGCGCGGAACATCTTCACGGCGAACCGGTTCCTCGTGTATGAACTGCCGTTCCTCGGTGTGCCGCTCGCGCTGGCCAAGACGCTCGCGACGTTCTGGATGATCGGCGTCGGGGCGTTGCTGGTGCCCGTTGTGTTCCGCCTCATGCCGCGCAGCGCGCAGGAAGCGGCGCGGTCGCGCATCGGGGCGTCGGAGCAGGACGGGACGACATGACGCTCTACATGCTCGCCGGGGTCGTTGCCCTCACAGGCGCCCTCGTTTTGCGCAAGGACGGCTTTTCCGGTGTGCGCAGCGGCGCCGCAACGAGTGCACTGCTGCTGCGCTCCGTCGCGCGCATGCTGGTGCTCGGCATGGTGCTCGCGGGCATGACGCAGGTCATCCTGCCGCAGGAAGTCATCACGCGCTGGATCGGCGACGAGTCGGGCTTCACCGGCATCCTGATCGGTACGGCGGTGGGCATGCTCATCCCGGGCGGGCCGTACGTGGTCATCCCGCTGGCGGCCTCGATCTTCCTCGCGGGGGCCGGCGTCGGCCCCGTGGCAGCGCTCATCACGGCGTGGAACACGATCCCATTCACGCGCACGGTCATGTGGGAGCTGCCGTTCCTGGGCGGAGCGTTCACGACGAGCCGGATGCTGGTGAACCTGCCCTTCCCCATCGCGGCAGGCGTGCTCAGCCCACCCGTCTACAGCCTGCTGGTGTGACGCGCCGCTAAGAGCCGAGCACTTCCAACGTTGGAAAGAGCAGGTCGTCGAGCAGCGTCCCGCGCTGGTACGGAAAGCCTGAGACCAGGGCCACCAGCACGCTGGTGACGCCGGTACCCGACGCGGGGGGCTGAGCCGCAGCTACTATCTGGAGCCAGCCCCCGATCTCGAACAGCGCGACGCGCCAGTTCAGGTCTCCCGCAGTGAAGGTGTCCAGTTCCTCCGGGGTTACCCCGGGGATACTGCCGACCTGCTGTTCCATCAACTGCTCAACCGTTAAGCCCGGAATGACGGCCTGAATGAGCACGGGACCTGCTATCTCGTGGCGCAGGTAACTGCCGGGCAGGTCCTCCAGCGGCTCCCAGCCTTCGGGTTCCGCGATCTTCACGCCGAACGGGGAGTCCACAGGCGTGAGTTCTATCGCTTCCAGAGGCGCGACCCATGCCGGCGGCGACGGCTCCGGTACGCACGATGCGTCCGGGGTGTCTTCACCGTCCAGGAAGGCGTTGATGATGGACCTTGCGCAGTCGCCTTCAAGGATGATGCCGTGGCCCGTGGCTGGGAACTCGACGAAGGTAGCGTTGGTGAGGTTCGCGGCGACCGCCATCCCGGACGAAGGGGGCGTGACGGGGTCGAACTCGCCGGCGAGCACCAGCGTGGGGATGTCGCTCCGCACCGGTTCGTTCTCCACAGAAGGAGACGGCTCCACGTCCCAGAGCGCGCACGTGTCGAATGAGTCCTGAGCGTACGTTCCTTCGGGGTCCTGCAGGCTGGCGAACAGTGGACTGGCTGCGATGCTCGCCGCGATCGCTTCTTTTGTGGTGAATGGCGTCTCGTCCGCGCACTGCGTCGAGAAGTACATCCCGACGGAGAAGAACGCGTCGTTGATGAGGCTGTTGGAGAGCATGAGGTTCGCAGGTTCCACGTTCCCCTTTGCGGCTTCCGAAATGATCTCCGGGAGCCAGGGTATGACGTCCGTCTGGTAGAAGGACTCGAAGGCCAGCCAGGCGAGACGCTCGCCGGTCATCAGCGTGTCGACCACTTCTCCTTCGAGTGAGTACGATGCCTCGCCCGGTTCAGGCGAAGCTGTGAGCCTGTCGTATGCCTCTATCAGCGTGCTCTCAAGATCGGGGTAGTGTTCGCTGCAGTCGCTGTCGGCCGCACAGGAGTCGAGGAGCAGGCGGAACGACCGTTCTGAACCCGATGCGATGCGTTCGAAGATATCCTGTTCGAGGGGGTAGGAGGAGTCCAGCACAACGCGCCGCACGCCCTCCGGGAAGTCGCGCATCACGTTCTGCGCCAGCCGCGTTCCGTACGACGACCCGTACAGGTCCCACTGCCCGTGGCCCAGCGCGATGCGGAGGCGGTTTACGTCGGCTGCGTTTGCGGCGCTGTTCACGAGTGAGAGGTCTATCCCCTCCCCCGTGAGGCGGTCGCGGCACGTTTGCAGGGCATCCAGATAGCGCTCGTTCTCCTCGGCCAATGGGAGTGCCTGGCTTATCAGTTCCAGCGTGAGGTCACGCGTCTCGGGACAGCTGAGACCGGGTTCCGAGAAGCCGGCGCCGCGCTGGTCGAACACGATCACATCCCTGCTCTCGTTGAGCGGCTCCAGTATGACGCCGCCGCTCACGTCGAGTCCCTCGAGGGCGTTTGCACCGGGGCCGCCCTCCAGGTAAACGACGGGGACGTCGCTGGTCTGCTCGCCGGTAGCGGGGAATACGGCAACGGCGATCTCGTATGTCCCGGCGCTCGGGTCCTCGTAGTCGGCGGGTACCGTCAGGTAGCCGCACGCTGCGGTCCACAGCGGTGTGCCGGGTTGGGTGCTGAAGGGGCAGTCGTCTTCCCTGAAGGCGTCCTCTGCTGTGGGGATATCGGGAGTAAGGTCAGGGGTCGCCGTTGGCTCCGGTCCCGGGATTGGGGTCGACGTCGGCACCGGTGTCACCGTTGGCTCCGGAGCAGGTGTTGATGTGGGGTCCGGTCCCGGGGTTGGGGTCGACGTCGGCGTCGGCACCGGTGTCACCGTCGGCTCCGGGGTGGGTGTGGGATTCGGGTCAGGGGATGTACAGGCTGTGAGGGCGGATGTCAGAAGAAGGGCAAGGCAAGCCAGGGCGGCGATATGTGGGAATCTCATGCATCGATCTTAACACAAGGAAGAGCGCCCTCATGGGCGCCCTTCCTTCACTGCTGGCGCTTGCTTCCTGGTGTGGTCAGTCCTCCGAGGTGAGTTCGCTCTGGCCCCGGTACATCCCCAGGCCGATGATGATGAAGCAGAGGGAACCGAACGCGAGCATGCCGTTGTCGTTCCTGAGGAGTATCTCGGGATCGATGTCAGGGACGTGCTGGAGGACCAGGAAGTTTATGCCCGCGAGTACTCCCATGAGGACGAGTCCATAGGAGGCCAGTTTGAAGATGCTCAGCGCCCCGAAGCGGGAGGCAAGGCCGATGCCGACGAGTATGGACGCAACGGGGTAAACAGACACCAATGCGATGATGATCCCGGCCATCGGCGCGTAAACGCTCAGGGCGAGGCCCTCGAAGAAGGCCTCGTCGGCGCCGGACTGCATGCCGCGCTGCATCAGGTGGACACTGAAGTGCCTCATGCCCATCGCAATGACGTAGAGGCTCCATCCGAACAGGCTGGCGAACACGCCCAGCCGCAGGATCGAGCCGCCGAGCCCCGCTTGTTGGGGCAGCCGGAGCCACGTGAGCGCAGCGTACGCGTACAGGAACATTCCGATGATCGACAGCATGGAGGCAAGGTGCGCAAGGCTGGCGTTGTCGGCCATCGCGTCGAGGGCGATCGGGAAGTCGGTCTGGTCCACTGTGTCCAGCAGCACGCCCCCGGGAAAGAGAAGCGATGCGACGACCAGCAGGAAGACTCCGACCATGAGGGCGAGCCCTCCGAGCCTTGTAGCCGGGCTTATGGTAGTCGATGCAGCCATTTGCAGTTCCTTCCCGGGTGCGCGGCACCCCTGAGATAGGTAGAACAGTACCATCCGGCACAAATTGGCTGCAATACGGATTCACAGTGTTTCCGACAAGAATTCAGAGGCGGACGGATAGGTCGAGCCTCTTGCTTCTTCCGTCTGCCTCAGTAGTGTTCATACAGAATGACAGCGGTCCTATCTCCCGTGGCGCGAACGCCTGTTGGAGCCATGACAAGTCCTCCGGAAGTCACACTGGTCTTGTGCTATTGAGACATCAGCGCTTCGGCGGAGCAAGCAACAATGCCTGTATCGACGGCAAAGCGTGTGTTGGCGCCTTCGCCGATGGCGGGCAAGCGCAAGGGATGGCACACTGTAGCGCGCCCATCGGCAATCGCATCGATCGATAGGAGGAGCAGCGTGAAGGCAGTCCGGTTCCACGAGTTTGGCGGCCCCGAGGTGTTGCGCTACGAGGACGTTCCCCAGCCAGAGCCGGGGCCGGGCGAGGCCGTTCTTCGCCTGGGAGCGTGCGGAGTGAACTTCATCGACACCTACCAGCGGACAGGCGCGTACAACGTGGCCCTGCCCCATACCGCGGGACAGGAAGGCGCAGGAGAAGTCGTTGCTATCGGCGAAGGCGTCACGAACATCGCAGTCGGGGAGCATGCGGGATACACGGGAACGGGGGCGTCGTACGCGGAGTACGTCAAGGTCTCTGCAGAACGGCTGGTGAAGCTCCCGGAGGGGGTGGACGACGCCACGGGCGCCGCGGTGCTCCTGCAGGGGATGACGGCGCACTACCTGATGGCCTCGACGTTCCCGCTGGAGCCGGGACACACCTGTCTCGTACACGCTGCCGCTGGGGGCGTCGGCCTGCTGCTCACGCAGATGGCGAAGATGCGAGGCGCGCACGTCATCGGCACCGTATCGACGGAAGAGAAGGCGCAGCTGGCTCGCGAGGCCGGGGCGGACGACGTCATCCTCTACACGCAGCAGGACTTCGTTGCGGAGGTAGACCGCATCACCGGCGGCGCGAAACTGCACGTCGTCTACGACTCCGTGGGGAAGGACACCTTCGAGGGGAGCCTGAACTGCCTGCGGGACCGGGGTTATCTCGTGCTCTTCGGGCAGTCGAGCGGCCGTGTGCCGCCGGTCGACCCGCAGGTCCTCAACGCGAAGGGCTCGCTCTTCCTCACCCGCCCTACCCTCGGCAGCTACTCCCTTACCCGGGAAGAGATCGACTGGCGCGCGAACGAGATATTCGGCTGGATGGCGGAAGGCTCCCTCAACGTGCGTGTCGGCGCGTCGTTCGCGCTGTCGGAGGCGGCAGAAGCGCACCGCCAGCTGGAGGGCCGCCGCACGACGGGCAAGGTGCTGCTCATCCCGTAGCATCTCATCTCGTCATTCCCGCGAAGGCGGGAATCCAGAAGGAGCATTGCGTATGAAACCGAAACGGCTCATCCTCAGCCGGAAGGGCTTTGATGGAGGTTCTGGAGGCTGCCCAAGCCCAATTTTCAAAGAAGACAACACTATGTTCTCCCTGCCGATTCCTGAGCTAGGCGACAACGTCACCTTTGGAGATTTGCGCCATGACGATGTTAACGTTGGAGACTTGGTGAAAGACCTCACCTGTAGACGTGATCCGAAGAATCGTATCAGTGCGAGCCATGAGGCCCACTTCGACCCGGACATCAACTTTTCTGCCTACGTTCACCGTAAACGTCGAGGCGACTGGGAAGACTGGCGAGGCGCTTTCGGCCAGTCTAATCAAGCCCAGTCGCATTTGCGTGATGAAGGCGTGGACAGAGGTGACTTGTTTCTCTTCTTCGGCCTATATCGATTGGTAGAGAAAACCAAAGACAGCTGGCGGTTTGTGCGAGGCGCTCCTCGGGTGCATGTCCTGTGGGGGTGGCTCCAGATCGGGGAAAAGTATGACCTCACCGGCCCTGAAAGAAAAAAAGTGCCAGAGTGGGCGCGCCACCATCCGCACATGCAATATCCGACTGGTGGAACGAACAACACTCTCTACATTGCGTCTGATGTGCTAGACATAGGTAACAGTTTCAAGGCTCCAGGAGCAGGACTATTCCCCAGGTTTCATGAAGACCTTCTTCTAACGAACCCTACTGGGACTGGACTGACGGACTGGCGACTTCCCAGATGGTTCTATCCGAGTGCTGGCAAGACACCATTGACATACCACGACCCTAGACGCAACAAGGTCAACCCTTGGGACCATCCTGGCAACTACGCTTATCTGCGGAGTATGTCTAGAGGCCAAGAGTTCGTGCTGCACCTCGAAGACTACCCCGAAGCGCTGGGCTGGGTGTCCAGCCTAATCCGCGACTTCGGCCAATCCTGATCGCCTTGTGCAGCGTAGTTCAAATAAAGAGGCTGTCGCCTCGGGAGGGCAGTTATGTTGAGCAGCATCCGTAAGTACCGTGGGCGGCTCATCGTCGCCGCCGTGATCGTGGCGATACCCGTGCTTGCCCTCGCGTGGTGGCTCGGTTCGCCCCTTTTCATCAACAAGACGGTCGATGAAGAGTTCCCGTACAGCGTGGGCGCGGTGGTGCCGGAGGGCATGACGCGTGCCCAGGTGGACCGGACCATGGAAACGATGGCCATGATGGAAGAAGTCGTGTCTGAGGCGATGCCTGAGGCGCCGCCTCAGACTGCGGACGAGATGATGGCCTCGATCATGGACAGCATGACGCCGGAGATGATGGCCGGAGCGTTAGAGAGCATGACGCCTGAGATGCAGGCTGAGGTTGCCGGGATGATGGCTGAGGCGGTCCCCGGGATGACGCCGGAGATGGTGGCCGAGGCGATGGAGAGCATGACGCCGGAGATGATGACTGGCGTGATGCAGAACATGAGCCCGGAGATGATGGCCCAGATGGCCGCGATGATGCCTGAGATGATGGGGGCGAGCGGCCCGACAGCCGTCAAGCAGGGCACGTTCCGCGACGCGGACAGCTTCCACCAGGGCGAAGGGTCCGCGACCCTGTACGTGCTGCCGGACGGCACGCACGTGCTCCGTTTCGAGGACTTCCGCGTGACGAACGGGCCTGACCTGCGCGTGCTCCTTGCCACCCACCCGGACCCGCAAGGGCGGAACGAGGTCACGGGGCAGGGTTACGTGGAACTGGGCAAGCTGAAGGGGAACATCGGCAATCAGAACTACACGTTGCCCGAGGGGCTGTCGCCGGACGACTACGGCTCGGTCGTCATCTACTGCAAGCCGTTCCACGTTGTGTTCAGCGTCGCGCCGCTGTTGGAGGGCTGAGCCGCCATCTGTGTCAGGCATGTGCTATACTCGTACCGGCATCAATCTAGGGAGACTCCATGAACACCGGGACGCCCATTGGCCGGTACGAGTTCGAGCAGTTCCGGCAGACTAACGAGGCTCAACACGGCACGCTCAACAACCGCATCGGCGGGATTGAAGCGAAGATGAACTACGTGTTGGGCGGCATCGCGGCGGTTGTTGTGTTGGTCGTCCCAGTCCTGATCTACGTTGTACAGGAGTGGGTCTCGCGCTGACCCAGCTTCCTCCCGCCATCGTTGATGTGACCGAGGCCCTACTGCGGTCGCACTCGCCTCAGGTAGTGGCGCCGGGCGCTCAACGGGGGAAAGACCCGTGTCCCTGGGAACCCTGCTAGACTCCGCGCAAACGCCAAGATCAGGGGGTTGCGCCATGTTCCACGGCACCAAGGTCATAGACGTTCACGGCCACCACTCCACGCCCGCGCAGTTCCGCGCGTACGCCTACAACATGATCGCGCTGCGCACGCCTGTCGGCAGCTCACTGCAGATACCGGAGAAGGCGATGGAGGAGGCGCAGGCCCGCCACCTCGCGATGATGGACGAGCGCAACGTGGAGGTGCAGTTCATCTCGCCGCGCCCGGTAGCGATGATGCACTGGGAGATGCCGCACATCGTCGAGCACTGGACCGCGGTCACGAACGACGTCATCCACCAGACGTGCGAGATGTACCCGGACCGGTTCGTGGGCGTCGCGCAGCTGCCCCAGGTAGGCGTGGACTATGCGAACGACACGAGCGAGTGCGTAGCCGAGTTCGAGCGCGCGGTCAGCGAACTGGGCTTCGTCGCGGCCACGGTGAACCCCGACCCCGGCGGCGACCGGCGCGCACCCGGGATGAACGACCCGTACTGGTTCCCGATCTACCGGAAGTCTTCGGAGTTGCAGGCACCGCTCATCGTACACGCCTCCATCTCACGCGACCCGCGCCTCACCATCATTCCGCACAGCTACCAGTACAACTTCATGACGGAGCAGGCGCTCGCAACGCAACTGTTGGAAAACAGCGACGTCTTCGACAGGTTCCCCGATCTCAAGGTGCTCGTCTGCCACTG
Organism: Dehalococcoidia bacterium; assembly: GCA_034423175.1. GTDB lineage: Bacteria > Chloroflexota > Dehalococcoidia > Lucifugimonadales > Australimonadaceae > Bin16. The sequence continues at coordinate 63,541 of DAOUJA010000035.1, forward strand.
CGGCGGCGCGCTCAGCAGGTTCATCCCCCGGGCGCAATCGTCCGGGATCGCGGGCGGCGGCCAGGTGGGCATCGGCAACCAGGGAATGCCCGCACACGAGGACGAGCAGCGCACCTGGGCCGACAACCTCTTCTTCGACACCTGCGCGTACGACAAGGACTACCTCGCGACGGCAATGAAGCACAAGGGCATCGACCAGATGTGCTTCGGCACCGAGTCTCCCGGCAGCGGCACCGGCGTCCTCAACCCCGACACCGGACGCCCCGCCGACGACATGCTCCCGGTCATCGACTCCATCGATTTCCTGACCGACGACGACAAGCGGAAGCTCGTACACGACAACGCGTTCAGGGTCTTTCCGCTGTTCAAGGGCTAGGCGTGGCGGACTTCAGAGTCATCGGCCACCCGGCAGGCAGGACGGAGGGACCGGACAAGACGACGGGCAGCGCGCTCTACGCGTTCGACGTCTGTCCGCCGGGCACGCTCTGGGCGAAGGCGCTCCGCAGCCCCTACCCCGCTGCCCGCATCAAGGCCATCGACACGTCGCGCGCCGAGGCGCTCCCGGGCGTACATGCAGTGCTCACCGGAGCCGACGTCGCAGGCCGGCTGCAGGGACGCCAGGTGCGGGACGTTCCACTGCTGGCGCGGGACGCGGTCCGCTTCGCGGGCGAGAAGGTTGCCGTTGTCGCCGCAGCCGACGAAGAAACGGCGCAGCGCGCCGCGGGGATGATTGCGGTCGAATACGAGGAGATGGAGCCATTGCTGGATGCGCTGGAGGCCATGCAACCGGGTGCGCGTCTCATCCACCCGGGCATGGGCGCCTACGAAGGCTTCCGTCGCCCGCCCCCTGAACCGTCCAACGCGTTCTTCAGCGCCACGTTCGGTATCGGGGACGTGGAGGCAGGCTTCTCCGAGGCCGCCGAGATAATCGAGGACGAGTACCTGTGCGCCCGGACACACCCGGCGTTCTTCGAACCGCGCTGCTGCCTCGTGTCCGTGGAGGGCGATGGCCGCGCACACGTGTGGTCATCGAACAAGACGCCGTTCGGACTGAGGCAGTCGCTGGCGCTGGCAGTGGGCATCGACGAAGGATCGATCGTCGTCCACCCCGTCCACGTCGGGGGAGACTTCGGCTCGAAGACCGCGCCGTTCGACGAACCGCTGGCCTACCTGCTTGCCGTAAGGACGGGCCGTCCGGTGAAGATGGTGATGGACCAGGTGGAGGAACTGGGCGCGGGGAACCCGAAACACGCTGCCGTGATGCGCGTGAAGACCGGCGTGGACCGCGAAGGCCTGATCACGGCGCACCTGCAGGAGATGTACTTCGACAGCGGAGCGTATGCGGGACTGATGCCGCTTGGCGCGCTGGCCGGCGTCGACCGGATCGCGGCGAACTGGCATATTCCCAACGCCCGCTTCGACCAGCATCACGTCTACACGAACAACCTGCCGGGCGGCTACATGCGCGGCCCCGGCGAGGTGCAAGGCTCCTTCGCCATGGAGTCACACCTGGACGAGGTGGCGCGCCGGATCGGCATGGACCCGCTGGAGTTCCGTTTGAAGAACGTCCTGCGCGAAGGCCAGCGGACGCCGATGAACGAACTGTTCGCCGAGGTGCGCGCCGAGGAGACGCTGCTGGCGGCCGTCGAGCGGAGCGGGTACGGAGGGCAGAAGGGCCCGGGCATCGGCGTGGGCATAGCGATGTGTGCCCGCCCCGCTGGCGGCGGCGAGTCCTACGCGGAGGTCGTCCTGAACGCGGACGCGTCCGTCGTCGTCAAGACACCCATCTTCGAACCGGGGACGGGGGCGTACACGATGTTTGCGCAGGTGGCCGCCGAGGTGCTCGGAGTGGGCGTCGACAGCGTGGACGTGCAGGTGTGGGATACCGACGCCGTTCCCTTCGACTCGGGCGTCGCGGGCAGCCGCACGACGCGTATGGCGCTCCCTGCGATACACGAGGCCGCAGAGGCTGCGTTGAGTGAACTGCTGTGGGCCGCAGCGGCGCAGACCGGCTGGCACGTCGATGAGTTGACCAGCGAGGATGGACGGCTACGGAACAAGGGCGGCGAGTCGGTGTCGTGGGCGAGCGTCATCGATACTGCGGGTGGGCCTGTCAGCGGCAGAGGACACTCGCAGGTCACCGGCCAACCTGAGCACACGGCATTCGCGGCGCAGGTGGCCGAGGTAGCGGTGGACGAGGAGACCGGCGAGGTCAAGCTCCTCCGGTTCACGAGCGCTCACGACGTAGGGACCATCATCAATCCCATCGCCCACCAGGGACAGATCAACGGTGCCGTCGTGATGGGTTTCGGTTATGCGCTGCAGGAGGAACTGGTGACGGACGCAGGCAGGGTCACCACCCTCTCCCTGGCTGACTTCAAACTCCCCAACGTGGCCGACCTCCCCGCGCTTGAAACAGTGCTCGTTGCCTCCACCGCAGGGGCGGCGCCGTACAACGCCAAGGCGATCGGCGAAGTGCCCCTGCTCGCCGTGGCGCCGGCCATCGCCAACGCGATACGCGACGCCACCGGGGTCCGCATGAAGAGCCTGCCGGTAACCGCGGAGCGTGTACTGACGGCGCTCCGAGAGCGCAACGCCTAGCCCGCCCCGGCGCCTGACGCCGACAGCGTGACGAGCGCGGAGATGTCGCTCTCCGCGAGCCCGCGAGACATGCCGTCGTCGAACAGCGCCCGGGTCCGCTGCACGAGCGGCAGCGGGACGCCGAGGTCGCGCGCGGCGTCCTCAATGAGGCCCAGGTCCTTGGCGAGCAAGCGCACAGGAGCAAGCGAACCGTAATCGCCGGAGAGCATCATCGGCCCGTTGCGCGTGAGCATGTTGCTCGCGCCCCAGGACGTTGCGAGCACGTCGAGCAGTTGCCCGCCATCCGCTCCTGCAAACGTACCGAAGGTGAAGGCCTCGCATGCCGCCATCGTGTGGATGCCGACGAGCAGCTGGTTCGTGAGCTTGACGACGCTGCCCTGCCCCACCGCTCCAACCAGGTTCAGGATCGCGCCCATAGCTTCGAGCGCCGGACGCGCGGACTCGAAATGCCGCGTCTCGCCGCCGGCCATGATGGTGAGCGTGCCGCTCTCGGCGCGCTCCACGCCGCCGGACACCGGGGCGTCGAGGTAACCGGCCCCGCGTGCGGCTGCGACCTTGCCGACGCGGACCGCGAGCGACGGCGCTATCGTGCTGTGCTCGACGAGGACCTGCCCTTCCCGGGCGTTGGCAGCCAGGCCATCGGCGTCGAGGAATACCGCCTCAGACGTTGCGACGTCCGGGAGGCACGTGCAGACGACATCGGCGCGCGCGGCCATGTCGACGAGGGACGCGGCTTCCTCGGCGCCCGCCGAGATGAGCGCTTCGACCGGAGGTCGCGAGCGCGACAGTACAAGCACGGAGAACCCGGCGCGCAGCAGGTTCAACGCCATCGGCTTCCCCATGCGTCCCAGCCCTACGAATCCGACGGTGGTAGTCATGGGTTGAGGATACGTTAACGGCGACACCTGCGCTTTGACACGCTACGCCCGCTCCCTTACAGTTACTCTCGCGTTACGCTCAGGAGGAGCTACCTATGGCAACCGCGCCCGCACAGGCACAGCAGCAGTCTTACATCCGCAGGCCGCAGTTCTACGACAAGTGGATGGAGGCGCAGGGCATCCCCATCTACCGTGACTACTACATCGAGGACGGACGCACCGTTGAGCTCGGCTACTGGAAGGAGCGCGGTCACAACGCGGCGTTCCTCCAACTCGCCGGCCAGGAGGGCGTCTCCGAGGCGCGCATCACCGAAGTTCCAGCCGGAGGCTCCGTCCCGCCCTTCAAGATGACGCTGGAAGACGTCGTGTACGTCCTCAGCGGGCGTGGCGTTACCACCATCTGGAAGGACGGCGGCGAGAAGCACTCGTTCGAGTGGACGGACCACGCCATGTTCCGCATCCCCGGCAACTACTGGGTGGAGTACGCGAGCATGTCCGGCGGCCAACCCGCGCGGCTCCTGCACTACAACAACATGCCGATCGCGATGTCTGCTGCGAAGGACGCGAACATCTTCTTCAACACGCCACTCCAGCCCCAGGAGGAACTGGTCTCCTCCGACGAGTTCTACTCCGACGCCGTCGTCGTGGACAACGACCCGTCCGGGCGCGGTGCGGTGCGCCAGTACTGGGTGGGCAACTTCTTCCCTGACATGCGCGCGTGGGACCGGCTCGTCCCGTTCAAGGGACGCGGCGCGGGTGGGACGACTGTGTTCGTGCAGTACCCCGGATCCGAGCTGACAGCACACATGTCTGTCTTCCCTGCCAAGACGTACAAGAAGGGGCACCGCCACGGCCCCGCCTACGTCATCGTCATCCCTGCGGGCGAGGGCTTCTCCGTCATGTGGCCGGAGGGGCAGGACAAGGTCTTCATCCCGTGGCACGAGGGCAGCATCTTCGTGCCGCCGAACCGCTGGTTCCACCAGCACTTCAACGTGGGTGAGCAGCCGGGACGCTACCTCGCATTCCACCCCCTGCCCCAGTTCACCGGCTTCGTGGGAGAGCAGGTAGACCGCTCCGGCGACCAGTTCGAGTACCACCAGGAAGCGCCGGAGATCCGAGAGCGATTCGAGGCAGAACTCGCCAAGCGAGGACTCAAGAGCGAGATGCCGCCCGAGTGCTACACGGACCCCAACTACAAGTTCGAGAACGAGAAAGACTGACCCGAAAGGGCACCAGCGAATCGTCGAGAGGGGCCGGTACACCGGCCCCTCTCTTTTTCGTATACGGAGGACATGATGCAAGGCGAAGTGGCGTTCGAAGCAGTGAACCCAGCGCATCCGGACGCAGAAGCGTTGATGGCCCTGCTCGATGCGGAGGTGCTGGACATCTACCACGGCACTGACGTGGAGACCGGCGCGTTGAGTGATGAGTTGAAAACAGCATTCAACGGCGTCTTTCTGGTCGCGCGGCGGAGCGGCGCCCCTGTCGCATGTGGCGGGGTGCTCGTGATGGATGGGGCGACGTGCGAACTGCGGCGTGTGTACGCCCTGTCCGAAGAGCGCGGGACAGGGCTGGCGCGTGAACTCATCGCCAGGCTGGAGCGTGCCGCATCCGAGCGTGGGATGTCGCGGATACTGTTGGAAACAGGCGACCGCCAGGCGCGCGCCATCGCCTTCTACGAGGCGCTTGGTTACCGGCACATTCCACCCTACGGGGTCCACGCGGAGAAGTGGTGGGCAGTCTGCTTCGAGAAGCGCATCATGCCTGCGGATGTCACATTCGAGCCGGCCTCCCCGGAAATGCCGGAGGTCGCGGCACTCCTCGATGCGTATGAGACCGAGCTGCTCGCTCTTCATCCACCCGATGAGTCGGGTTGGACCGGAGCGGCCGTGCATCAGCACCTGGCCGCCATGCTGCTCGTTCGCCGCGGAGGTAGACCCGTCGGATGCGGCGCGCTGCGGGTACGGGAAGCCGCCACCATCGAGTTGAAACGCATGTACGTCGTCCCCGAAGAGCGCGGCAGGGGTATCGCAACCGAACTCATAGCCCGGCTGGAGCACATGGCGATCGAACGCGGTGCATCGCGGATGGTGCTCGACACCACGGAGAAGATGGCGAGCGCCGTCCGCCTCTACCGGCGGCTGGGATACGTTCCCACGGAGCCCTTCGGCACGGTCGCGCCTGCCCTGCTCTATTTCGAGAAGCGGCTGGCTTAGTCGCGGATGTCCTGGAGGAACATGGACGTCGGCATCTCGTGGCCGAGGCCCATCTGGCGCGCCTTGTCGTAGACCACCTTCCCGACGGCGGCAAACTGCAGGCCCTGGTTGCCGCCGTTCAGGTAGAGCGAGATGTCGTCAGGCGACGTTCGTCCGTCCACGACGCCGTTCACGAGGTCGGTGAACGACGGCCACCCGGAGCCTCCGGACCCGAACTGCTGCATCCGGCGACCTTCGGGCGGCAGGCGCTTCATCTCCTCCTCGTTGCCCGCTACGAAGGCCACGGGGCTGTGTCCGCGTCCGTACTGGATGCGCGGGTCTTCCTGCAGCCGGGCTCCGCCGATGCCCTGCCGGATGATGACGTTCGCCTTCTCGAACACGACCTCGTCCAGCTCGTAGCCGCCCAGGTTCGTTACGTGCATCCCCGGCTCCAGCCACTCCCCGTTGAACACGGGGCGCATCGCGTCCGTGCAGGTGGAGACGATATCCGCGCCGCGAACGGCGGCCTCGGGGTCGTCGACCGGCTCGATGTCGATATCCAACAGGTCCATCATTTCGGCGGCGTAGGTCTCACGGTTGCGTTTGGTGGGGCTGTAGACGCGCACCTTCTCGATGGGGCGCTCGTTACAGAACGCCTTGAGGTACGTCCGCGCCATTCCGCCGGAGCCGATCATGGCCACCACGCGCGAGTCCTCCCGCGAGAGATAGCGCACGCCGAGACCGCCGCCGGCGCCCACGCGCATGTGCTGGAGCTCCCCGTCGTTGATGATGGCGAGCGGCTCTCCGTTCACGGTGCTGAACAGGAAGATCAGGCCGCAGAACGTGCCGGGTTCGACACAGTACTTCTCCTCAGTCCAGTTGCCGTTCTCGTCCTCCGGCCACGAGACAACGTCCGACTTCATGCGGATCGCAAATACGCCGAGGTCGCGGCTGGCACCCTCCATCGTTCCCCAGCGGTAGTAGTCGTCCTCCCTGCCGGTGGGGACGTACATGTCGATCCGGGGACGGTGGATCGCCGCGCCGTCGACCAGGCCGCGGAACGCGACGTCCTGCGAGTTGATGGCGTCGTCTATGGTGAGTATCTGCTGAACTGTGGCGTTGTCTATGAATAGCATGTCGTGCGCTCCTTCATGTGTTATGAGGCACCCTTTGTCCAGCGCCCACCTTATCAGACCAGCGGGGCCCGCGATTCGGCCTGTACCGCGTCCGTTGCCGCGACTCCCCCACTGTCCGCTGGTTCGCTAGAATGGGGTTAAGCACCCTGCCCTGTGGAGGCGGCATGACGACCCGGACGAGCGCTCCCCCCGACGAACTCTGCATCAACTCCATCCGCTTCCTCTCGATAGACGCCGTCCAGAAGGCGAACAGCGGACACCCCGGCGCGCCCATGGGCGCCGCGCCCATGGCGTATGCGCTCTGGGACAGGTTCCTCAAACACAATCCCGCCGATACGTCATGGCCCGACCGCGACCGCTTCGTGCTCTCAGCGGGCCACGCCTCCATGCTCATCTACTCACTGCTCCATCTCACCGGCTACCCCGTGACGCTCGACGACATCCGCGAGTTCCGGCAGTGGGAGAGCCGGACGCCCGGCCACCCGGAGTACGGCCTGACACCCGGCGTTGAGGTGACGACCGGTCCGCTCGGCCAGGGTTTCGCGCATGGCGTTGGCATGGCCTACGCTGAGCGGCTGCTGGCCGAGCGCTATAACCGGCCCGGCCACGAGATCGTCGACCACCACGTCTACGGCATCGTCTCGGACGGCGACCTCATGGAGGGTGTCGCTTCGGAGGCCGCGTCGTTCGCGGGGACGCACAAACTTGGCAAACTCATCTACCTCTACGACGACAACGGCATCTCGATAGAGGGCGACACCGACGTCACCTTCCTGGAGGATGTGGGCGCGCGCTTCAGCGCATACGGCTGGCACGTCGTGGGGCCGATCGACGGGATGGACCTTCCCAGCGTCGAGACGGCGCTGCGAGAGGCGCAGGCCGAACGCGAATGCCCCAGTCTCATCGTGGCCCAGACAACCATCGGCTACGGGAGCCCGAACAAGGCGAACACGGGAGGCGTCCACGGCGCACCGCTGGGCACGGACGAGGTCGCGCTCACCCGCGAGACGCTGGGCTGGCCGTACGAACCTTTCATCGTGCCCCAGGAAGCGCTCGATCACATGCGTCTGGCGCTGCCGCGCGGAGCGGACCAGCAAGCCGAATGGGAAAGGCGCTTCGCCGAGTACCGCGCGGCCTACCCTGCCGAGGCTGCGCAGCTGGAAGCCGACCTGAACGGCGACCTGCCTGAAGGCTGGGCCGATGCGCTGGACAGCCTCTTCGCGAACGAGGAGAAGCCGCTGGCAACGCGCGAGGCGGGTGGTCGTGCGATGAACGCGATTGCGGAGCGCCTGCACACGCTCGTGGGCGGGTCGGCAGACCTCGCGCCTTCCACCAACACGTTGCTCCGCGAGCGCGCCGGAGCGGACGGCGAGAAAGTGGTCCCGCACAACATGCACTTCGGCGTGCGCGAGCATGCGATGGGGGCGATATCCGGGGGGATGGCGCTGCACGGCGGCGTCATCCCCTACACCGCGACGTTCCTGATCTTCTCAGACTACATGCGCCCGCCGATGCGTCTCGCGGCCCTCATGGGACAGCGCGTGATCTACGTATTCACGCACGATTCGATCGGGCTCGGCGAGGATGGCCCGACACATCAGGCTGTCGAGCAGCTCATCGGTCTGCGCAGCGTACCGAACATGGTCGTGCTACGCCCTGCAGAGGCAACCGAGACTGCGGTGGCCTGGCGCGCCGCTATCGAGCGCACTACAGGCCCCACGACGCTCGTGTTCACGCGCCAGGGCCTCCCCGTGCTGGACAGGAGCGTCTACCCGCCGGCGGAAGGGGTGCTACGCGGCGCCTACGTGCTGTGGGACTCGTCCGCGACCCCGGAGGTCATCATCATCGGCACAGGCTCCGAAGTGCAGATCGCCCTCGACGCAGGCAAGGCTCTCGCCGAGCAGGGCATCGCATCGCGGGTTGTATCGATGCCGTCATGGGAGCTGTTCGACGCGCAACCGAAGGACTACCGCGACTCCGTGCTCCCGCCGGATGTCTCGGCGCGGGTGTCGGTCGAGGCGGGACGAACGCTCGGCTGGGAGCGATACGTGGGAACGTACGGGGTTTCGATAGGAGTGGACACGTTTGGAGCGTCGGCCCCCTACCAGCGGATATACCAGGGATACGGTCTCACCGCGGAGCGCGTAGCGGAAGCTGCGGCATCGCTCGTACGTGATTGATCCTGGCCCCCGGTCGTATTGCTCTATACTGCGCCCGCTCTCAGAGAGGAACCCGGAACACAGAACCAGCCATGACACAACGAACACAACCCCCCATGTCCCCCCTCGGTCCACACCAGAAGAGCATCACTGCCGCACTGACGCAGCTTGCGCGGGACAACGTTATCGCGCGCATCTGGGACAAGGACCACACCGTTTGGAAGGATGACCCCACCGAGATCACCGACCGCCTGGGCTGGCTCACGATCTCCCGTGACATGACGGAGCACGTCAGCGAGCTGCGCTCGTTCGCCGACGAAGTGCGCAACGACGGCATCCGCGACGTGGTCCTGCTCGGCATGGGCGGCAGCAGCCTGGGACCGGAGGTGCTGCGGCAGTGCATCGGCAGCGCTCAGGGCTTCCCTGCCCTCACCGTGCTCGACTCGACCGTTCCGGCCCGGGTGGGCACGGTGACGCGCTCCATCGACCCTGCGCGTACGGTCTTCATCGTTTCGTCGAAATCAGGCGGAACGATAGAGCCGAACTCGTTCTACAAACACTTCCGGCACATCGTGGAGAGCGCCGTCGGAGCGGAGCGTACAGGCCGGCAGTTCATCGCCATAACCGACGCGGGCACATCGCTGGCGGCGCTCGGCAAGGCAGACGGCTTCCGCCGCGTGTTCGAGAACCCACCGGACCTCGGCGGACGGTACTCGGTCGGCTCATTCTTCGGCCTCGTGCCAGCCGCGCTCAGCGGCATGGACTGCGGGAAGCTGCTGGACCGCATCTCGGACATGGCGGCGCGCTGCGAGGCCGGGCCCGGGGTCCGGAACAACCCCGGCGGTTGGCTGGGAGCGGCCCTTGGCGCACTCGCGGTCGCAGGACGCGACAAGCTGACGCTCACCGCATCGCCTGAAGTTGCCAGCTTCGGACTCTGGGTCGAACAGCTCATCGCCGAGAGCACCGGCAAGGAAGGCAGGGGCATCGTCCCCGTCGTCAACGAGCCGCTGCTCGAACCCGACGCGTACGGTGACGACCGCCTCTTCGTGCACGTGCGACTATCAGGCGGCGACAACGCCGCGGCGGACGTGGCACTCGAGCGTCTGCGGGACATCGGACATCCCGTCGTTACGCTGGAGATGGAGGATGTCTACGATATCGGCGCCGAGTTCTTCCGCTGGGAGATGGCGACCGCCGTGGCAGGACACCTGCTGACGGTCCATCCGTTCGACCAGCCAAACGTGCAACAGGCGAAGGACGTGACCAGCCGGGTCCTGGAGACGTACGTGAACAAAGGCGCTCTGCCAGACGCGGAGGACGGTTCGTTCACGGGACTGCTGGAGCAGGCGACAGAGGGCGACTATCTGTCCATCATGGCCTACGTGGAGGAGACGGACGGCGTCACCAACGCTGTGAACATGCTCCGCCAGTACGCCATGCGCAGGCATCACATCGCAACCACGCTCGGCTACGGCCCTCGCTTCCTGCATTCCACGGGCCAACTGCACAAGGGAGGGCCGAACACGGGACTCTTCCTGCAGGTGGCCGCCGACGTGCGCTCTGACATCCCCATCCCCGGCGAGCATTTCGGCTTCGGGACCCTGGCAGCAGCGCAGGCCATCGGCGATTATGAGGCGCTCAAGCAAGCCGGACGGCGCGTGGTGCGCCTGAACCTCGGAAACGATGCGGAAGCGGCGGTACTTCGCCTGCTGGGAAGCTTGTGACCCGGCGTCATGACCAGCACCAGTATCGTCATCTTCGGCGGCACCGGCGACCTCGCCCAGCGGAAACTCATCCCGGCGCTCTTCGCCCTGCGCCGTAAGCGCCGGCGCGCGGGTGTCGTGAACATCGTCGGGTTCGCCCGTGCTCGATACGACGATGAGTCGTACCGGGAACTGCTGCGCGAAGGTTCGCGCGAACTCGGCGGACTGGACGCGACACCGGAAGAATGGGCAGAGTTCACTCATTGCCTCCACTACGTTCCCGGAGACCTGGGCGACACTGCTTCGTTCGAAGAACTGGGGCGCAAGCTCAGGACGATCGAGGGAACGGGCGGGGCCAACCGCCTGTTCTACTTCGCCATCGCCCCCAGCCTGCACCGGACCGCGGCAGAGGGGCTGCGGGACGCAGGGCTGACGACAGAGGAGAACGGCTGGTGCCGGGTGATCATCGAGAAGCCATTCGGCAAGGACGAGGAGTCGGCGCGAGAACTGAACCGGGCGCTGCACAACGTCTTCCGTGAGGACCAGACCTACCGCATCGACCACTACCTCGGCAAGGAGACCGTGCAGAACCTGCTGGTCTTACGCTTCGGCAACGCCATCTTCGAGCCGCTCTGGAACCGCAACTACGTCGACAACGTGCAGGTGACGGTATCTGAGGCAGTCGACGTCGAGGGACGCGCGGGCTACTACGACAGTTCCGGTGTCGTGCGAGACATGATCCAGAACCACCTCATGCAGCTGATGTGCCTCGTGGCGATGGAGCCTCCCGATTCGCTTGCGCCCGAATCCGTCCGTGACCGCAAGGGAGACCTGTTGCGCGCCGTGCGCCGGTGGAGCCCGGAGGAGTTCAGCGGGCACGCCGTTCGCGCGCAGTACGAGGGCTACCGCGACGAACCGGGCGTTGCACCAGGGTCGGTGACTCCTACCTATGCTGCTATCCGCCTCTACGTGGACAACTGGCGGTGGCAAGGCGTCCCCTTCTATCTCCGCTCCGGCAAGGCGATGGAGGCGAAGGTTTCAGAGATCATCATCCAGTTCAAGAGCCCGCCCCTTTCGATGTTCGAACGCCTTGGAGGAAGCGGGTTCGCGCCCAACATCCTCTCCATCTGCGTCCAGCCGGACGAAGGGGTCCACCTCCAGATAGACAGCAAAGCGGTGGATGCCGGGTTCATCACCCATCCGGTGGACCTCAACTTCCACTACAAGGACGAGCTCCGTTTCGGCCAGGAACTACCCGAGGCCTACGAACGCCTGCTGGAAGACGCGATGGAGGGAGACGCCAGCCTCTTCATCCGCGCCGACCAGATCGAGGAAGCATGGAGCATCGTCGATCCTCTCCTGAGGTGCTGGGAGTCCCCCGATGCTGCCGAACTCGAGACCTACACGCAAGGCACCTGGGGGCCGTCAGGTTCAGCACGGCTACTCAGGCAGGATGGCTTTCTCTGGCAGACGCTCTGCGGCGACCACTAGTCGCGGCGCATGCCGCGCATCCACAGTGACGGTACGGCAGCGAGCGCTACGAGCACCAGACCTGACCGGAAGAAGAGCCGGAAGACGTCGAACGAGGCGTTGGAGATGCCTTCCTCGTACGCCGCGACGCGGTCCGAGAACGCCGCCGCGCTCTCGCCTGGCAGTTGTATCGGCACGGGCAGGCCTCCGGCGAGCGACTGCAGGTAGTCCACACCCAACGCGGACATCGCCGCGAGCCCAGCCGTCATCCCGAACATCCGCGCCGCCGTTATCCACGCGGCGGCCGTAGCGCGGTACTCGTTGCCCGCAGCCTCCACCGCCGCAACGGTGAACGGCGCGATGAGCAGTCCGAAGCCGAGTCCACCGATGGCAAGGTGCCACGTGAGGCGAGGTTCGGCTATCGTCTCGTCCCAGGTCGTGAGCAGTGCAAAGCAGACCGCGGCGAGAGTGAGTCCGACAAGCGCGGGAGCACGGACGCCGATGCGCGACGCCGCATAACCACCGAGCAGCGCGCCGACCGGTATCGCAGCGGTGAAGCGCATCAGGCGCAGACCGCCTTCCAGCGGCGGCTTGCCGAGCACCGTGTCCGTCATCAGCGGTACGGTGACGAGGATGAGGACGAGGGCGCCGCCTGCCAACAGTTGCGCACTCATCGCCGCGGCGAAACTGCGAGCCCGGAACAGCGCCGTGCTCACGACCGGCGCGAGGGCCCGACGCTCTGCGAACGGCAACGCCGCGAGCAACAGGACGCCAACTCCGATGAGGGCGTACGGCAGCACCGAGCCTCCACCGAATAGAGAGCGCTGAGCGAGCCCGCCGGTCACCAGCGACAGCCCGCCTGCGAGCAGCACGCCACCGGTAACGTCCAGCCGTCCACCCGAGCGTCCCGCTTCCGGCATACCGAGGAGGGCGACCGCCAGCACAGCGACGACAGGCAGGTTGCTCCAGAACACCCAGCGCCACCCGATCCAATCGACGATCAGTCCTCCATAGAGCGGGCCGAGCACGCCCCCGGCCTCGGCTGCGGCGCCGACGACACCGAACACGATCGCGCGACGTGCCGGAGGCAGCCCCTCGCCCGCGAGGGCTATCGCCGCCGGAACGAGCGCGCCGCCGCCCACCGCCTGCACGACGCGCGACGCGATGAGCCAGCCGAGGTCCGGGGCGAGCGCGACGGCTGCGGAGCCCACACCGAAGAGGAGCATCGCGCCGAGGTAGAGCCTCCGGTAGCCGTACACATCCCCTGCCCGCCCCAGCAAGGGCATGGCCACGGTGAAACCGAGCAAGTAGGCCGTCACTACCCAGGCGAGGTCGTTCAGCCGGTCGATGCTGATCCCCAGATCGACCATGACAGCGGGAAGTGCTGTGACCACTGACGTCTGGTCGAGAGAAGCCAGGAACACGCCGGCGCAGACAACGGCGAGGGTGGCGGAAGGAGGAAGGCGGAGCGGCGGGTAGACGGACGCCCGAGAGGCCATGCCGTTTCCTATGCTGGCGGCTCTATGGACACGGGTTCGTCGAACCTGGAGAGTTCCAGTACGCGGACGATGCCCGGCGTGTCAGCTTCCACCAACCTGCCCGTCAGGCGCACCTTTCTCACGAGGTAGTCATCGCGTCCCGTCCAGACCTCGAGGCTGAGCGTCTCTCCCTCAGGCGCACCGGGCACCAGACCGCGCATCGACACGGCTTCCGCGTCACCGGTGAGCAGGTGCACGGGCATGCCTTCTATCTCGCCGCCATCGGTGAGGTCGAGGCCTTCGAGTGAGGCGAGCGCGTCCGCGATGCTGCCGTTTATGTTCAGGAAATTGATGGCGAGCGTTCCGGCGGGGAGCGACTGCCATGCCATGCTGATGCGGTCGCGCAGGTGCGTCGTTTCGCCGTACTGCACGATGTCCAACTGGACCGTGGCCCCGCCGAAGAGCGCGTTGGTGGCCGTCGCCACGAACTCTGCCTTGTCGGGGAAGAGGCCGACGCCTTCCGCCTCGGTGAGCGTGGAGGAGAACCCGATATCCGTGCCACCCTCCTCGTGCGTCACGCGGAAGTGAACCGTCGAGAGATTGTGGAGGGCATCGGCCGAGCGGTCACGCACGTCCTCCGCCGTGATGGTGGGCGTCGGTGTTGGAGTCGGTTCGGACTGACAGGAGACGGCGAGCAGGGCGGCGGCCAGCACGAGGATGGCCGCCGCGGTTCGACCCTGGAGTGCAGCCCGCACTACTCCTCGCCGCCGCTGGAGGTCGCAGCCTGCGCGCCTCGCAGGAACGGTTGCAGCATGGAGGTGAACTCCATAGGGAATATCCACTTCGTCGACGGGCTGCCGCCGATGTCCTTGAGGGTGTCGAAGTACTGCAGGCTCATCGTCCGGGGGTCGGCCTGCATGGCGACCTCGTTGATCCGCTGCATGCCCAAGCTGAAACCCTCCGCGCGCAGGATGGCGGCCTCACGGTCTCCCTGCGCCTCGAGGATCGCGGCCTGCTTGGCCCCTTCGGCCCGCAGGACCGCGGCCTGGCGCTCGCCTTCAGCGCGGTTGATCTCGGCGTCGCGTTCACCCTCCGCTTCCGTGACCGCGGCGCGGCGGGTGCGTTCGGCGGAGAGCTGGCGGTTCATCGCGTCCTGCACGTCGCGCGGAGGTTCGACCTCCTTGATCTCGACGCGCGTCACCTTCACTCCCCAGTTCACCGTGACCTCGTCCAGCTTGACCTGGAGCTGCGAGTTGATGCGCTCGCGCTTGGAGAGCACGTCGTCCAGGTCCATCTCACCCACGACCGCTCGGAGAGTCGTCATGGAGAGCGCCTGCGCGGCTGCGCCGAAGTCGCTGACGTTCAGGATGGTGTCCTGCGGGCGGTCTTCGATGACGCGCATGTAGACGAAGAAGTCGATGTCTATCGGCGCGTTGTCCCGCGTGATGCTCGTCTGCCGCGGGATCGGCACAGGTACCTCGCGCAGGTCAGCAGTGCTCGAGCCGTTGTTGACGAACGGCCAGAGCCATCGGATGCCGGGACCCCGCGTTCCGGTGTACGAACCGAACGTGAATATAACGAGCCGCTGATACTGCTTGACGACGTTCAATCCCCAGTTAGCCATGCCACTACTCCTTCGGTGTTTCCTCTGTCTGCGTAGAGCCTGCTCGTTCCACTTCCAGCAGCGCGCCATGTTCGGTCCGTACGACTATGGGCGCTCCGCGCTCGATGTGCGAGCCATCCAGCGCTCGTGCGTTCCACGTCTCGCCCCGTACCCGCACCTTGCCGTCCGGTGAGAGCGCCGCCGATACCATACCAGCCATCCCGATGAGGATGGGTTCCGGCGTGCCCCGCCTGAACTGTTCCCGGCGTGTTCGTCCCACCTCCCGCGTGAACAACAGCACTGCGACGCCCATGGTCGCCGCGACCGGCGTGATGGCCCACCAGCTCACGCTGATGTCCGGGAGCACCGGCGACGGCGTGCCGAAGTGCGAGAAGAGCAGAACGCCGCCCAGCACGATGGACGCGACGCCCAGCGCGCCGAACACGCCAAAGCCGTCTATGTTGAACTCGATACTGAACAGCACGAACGCCAGCAGGATCAGCGCGGCGCCAGCCCAATTGCCCGGCAGGCTTCCCAGCGCCGCGAGCCCCAGCACGAGCGCGACGAGGCCAGCCACGCCGGGAAAGATAAGGCCGGGGTTCCAGAACTCAACGAACAGGCCGAGTCCGCCGAGCGAGATGAGCAGGAACGCGACGTTCGGGTCGGCGATGTATGAGAGGATGCGGTCGAACAGGCCCATCCGGACGTTCCGTACCGGTGCATCAGCCGTGTGCAGGGTGACACTCCGCTCGCCGTCCGCCGCAACGATGACGACGGCTCGTCCGTCCACCTGCTTCAGCAGGTCGTTGACGTTGACGGCAACGACATCGACGATGCCGAGTTCCATCGCTTCGTCAGCAGTGTACGATTTCGCCTCCAGCACCGTTGCTTCCAGCGGTCCCGACGGCCTGCCGCGGGTCTCGGCGATAGCACGGATCATGGCGGCGGTATCCTCGAACACCTTGTCCTTGAGGGTCTCGTCGAGGTCCTGGCCCTGGCCGCTGACCGGACTCGCCGCGCCGATGTTCGTACCAGGCGCCATCGCCGCGATGTGCCCGGCTGCGGTGATGAACGTTCCGGCCGACGCGGCATGGGCCCCCTGCGGCGACACGTAGACGATCACCGGCACGGGCGCAGCGAGAAGGGATTCGGTGATGTCCCGTGTGGCGCTCAGCAGGCCGCCGGGCGTGTCGAGAGTGATAACGACCGCCTCGGCGCCGCTACGCTCAGCTTCTTCCAGCGCACGGGTGATGTAGCGATCGGTGATGGGGCTGATGATGCCGTCCACCTCGACCACATGCACCTCGCGCGGCTGGACCTGCGCCAATGCGGTACCAGCCAGGCCGACAGCGAGGAGAACCACACTCAAGGCGAGCCAGGCGACTTTCACCCAACCGAGGAGAGTTGGACGCGTTTTGCGACGGGCGGCAGGCGAACGCTGCATCGAAAGGCCTCCCGTCCCATTGTAGCGCCTCTGCGCTATCCGCTCAGCCAGTGCGTGTCAGTCCACGTTGAAGTAGAGCGTGTCCGGGTTGTCCACGAGTATCTGCCGCTGGGTGGCCGGGTCGTCCGTGTACATGCCGAAGAGGTCGACGAGATGCCCGTCGTTCGGCATGTGGCGCACGTTGGGGTGCGGGAAGTCGGTGCCCCAGAGCACTCGGTCCGGCGCGGCGGCGATGAGGGCCTGCGCGAACGGGACCGCGTCCGTGAACGGGGGGCCATCGGTGGAGACGCGTTCGCCGCCGCAGATCTTCACCCAGGCATTCGGGCGCTCCATCAGGCGCAGCAGCTCCCGGAACGGCGTTTGCTCCAGGCCATCGCCTGCCTTCACGCGCGCCATGTGGTCGATCACGAACGGCACAGGCAGGCCGAGCAGCAGCGGCGAGAGCTCGACGATGTCCTCGGCGTCGAGGTGGACAACGAGGTGCCAGCCCATCGGCTCGATGCGCTCCGCCATCCGCTTCACGACGTCCGGCTCCGGCACGCTCTCCAGGTGGCGCACGAAGTTGAAACGCACGGCGCGGATGCCGCCTTCGTGGTAGCGGCGCAACTCGGCGTCGCTGATGTCCGGCTCAACGATGCTCGTGCCCCGGTACGCTCCTTCCGACCACGCGATGGCGTCGAGCGTGGCGTCCATGTAGGGGCCATGGCAACTCGCGTGGACGATGACCGCACGGTCGATGCCGAGGTGGTCGTGCAGTGCTTTGAGCGCCTCCTTCGGCGCGTCGGGCGGCGTATAGGACCGGTTGGGGTGGTAGGGGAACGTGTCGCCCGGGCCGAAGACGTGACAGTGGGCGTCGCACGCGTTCGGAGGCAGTTGCAGGTCCGGCTTTCTGGGGTCCGGGTCAGGCCCGGCGATCAGGCGTACCTCGCGCTCCGTCATCGTGCCGCCGCTCCAGCCAGTTCGCCTTTCCCCGTCCATACGTCGGCGGGGATGTACACCTCGCCCTCCATCAGTTTGCGGGCCGTCCGCAGCAGTGCGGCGCGCTCGATGGTCGGTTCGGCCTCAGTGCCGCCGACCTCGATCTCAACAGCGAAGTCGCCGGTGGGGTGCTCGAGTCCCAGCATCTTGCGGCGGCCCTCGGGCCTGACCGCATAGTCGTAGGCAGTGGTGCCGGGGAAGACGGCGGCTGTTGCGACCGTCACCGCGGCGAGGACGCCGATGGAGGCGTGCGCCACCTTGGGGATGTACGAGCGCGTGCAGATGGCGCCTCCGTTGACCGGAGGGGCGAGCAGGAACATCTTCGGCACGACGTTATCGGTCACGTCGCCGAGGTTCATCATGTGCCCGGCCTGGAGGCGGATGCTCTCGATGCGCTCCTTGAGCTCCGTATCCGCGTTGAGCTCGTCGCGCGTCTCGTAGCCGGTGCGCCCGAGGTCTTCGGCGCGCATCGCCACGACCGGCATGCCGTTGTCCATGAGCGAACACTCGACGCCGTCGATCACGTCGGCGCGATTGCCCGTGGGGAAAAGAGCGCCGCAGAATGAGCCTGCGGTGTCCTCGACGTCGATCATGATGGGCGCGGAGGTGCCGGGCACGCCGTCGATGCGGGCGGCGCCCTGGTACTCCACCTGCCCGCCCGGCGTCATGATGCGGGCGATGGCCCTGTCGCCGGAGTTGACCATATGGATGCGCACCTCGGTCTCGCCGTCACTGGCGGGGACGAGGCCGTGCTCGATGGCGAACGGGCCGATGCCGGCGAGCATGTTGCCGCAGTTCGGGCTCACGTCCACGACCGCCTCGTTGACAACGACCTGCGCGAACAGGTAGTCGACGTCGCAGTCCTCCCGCGTGGCGGGGCTGACGATGGCGACCTTGCTCGTGAGCGGGTCGGCGCCGCCGAGACCGTCGATCTGGCGGTCGTCGGGCGAACCCATGACCGCGAGCAGCACCTTATCGCGCGTATCGGGGTCGGCAGGCAGGTCGGACGCGAGGAAGTACGGCCCTCGCGACGTGCCGCCGCGCATGAATACGCAAGGGATGGAAGTCTGCATCGCTCACATACCTCCTCTAGCAGTCTTTACTCCCTCACCCGAGCCTTCTCCCAGGGAAGAGGGAGCACCGGCCCCCGGTCTCACAGGAGTGAACGGGGTTCTCCGTGCGACAACTCTCGTGAATCTTGCACCATCCTGCACCATTGTGCACCACTTACTCGCGGGCCCGGCATTCCGGGGGCGCCTCGATGGCGCATCCATGGGGCGCTTTGGGGCCAATCCGGGGCTGAACGGGGCACGAATGGTGCAAAACGGTGCACGCCTCACTGATGCCGTCCACGCTGCCGCCGGTGCAGGCCACGCAGGCGGAGAACCATCGTAAGGAAAGACGTGTTGTCCAGGCAACGAGCGGATGTCACGGCTACTCGTCCTCGCCCCCGGTCTTACCGATTTTGAGGTACCCGGGCATGGACTCGTTGGTCAGGATGTACACGATTCCGCTTGCGCTGTTGTTACCCGTGGTCATCGGCGGCCTAGGAGGCTACACCCTGCTCTGCAGCTGGTGGTAGCGGAACTTCTCGCGGGCTGCGTCGAGGCGTCCGCCGAGCGCGATCTCGTTGCGGATACGCTCCTCAGCCTCGTCGATCTCCTGCGCGGCCTTCAGCACTTCCTGCTCGTGCTCCTGCGCGATGACGAGAACGCCGTCGCCGTCGCCGAGCAGCAGGTCGCCGGGCAGCACGCGGACCTCGCCGAGCGACACCGGCTCCTGGTAGGCGTCTGCGCGCACGCGGTCCTTGCCGGTGCGCATGTAGGTGCCGCGGGAGAAGATGGGGTAGTTCAGCTTGAGCGCGCGGTTGGAGTCCCGGCAGACGCCGTGGATGACGGTCCCGCCGAGATTGTTCCGGTCGGCCATGATGGTGAGGATGTCGCCCCAGACCGTGGCGTCCAGCCGTCCGCCGTTGTCGATGACGACCACGCCGCCGGGCGCGACCTCGTCGATGTAATCGCCGACGCTCTCGCCCTTGTGTCCGGCGGTCATCGGCTCGTTGCGGACGGTGTGTGCGCGTCCGCAGAGCGTGAATTCGCGGTCGACGGGCTTGATGCCGAAGCACTGCCCGATGAGGCCGAGCCTGTCCATCGCGTCGCTCACGGGCGTCGTGCCGAGTTTCGCGAACGCCTGCACCACGGGGTCGTTGGGGTCGAGATAGCCTGCCATGTCACCTGCTCTCTTCTTGATGGTCTCCCTCTCACGGAACGCGGAGGAGCGGTGCTAGGTTCCTATGAGCGGGCGTGCTCCGTCAAGGCGTGCTCCGTGAAGCGAAGCACGCCGCCAGTGCGCGCTCCGCCAGGGAAGCGGCGTCGGGGCTCCACGCGATGCGGGGGTCGCCTGCCTTGAACCACGTCGCCTGGCGCCGTATCAGGCGGTGCGTCGCCTTCTTCACCCGTTCGGCGGTCTCTTCGAGCGTCAGCTCCCCATTCACGTACGCGGCGACCTCTCGATAACCGACGCTGGAGAACGACGGCAGCTCCGGGCCGTAGCCGTAGCCCAGCAGTTCACGGACCTCCTCCGGCCAGCCGCCGCACAGCATCGCGTCCACGCGGTCGTCGGCGCGCTGTCGCAGCACGGCGCGTTCCGGAGCGACGCCGAGGATGACGGGCTCGAAGTCGGGCGGCGACCTCCGACGCTGCCGGGAGAACGGCGCGCCGGTCTCGTGCCAGACCTCCAACGCTCGGACGACGCGCCGGATGTTGCGGGGGTCGATCCCGTCAGCTAAGGCGGGGTCGACGGCGCGGAGGCGTTGGTGCAGAGCTTCGGGGCCGCTGCGGCGCGCCTCTTCCGCGAGTTCGGCGCGGAGCACCGGGTTCGGAGCTACCGCAGGGGCGCGCCAGCCCTCAACGAGCCCCCAGACGTACTGCCCCGTGCCGCCTACCACGACGGGCAAGACACCCCGCGACGCAATATCAGCGATGGCAGTACGGGACTCGGCGAGAAAACGTGCAAGGTTGAATCGCTCGTCGGGCGCCACGATGTCGATGAGGTGGTGCGGGACGGAGGCGAGCTCGGCGAGCGTGGGCTTGCCGGTGCCGACCGACATGCCGCGGTAGACCTGTCGGCTGTCCGAGTTCAGGACCTCGATGGGTGCGTGCGTGGCGATTTCCAGCGATGCAGCAGTCTTGCCGCTTGCCGTCGGGCCGACGATGAAGAGCACGCACGGCGCGGCCATGATCAGGCCGGGGCGAATGCCCTGACAATGACGGCGAAGTCGGCCGCGACGAGGCTTGCGCCGCCGACAAGCGCACCGTCGACGTCCGGCTGCACGGCGAGCGACTCGACGTTGCCAGGGTTCACGCTGCCGCCGTAGAGGACGGGCACAGTCTCGCCGGCCTCCGCACCCAGTGATGCGGCGACCTCCGAGCGGACGAACGCCGACATCTCCTGTGCGATGTCCGGGGTCGCCGCCCTGCCCGTGCCGATGGCCCACACCGGTTCGTAGGCGATGACGATACTTCCGTCCTGTTCAGTGTCCACTCCTGCCAGTCCTGCCGACACCTGCCGCCGCACGACGGCTTCTGCCCGGTGCGAGTCGCGTTCGTCGAGAGTCTCGCCAACGCAGAGGACCGGCGTGAGTCCCGCCGCGAGCGCCGCGCGGACCTTGGCGTTGACGAACGCGTCCGTCTCGCCGAACAGTTGACGGCGTTCCGAGTGGCCGACGATGACATACTCGCAGAGGCCGGACAGCATCCCAAGCGGGACCTCGCCGGTGAA
This sequence comes from Dehalococcoidia bacterium, assembly GCA_034423175.1. GTDB lineage: Bacteria > Chloroflexota > Dehalococcoidia > Lucifugimonadales > Australimonadaceae > Bin16. The sequence continues at coordinate 84,966 of DAOUJA010000035.1, forward strand.
GGCGCCCTTGGCCTCGGGGTGAGCGTTCTGCGCGCCGACAGCGATGCCCGATCCGGCGAGCGCCCCTGCGACTGCGGGCAGCGCCAGGAACGGCGGGCAGGCCACGCGCGTGACGCCGTCGATGCCGTCGATGACCCCGGCGAGGTCCGAAGCGAGCGCTTCAGCCTCTGCGACGGAGGGCGGGTTCATCTTCCAGTTGCCTGCAACGAAGGGGGTTCGCAAGCCAGATCCTCTAAGCGCTCACGGGTTCTGCGGGCCAGGGCTTCGAAAAGTCGAGGGGATACTGCTGCCTCTCCCTGGTCCCGTCCTTGTAGAAGACATCGATCAGAATGGGGAACTCATCCCAGGCGTTGCCTTCCAGAGCAAATCCTCCCACCGGCTTGTCCACAGTCTGGTGAGGCCGTGGGGAAGTCGGGTGCAAGGTGTACTCGATGAAGTGAATGCGGCTGAGCATGGATGGGTTTTCGTCCACGAACACACGCCAGTGGTAGTAGGGACGCCCCGCTCTGTCGGCTATCCGCTTGACGTCACTGTTTATCTTCAGCCTCATTGCGTGCCCTCCATCTCCGCAAGACCGATTCTACGCTGGACCGCAGGCTGGCGATTGAAACTGGGAGAGAAGTTCTTCACCTCCCATTCGGCTCCCGTCGTCTCCCAGAACCGCAACTCGATGCTGTCAGACAGCCTCACCCCGTGAGGCAAACGGCAGAACCAGCCCGCTTGGCCAGTCAGCGCGAGAATGTTGCCATTCCTCCCTGAGCGGCCGCTTCGTTCATCCCAAACGATAAACCTGCCCATGGGGCGCAGGTCAACCTCGTAAGGGAACTCCAACACGATGAAGATGTCCGCGGGAGAAGTAAACGCTCGACGATAGGACGCCACGACCAACCCCACGATGCCGACTATGACTGTGCCGATGGCAACGCGCTCGAAGAGAGGGGGAGCATCCCATGGCCACGCACCGGTGGCTGTTCCCAGGGAAGCGACTACTACGCCGATATAGGAAACTAGCACTACCCAGAACAGGACTGTCCGTTGAGTCGAAGTCATGCGTTTCCCTACGCGTCGTCCAGTGCAGCAACGCCCGGCAACTCCTTGCCTTCCAGGAACTCCAGCGATGCGCCGCCGCCCGTCGAAACGTGCGACATGCGCTCTGCGAGCCCCAGGTGCGCAATGGCCTCAGCCGTCGAGCCGCCGCCGATGACCGAGACCAGGTCGCCTGACGCGATAGCCTCGGCGACGATGCGGGTGCCCTCGTGGAACGGCGGAACCTCGAACACGCCCATCGGGCCGTTCCAGACGACCGAGCCCATCGCAGCGAGACGTTGCGCGTAGTCCGCCGCCGTGCGTGGACCGATATCCAGGACCATGGCATTCGGGGGGATGTCGCCGATGCCGACCACCGACGTGGGCACACCCGGCTCAATGCGCCCGGCCACGACGACGTCCTCCGGCAGTGTGATGGGAGTCGAGGCCGCAGCCGCGCGCTCCATCGTTTCGGCGCAGAAGCCGATGAGGTCCTCCTCCAGCAGCGAGGCCCCTATCTCGTAACCCTGCGCTTTCAGGAAAGTGCCGGCCATGCCGCCGCCGACGAAGAGCTCGTCCGCGTGGCCGACGAGCCTTCCAAGCACCTTCAGTTTGTCGCTTACCTTAGCTCCGCCGAGCAAGGCCGCGAGCGGGCGCGCGGGGTCCTGCAGCACTCCGCCCAGGAAGGTTATCTCTTTCTCCATCAGCAGCCCGGCCATGGCCGGAAGCCGGTGCGCGACGCCTTCCGTAGAGGCGTGCGCGCGGTGTGCGGTGCCGAAGGCGTCGTTCACGTAGGCGTCTGCGAGCGATGCAAGGGACGCGGCGAACCCGGAGTCGTTCGCCTCCTCGCCCGGCCAGAAACGGATGTTGTCCAGCATCAGCACGCCGCCGGCGGCCAGCGCACCGGCGGCCGCTTTCGCTTCGTCACCGGGAGCGTCGTGCACATAAGCTACCGGCGCGCCGAGCAACTCCCCCAGCCTTTCCACGACGGCACCGAGCTCCATCTCCGGGACTCGCTTGCCGTCGGGACGTCCGAGGTGGGTGCAGAGGACGACCGAGGCGCCCTGCCCGCGCAGGTATTCGATGGTCGGCAGGGCCTCGCGGATACGCACGTCGTCGGAGATGCGTGTCGTACCCCGCTCGAATGGGACGTTGAAGTCGACCCGGACGAGCGCCCGCTTCCCCTGCCAGTCGAAGTCCCTGAGCGTTCTTTTCATGCCCATGCCTCGCCAGTAAGCCCGTTGAGGATCTCCCCCCAGCCGTCGAGTTGGACCAGCGTCAGTTCGGTCTGCTCGAGCGCCACGATCGCGCTCCGCGCCGCGCGGTCCCTGGCGGTGCGTGTCCGCTCCCGTGCGCCAGCTTCTTCCAGCACCGCCCGGATGCCCGCGATGTCCTCCCGCTCCATGACGCGCTTGAAGTAGTAGCCGCCGAGCGCCCGCTTCTGGGAGAGCGTCCCGTCCTGCAGCGCGGCGACCACCGGGTAGAGCTTGCTCTTGTTCAGCGCGCGCCCCGTTTCCTCGCCTTCGCCCCAGAAAAGGCGTTCCTCGCTTGCGATGAGCGACGCCACGCCCATCTCGATGCCGGCTTCACGGAACGCACCGACGGTAGGCTCGTCCGCGCCCGCGGAGACGGCGCCCAGCGCCATCGCCCCGCCGAGGAGCGCGCCATACTTTCCGCGCGCCATCCGCATGTACTGCTGTTCGGTGACGTCGACGCGCTCCTGGAGCTGCAGGTCGTGGTACTGGCCCTGGTAGTACTCCAGGGCGGCAGTGTCCAGCTCCGAGAGCGTCGCGGGAAGCCGGGCTACCGCATCGCCGCTGAGCGTTTCCAGGACCGAAAGCCGAGCGAGGGCGTAGAGCCCGTCGCCCACGTTGATGGCCTGCGCCGGTCCCCACACCCACCAGACCGCATCCTGCCCTGCCCGCTGTTGCGTTGCCGTCTGCATCTCTTCGTGGACTGCGGCGGACTCGCCCAGCAGTTCGATCGCCGCCGCACTCGGAGCGCACTGCTCCAGGTCGCCGCCCAGCGAAAGGGATGCCTCCAGGCAGAGTGAGCCCAGGAGGCGGAACGTTTCGGTGTTGCGGTCCTCGCCGGCGCTGTCTACCCAACCCAGCTGGTAGCGCATCATCCGGTAGAGCGGCAGCGCGGGGTCATTCGGCAGCTCGAGGCCCGCACGCAGCGCGCGTTCGATCAGCGGCTGGTGCGCTCGCAGGCTGTCGGGTGTCCAGGGTGCGTCAGGCATCGGGAAGGCTCAGCAGGCGGGCGCGTCGGGCCCCGCTATCTCGCAGACCTCCCGCATCTGTTCGACCGAAACACTACCGGGGCGAAGCACCTTCGGGGGGTGCTGCGTGGTGTCCACGATGGTGGACGGCACAGGCACGGGGCTTTCGCCGCCGTCCAGGATCATGCTGAGACGATTGCCGAGCTGGCGCTGCACCTCCGCAGCGCTCGACGGCTCCGGTCCGTTGTGGCGGTTGGCGCTCGTGCCCGTGATGGGCTTACCGAGCGCCTGGACGAGCGTCTGGGGACAGGGGTGGTCCGGCAGGCGGACAGCTATGGTGTCGCCGTACCCGGCGACGAGGGCAGGAATGTTCTCGTTGCGGGGGACGACGAGTGTGAGTCCGCCCGGCCAGAAGCGCTCCGCCAGGGCGTAGGCGTTGTCCGGCACCTCCGACGCGACCTCCTGCAGTTGTGATTCGGAGGCGATGAGCACGGGGATGCCCTGGTTCCTGCTGCGGTTCTTGATCACGAACACCATGGAGACCGCGGCGTGGTTGAATGCCGACGCACCGAGTCCGTAGACCGTGTCCGTCGGGAACGCCACGACGCCGCCCTCGCGCAGGAGGATGGACGCGACGGAGCGGTTGTTGGGATTGTCGGGGGCAAGGGGCATGAAGGGACCGTCCTTACGGGTACGACGGATGCGAGTATAGCACCGGGCACGCTCATCTCTTGCGGCACGACCAATCGGTCGGGGTGTGAAGTTCCGGGCCACCTGTTCCATACGGTCTACTTCCATTCATGCTCGGCGCCTTAGCGCCACGCCAGGGACAGCGTATGCGGACGCGGCGCCACCGTGAAAGGGGCGCGTGTCACCAATCGATGCGTTGACCGGCGCGGAACGGCATACTAAATTGCAGTGCACCGCATGGACTCGCCTAACGACAACGCCCCACCGCCGCTCACCGACGGTACGCACCGGGTGTCGACGAGCGGCGACGTGGAAGTCTCCACCTATCTCGGCATCGCCCAGGAGCGCGAGCAAGCCTCCGGCGAGCGCCGGAGCATCGGCGAGTCCGACCCCCTGAAACCCGAGGCCATCGCAGTCATCGACTATGGCTCACAGTACAGCAGGCTCATCGCGCGCCGCGTCCGTGAGCAGAACGTCTACTGCGAACTGATCTCACCCACCGCGCCGCGCGCGGCCGTCGAGGGACTCGACCTGAAGGGCATCATCCTTTCGGGCGGGCCCGCCTCCGTCTACGAAGACGGCGCACCCCACGCCCAGCCGTGGATATTCGAGAGCGGCGTGCCCGTGCTGGGCATCTGCTACGGCATGCAGTTGCTCGCCCACCAACTCGGCGGGAGCGTGGTCCCCGCCACGGAGCGCGAGTACGGCTTCGCCGTCGTCCACAAGAACGACCCCAGCCCGCTATTCGACGGACTGGAGGGTGAGACCGCGGTCTGGATGAGCCACGGCGACCGCATCGCCACCATGCCCCCGGGCTTCCGGGCCATCGCCTACACGGAGAACTCGCCTATCGCCGCGATGGCGAACGACGCCGGGATGTACGGCATCCAGTTCCACCCCGAAGTGGCGCACACGCCGCAGGGTGCGGAGGTGATCCGCAACTTCGCCTACAGGGTGTGCGGCGCATCCGGGTCCTGGACGCCGGGCAATTTCGTAACAGAGACCGTTCAGCGCATCCGGGAGCAGGTCGGCGACGGCCGGGTGATCTGCGCGCTGTCCGGGGGCGTTGACTCCGCCGTTACCGCACGGCTCGTGCACGAGGCGATCGGCGACCAGTTGACGTGCATCTTCGTCAACAATGGACTGCTGCGCCGCGAAGAGCCGGAGCGCGTCCGCGCCGTCTTCGAGCGCAACCTTGGACTGAACCTGGTCTACGTCGACGCCACCGAGCGGTTCCTCACCTCGTTGGCAGACGTGACCGACCCGGAGCAGAAACGCAAGACCATCGGCGCCGAGTTCATCAACGTGTTCGAGGAACAGGCCCGCACCATGGGAGCCGTGGACTTCCTCGCGCAGGGTACGCTCTACCCGGACGTGATCGAGAGCGAGACGGCGGAGCACAGCGCGTCCCACAAGATCAAGACGCATCACAACGTGGGCGGACTGCCGGAGCGGATGCAGCTGGACCTCGTGGAACCGCTGCGGTACCTGTTCAAGGACGAGGTGCGACTGGTCGGCGCCGAGCTCGGCCTGCCTCCGGAGATGATCAACCGTCAACCCTTCCCGGGGCCCGGCCTCGCCATCCGCATCATCGGCGACGTGACGTACGACAAGCTGGAGACCCTGCGGGCCGCAGACTGGATCGTGATGGACGAGATCAAGGGCGACGGCCTGTACGACCAGTTGTGGCAGAGCTTCGCCGTGCTCACCGATACCCGGACGGTGGGCGTGATGGGCGACCTGCGCACCTACCAGCACGTCGTCGCACTGCGCGCCGTCACGAGCGAGGACGCGATGACGGCGGACTGGGCCCGCCTGCCCTACGAAACACTTGCCCGGATCTCCAACCGCATAGTCAACGAGGTGCCGAGTGTGAACCGTGTCGTCTACGACATCACGAGCAAGCCACCCGGCACCATCGAGTGGGAGTAGGACCGATGGGCGTCGTCAACGTCAGGCGCGCGGTGCGGACAGTGTTCGGCGCCCTGGGCTTCACGTTCATCGTCGGCGGCATCGCCATGGGCATCGCGGGTGAATGGGACGTGCCGACTGTCTTCATCTCGATGGGCATCGGCATCGCCTGTCTCGTGGTCGCCGTCGCCATGCTCCGTCAGCCGAGGGACCGCAGGTGAAGGTGCTGGTCGTCGGGAGCGGCGCGCGCGAGCACGCCATCCTCTGGAAACTCGGTCGGAGCCCGCGCCACCCGGAACTGTTCGCCGCGCCGGGCAACGCCGGCACCGCAGCCATCGCCACGAACCTGCCCATCGCCGTAACCGACCTCGACGCGCTCGTGGCCGCAGCCTGTGAGCACGGCATCGACCTGACCATCGTGGGACCGGAGTTGCCGCTCACCCTCGGCATCGTGGACCGTTTTCAGAAGGAGGGACTGCGCATCTTCGGACCCACCCAGGCGGCAGCCCGTATCGAGGGGAGCAAGTCGTTCTCACGGGGCATCATGCGGGATGCGAGAGCCCCGACGCCGACGTTCGCCGTCTTCGACGACGCGGACGCGGCGCGATCGTACGTGCGCTCACAGGGCGCGCCCATCGTCGTCAAGGCGGACGGCCTCGCGGCGGGCAAGGGCGTCGTGGTGGCGCAGAGCATCGACGAGGCGCTCGAAGCCGTCGACGCCGCGATGGAGAGCCGGGTGTTCGGGGCATCCGGCGAACGGCTGGTCATCGAGCAGTGCCTCGTCGGGCAGGAGCTCAGCGCCTTCTGCTTCTCAGACGGTGAGTACGTGACGCCGCTCGTGCCGGCCTGCGACTACAAGCGCATCTTCGACGGCGACGAGGGGCCCAACACGGGCGGGATGGGCGGCTACAGCCCGCCGCCGTGGTGGGACGCCGCCATGGAGCAGCAGGTGCGCGAGACGTGCATCGAACCGATCATCCGCGAGATGGCGCGCCAGGGGTCGCCGTTCACCGGCGTTCTGTATGGCGGCCTCATGCTCACCGACGACGGGCCGTACATCATCGAGTTCAACGCCCGCCTCGGAGACCCGGAGGCGCAACTCATCCTCCCCCGGATGGAGAACGACCTGCTGGACGTGGTCGAAGCATCGCTGGACGGCACGCTGCCATCGGTTGACCTTCGCTGGAGCGACGACTGCACGGTCGGGGTGGTGCTCACTCCTCAGGGTTACCCTGGCCCGCACGGGACAGGCAAGGCTATCAGGGGGTTAGTGGAGGGTGGAGAGAAGGCGTTGATCTTCCATGCGGGAACGACCGTTGCCGATGGTGGCAAGGCAGTGACGGGTGGCTCGCGTACGATGACTGTCGTGGGTCGCGGCGCGTCGATGGCCGAGGCCCGGGCTCGCGCCTACGCTGCGGCGGACGCGGTGACATTCGAGGGCAAGCACTACCGCACGGACATCGCGTCGTTCGCGGCCCTATGAGAGACGCGTGATAGATTATTGACCCAGTCCCCAAACCACTCGGAGGAGAAGTCCCGTGCCACAAGTCGGCATCATCGTTGGAAGCGCAACCGATCAGCCCGTGATGGAGGACACGCTCAAGACGCTCACGGACCTCGGCGTCGAGGCCGAGCTCATCGTCGCGTCGGCGCACCGGAACCCCAGGAAAGTGCAGGAGTACGTGGAGAGCGCGCCTGGCACCGGTGTCGAAGTGTTCATCGCGGCAGCCGGCGGCGCGGCGGCGCTGCCCGGCGTCGTTGCCTCGCACACCACCCTGCCTGTCATCGGCGTTCCCATCGCATCGAGCGAACTCGGGGGCGGCATCGACGCCCTCTATTCCATCGTGCAGATGCCCCCCGGCATACCGGTCGCGACAGTGGCCGTCGGGGCATGGGGAGCGCGCAACGCGGCGCTGCTCGCGGCGGAGGTGCTCGGCATCAAGTATGCTATGATTCGAGAGGCAGTGGAGCAGTACCGCGAGCGGCTCCGCCAGCGCTGAACGAGTCACTTCAACGCCCCGCCGAATGATCATCCTCTGCGATTTCGACGACACCGCCGCCGTTCAGAACGTCGGTCAGATGTTGCTTGAACGCTTCCAGCCGGACGTCTCGCAGCCGGGTGTCGTGCACTGGCGCGAGGTGAGCCAACGGCGCGCCGACGGGGAGATATCGCTCGCCGAGTACCAGGAGATCACGTTCCGCCAGATGAGTGCGACGGTCGAGGAGCAGACCGAGTACGTCCGCTCCAACGCGCAGCTTCGCCCCGGCTTCACCGAGCTCGCCGCGTACTGCGCGGAGCACGGCATCCGGCTCGCCGTTACGAGCCACGGACTCGACTACTACGTCCGGGCGCTGCTCGACGAGCACGGCGTTGACGTGGAGTCGCACACGGTCCTGACACACGGCCCCGACGCGAAGACCTACGAGTACACGTTCGCGGACGAGTCGTGCGCCTGGTGGCCGGGCAACTGCAAGTGCAAGGCGCTCGAAGCCTCCCGCAGCAACGGCGGGCACGTGGTCTACGTCGGCGACGGCGTCTCGGACGCCTGCCCTGCCGCTCGCGCGGACACAGTATTCGCCCGCGAGCCGCTCGCCGGCATCTGCCGCGAGCGCGGCATCGCGTACCGGGACCTGCCGGACTTCTTCCCCGTGCTGGAATATGCGAGAGCGCGCGTGACGGAGCACGCAAAGACGAGTGTGCAGGCAGACCGATGATCGACCGTTACGCCCGCGAGGCGATGAAGCAGGTCTGGTCCGACCAGGGCAAGTACGACCGCTGGCTGGCGGTCGAGATCGCCGTCTGCGAGGCGTGGACGCGGATAGGCGTCATCCCGGTGGAGGACATGCAGCGCATCCGCGGGGCGTCCTGGGATGCAGGGAGACTCGACGAGAAGTTCGCGCAGACACGGCACGACGTGACCGCGTTCCTCTACTCTGTCACCTCCGGCCTCGGGTCGGAAGGACGCTGGGTACACTACGGCCTCACGTCCAACGACGTATGGGATACCGCTACCGGGCTGCAACTGCGCGACTCGGCAGCGATCCTGCTCGCAGACGTGGATGCGCTCATCCAGACGATCGCGGAGCGCGCCATCGAGCACAAGCACACGCTCATCATGGGGCGCACACACGGCGTACACGCGGAACCGACGACGTTCGGACTGAAGCTCGCGCTCTGGTGGGACGAGATGCGCCGCAACCGCGGACGCCTGGAGCGCGCCGCACGGGAAGCGTCCGTTGGAAAGATATCCGGCGTGGTAGGCACACACGCGACCGTCCCGATCGAGGTGGAAACGTACGCCTGCGAGGCGCTCGGCATTCCCTACGCGCCGCTGTCCAACCAGATCGTACAGCGCGACCGGCACGCCAACTTCATGACGGCGCTGGCCGTCACCGCCGCGTCGCTGGAGAAGTTCGCGACGGAGGTACGCGGCCTGCAGCGCACCGAGGTGCACGAGGTCGAGGAGCCGTTCGGTGCTGGACAGACCGGCTCGTCCGCGATGCCGCACAAGCGCAACCCCGACCTGTCCGAGCGCGTCTGCGGGCTTGCCCGCCTCATCCGCGGAAACGCCCTCACCGCGCTGGAAAACGTCGCACTCTGGCATGAACGCGACATCTCGCACTCGTCCGCGGAGCGCATAATCCTGCCTGACGCCTGCATGGCGTTGGACTACATCCTGGACCTGTTCACCGGCATCGTGCGCGGGATGAGCGTCTTCCCGGAGCGCATGATGGCGAACATCGAGTCTACGCGCGGTCTGCTGTTCTCCCAGCGCGTCATGCTCACGCTCATCGAAGCGGGCATGCCACGCGAGGACGCCTACCGCATGATGCAGCGTCACTCCGCCACGACGTGGGACGAGGGCGGAGATTTCCGGGAACTCGTGAAGGGCGACCCGGCCATCCGGGCGCACCTGGAGGACGCACAACTTACCGAACTGTTCGACTACGGCTACTACACCGCCAACGTTGACGCGCTGTTCGAGCGCGCCGGCCTCGGTGTAACCAGTGATTCCATACGGGAGGGAGACCATGCCACTGCTTGACACGCCACTGCCCGACCGCCTCTACCGGGGCAAGGTGCGCGATACCTATGACCTCGGCGACGGACTGCTGCTGATGGTCGCCACGGACCGCATCTCCGCGTTCGACGTCGTGCTGCCCACGGCGATACCGGACAAGGGCCGCGTCCTTTCGCTGATGTCGCGGTTCTGGTTCGAGCAGACGCGTCACATCGTGCCGAACCACTTCATCGCACTGGCCGAGGACAAGGAAGCCCTGGGCGACCTCGCCGAGCACCCGCTGCTGAAGGACCTCGCGCCCGAGATCGCGCAGCAGGCGATGGTGGTGAAGCGCGCGGAGCGCATCGACGCCGAGTGCGTCGTCCGGGCGTACCTGACCGGGTCCGCGCTCGTGGACTACAACGCGACGGGCACGATGTTCGGCGTGCCGATGGCGCCGGGACTCGTGGACGGCAGCAGGCTCCCTGAGCTCATGTTCACGCCCACGACGAAGGCTGAGGTGGGGCACGACGAGCCGCTCAACGCCCAGGAGATGGCCGATCTCGTTGGCGCGGAGACGGCGACGACCCTGCGGGACCTCTCCTTCGCCGTCTTCCAGCACGCCCACGACGTAGCTGCGGAGCGCGGCATCATCATCGCGGACACGAAGTTCGAGTTCGGGATGCGCGACGGCGAGGTCATCCTCATAGACGAGGTGCTCACGCCGGACTCGAGCCGTTTCTGGGACGCTTCGGGATGGAGCCCCGGGAAGTCGCAACCGAACTATGACAAGCAGTTCGTGCGCGACTGGCTCCTCACGCAGAAGGACTGGGACCGCACACCACCTGCGCCTCCGTTGCCGGACGAGGTTGTGGAGAAGACCACGGAACGCTACTGGGAGGCCTACAGGAAGCTCACCGGCAACGACGCCTGACGCGCGCCTCCGCATCACACGCTACTCGAAGGACACCTCACTTGGCAGACGACGACCAACAGCTATCCGACGCGCAACCAGCCCAGCCCACACACCCCGCACCAGAACGCAGGCCCTCCCGTCGTACGGTTGCACGCCAGGAGCGACGCCAGCGCGCCACGGCGAAGCGGACGCGCAGGCGCCGCTTCTTCATGGCCGGCGGTCTCATCATCGCACTGGCGCTCATCACCGGGCTGGCCCTGCCCTCCTTCGGAATCAACCCAACTCCCACCGCGCCAGAACAGCAGGACGTTGCCGGAACGCAGCTCGCGGTCCAGGAGGGAGACCTGCTGGAACCGGGTGAGACGACGGATTACGACACCTCCCCACCCACGTCAGGCCCCAGCTGGGCGGAGGCTGCCACATGGGGAGTCCACGATGAGCAGGCAGCGAACGAGGCCGTCGTCCGCAACCTGCGCAACGGCGGCATCGTCTTCAGCTACAACCTCGACAGCGACTCGCAGCGTAACGAGTTGCAGGCGTTCGTAGAATCGCTGCCAGGCTACCCGGACTGCTACGTGCTGCAACCGCACGAGGAGGTGGGCCAGGGTGAGATAACGCTCACGGCATGGGGCTGGATCGACACGCTGACGCCCAGCGAGACCGATGCGATGCGCGATTTCGTCGACGACCACCGCGCCAACACGCTGAACGCCGAGTCCCGCGGCGAGTCGTGCGGACAGGGAAGCGGCGCGTGATGCGGTTCATCGCCCGCATCCAGGTGATGCTCAAGCCCGCAGTCAACGACCCGCAGGGCAACGCGGTCCTGGGCAGCCTGCACTCGCTGGGGTTCGACGGCGTGCGCGACGTGCGGGTCGGCAAGATGCTGACGCTGGACGTCGAGGCCCCCGACGAACCGTCTGCGCACCGCGACGTGCACGAGATGTGTGACAAGCTCCTCGCGAACCCGGTCATCGAAGCCTACGAGGCGGACATCAGCCCAGCCTGACTGTCTGCCAGGCCCGTTCTTTCCTGACTGAAAACAGCGGAGGGGCGCCCTACCCGATGACGCCCTTGGTGCTCGGCGTGGCGCCGCTGGCGCGAGGGTCGATCTCCACAGCGTCGCGAAGCGCCCTGGCGAGTCCCTTGAATGACGCCTCGACCTTGTGGTGCGCGTTGACGCCGTGCAGGACGTGGACATGCAGGGTGATGCGCGCTTCCACCGCGAACGACTCCAGGAAGTGACGCACGAGGTCGCCCGGGAGGTCGGCAATGGTCCTGCCGCTGACGCCGAGGTCAACGACCGCGTAGCCGCGTCCGCTGATGTCCAGCGCGACACGTGAGAGCGTCTCATCCAGCGGCGTGAGGGCGTGGCCCATGCGCCGGATGCCGGCCCCGTTGCCGATGGCGTCGGCCAACGCCCGTCCGAGGGCGATGCCGCAGTCCTCGACCGTGTGGTGCCAACCGGTCAGCGCGCTGTCGCCGGAAGCCTTGATGTCGAGGTCGAACAGGCCGTGGCGGGAGAGCTGGTTGAGCAGGTGGTCCAGCATCCCGTTGCCGGTCGCGATGCTCCCCTGCCCCGTTCCGTCCAGTCCGATGGTGACGGAGACGTCCGTCTCGCCCGTGGTCCTGCTGTATGTCCCGGTGCGTGAAGTCATCCTACCTGCTGCCTGGCTGCACGCAGCGCCTCGATGAAGCGGTCGGTCTGCTCCGGCATTCCGGCGCTGACGCGCAGGTAATCGGCGAGTTTGCCCCGCGAGTAGTATCGCACCGACACCCCGCGGTCCGCGAGCGCGTCGTATATCGCCTTGCCGCGCCCTTCCGGCAGGCGGCAGAGGATGAAGTTCGCGTCCGACGGCAGCGGTTCGACGCCCGGCATCTCCGCGAGCAGCCCGGTCATCCGTTCACGTTCCTGAACGATGAGCCGCGCGCGTTCGTCCAGTATCTCCGCATCCTCCAACGACGCGAGCAGCGCCGCCTCGGCCACCTGGGAGACGTTGTAAGGCGGTTTGCCACGCATCAGCACGTCGGCGAATTCCTCGTTCATCACACCGTAACCGGCGCGCAGCCCGGCCAGTCCGGCCCACTTGCTCATGGTCCGCAGCACGACGAGGTTCGAGTGTTCGTCGACGAGCGGCAGCACGCTGCGTCCCGCGAACTCGGCGTACGCCTCGTCCACGACCACAAGGCAGTCCGCGCCGAGGAGGCGTTCGACGTCCTCGATCGGCGTGCCGTTGCCGGAGGGGTTGTTCGGTGACGCGAGCACAACGAGTTTCGCGCCCTCCGCCGCTGCGAGCATGCCGTTGACGTCGATGTCGAAGTGCTCGTCACGCTCGACTTCGACGATCCCGGCGCCGCAGATGTGAGCGGTCACGTCGTACATGCCGAACGTGGGCGGGGCGTTCACGACGAGGTTGCCGGGGGAGAGCGTCGCGCGGAAGACGAGGTCGATGATCTCGTCGCTGCCGTTTCCCACGACGATCTGCTCCGGCCTCGCTCCGGTGTAGCGCGAAAGCGAGCGGCGCATCGCAACCTGCGCGGGGTCCGGATAGATGTGCGCCCGCGCCGAGTGGTTCAGCGCCTCCATAGCCCCTGGCGACGGCCCGTACGGGTTCTCGTTCGCGTTCAGTTTGACAACCTCGGCTTCGGTGACACCCCCGCGCTCCGCCAGGGCCTCCGGGGGTTCAGCCGCTTCGTAGGGGTCGAGGTCGCGCCAGTGGGATTGCACGAATTCCAGGACGTTCCGGCGGGTCACGAGCGCCTCCTTCCGGGTGGGGTACCCGTGCCTTCCAGTCGCAACTCCGCAGCACGGGCGTGCGCCGTAAGCCCCTCCGCGCGCGCCAGCGCCGACGCAGCCGGGCCTATCTCGCGCGCCGTCTCAGGGGACAGGCCGACCACCGGCACGTGTTTAAGGAACGTGTGGACGCCCAGACTCGAAGCGAAACGCGCCGTCGCTCCAGTCGGCATGACGTGGCTGGGCCCCGCCGCGTAGTCGCCCATGACCTCGGGCGAGGTCTCGCCGACGAAGATGCCGCCCGCGTTGCGGATGAGGCCAACGCAGAAGTACGGGTCCGCGGTGAGCAGGCAAAGGTGCTCCGGTGCGAAGGCATTGGCGATGGCAGCAGCCTCCTCGACGCTATCCACTATGACGATGGTACCCTGTCGCGCCAGCGCTTCGCGGGCTATAGGTGCACGCTCGAGCAGCTCGACCTGGCGTTCCAATTCGCGTTCGACCGCAGACGCGACCGTTTCGCTCGTCGTCACGAGCACGGGTGAGGCGAGTTCGTCGTGCTCCGCCTGCGCGAGGAGGTCGGCTGCGACGACTTCCGGCGTGGCGGTGTCATCGGCGATCAGGAGCGTCTCAGTTGGTCCATAGAGACCGTCGATGTCAACGTGACCGTACACGAGCCGCTTGGCGATGGAGACGAACACGTTTCCCGGCCCGCATATCTTGTCGACCTGGGGAACGCTCTCCGTTCCGAAAGCCATCGCCGCTATCGCCTGCGCGCCGCCGATGCCGAACAGCCGGTCGACGCCGGCGGCCTGCGCAGCCGCGAGCGTGACAGGGGACGGATCGGGTGTGCAGACGATGACTTCCGAGACACCGGCCACCTTCGCGGGTATCGCCGACATGAGCACGGTCGAGGGGTAGGCAGCGGACCCTCCCGGCACGTACAGACCGACGCGCTCAATGGCGACGCTCCGGAGGCCGTAGCCTGCTCCCGCATCCTCCCACGCGTGCGGCATCGCCGTTTCGTGGTAGGCGCGTATCCGCCCCGCCGCAACCGCAAGCGCCTGCTGCAACTCGGCGCCGACGGACCGGTCAGCGTCTTCCCACGCTGCGCGAGGCACTTCCAACGCATCCAGCTCTGCACCGTCTATGCGCCGGGCGTAATCCCTGATGGCGCCGTCGCCGTTGGCGCGCACGTCGGAGACGATGCGTTCCACGGCCTGCGCCGCGGTGAGAGGTTCTCCGAACAGGGCTTCGGTGCGCGCCGCGGACGCGGGCGTCAGCTGCGGTTCCTCATAGCCCGGACGGCGCGTGAGCGCCTCAAGCCCGGCGTCGATGCCCCGCAGCACGCGCATCACGAGAGTCCCAGGGCGCCGAGCAGTTGGGCGTAGATGCCGCTCTCTTCGCGGAAGAGGAACTCCGCACTCGAGACACTCACCGACGCGCCGCCGATACTCCGGAAGTGGTCGACCGCCGTAGTGAGGTCCCGCCTGGGGATGGATACGGTGACCGAGTAGACCTGCCTGCCGTCGCGGGAGTAGACCGGCGATATCGTCGGCCCGCTGATGCCGCTGGCCTCGGGTAGCTCCAGCACCTTCGCCGCCACTGCCTGCTCGCTCTCACCTTCGATGTTCGCCGTGAGACGCGAGTAGGTCGACGCCGACCGGCTCGCCTCGATGCGTTCGATGATCTCTCGCGCAGTCTCCAGCCGCTCCGGGTGTTCTCGGAGCACCCTGCGGTTCGCAATGAGCGCCCCTTCCGATTCGAGCACCGTGCCGTCGGCAACCTGTTTGAGGTGGTTCTCGCGCAGGGTCTGGCCGCTGGCCGTGAGGTCGACGATGAAGTCTGCGTACCCGATCGCGGGTGTCAGTTCCACCGCGCCGGAGAGCCGCTTCAGCGTGAAGTAGTTGACGTCGTGCTGGTGGAGGAAGCGCCGCGTGAGCACCGGGTACTTCGTGGCGATGCGCAGTTCGCGCCCGCTCTCCTGGAACTCGATGGAGAGATCGGCGAGGTCGGCCATCGATTCCACGTCCACCCACGAGTCCGGCACCGCTGTCACGAGTTCGCAATGGCCGTAACCTAACGCCTCGATCACGACCAGCGCGTCGCCGTCGTCGATACGGGTTTCGCAGAAGTTGTCAAACCCCACGAGGCCGAGGTCGGCGTCGCCCTCCTCCACACGCGCCGTGATGTCCGAGTTGCGTTGGAAGACCACCTCCACGCCACGGAGCGCACCTATCTCTCCGGTGTAGCCGCGCGAACTCGGACGCCGCACGCGCAGGCCGCTGGCGCTCAGGAAGTCGAGCGTGCCCTCGTACATGACGCCGTCGCTCGGTATGGCGAGGCGCAGGCGGTCACGTACCTGGCCGTTAGACGAACTGTTCTGCAACACGGCCGTCCTGCCCTACCCGCATGATGGTCTCGATGCCCCGTTGCCGCGCGTACTTCGCGGCTGCGGCGTCGCTCTTGCTCTCCAGGTCCAACTCCGCAGGGATGCCCTGGGCGCGGAGACGCTCCGCCGTTGCGACCGCCTCGCTGAACGCGGTCTCCTGTGCGGTGACCAGCACCTGCGCCGGGCCCTCGAAATCGTCGTCGTCGAAGCCCACGGGCAGCAGTCGCGCGACGTGGTCCAGCGTGTAGGCGAATCCGATAGCCGGTGTCGGACGTTTCCCTCCGAGCGCCCCGATGAGGTCGTCGTACCGTCCGCCACCGCCGAGCGAGTGGGAGCTCCTGACTCGGGGGTGTTCGATGTCGAACTGCAACCCGGTGTAGTAGGCGAGGCCGCGCGCCAGCCCGAGGTCGAGCACTACCGGCACGCCTCGCAGATCGTATTGCTCCAGTGCGTTCAGCACGCCCTCGAGGGGGGCCAGGACGCCTTTGCGGATACGGAACCGCGATGCGACGCGCGCAAGCCTGCCCCGCACCCGTGACGCCGGGCCTGCCGCGCGTGCGAGTTCGCCGCAGAGCGCGAGGCCCTTCTCAAACGCTCCGGGCTCATCGGCCTGTCGCAGCTTCTTGAGGTAGCGGCGCAGGATCTCGTCCGGCGTCCGCTGTCCGGTAGAGCCGGAGACGCCCTGTCCCACGAAGCTGCGCACCATCTCCGTCGCATCTTCCGGCGTCATCTCTCGCGTGATGCGGGACAGGTGGCCGTTCGCTTTGGGAGCGAGCAGTCCCAACCGTGCAGCCCTCTCGCGCACGCTCTCCGGCGATTCGCCGCCGGAACGCAGCGCGGCGAGGCTGCCCATCAGGAAAACGCTCGAGCGCTCGGAGAGGCCGACGGCATCGAACATCGCGGCAGCGACGCCCACGTGCCCGATCCGCAGCCGGTGACCGCGCACTCCCAGCACGGCGAGCCCCTGCGCTGCGAGAGCGAGTATCTCCGCGTCCGCAGCGACGCTCCCCGCGCCGATGAGTTCCGCGCCGAGTTGTTCGAACTCTCCGGAGTCGCCGCCCTTTTCATAGCGGAAGACAGGGCCGGAGTAGCACCAGCGCTGCGGCAGCGGGCCCGGCAGCGCCCCGTCCACGAACGCCTGCACGACGGACGACGTGAATTCAGGGCGCAGGCTCACCCGCCGCCCGCTGGGGTCCGTGAAGGAATACATGCGCGCCGCGAGTTCACCGCCCGACTTCTTCAGGAAGAGGTCGGTCGGCTCGATCATCGGCGTCGTTACCGGCTGGTAGCCCCTGCGTTGCAGAAAGCGTTCCAGGCGCATGCGGCTGCCAGCGACGACGCGCTGTAGGGCAAGCGGTTGTTCTCGTGGGTTACTCATGGGACCAGGCCGAACGGGACTGCCCAGCCATTGTAACGCACCGCACGCCGCGCACAGGGCGGATAGGAGGTCTATACAGGGCCGCGTCGCGCCGGCAGCTGATCGTCACCCGCAACTGGATCGATCTCGAAGGCGTTATTGAAGGCGGCTACGGACCGGTAGAGCCCGATGGTCGATACCATGAGTACCACCCACCGCTGGCCGTGTCTTCCCACCAGGGCATCGAAGATCGCCTGGTCGACTCGATTCGTGCGGCATAGCTGGCGGCACAGCTCGATGACGTCTCGTTCGTCATCGTCCAGGTGGCTGCTGTCAGCGCCGTTGCGCGCGACCTCGATCGCAGCGTCACTCAGGCCTGCTGCCCGGGCGCCTGCGACATGGACCGACCACTGATAGGGAGCGTCGTCCTCGTAGGCGACGGCGAGGATGGCGAGTTCGTGCAGCGCGGGGCTGACCACGTTTGCATCGTGCGTATGCTGGAGATTGGCCAGAAAGCCCGAAGCGAGGCCGGGGCTCTGGAGCATGACCGCGAACGGCCCTCGGACCCGCCCCCGCTGGGCAAAGATCGCGTCCCACTCGTGCTGTCGATCTGTTGGCAGATCGGCCCTGTCGGTGATTGGTTCTATGCGCGTCATGATTCCCTCCAAATCTCCCCATCCGCGAGGGCCCGCACGTCGCCCGATGCGAGGCGCACCAGCAGCCGGCCCTCGGCGTCGACACCTTCGGCAGTCCCGTGCACCGCGCCGTCCTGTCGACGCACGGTCACTTCCCTGCCGAGCGTCGACAGGCGCTCCGACCAGTCGCTGACCACGCTCCACGGAGCATCGAGGCACTGTGCATAGCGTACGCGCAGCGCGACGAGGAACGCCTGCTCAGCGTCCGGGACTGCGAACTCGATACCGATCTCCGACGCCAGGCTCGCCGCGCCCTCAGCAATCTCCGCGTGCGCCTCCGGGCGAAGGTTCACGTTCAGGCCCACGCCGAGCACCGCGGTGACGTCGCCGTCCGTATCGGCGCGTACCTCAGTGAGCACGCCGCACAGTTTCCTGCCGTTCAGCAGCACGTCGTTCGGCCACTTGAAGGCACAGGACAGGCCGGTGAGCGCATGCACCGCGTCGGAGGCTGCGAGCGCTCCCGCGATGCTCAGCAGCGGGGCTGCGTCTGCCGGCGGCCTCAGCAGCACGGACACCAGGAGACTGTCGCCCTCGCCGGAAACCCAGCGCCGGGAGCGGCGCCCGCGTCCTGCCGTCTGCTCCTGAACGACGACGGTCATTCCATGCGGCGCCTCCGCTTCCGCGAGCTGCCACGCCACGTCCATGGTCGACGTGACGCGCTGGAAGCGCATCACCTGCCCGCCGATCCCTCCGCGCTTGTCATCCTGCGTGCTCATGCTGCGATTCTATCCGTGTCGGCGTAGTACCATCGCTCCACGATGCGCCCTTCTTCGTCCCCCGAGCGGTTCATGGCCCTGCTCAACCCGCGGACGCTGCCCATCTTCCTGATGTTCTTCTTCTGGGGGTTCGGCACCGGCGGGCTCTGGCTCGTCAGGCCGCTCTTCGCCTATTCGCTCAGCGAGTCGTTCCTGCTGGTCGCCCTCGTCTCCTCCATCAGCGCAGCACCCCGTACCTTTGCCAGCCCTGTCACCGGTTACCTCTCTGACCGCTTCGGGAGGAAGCCCTTTGTCATACTGGGCGCCGTCATACAGATCGTCGCGCTCATCGGCCAGTTCTTCTCCACCGCCTATCTTCCGTATTTCTTTCTGGAGATGCTGGGAGGAGCAGGCATCGCCACGTGGATGACCTCTTCCAACGCGCTCATGGCCGACCACACCGAGGTGGCGACCCGCGGCAGGACCGTTGCGCTCCGCCAGACCTCCTCCCGCGCGGGAATGCTCCTGGGTCCGCTGGTGGCAGGGTTCATCGCGTTCTCCGTGGAACTCCGGGCCGTCTTCCTGTTCATCGCCGCATGCAAGGTCGCGGTGATCGTGGTCACGCTCTTCTGGATACACGAGTCCGCCCGTACGACCCGTTCAACGCAGAGGCCTGCCCGCAGCGGCGGCGTGCTGCAGCGCATGGACCTCGCCATGTTTCGCTCACGGGCGTTCTTCGCACTCGTGATCGGCACGTTCTCCGTGAGCCTCGTTTCCGGAGGCACCGGGGTATTCCGGACGTTCTTCCCGGTGCAGGGTGCGAACGCGGCGGGACTGGACGAAGCACGCGTCGGCACGCTCATCGCGCTCTCCGGCGTCCTCGCCCTCGCCGCCGCGATCCCCGCCGGCATCGCGAACGACCGCATCGGACGCAAGCGCACGCTCATCTTCGCCCTGATCGCGACGGCCGGGGCAGTCGGGATGATGTCCGGGATGTCCGGGTTCGAGACGGCGCTGCTCGCGGTCCTCGCTTTCGGATTGGCCGAGGCATTCGCCACCGGCACCACCCAGGTCTACGCGATGGACCTTGCACCGGATGACCGGCGCGGTGAATTCCTCGGCGTCTGGTCGCTCTCCATGAACACAGGCCAGATCTTCGGTCCCATCGTCATCGGCCTGATAGCCGACTCCGCGGGGTTCCAGACTTCATTCTTCGCCGTCTCCGGTTTCCTGCTGGTTGCCACGGTCATGGTCACCGTGTTCGGCGTGGAGACACACCGGGCACGACAGCAGACGGACACCCGCCCTTCCTAGCGGCGTGCGGTGCCATAGCAGGAGCACAACCAGTGCTCCCACCTACCAATCCCGAGCGCCCATGGGCATTCCGTGCTGCCCGCGCCTCCGTCCTGTTCCACCTGCAACGTAGTACCATCGCCGAGCGATGCGCTCACCTCCTTCCGGCGAACGGTTCCGGGACCTGTTCACCCCCCGAACGCTGCCCATCTTCCTGATGTTCTTCTTCTGGGGGTTCGGCACCGGCGGGCTCTGGCTCGTCAGGCCGCTCTTCGCCTACGAGCTCAGCGGGTCGTTGCTCCTCGTCGGGCTCGTCTCCGCTGTCAGCGCCGCGCCCCGGTCGTTCACCGGCCCCCTCACCGGCTACCTCACCGACCGCTTCGGCAGGAAGTGGTTCGTCATCCTCGGCGCGGTCATCCACATCGTCGCCCTGATCGGGCAGTTCAACTCCACTGCATACCTGCAGTACTTCCTCATGGAGCTGCTGGCCGGTCTCGGCATCGGGGCATGGATGACTTCCTCCAACGCCCTGATGGCCGACTACACCCAGCTCGCGACCCGCGGCAGGGCCGTTGCGCTCCGGCAGACCTCGTCCCGCGCGGGAACGCTCTTGGGGCCCCTGGTCGCCGGGGTCGTCGCAGTCGTCGGCGACCTGCGCGACGTCTTCCTGTTCATCGCCGTGTGCAAGGTGGCGGTCATCATCGTAACGCTGCTCTGGGTGCGCGACTCCCGCGCGGCCGCTCGCTCGGCGCCGAAACCCGCGGGCGGTGGCATCGCCCAGCGGCTGAACCTCGCCATGTTCCGGTCGAGGGCGTTCTTCGCGCTCATCATCGCGACGTTCTCCGTCAACCTCGTCACCGGAGGGACCGGCATCTTCCGCACGTTCTTCCCCGTGCAGGGAGCGAACGCGGCCGGACTGGACGAGGCGCGGGTCGGCACGCTCATCATGTTCTCCGGCATCCTCGCGCTCGGCGCGGCCATTCCCGCCGGCATCGCGAGCGACCGCGTCGGGCGGAAACGAACGTTGATCTTCGCGCTCCTCGCGACGTCGCTCACCGTCTGGATGATGTCCGGCATGTCCAACTTCGAGAGCGCGCTCATGGCTGTGCTGGCGTTCGGGCTCGCGGAGGCGTTCGCTACCGGCACGAACCAGGTCTACGCGATGGACCTCGCCCCGCACGACCGCCGCGGCGCATTCCTCGGCGTCTGGTCGCTCTCCATGATCGCGGGCCAGGTCTTCGGCCTCATCGTCATCGGCTCCGTCGCTGACAACGCGGGCTTCCAATCAGCCTTCATCATGGTGTCCGGTTTCCTCATCGTGGCCGGTCTGGTGGTCGCCATCTTCGGCGTAGAGACCCGGCGCCCCCGGCAGCATGCTGACGCCCGCCCGCCGTAAGGGCACGCGCCGCTATAATGGGAGTGCCGCGAGCGGGAGTAGCTCAGTGGTAGAGCTCTTGCCTTCCAAGCAAGATGTCGCGGGTTCGAGTCCCGTCTCCCGCTCCACCCACTCCCCATCGGTTGTCTGCGAAGCCGGACGCGACACCCGCCCCTTTCGCCAACGGGCAGGAGGTGCGTACGCTGGTTCGGTGACGGCCCGGCGATCTGATGACGCGCGTCGACGTTCGGTCGGCGAACATCGCGCCACGTGGACGGGCCCGCAGAAATGGAAGAGCGCGAGCGGTCATCGGCGGTTTCGAGCGGGAATGGCGCGGGAATGAGCGGTTTCGAGCGGTGCGGCGAGGTTGAGCAGCGGTGTTGGAACAGAGGTGGATGTGCGCGGAATGAGCGCAGATGCGCGGTTTAGCACCGGACCGTTCGCTCCGGGAGAGAGCGAGGAAGGAACAGCGCACGCCCCGCGGTTCTCTGCTACACTCACGCGCACACACGTCGATACGCGTCCGCTGCAGGGAGGTAATGCATGCTGACTGCTGAACAGAACGACCGCTTGACCCTGGTCGGTCCCGGCACGCCGACCGGCGAGTTGATGCGCCGCTACTGGCACCCCATCGCCGCCGTCGCCATGATGAACGACCGTTCCACCAAGCCCATACGCCTGCTCGGTGAGGACCTCATCCTCTACAAGAGCAAGCAGGGCGTCTTCGGCCTCGTGGACAACTACTGCCCGCACCGCCGCATGGGCATGGTCTACGGCATCCCGACCGACGACGGCATCCGCTG